>NZ_BCQI01000005.1 GCF_001544355.1 Alicyclobacillus acidiphilus NBRC 100859
GCCATAGCGGACAAAAGTACCGTTATGGCGGCGGGAACGTGCGCGGGAGGGTGTGGGTGAGTCGGCGTAAGGGACAAAAGTACCGTTATGGCAGCAGGGTCCATCGGGGTCATCGGGGTCATCGGGGTCATCGGGGTCATCGGGGTCATCGGGGTCATCGGGGTCATCGGGGTCATCGGGGTCATCGGGGTCATCGGGGTCATCGGGGTCATCGGGGTCCATCGGGGTCCATCGGGGTCCATCGGGGTCCATCGGGGTCCATCGGGGTCCATCGGGGTCCATCGGGGTCCATCGGGACCGCCCTCGCCTGCGTGGCCTAATGGGGAAGGAGCAAATCGGACGCCTTTCCGATCGTTATTCCGGTGAATGGTCCACAGCGACGGGGAATTGGCCGCTTTGAGAGGCTGTCGATCAATTAAGTACATAACTTCCCGTTGGATTCTTCGGACGGATTTTGAACTGAGGCTACAACAATAAGTGCTGTTTCCGAAGGGATCAGGGTCTTCTCGGGCCCTGAAACTGCCTTACAATCGATCTTTAGAAACGTATTTTTAGAAAATTACTATCAAGGAAAAATTTTCATCACGAGTCAGGATGAATTTGATTCTAGGAATGCGAGCTCTCCTCAAAAAGGCAAACGAATTGGTGGAATCCCGTTGATCGGCAGCTTCTTTGAGATCCTTATGTGCCCCCACTCCATTCGGAATGGGGCGGTTATAGCCGCTTACGCATCTAGCCAATCTTTCATTTGGCGTCGTTCGGCCGATTGGGGCGCGTGAAAGCGCTTGTTTCAAACTGTCCACCGAAGCAGTGTGCTTGCGTAGACGAAACCGCCGCCAAATCCCGCCAGAAGCAAGGTGTCGCCTTGACGGATGGCGCCGCGATCAAGTCCCATTCGAATTGCCAGCGGGATCGACGCCGACGAGGTGTTTCCGTAGTATTCGGCGCTGAACAGCGTTCGCTCAAACGGAAAATGCAGTTTTTCGCAGACTGCTTCGACAATGCGAAGATTGGCGCTGTGGGGAACAAACCAGTCGACGTCGGCGAGCGCGTGCCCCGATGCGTTCAACAAGGCTGGAATCTCTCGCACCAAGGTATTGACAGCGAGTTTAAAGACTTCCTTGCCGTTTTGGACGATATATCCGTTCGCCGCAATGGGTTGATTGGCTATGCGCGGGCTGAGACCGGAACGGTACAAGTGAATGCCAGCCTTGCCGCAGGTGACAGACGACGAACGGATAAAGGCTCCGTCATTCGCGTGTTCAACGAGGACGGCGCCTGCTCCGTCGCCGAAAAGGATGCAGGTCGACCGATCCGAATAGTCCGTCACTTTGGACAGCGTTTCGCCGCCGAGCACCAGTACTTTTTTGTGCATACCCGATGTGATCATGCCGTCGGCGAGTTGCAGTGCGGACACGAATCCCGCGCAGGCGGCCGAAATGTCCAAAGCGGCAGTGGCAGGGATATCGAAGTGATCCTGAATGATGGAAGCGACACTCGGGAACGTGTGATCTGGCGTGATCGATGCGACGAGGATGAGGTCGACGTCATGGAGCGAAATCGGGTAACGGCGAAGCATATCCTCGATTGCCTTGATGCAGAGATCGCTGGTGAACTCGTCGTCGGCTGCAATTCGCCGCTCACGCACACCCGTTCGTTGAACAATCCACTCGTTCGATGTGTCGACCAGCTTCTCCAAATCGTCGTTTGAGAGAACTTTCTGCGGCACGTACGTTCCGAGAGCCGTGATCTTTGCGCGCGATCTCGATGTCCATTGGCCAGTCATTTCACCAGCTCCATTCATGTCCTTTTATGATACGCCCTCGGCGACTTTGCTACAATGGCACGTATATGGCAGGTACGACTTTGGTTACAGGAGAGATTCCAATGCATCCTTCGCCGGGACATCGCATGTATCCGGAACGTATACCATATCTCATCGATATTCCTCAAATCGCGTTGGGTGACCTGTTTGTGCAGGCCGCGGCGCGGTACGGCGACAGGCCGGCTTTGTCCTTTGGCGGGCGCCTCTGGACCTATCGGGCACTTTGCGACGATGCGAAAGCCTTCGCGGCGGCGCTTGGGGATGCCGGTGTGGCATATGGCGATCGCGTCGCCGTCATGCTCCCCAATTGCCCCGCGTTCGTGATCGCCTATTACGGGACGCTGCTGGCTGGCGGAACGGTGGCTCTGTTCAATCCGATGTCGGTCGAACGCGAGGTGGCCGAACTCCTCGCGGATGCTGAACCGAAGGTCGTCGTCACATTGGCGTCGCTGCTGCCACGCGTCGCAGCCAGTCAGCCATCGCAGCCCAAGTTCGCCGTGTTGGTCCAGGATGGCCAAACGGCCGACGGGGCTGGCGCCAGCGATCTCGACGCCGCTCACTCGTCGGGATCGCCAGAAGCGCCGTTTGGGACCATCGAATTCAACATGTTCCTCCACCGTGGACAAACACGAACGTTTGAGCCTGTGGCAATCCAGCCGACGTCGGACGTCGCAACTTTGCAGTACACGGGCGGCACGACGGGCAAGCCAAAGGCGGCCATGCTGACACACTTCAATCTGGTCGCAAACGTGATGCAAAGCGCCACGTTTTATCAAGACCTGTACAGGCCGGGTGAAGACGTCTGTCTCGCGGTGCTTCCGCTGTTCCACGCCTTCGGCATGACGCTGTGCATGAATGTGTCGCTGTATCTCGGCGCGAAGTTGGTCCTTTTGCCCAAGTTCGAGCCGCAGCTCGTCATCCGCGCCCTGCGCGAGGAGCGACCGACGATCTTCCCCGGTGTGCCGACGATGTACACAGCCCTCCTGCACATGCCGGACATTTCGGCCGAAGACCTAGGTTCCATCCGCATGTGTATCAGCGGCGGCGGACCGATGCCAGTCGAAGTGATGCGGGCGTTCGAGGCGAAGGCTGGCTGTACCGTGCTCGAAGGCTACGGTCTGTCCGAGACCTCGCCCATCACGCATTGCAATCCACCCTTCGCGCCGCGCAAGGAAGGGACCGTCGGCATCGCGTTTCCGTCGACAGTGTGCAGACTCGTGAGCTTGGACGGATCGACCGATGAGGTTGCCCCTGGCGGCGTCGGCGAGTTGGCCGTCAAAGGGCCGCAGGTGATGAAGGGCTATTGGCGGGCGCCGGAAGCGACCAGGGAAGTTTTACACGATGGTTGGTTCCGCACAGGCGATGTCGCGCGGATCGATGAGGACGGCTACGTGTCGATCCTGGATCGAAAGAAGGATTTGATCATCGCCAGCGGATATAACGTGTATCCGCGGGAAATTGAGGATGTGTTGTACGGGCATCCACTGATTCAAGAAGCGCTCGTCGTCGGCGTTCCGGACGCGTACAGAGGGGAAACGGTCAAGGCCTGCATCGTTCTCAAAGCAGGTGCGCGACTGACGGACCTTGAGCTGATAGATTACTGTCGATCGCGTCTCGCGCCCTACAAAGTACCGCGGATTGTCGAGTTTCGCATGGAACTCCCGAAGAGCGCGATCGGGAAACTGCTGCGCCGGGCCCTCCGGGAAGAGGAAAGCACGGAGTAAGCGGGGCGTGGGGATGGCTGGGGGGCGAAGGCGCGATCGCGGAGGATGGCCGTGGGCGAACGGTGAGGTGGGAGAACGGTGAGGTGGGCGAACGGTGAGGTGAGCGAACGGTGAGGTGAGCGAATAGGCGGCCCGGAGCCGCTTATTTCGACGAAACGGCGTGATCGAAAGGAAATAGGCTGCCCACAGCCGCTTATCCGCCTCCGATAGCTCCGGGATGGGTTGGTTTCCGCCAAATAAGCGTCTGTCAGCCGCTTATTCGGCGCAAATCGGATGATTCGACACACTTAAGCGGCCTGGGGCCGCTTATCCGCTCCGCGTCGCCCCGCGTCGCCTCTGGTCTCGCCCCCCTGGTCTCGCGTCCCCGTCTGCCTGCCTTCCTAGACTTGACTCCGCAACGAAAACCCAATATATCTTATGTGATTCGCTATGATTCGCTTGTCCGTTCGCTTATCAGTGAATATGGCTCGTTTGTCGTTCCTGCCAAAACGCTCACCTAGGAGGGTTATCGTGGTTCAAATCAAATTTTGTACGATTCCGGTCGCTGACCAAGAGCGCGCACTGAAGTTTTACACCGAGACGTTGGGCTGTGAAGTTCGAACGAATGTGCCATACGGCAATGGCACCCGCTGGATCGAAGTCGCGTGGCCGGGGCGGGAGACCGCGTTCGTGCTGTTTACGCCGCCGGGAATGGAAGGACGGATCGGCGGCTTTACAATGGCGTCGCTTGTCACCGACGATTTGGAACGTACATATCGGGAGTGGTCGAGCAAAGGCGTTGAATTTGTCGAACCACCCACGCAACAACCCTGGGGCCTCCAAGCCATCTTCAAGGACAGCGAAGGAAATTCCTTCGTCATCACGCAGGACTAGGTCCAAAGCGGATTGCGGAAGAGATTTCGAGTCTCGCTGGCGCAGGGTGGACCGGGGTCCATCACCTCAAAAGGGGCTGCGCCGTGAGCAGCCCCTCCTGCTTTGGCGCAGCCCAAGATATTGAAGCTCCAGATACTGCAGTTCCAGATACTTTTCAAAAGCTGCCCGTCAGCGTAAAGCGTAAGTCACCGACCTGCGCGTTACGATCCGCGGCGTTACTTCGATTGAGCCTGCGAGGCGTTGGCGAGGCGGACAAACTCGCGCGCGTCGGCGGCGGCGAGATCGACAGCCTGTTGCCAGAAGTCTGGTTTCGTGAGATCGACACCGAGATGCTTGGCGGCCAAATCCTCCACCTGTGAACGGCCCGTATCCTGTAACAACTTCACGTATTTCTCGGCGAATGTGGGTCCTTCCGAGATGGCTCGGGCATAAATTCCCGAACTGAAGAGGTAGCCAAACGTGTATGGGAAATTGTAAAATGGCGTGCCGGTGATGTAGAAGTGCAGTTTGGACGCCCAGAAGTGCGGATGCGTGCTGGCCAGTGCTCCGGCATACGCCTCTCGCTGCGCCTCCGACATCAGTGCGTTTAACTCGTCGACACTGAGTACACCTTTCTTTCTCGCCTCGTAGAAACGAGTTTCGAACAGGAAACGCGCGTGTATGTTCATCAGCATGGCGATGCTTCGGCCGACTTTGTCCTCCAGCAGGATCAGTCGTTCCGCGTCTGAGGAGGCTTCTTGAATGGAGGCGTCGGACACGATGGCTTCCGCGAACGTCGATGCGGTTTCGGCGACGTTCATTGCGTAGTTGCTCACCAACTGCGGAAGAGGACGCATCACGTGCTGGTGGTAGGCATGGCCCAATTCGTGCGCCAACGTCGCAACATTGCCAGGAGTACCGGAGAAGGTGACGAAAATGCGCGTCTGTTCGCTGACCGGGAAACTTGTGCAGAATCCGCCCGGGCGTTTGCCTGGCCGATCCTCGGCCTCAATCCATCGCTTTTCGAAACATTGGTTCGCGAACTCCGCCATTTCTGGGCTGAATCGGTTGAAGTGGCGAACGATAAAATCGCGCGCTTCTTCGTACGACATCGACGATGTGGTCTCGCCGAGTGGCGCGTCGACGTCTTCCCAGCGAAGCTGCTCTTTGCCCAACATGCGCGCTTTTGCCTGAAGAAATTCGACAAACGGAGCCTTGCTGTTGGAAATCACACCCCACATCGCGTCCAGTGTCGCTTGCGACATGCGGTTGACGTCTAGCGGTTCTTTTAAGACGGATTTCCATCCGCGAGCCTTATACACGGCGAGACGATGCCCTGACAAGTGGTTCAGGGCCTGCGCGCAGAGCTCCGCCTCGTTTGCCCATGAAGTCTCCCATTGGTCGAACAGTTTCGATCTCGACGCGTCATCGGCACTCGCCAATCGATTCGCGAGCTGACCCATCGATACGGTCTCTTTCCGTCCGTTTACCTCGATCTCGGCCGTCATGCGGCCAACGATCACGTTGTACAAATCTCCCCAGGCGACGTAGCCATCGACGGAGAGCGCCGCGATGAGGGATTCTTGCTCGGATGGCAATAGATCTGCCGATCGGCGGATTCGTTCGCGCAGCGCAAATTCGAGTTCTCCAATCTGCGGTTGCTTCAATAGATTCGAGAAGTTCGTTTCATCCAACTTGGACAAGACGTCGTTGTACACGGTCAAGGAAGCTGAAAAGCTGGCACGTATTCCGCTCAGTCGGCTGGACAGCAGCTTTGCGCCCGTATCGTGCACGTCTTGGGCGGTGAGGCAGGATACAAACGCGCCCGCTTCGCGGCTTCTCGATGAAATGTCCTGCATGAATAGGACAGCTTTCGCAATGCCAGAAATGTCGGTGTTGCCTGAATTTTGCGCGGCGCGTAAGTTCTGAACATCGTTTGCAAACGATTCGATGTCCGCTTCCAATTGATCGATAAATGCGGAGAATTCCTTCGATGCGCTGCCACCGGGGAAGATGATGTCGAGATCCCAGGTCATCTGTAGTTTGTTGTTCAATCAAATCCCTCCCAGCCCAATTATATCGAATGGAAGAGTCAAACGGACGAAAGGGAGTTGCACGATTGGGAATATTGGTGCATCATATAGGGAACATACGTTCTCGTGTGGGTTTTCTAGTGGCTTTCCAACTGCTGATCCATGCAGGCGTTCGAGATTTCAACGGAAGTGAGGCATCGCGATGGAACGATGCGGATGGGTGAATCAAGACCCGCTCTACCTTCAATATCATGATTGCGAGTGGGGCGTGCCAGTGTACGATGATTCCACGCTGTTTGAGTTTCTCATCTTGGAAGGCGCGCAGGCTGGTCTGAGTTGGTATACCATACTGAAAAAACGCGAAGGGTATCGATTGGCCTTCGCGAACTTTGATCCACAGGTCGTCGCCGACTTTTCAGACGAAGATGTTGAACGCCTGCTCGGCGGAGAGTATGACATCGTCCGAAACCGTTTGAAAATTCGATCCGCGATTGGAAATGCACGGGCATTTTGCGACATTCAAGTTAAGCACGGCTCATTTTCCAACTATCTCTGGTCGTTTGTCGACGGGCGGCCGCAAATCAATCATTGGACGAGCCTTGACCAGGTACCGGCGGAAACAGAGTTGTCCCAGGCCATCAGCAAGGAACTGCGGCGGACTGGGCTTCGGTTCGTCGGGCCCACCATCCTATATTCGTATTTGCAAGCTGTCGGCGTCGTGATGGATCATCTGACGACTTGCTTTCGCTATCGTGCGTTATCTTGAACTGCTACCTTTCCTGGATTGGCGCCGCGGGGATTTTCGCTTTCGCGGAGGCAATTTTGTCGACGACTTCTCGCTGTCGTCGCCAAGGACGCCTTGGATAAGCTGCAGGACGTATTTGAGCTCGGCTCGAAGTTCGTCTTCCGTCACGCCGCGAATCCTGCCCTCCAATCTTGGATGAATCATTGGGATGGCCTGGCTGACGATGATTCTATCCAGCCCTTTGGCATTCGCGCGAATTCGCTGCTCCATCCAATGAACGGCTTCCATGGTGCGCTCCGCGACTGATTTACCCTGAAATTCCGGTTGATCCGTCATCTCGGCAGCCTCCTGTTTCGGAGAATGTTGCTCACTCTTACTGAACGGGATCCATCCGCGAATAGGAACGGCGAAAGTCTAGATGCGACGCGATTGGCATTGACTGGTTACCATTGTAGTGATACTATAAAAAAGTAATTAAAAAGGTGGAGGTGGTTCACCTTGGCGACAACCAAAGTGACGGATGCGAATTTTCAGGAGACGATTCGTGGAGATAAACCAGTCTTGGTCGATTTTTGGGCCACATGGTGCGGACCTTGCAAGATGATGGCTCCCGTTCTCGAAGAATTGTCGGAAGAGCACGGGGACAAACTGGAGGTCGTGAAGCTGGATGTCGACGAGAATCCGGAGACGACGGCCCAGTTCGGGATCATGAGCATTCCGACCATGATTCTTTTTGTTAACGGAGAACCCGTGAAGCAAATCGTCGGTTATCAACCCAAAGATCAGTTGGAATCGCAACTGACGGAAGTGTTGGCATAACCATTTGTCAACGGATGTACATGGTTTGCATGGCTTGCGTTCGCGCAAGCCTTCTTTTATCTGGTATGATTTGCAGGGTACGTGAAGTTGATATGTCGTCGTGGAAATTCTGGCTGCTAGCCAAGGAGATGTGGTCCATGTCCAAAAACGAACCTGTGGAAACCAACTATGAGTTGGCGACGTTTGCCGGAGGGTGCTTTTGGTGCATGGTCAAGCCGTTTGAAACTTGGCCAGGAATTGTGAAGGTTGTCTCTGGATATACAGGCGGCCATACGGAGAACCCGACCTACGCGGAGGTATGCACGGAAACCACCGGTCACGCGGAAGCGGTCCAAATCACGTTCGATCCGTCGGTGATTTCATACAAGCAGCTTCTTGACGTGTATTGGCGTCAGATCGATCCAACCGACGCAGGCGGGCAATTCTATGATCGGGGTTCATCGTATCGGACCGCTATCTTTTACCACACGGACGAGCAAAGGGAAGCGGCGGAAGAATCGAAGCGCGCACTTGAGGCGAGCGGAAGATTCAGCAAACCGATTGTCACCGAGATCGTTCCGGCTGGTCCTTTTTACGAAGCGGAGACGTATCACCAAGATTACCATCGCAAGAATCCAGAGCATTACGCAAGGTATCGGCAGGCGTCCGGACGAGATCGGTTTATCGCCAGCCACTGGTCTTGACGTGGAGGGCGAAACCGGGTGACAGACAATGAATATTGTTTCGGCTGAACACCTTCAGCACAGCTATGGCGACAAGGTGCTGCTCCGGGATGTGACATTTGGCATCGAAGAGCGGGATCGAATCGGACTGATTGGCGTAAATGGGGCCGGCAAGTCGACGTTGTTGAAAATCGTCGCGGGCCTTGTCCGACCGGATGCAGGAAGTGTCACTGTCGCAGGGAACGTTCGTGTTCACTATTTGCCCCAGGAGCCTTCGTTTGGCCCTGACGATACGGTCATCCAGGCCGTGTTCGCGGGCGAGGCGCCTGTGATGGAGCTTTTGCGGGCATATGAGCGCGCGTTGGACAAGTTGGCGAAAGATCCGCAGGACGAAGTCTGCCAAGGCCAAGTGTTGAATTTGCAAAGTCAGTTGGAAGCTGTCGACGGCTGGGCTGTGGAACATGAGGCAAAGGCCATCCTGACGCGGCTTGGGATCACGAGGTACGACCAGCCCGTGGCGGAACTGTCCGGAGGGTGGAAAAAGCGCGTCGCCTTGGCGCGGGCCCTCATTCAACCGGCCGAATTGCTGATTTTGGATGAACCGACCAACCACATTGACGGCCAAACCGTCGAATGGCTCGAAAACTACTTGCAGGCCAGAACGGGCGCCCTGTTGATGATCACTCATGATCGCCATTTTCTCGATCGCGTGGTCAACCGCATATTTGAGCTGGATCGCGGACGCCTTTACGAATATCGGGGAAAATACGAGCAGTTTCTCGAAGGGAAGCTCGCACGCCAGGCTTCAGAGCAAGCGTCCGTACAGAAGCGGGAAAATTTCTTGCGCAATGAGTTGGAATGGGTCAAGCGTGGACCGCGGGCCCGTGGAACCAAGCAAAAGGCTCGATTGGATCGGTATTACGACGTCCTCGAACAAGAGCCGGAGGCAGCGAACGGAGACTTACAATTGAGTGCGGCGTCCGCGCGCCTTGGCAAATCCATTTTTGAACTGGATCACGTTTCGAAGCGGATCGCGGGCAAGAAGCTGCTCAACGACTTCAGCTATATCGCTGTCGATGGCGATCGAATTGGCGTCGTCGGACCAAACGGAAGCGGCAAAAGCACCTTGCTGCGCCTCATCAAGGGCGAGTTGGAGCCGGACTCGGGAGAAGTGCGGATAGGCGCAACCGTGCGGTACGGCTACTACGGACAGGAGACGACGCCGCCGGGCGATCTCGACACGCGGGTCATCGACGTCGTGCGCGATATTGCGACGGTGGTCGAGACCACGGACGGAGAGCTGGTAACGGCTTCGCAGATGCTCGAGCGATTTTTGTTTCCGCCGGATGTTCAATGGACGCCCGTCGCCAAATTGTCGGGTGGCGAGCGACGCCGTCTCGAATTGCTTCGCATTTTGATGTCCGCGCCAAACGTCCTTTTGCTTGACGAACCGACCAATGATTTGGACATCCCCACGCTGCAGGTGCTTGAATCGTATCTGGATGGCTTTCCTGGTGTCGTGATCGCTGTCTCGCATGATCGGTATTTTTTGGATAGGATCGCGAACAAGATTCTCGCATTCGAGGGCGACGGCATCGTTTCCTTGCATTACGGCAATATGTCTGACTATCTCGCGGTGCAAGCGGCGCGGATGTCTTCCGCTGAAGTGACGGATTCGGGCAACGCGGCGGACGTGCAACTAAAGACGGTGAACACGCGCTCCCGCAGGCGCGACACACTTCGATTTACGTACCAAGAACAACGGGAATACGAGCGCATTGAGGACGACATCGCGGCGGCGGAGCAGGAAGCCAGGCGCATTGAAGCGGAAATGGAACGTTTCTCCCACGATCACGTTCGGCTCGCCGAACTGTTTGAGGAGCAGCGCGCTAATGAACAGCGGTTGGCGTTCCTCATGGAGCGGTGGGCGTATTTGACTGACCTGGCTGAGCGAATCGAGGCGCAGAAGGCGGCCGACAAGCCGGCAGATTAAATTCCTTGTGAAGCAGACGTCCAAGCAGGTCTAGCCGCGCCTGCCTTCGGCCATATTAAGCGTAGCCCGCCAATCCTATGAACGACATTACAACGATATCCCACCGATATGAACGACACGATAAGGAGTTTTGACATGGCGACATTTTCAGAAATGGGACTCAGTCCACAAGTGCAGAAGGCAATTGAGATGATGGGCTTCGAGTCGGCCACCGATATTCAATCTCAGGCAATCCCCGTATCCTTGTCAGGCAGGGACGTGATTGGCCAAGCACAGACAGGCACGGGCAAGACCGTCGCTTTCTCCATTCCGGTGGTCGAAAAGGTCAACCGAGAAGACGGCAATATTCAGGCCATCATCCTGACGCCGACGCGCGAACTGTGCATTCAAGTCGCGGAGGAGATCACCAAAGTCGGAGGCGTCAAAGGCGTGCGCGTCTTGGCGATTTACGGCGGCCAAGATATCAACCGGCAAATCCGCGGACTGCGCAATCGCCCTCATGTGATTGTGGCGACGCCGGGCCGTCTGATGGACCACATGAATCGCAGAACGTTGACACTGGAGCACGTCTCCATCGCGGTTCTCGATGAAGCGGACGAGATGCTCGACATGGGTTTTGTCGAAGATATTGAAACCATTCTCGGCGCGTGTCCAAGTGAACGGCAGACGCTGCTGTTCTCCGCGACCATGAAGCGCGGTGTGACCAGTTTGGCGCGCAAATTCATGAAGGATTTCGTCACTGTCGCCGTGAAGGCCAGCGAAGTCACTGTGCCAACCATTGAGCAGGAATATTACGAGGTCAGCGAAAATCACAAGCTCGACGTGCTCACCCGTCTTCTCGATATTCAGAATCCGGAACTGGCCATTGTCTTCGGTCGCACCAAACGCCGCGTAGACGAACTGACCAGCGCTTTGCAAACAAGAGGATACGTGGCAGACGGACTGCATGGCGATTTAAGTCAGAAGCAGCGCGACACGGTGATGAGCAAATTCCGCGAGGGCAGTCTGGAAGTGTTGGTCGCGACCGACGTGGCGGCTCGCGGACTCGACGTCTCAGGCGTGACACACGTGTACAACTTCGATATTCCGCAGGATATCGATTCCTACGTGCACCGAATTGGCCGTACGGGCCGCGCTGGGAAGAGCGGGATCGCGTCGACGTTTGTGACGCCGCGCGAAATCGATCACCTGCACCAAATTGAGCGAATCACACGCCACCGCATCACGAAGCGCCCGCTGCCGACCTTTTCCGAAGCGAAACAGAGCAAGCAGCGTATGGCGATGGAGCAGTTGCTCACGGAGAGCCAGAGCGAGGATTTGGGCGTGTACCGGGCATTCGCCGAGGAACTGCTGAACCAGCAGGATTCGATCGCGCTCGTCTCGGCGGCGCTCAAGATGCTTACCGGAAGCACCACGGAGGTGCCGATCCAACTGACAGCGGAAGCACCCATTCGAATTCGCCGGCCGCAGAATCAGGGCAGGGGAGATCGGAACCGCCGAAGCGGCGGCGGGGACTACCGTCGCAGCAGTGGCAGCGGCGACTATCGCCGTCCAAAACAAGGTTATGTTCGATCCAATCGGCACGGTTGAACAAGTTTGACCATCATAAGGCGACCCGCCGGGAGATTTTTTCTCCTGCCGGGCCGCCTTGTTTTCGTTTGCAAGTTCTGCCTCGACTTTAACCGACAGACAACCATAATCTGTCCGACTGCCAGGACGTCTTGACCGGCACGTGAAACGCCGAAGACAGGACTGCGTCCGTCAGTACTTCCCGTTTCGGGCCTTGGGCGACGATGTGTCCTTCGTCCAGAATCAGGACATGGCTGATGAACGGCAGGATCTCTTCCACGTGATGTGTCACATAGACGATGGATATGCTGTCGCCGCCATTCGCGTTTGCCTCCTGCGCCTGCGAAAGGCTGTTCAGGAGACCTTCGCGCGCCCGTACGTCCAATCCGGTGCACGGTTCATCCAGTATCAGCAGCGACGGCTGAGCCATGAATGCTCTCGCGATGAGCACCCGTTGCCGTTCGCCTTGAGACAACGTTTGGAATGGCGAGTCCGCAAGATGTTCCGCCGAGAAGCGGCGCAGCATGTCCATCGCTTGCTCGCGATCTCGATGGTCCACCGCTTCCCACAAGCCGATGGACGCATACTTGCCGCTGATCACGACATCCAGGGCCTTCTCCGCAGGCGCGTCCGCCTGAAAACGATTGCTCATCGACGTGCTGACCCAGCCAATTTGTTTGCGCAGATCCCGCAGGTCCACTCTGCCGAACGTCTTTCCAAGTACGGCGATCTCGCCGCGCGTCGGCCATTGATAGCCGTTGATGATTTGCAGCAGCGACGTCTTCCCGCTTCCGTTGAGACCAAGCAAAGCCCAGTGTTCCCCAGGCCGCACAGTCCAATCGATCTCGTTCAAAATCGTCTTTTCACCGCGAATCCACGTCACATTTCGCATGCGAATGATATCCAAGGAGCGCACCTCATTTCTACCCTTGTAACTATACCGGGTGTTGAGGCGGAGAGAAAGGTTTGGGGGCATGTGGGGGGAGCATTAATCGCTCTCGTGGAGCGGTGCGGACAGGATGCTAAGCAACGCCTGCTCAAAACGCTCATCATCCTCGAGCGTCCTCGGGCGCGGGCCTTGGCCCTTCACGCGAACCTTGGGACTGCGCCGAAGCTTGGCGTGGAGTGCGCGTTCAGCCAACAGGAGGTCGATGTTTTCATGCGTGTAGATTCTGCCGATCGGAGAAATGGCCTTCGCGGAACGCGCGAGTGCGAGCGCTGCCAACCCGTAATCCTGCGTGACTACGAGACAAGGTCGATCCCGTCCGATTCTGCGCAGAATTTCGTAGTCCGCTGAATCTGGCGCGTGATCAACGGTGACGTGGTCGTCGCCGCTGTGCTCGTGACGAATGGAACTCACCGTGGTGACACGCGCCCCAAATTGACGAGCGGCGTTGCGCACGATGGCCATAGCCGTTCGCGGCATGGCGTCGGCGTCGACATAAATGTCGTAGGGCTTTTGGTCCAAAGACGATCATCGCCTTTCGGGGCGGATAAAAAAGAAAGCGACGCCAACTGGCGGTCGCTTTCTTGGCCAAGTGGCTTAAGCTTGTTTGCTTGCTTCAATCTCCAATTCAATCTTAACCTGATCGCTGACCAAAACGCCACCGGTTTCGAGCGCGGCGTTCCAGGAGAGGCCCCAGTCTTTGCGGGAAATCGTCGTGGTTGCGCTAAATCCAGCGACTTCAGCGCCCCATGGATTTTTGCCAGCTCCCTCGAACTTCACGTGAAACGTGACAGGTTTCGTGATGCCGCGAATCGTCAAGTCGCCGGTCATGTCGTACTCGTGCTCGCCCGTCTTCTTGGTTTCGATCGCTTTGAACGTGATCTTCGGGTGGTTCTCGACATCGAAGAAGTCGCTTGCGCGCAAGTGGTTGTCGCGGGCTTCGTCGCGGGTGTTGACGCTTGCTGCGTCGATGGAGAAATCGATCTCGGCAGTGGTCAAATCCTCAGGATCTGCGGTGACAGTCGCGTCAAACTTCTCAAACGTACCGCGGACGGTCGAAAACATCATGTGTTTCACAGAGAAGCCGATGGTGCTGTGACTTGCGTCGACATTCCAAGTGCTCTTTGCCATCTTGAGGATTCCTCCAAATGTTCTTGTTATTGTGATTTCGGCTTTTACCTGATAAGTCCTCAGGAACAAAGTCCCACAATTCTTCGTTTCTTATTATTCACAAGTTAGATAGCTTTGATAAGTACGGATATGAATGTGCCATAGTATACTTGATGTAACTAAGGAGCCGAGGTGACCAAATATGGATCGATCCACGTCTGCCGACGAGTGCCTTGTCTCGTCCACATTGGATATTATCAGTGGGAAATGGAAGATGGTCATTCTCTTTCATTTGATGTCCGAGCCCAATCTGCGCTTCACGGAATTGATGCGGCGAATACCTGGTATCACGCAGCGGGTTTTGACGAAGCAGTTGCGTGAACTGGAACAGGACGATATTATCGCGCGCACGATTTATCCTGAAATTCCGCCTCGTGTCGAGTATGCGATGACGGAGTACGGACAAACACTTCGACCGATCCTCGAAATGATGCACCATTGGGGAGCGAATCACTTGCATCGATCCAGGGCTCGCATGGAGTGAGGCGGCAATGTTGAAATGGGAGAGCCGGGATCGGCTGCTAAAGTAGACCATCGAGCTGCCGTCTGAAATTTATTGCAGTCGCAACTGCCCCTGCGCCGTTTGTTGGCATGCGGGGCAACGGCCGTGAAGCACGACCTCCGACTGTTCAATGTGATATCCGCTCGATCGCTCTATCGATTGAAGCCACTCTGCTGGCAACGATGCGGCCGCTTCATCGATCTTTCCGCAATCGTCGCAGATGATGTGAATATGATCTTCTAGGCGGGCATCGTACCGGCTGACTGCGTTGCCCAACTTCAACTCGCGGATCATTCCCATATCGACGAGATATCGCAGTGAGTTGTAGACGGTGCCGTAGGCGAATTGGTAGCCCAGCCCCCGCAGCCTCTCCATCACATCGTTTGCGGTCGGATGATCATGAGCGCTTTGAACGAGATCGAAGATGACACGTCTTTGAGTAGTCCAATTGACTTTTCTGCTCATCGAATTCACCCTTCCATCGCATCAATGCACGACTCAATGCACGATTATACCATGTCCAACCGCTCTGACCAGATACATATGTCGAATCCAAATTCGGTCTTGCTCAATTATAAACCAGAATTTATACTAAGTCTAAATCTTTTATTTCTAGCATCTGATATATCAGAAGTTGAATACGAGGAGGAATATACGTGACAGACAAACGCTTGACGACCGAAACCGGAGCGCCCGTGCTGGACAATCAGAACTCCAAGACGGCAGGTGTTCGCGGCCCTGTACTGATGGAAGATGTCCATTTGGTGGAGAAGCTTGCGCACTTCAATCGCGAACGTATCCCAGAGCGGGTGGTCCATGCAAAGGGCGCCGGCGCCTACGGGTATTTTGAGGTCACGAACGACGTGACCAAGTATACCAAGGCAAAATTCCTGTCCGAAGTTGGCAAGCGTACGGAGGTATTTGTCCGTTTCTCCACCGTCGGAGGCGAAAAAGGGTCGGCTGACACCGAACGCGATCCGCGTGGGTTTGCGGTCAAGTTATACACGGAAGATGGCAACTACGACATCGTCGGGAACAACACGCCGGTCTTTTTCATCCGCGATCCGCTCAAATTCCCAGATTTCATCCATACGCAAAAGCGCAATCCTCAAACGAACCTGAAAGATCCGAACGCCATGTGGGATTTTTGGTCGTTGTCGCCGGAATCGCTGCATCAGGTGATCATCCTGTTCTCCAACCGGGGTACACCGAAGACATACCGCCACATGCACGGATTCAGCTCGCATACGTTCCAGTGGGTAAATGCCGAAGGAGAAGCGGTCTGGGTGAAATACCACTTCAAAACCGAGCAAGGCATCCAAAACTTCCGTCGAGAAGAAGCGGTCGAAATGGCGGGCAAAGATCCAGACTATGCGACGCGCGATCTGTTCAACGCCATTGAAGGCGGCGACTATCCGGCGTGGAAGGTCTATGTGCAGATCATGCCGCTCGAAGATGCGAATACGTACAAATTCGATCCGTTTGATGTCACAAAGGTATGGCATTACAAAGACTATCCGCTGGTTCCGATTGGGCGCATGGTCCTCAATCGCAATCCGCAAAACTATTTCGCCGAGGTCGAACAAGCCGCGTTCTCACCCGGAAATATCGTGCCGGGTATCGGGTTCTCTCCGGACAAAATGCTGCAGGGCCGGCTGTTTGCGTACGCAGACGCGCATCGCTACCGCGTTGGCACCAACTACAATCTGCTGCCTGTCAACCAGCCCCACGCCACGACGGCGCAGAATTATCAACGTGATGGAGCGATGCGCTTCGATGCCAATGGGGGACCCAGCGTGAACTACGAACCCAACTCGTACCACGGACCCGTTCAGTCGAGCGCGGCCAGCGGCTACCAATTGCCAGTCTCTGGCGTAGCTGCGCATGCGCCGTACGATCGCGACGACCACTACACGCAACCGGGCGATCTCTATCGTTTGATGCCAGAGCAGGAAAAGGCGGATTTGGTGGACAATATCGTACAATCCCTGAAACACGCCGAACGCTCGATTCAGCTTCGCCAACTCGAACACTTCCGCAGGGCTGACGCCAACTTGGGTGAGGCTGTCGCAAAAGGTCTCGGACTGAGCACGGAAGTCAACGCGTAACCTGCGCCGGGGCAGGGATGCGGTGAAGGCGGTGAAGGCGGTGAAGGCGGTGAAGGCGGTGAAGGCGGTGAAGGCGGTGAAGGCGGTGAAGGCGGTGAAGGCGGTGAAGGCGGTGAAGGCGGTGAAGGCGGTGAAGGCGGTGAAGGAAGGGGCGAATAGGCGTCCCTGAGCCGCTTATTTCGACGAAATGGCTGGATGAGAAGCAAATAGGCGTCTCTGAGCCGCTTATTTGCTTCCGTCGCTCCCCGATGGCCCGGTTTCAAGCAAATAGGCTCCTGACAGCCGCTTATTTGGCGCAAAGTTGCTGATTCGACACACTTAAGCGGCCCCGGGCCGCTTATTTGCCCTTGCCCTTGCCCTTGCCCTTGCCCTTGCCCTAGCCTTGCCCTAGCCTTGCCCTAGCCTTGCCCTAGCCTTGCCCTAGCCCTAGCCCTAGCCCTAGCCCTAGCCTTGCCTAGCCTTGCCCTTGCAGTGCACCTTGCCTTCCCCTTGCCCCATCCCTCGGCCTCACGCCACGCCCTCTCGCAGCGGCGTGTTTTATCGGCTGTCGACAGCGAGATATTCAAAGGTGGCCTCGCACGTGCCGCCTGGGGCGCTTTCAGCTCCGATACCCACCTGCAGCGAGGGTGGTGCAAAGAATCCGAAGTGGCGGATGTGCTTCCATTCGTTGGCCTTGACGCTGAGGGCGAACGTCACGAGTGTTCCACGGCGTTCGATCCGCAGCACGGGGTCCTTCACGGCGACGGTTTGGGCGTGGCAGATGTCGAGATCGCCGTCGCGGCTCACCGTCGATACGGTCGAGCAAGCGTCCTCGTCCCGAACGATCGCGAATTTGGCCCAGCTTGTGTCGCTGGCGGCAATCATCAGAAAACCGGCGTCGCCAGGTTGTTTGGCGTCGAGTCGAAGTTGCGTCGTCGCCTGAAAATCGCCGTCGATCCGGGCAAACAGATAGGGCGCAACGAAGGCGGCGTCCGTGGAGGCAGCTTCTGGCTGCGGCCCGGGCGCACACAGAAACAGGCTTCTGTCCGAATAGAACCGCCATTCGCCAGGCTCGTTCCGCCATTCCAAGGATGGCGCGGCGAGTGTGTCGAACAAGTTCATCCAGTTCCGTCCCTTCCAATGTGTTTGCTGCTTCACATTTCCACGCCAATGGGCGTATTCCTCTGTCGCTTCGCCAGAATGATTCACGTGACTCGATGGTGGTACAATAGAACCGGTTTCTCTGATTGTCTGCGGCGGCGAAACGTGGGATGATAAGACAATGAGCACTTCGCTTTAGCGCGAAGAAAGAACCGCAGATCTCCTGTGCATAGCAGGGTGCAAAAAAGAAGGAGGCACCACAGTGTCTGTTGTCAAATCTACCAACCGCGCGCTGGTCAACGCGATGGTTTCACCGGAGCGGGAATCCGAGAGGCGTGCGGCTCTGCAAGCAAAGAAACAGGTCGTGCTCGACGAGGTTGGCGTCTCCGATGTTTACCAGTTGGGTATCGGCGCATTCAGCCCGCTGACCGGCTTTCTGTCGGAGGCGGACTATCGGAGTGTTGTTGAGACGATGCGGCTCGAAGACGGATCGATTTGGTCGATTCCCGTCACGCTCCCCATCAGCGAGGAGCAGGCGCAGGAGATTCAATTGGATGACGAGATTGCCCTGGTTCGGGAAGATGGCGTCATCTGCGCGGCGATGCGGGTGGAACACATGTATCGTCCGAATCTGGACCATGAGGCGCAGCTCGTTTATCGGACAACCGAGGACGAACACCCAGGGGTTCGGCGCTTGCACACGCGAGGAAACGTTTATCTCGGTGGACGCGTGGAGGTATTCGCAGACGAGCGGATCGATGAGTTTTCGAACTATTTCTTCACGCCGGCGCAAACGCGTGCCGCGTTCGCCGAACGCGGTTGGAAGACCATCGTGGGGTTTCAAACCCGTAACCCCATCCATCGAGCCCACGAATACATTCAGAAAGCCGCGATGGAAATTGTCGATGGCCTGTTCCTCAATCCGCTTGTCGGACCGACCAAATCGGACGATGTTCCGGCTGACGTTCGCTTGCGTGCCTATCAGACGATTTTGAAGCACTATTACCCTGAACAACGGGTGTTCTTCGGCGTCTACAAGGCGGCGATGCGCTATGCGGGGCCGCGTGAGGCCGTGATGCACGCGTTGGTTCGTCGCAACTTCGGTTGCACGCACTTTATCGTTGGGCGCGATCACGCTGGTGTCGGCAGCTACTACGGCACGTACGACGCACAATATATTTTCAACGAGTTCGATTTCGACGAATTGGGCATCACGCCGCTGTTCTTCGATCACTCGTTCTACTGCAAACGCTGTGAGGGTATGGCAACCACCAAGACTTGTCCGCACGAGGCGGCGGATCACGTGATTCTCTCCGGCACCAAGGTGCGCCAGATGCTTCGCGAAGGCGTCGCGCCGCCGCCGGAATTCAGCCGGCCGGAGGTCGTTCAGGTCCTGATGGAGCACTATTCAAAGCAGCAATAGAGATCGTGAGGGTGATGGGCCCAGACAATCTGGGCCCACAACCTGGTGGTGGAAGCAGCAACGTCCATGCTGGGGGTGGCCAAAGGTGATGGAGCGTGAATGCGAAGTCTTAGAGGCAGCCGTCAGAAAAGCAGGGAAAGAGGTCGTCCGGATCTCCAAGGAAGGTTATGAGACTTCTCGCAAGGCGGACGACGACATTCTCACGACCGCTGATTTGGCAGCCAATCGGATTCTGCTGGACGCGGTTCGCGACGCGTTTCCGGACGACGGATTCTTATCCGAGGAAAGCGTTGACAATGGCACGCGGCTGACCCGCAAACGCGTTTGGATCATCGATCCAATCGATGGCACCAAGGAGTTCGTCCGCGGGCTGCCTGAATACACCATTTCGGTTGCACTCGTCGTGGATGGAGTGCCGGAGTTGGGTGTTGTCTACAATCCGATGACAGACGAGTATTTTTTGGCCCAGCGCGGGTTTGGCTCTTATCTCGACGGCAAGCGGACGCACGTTCGTCAGCTTCACGGACGGCAGCCGCTCGTGCTGTGCAGCAGAACGGAATGGCAACGCGGTTATTTGGCGAGATACGACGGCATCGTGCAAGTTCGACCGATGGGTTCCATCGCGTACAAGCTCGCCTTGGTGTCAGCCGGCCTGGCAGACGCGACATTTTCCATGGGCCGTAAACACGATTGGGATATTGCGGCCGGAATCTTGTTGGTTCAAGAAGCTGGCGGAACGGTCACCGATAAACACGGTCACGAAATCCGGTTTCATCGTGAAACCACGCTCGTCGACGGGATCGTAGCGGCGACTGAAGACAGTGTCGTTCCGCTTCGGGAATTTTTGAGCGTCCTCGAGCGTCAGGGCTTACATGACCCACATTTATAGGAAAAGGTGAAGATATCTATGGCAAACGTCCAGGCGAGACAACTCAAAGACCACTTGTGTTTTGCCATCTACGCTTGTTCGCGAGAAGCGGCCAAGCTGTATCGACCATTCCTGGATCCCTACGGGCTGACCTATCCGCAATACTTGGTGCTCGTCGCGTTGTCGGAGTCGGATGAGTTGACTGTGAAGGAACTTGGGGACAAATTATATCTTGATTCGGGCACGTTGACGCCTTTGTTGAAACGAATGCAGGAATCGGGTTTCGTTCGAAGAGTTCGTTCGAAGGAAGACGAGCGCAAGGTGAAAGTGTCGTTGACGCCAAGAGGCGTGGAAGTTCGCGATGCCTTGGCGACGGTTCCAGATTGTTTGGTGGAACGGGTTGGCGACAGATATCCGTTCGATCTTCGCAACTTGTTGGAAAGAGTCACAAAGCTCCTGGAATCCATTCACGAAGTCAATCACGAGAAGTAACCTGATGCAGCATCCACAACTTCGCATGAACGCATTTCGCATAATGCGCGACGTCTGGTTCATGCCCGCAGTCAAGTGCGAATGGCTTCAGCATCGTTTGGGTCGAGATCGATACCTGGACTTCCTGCAGAGGCCAAGGTTCATGATGAATGTCTCCTTGATACAATTTTCCCTTGTGTGTTGTGAATAAGGCGTATCGATCCGTCAACCAGGACGCGAGTGAACCTGGTATCGATTCGGCTGATGGTTCGACCGATGGAGACGAGAGTTGATACGAACAGTCCAGCGACGCCGCCGGCGCGTGCCTGTGCGTGCGTTTGAGTCGATAACGCCGTCGATTGGAGTCCGTGTCGATCCGGAACGAAGCCCGATAATATGGCAGGTGAAAGACGGTTCGGGCACCCAGAACGGCGATGGAATTCGCAGCGTCCAGACTGAAAAAGTAGACGCCGGGAATGCCGTCCTTGACGACGTAGGTCCGTACGTTGCATTCTGCAAACGCAGATAGTCCAGGTATCGGCGGAAGACCGCGCAGGTGCATGTTGCGGACTTCAAAAGCGAGGATGCTGACCCATGACGTCCCGTTGTACGTGTCGAGATCGAGGGCTCTTGGGAGCACATTGGACAAAGCCGCTCGATCCGCCTGAAAATGCAAGAACAGCACGTTCTGCCAAGTTTGCCGGAGAATCCACGGCGCGTTTGGCAGATCGTAGTTGCGATGGGACGTGTCCCAGGTTGTCATGTTCATCACCTCGACGGAGGGATTGACGTTGGCAGGAAACGAACAACCGGACGAACAGCATGTCGTGGTTCTGTTTGACGGCCTGTGCAACTTGTGCAGCGGGGTTGTCCAATGGCTGATTGCTCGAGACAGGACGGGCGTCTTTCGCTTTGCCTCGTTGCAGTCGGCGTATGCCAAGGCCGTGATCGACGGCGTTTACGGGGACACCGGAACGCCGGACAGCGTTATGGTTCTACATCGCGGAAGGATTTATGAAAAGTCGGACGCGGTGTTGTATATTGCGAAACATCTGGGTACACCGTGGCGATGGGCCTTGTTCGCGAAGTGGATGCCCCGGACGTGGCGCGATGCAATCTACGATGGGGTGGCAAAACATCGGCTCCATCTGTTCGGAAGACGTCAGAGTTGTCTGATGCCAACGATAGAAAACCGTTGGCGCTGGATCGAATAGAGACGACAGCACTCCCCCTGGGTGTATCGTCTCTATTGGTTTATAACGGCTTACGAGGATTGGGAGAAGCTCTTCGGCGCAGCCGCTGGGCTCCACGTTTTCCCGCCGTTGGTCGTCGACAGCAGAGATACTGTTCCATCGGCTTGTGGTTCAATCCCAATGGCAGTTGCAGACGATGTCGGTACGACGAGCGTAAAATCCGAGATTGAAACGCTGGATGGCACCTTGGTCCATGTAGCGCCGCCATCGGACGTTTGAAGGAACGAGTTGGTGACGGGATCGACGGCCCAGCCGACCTTCGGCGAAATAAACACCGCGTCTTCCGCCGTTTTCAGGGAAGCCGTGCCCGAGATCGACCAATTGAGGCCTTCGTCGGCGCTTTCGTAGGTAACAAGGGTGTTTCCTTTGGACGACTCATACAGAACCGGCCAGACGCCGACGCCGTCAAAGAACATTGGCAGACTGTCGATATCCTCGGTCGCTCCCGACGGTATCCCACGTGGAACAGGCAGTTCCGGGATTTGGGTCGTCCACGTGGCGCCTGCGGTCGTTGTGTAACCCGGCGCCCACCCGGTCGATGTCGACATCCACCGATAGCCGACATTGGCCGAGCCGAACGCAACCAACTGGAAAGGATCGTAGAGCAGCGACAACGAACTGGGTTGCCGCGGTGTGCTGGCTTCCTCCCGCGCGCTTGCAGTGTACATATTGGCCCAATGTTGACCGCCGTCGACGGTCTCCCACAAAGAGGTCATCGTCCCCGGGTTCGTGTCGCTCGTGATCGCGGCGTATCCGATGGAGTCGTCGATCATGTCAAGCTGGCGGACATCGCCGGCCAAACTCGTCGGCAGCGAAGATTCTTGCCACGACTGGCCGCCGTCTGCCGATACATAAATGGTCGATTGTCCGGATTGGCGCACCGCGATGAGCCCCTCGTCCGAACTGGGAAAGTCGACCGACGTAATCATGGCATCCGAGTGCACGACATCCTGTGGTGTGACATCGACCCACGTTTTCCCGCCGTCGCTGGTCGCGTACACATAGTTCCCCTTGACCGCCCAGGTTCCTGTGCTGAATGGTCCTGTCGAGAAACCTGCGCCGGAGGAGGCGTTCACTGCGGCAGGGCTATTCGCGGCAGTTGTGCCGAGGGCCGCGGTCGATGACGCGGATTGCCCTTCTGACGCCCCGCTTGGGTTGGAGGCGATGAACTGTGTCGTCGAGTTGGAACCGCCGCTGGCAGCATCATTGTCCGTGCCTACGGAGTTGGAAGTCAGCGATGCACCAGATGCGTTTGCTGTATTGGTCGATCCGGCCGTGTTCGACACCATCGTGGCTGCCTGCGCGTTGGTTGCCGTTGGCGAGTTCGTCGCTGCCTGCGCGTCGGTCGTCGGACTGAGCGATTCGGTCCCCGAAGACGTCGTCTGCGACGAGGCTGAAGCGGGCGACACTGGCGATCCAATGTCGGTTGCCGTCGCCTGAGTTGCCGCCGTCGAAGAGGTCCCCGACTGATTCGTTGACGACTTCGCCTTTTCCTGCGCCGTCGCACTCGGAGCAAGCGCTTGGTTCGATCTCGATGGCCCCATGGTACGATTCGTCGGCCTTGTCGACAGTCCGTTGGCGATGAGCTTCGTGTTGGCGGTATAGCTATTCGCGGTCGCTTCGGTCGGATTGCCCTTTACGGCGTCCGATGCCAGAACCTTCGCCACAGCGTGCTTCGTTGCAGGAACCGGTGCGCTGTCACTCGACGGCCGACCAGGCTGCTGACGAGACGGCTGCCGGGATGGGGCCGTGGTCATGGCGGACCGGGCCTGAGCGGTGGGCGCGTGATGGACAGTCGTGCCATTTGCGCCGCTTGTCTGGTGTGTGCCGAAGGACGAGATCGGCTTCGCAGCGGGCTGCGCCAGCGACTGCGGACTGTGCGAGCCGGGCAACGACCAGGCGACAACACCTGCGATCCCGCTGGCGACCAGCAGCCCGGCGGCACTGTACCCGTAGGGGGCAAATCGCCTTGGTCTGCGCGGCGATGCCGCTGATTGATCGGATTCTCCCAATTCATCGATGAAATCCGTACCGTTGTTTGCGTCGTTCTCCATTTGCGCGATGAGACGATCGCGTAAAGCAGCCTTGCGATCCGAGGACAATCGTGGACGGTGGCCCCGTTGTAACTCCGTCTGCAGTCGTTTTGGGGTCATCTCGAAGTCCTCCTTTGTCCGTGTACTGCCCGTTCCGGGCGAAAGTCTTCCGAGAGAAGCGCGCGAAGTTTTCGAATCGCTCGATGCAGTGTCACGCGTACGTTGACCGACGATGTCTGAACGATTTTCGCAGTCTCGTCGACCGGCATGTCCTCGATCAGCCGAAAAAACACGACTTGACGCTCCAAATCCGTCAACTGCGACAGAACGTCCTCGACCTCCACCAACGTATCCTGCGGGCGGGCTTGCACCGACCATTGGTCGAAATCCGCGACCAAGCCTTCCCGATGGCGGGATCGTCGGCGATACGCGTCGCGGACGAGGTTTCTGGCTATCGTCCAGATCCATGCGCCAGGACTGTCCAACTCCCGGCTGCCCCAAGTTCGATACACGCGCACGAAAACCTCTTGCACGAGATCCTCTGCGTCTTCGCAGTTCCCGAGGGAATATCGCGCAAATTCGTAGATCTTGTCGGCGTATTCGTCAAATAGGGCTAGAGTTGCGTCTTGGGCGCTCGGGTCGACCATTCTTTAACCTCGTTTCACAAGGACTACTAACTATCATAGACGTCCAGGATGCCGACTCTGTTAGCTACACGTTGAAATTTCGCTTGGATTCATAAGATCTGCGGGTTTTGTTCACCGGGTTATGTTCATTGTATCTCAATTTATGCGCACGCGAGTCGTGGATACACAACATGTGTCCCGCTCCGAGGCGGTGTATCGCCGTATGCCTGTATCGACACACTAGAATGGCGAAGAGAGCGAAAGGGAGACGATGTCAGGCATGGACAATCCGACGGAGTCAATGGATCACAACCTGTCGATGGAGCACAACCTATCGAATCAGACGGTCGCAGACGAGGACGTTTTGCCCGACGTGACCTACGTTCAGAGCCGAATCGCCAACGTCGTGTTCATTGGTCCTCCGCACGCCGGCGATGGGGAGTGGGTCATGATTGACGCTGGCATGGCAGGTACGGAACAACAGTTGCTGCGGCGGATCGAAGAACGGTTTGAGCGAAGTCGGCCCGGGTGCATCATCCTGACGCATGGACATTTCGATCACGTCGGCACGCTGATTCCTCTCGCGCACCGATTTGACGTACCCGTCTACGCGCATCCGCTGGAACTACCATACCTCACGGGACGAAAAGATTATCGTCCGCCAGATCCGACCGTGGGCGGCGGCATGGTCAGCTATCTGTCGGTCTTCTTTCCGCGGCGTGGACTCGATTTGGGCGACGCCGTCCGCGCTTTGCCACCAAACGGAGAGGTTCCGCACTTGCCGGAATGGCGGTGGATTCACACGCCGGGGCACACGGAGGGGCATATCTCCTTGTTTCGCGAGCGGGATCGGGCCCTGGTGGCAGGGGACGCGTTCACCACCGTCAAACAGGAGTCGCTGTACGCAGTCCTGTCGCAAAAGCGAGAGATTCACGGTCCACCGGCGTATTTCACGACAGACTGGCAACAGGCGAAAGCTTCGGTGCGGACGCTTCAAGCGCTGAAACCGGCCTGGGCCGTCACGGGTCACGGCCGTCCGATGTTCGGAACCGAACTGGACGAATCGTTGGAGCGGCTGGCCGCGGACTTCGACTGGATGGCCAAGCCGGACGCGGGAAAGTATGTTCATTGAATTTTTGGTACGATAGACAAAAGCGTGGATTGGCATCTCCCAGTCGAAGAATGGTTATGGAACCAGGAGTGAGAACATGCGCCGAGGACGCTTTGCGCCGACGCCGAGTGGACAACTTCATCTCGGCAACGCCTTGACGGCTCTGCTCGCTTGGCTGCACATGCGGGCGGTCGGTGGACAGCTCATTCTGCGTGTGGAAGATATCGATGTGGCTCGATGCCGCACGGAATACGCCTTGCAGATGATGGATGAGCTGCGTTGGCTCGGTCTGGATTGGGACGAGGGCCCGGATGTCGGTGGGCCTTGCGGACCATACGAACAGAGTCGCAGGACATCGCTGTATGAGGAGGCCATACGGATTCTCGAACAGGCTGGTCGGCTGTATCCGTGTTTCTGCAGCCGCGCGGAACTGCTGCAGGTCGCGTCGGCGCCGCACAATGTGCTCGGTGAACCGCGCTATCCCGGCACTTGCCGCGCATTGACAGACGTCGAGCGGATGGCGCGCAGGCGGGCGAAGGAACCCTCTCTGCGGTTTCGCGTGGACGACCAGGCTGTCGCCAGTTTCGTCGATCTCGTGTATGGCCAGCAGCGAGTTCCTCTCTCGGACGTCGGCGACTTCGTCGTGCGGCGGGCGGATGGCCTGTTCGCCTATCAGCTCGCCGTCGTGGTGGACGATGCGGCGATGGGGGTGACCGACGTGCTTCGCGGAGCCGATCTGCTGTCGTCGACCCCGCGCCAACTGACCATCTACCAGGCATTCGGCTGGCCGGAACCTACATTTGTACATGTGCCGCTCGTGGTCGATCGCGACGGACAAAAGTTGAGCAAACGGGATCGGTCCATCACGCTCGCATACCTTCGCAGTTCCGGTGTGCCGGCGTCGCGCGTGGTTGGTGTGCTGGCCTTTCTAGCGGGTCTATGCGACAAACCGGTAGAGCTTTCGCCTGGCGAGTTGATCTCCCGCTTTGACGTGAAGCGGCTGCCGAATCAACCCATCCGTTTGACGGAAGAATGCGAATCGATGCTCGCGATGAGGTGATTTCATTGGCACCACAAGATCACGCAGTCCGCATGGGGCTGCACGGATACGGATACATCGGGCGAATTCACGTGTTGGCCAGTCAACTTTGCGTCGCAGCGGCTGTGCCAGCGCCAAGGGCCGAGTGGGATACCGTGGTCGTCCGCGATCCGGAGTCGGCGTCCGGTCGACTCGCGGCGCAGACGTTCCGCCATGTGACGAGCGACGTGCAAGAGATCGGCAGGGCCAGTCTTGACGCTGTGTCGATCGCGACGCCCAACCACCTCCATATGGCCGCTTTTGAGGCCGCAGCGGAAGCGGGACTCGCCGTGTATTGCGAGAAGCCCATCAGTCACCATTTGAGCGAGGCGCAAGCGATGGCGAGATTGGCGAAGGAGCGGGGGATGGTCGAGCAAGTGGCTCTCATCTATCGTTTCCACCCCGCCGTGATGGAAGCGCGCCGCATCCTCATGACAGGCGCGCTCGGCCGCGTGTTGACATTTCGCGCCGAGTTGCTGCATGGCGGCTATTTGGATCCGGATCGACAGATGGCCTGGCGGTTGCGCGAAGCGAGTGCGGGCGGCGGGGCGTCGATGGACCTTGGGATCCATTTGATTGACGCGCTTCACCTCCTGCTCGGTCCTGTGTCAGCCGTCGCGGCCACGGCTCGTACGTTTGTTCCGGCTCGGTCGGGAGCGGGCGGAACCGAATCTGTCACGGTCGACGACTGGACGACTTGCCTCCTCGAGATGGCGAACGGCTCGGTCGGAACGCTTGAGGTGTCGCGTGTTCACGTCGGCCGGGAGCGGGATGTGATCGATCTCGTCTGTGAGCGAGGCGTCCTGCACGTGCCGCTTGACGCATACGCCGGAGCGAGCGTTGCGCTGGCGGCCGGAGGGTCTTTGCCGCGAGCCGAGATCGAAGAAGGGTATCAGGAAGTGCACGCTTGTATTCGGCCCATCGGACCGAAATACGCTCAGAGCGCCCATCTCAACCTGCACGCGACCGCCTTGGCGGCGTTTCTCGCACGCGTGCGAGGGGAGGAGATTGGTTATCCGGTGCCTCGATGCCTGGACGCCGTGTACGCGCAGGCGGTCGTGCGCGCGATGCTCGATTCGAGCCGTCAAGGCGGCCGCAAACTCGATGTTCCCAGACTCGATATGCCAAGGTAGGGCCGACCGACACGCCAATGTGTGCGCATTGACGGTGTCTGGCAAGGGCAATCTGAAGGATGGAGGGATTTCCATGGGAGCAGAGACGCATGTGTGGATCGATGGCGATTGGGAAGAGGCGAGCCGCCTCGTGCCGCTCATGTCGCCGTACAGCAATGACGAAATTGCCAAAATTGGCTACGCGTCGCCGGAACAGGTGGAGCGCGCAATCCGTGTCGCTGCGCGAGCGTTCAAATCGTTTCGCGAAGTACCGGCTTGGCGGCGCGCTGAGATCTTGCGCAAGGCAGCCCAGTTGATCGATGAACGGAAAGACGAACTGGCGGACACCATTGTGCGCGAGGCGGGAAAGCCGCTGAAGGCGGCTCGCGTTGAGCTGGAGCGCACAGTCGAAACGTACCGGTTTGCCGCCGAAGCCGCGCGCAATCTGCGCGGGGAGTCGATCCCGCTGGACGCGGCCCCTCGCGGCGAACATTACCACGCCTACACGGTGTATCGACCGGTGGGGGTTGTGGCGGCCATTACGCCGTTCAATTTTCCGATGAACCTCGTTGCGCACAAGGTTGGGCCAGCTATTGCCGCAGGCAACACCATCGTCCTGAAACCGGCCGAACAGACGCCGCTGTCCGCGTTGGTTCTCGGGCACATTTTCCAGGACGCAGGACTGCCGAACGGCGTGCTCAACATCGTGCCGGGCGACGGCCGCGAGTTGAGCGACGTCTTGACCACCCATCCAGATGTGGCGTATGTGACATTCACGGGCAGTCCCGAAGTGGGCAAGTTGATTCGGGCGAAGGCTGGACTGCGCAAGGTTACCCTGGAATTGGGATCAAACTCGCCGCTTTTGATCGACGACGGCTTGACGGACAAACAGTTGGAACGCGTCGCTGCCGAGACCGTGGCGGGCGCGTTTTCGTACAGCGGCCAAGTATGTATCTCCATCCAGCGCGTATACGTCCATCGACATGTGTTCGACGCTTTCGCACAGTTGGTGGTGAACAAGGCCAAGAGTTTGCGCATTGGCGATCCGCTGGACGCGGACACCGATGTCTCGGCGCTGATCAACGATAAAGCTGCACAGCGGCTCGCGGCGTGGGTTGACGAAGCGAAGGCGGCTGGCGCGAAGGTCCTCGCAGGCGGCACGGTGTCGCAGCGTGTGATGGAGCCGACGGTGTTGACGAACGTCCCGAGCGACGCCAAGCTGCTTACGGAAGAGGCGTTTGGGCCGGTCGTCGTAATCGAGCCGGTTGCAGCGTGGGACGAAGCCGTGACGAAGGCGAATCAGTCGAAATTTGGGCTGAACGCAGGGGTCTTCACCAATTCAGTCGAGCACGCGTTGCAGGCGGCCGACGAGATTGAGAGCGGCGCGGTGCTCATCAATCAGGTTCCGACCTTCCGGGTCGATCACATGCCGTACGGCGGCGTCAAGGAGAGCGGCGTGGGGCGCGAAGGCGTTTCCTACGCGATGTACGAGATGATGGAGCCAAAGTTGATTGCGTTTCGCCGCGGGTTGCTGGACTGACCTTTCCGCGTCTTGGCAGCCAAGGATTGGTCGATCAGCGCGGCGGCCGCGCCAGCAAGTAGTAGATGGGTTGTCCATTTGCCCGGAATTTGGCCTCGTATTCGGTTTGCACGTATTGGCTGGAAAGATTGGACGGAAGCGGCTCGCCTACGGCGAAGCCGCGCTCTACCCGTTCCACGTTCCAGCCATTGTTTGAGAACGACGATATCGACCACTCAAACAGGTCGCGGTTGTCCGTTTTCTGCTCGACCACGCCGTGCTCCGACAGCAGATCTTGGTACAGCGCGAGTTTCGAGGCGTGCGTCAGCCGCCGCTCGTGATGCCGCCGCCTCGGCCATGGATCGGAAAAGTTCAGAAAGATTCGATCCACGCCGCCCTGCGGCAGTTTCGGCGCAATATACACAATGTCGCCCGCGATGAACAGGACGTTTGGCAAATTGCGCTCGACGGCTCCGGCAGCGCCTTTGGCCAAAACGGCCAGCATTTTGTCGATGCCGATAAACATCCAGTCCGGATACAAGGCGGCCATTTGCTGCAAAAATCCACCTTTGCCGCAGCCGATTTCCAGGCAGATCGATCCATGGACGTCGCGCAGGGCAGCTTCTACGTCGTCTTTTCGATTGTCCAGGAGAATAGGCGCGCCCGTCTCCAACCATTGCGGCAGTTTATGTGCACCACGATATCGCATGTACAATCTCCTCGCTTCATTTCGTCATGGTATCTGGTTGACGTTGTGGGCGCAAGTGTGCGGCGGACTGGGGGACGGATTGAATTGTCGCGCGACTCAACCTATTGAGTAAAGGAGATCGTTTCGATGCCGCAGGAAGCTTTGTTGATCATCGACATGTCGAATGATTTCGTGCACGAGCGCGGAAGCCTCACGGCTGGCGATCCCGCCCGTGCGATCGTCCCGTATATCGCAGACCTGGCTGAACGCATGCGAGAAGCTGGCAGCATCGTCGCCATCTGTATGGACACGCACCACGAGGGAGATCGACATTTCCAGGAATGGCCGCCTCACAATGTCGAAGGCACGTGGGGACACGAATTGTACGGACGACTGCGCGACTGGTACGAATCCGCGAAGCGCGCGTCCAACGTTTGGTGGATTCCGAAGGCGAGCTACAATGCGTTTTATGGGACGGGACTCGCTGAGCGATTGAGGGCGGAAGGCGTGGGAACGGTCCACATTACCGGAGTGTGCACAGACATTTGCGACTTTCTCACCGCGGCAGGGGCATACGATGAAGGCTTCGCGACGGTCGTCCACCGCCATGGATGCGCGACGTTCACGGATGGCCACGAGCGGTTTCTGAAGCAAATGGAACTTTGCTTTCACAGTCGAATCGTCTGATGCGATTCGACACGGAATCCACAGCCGCCGCTACAGTTGCGACCAGTGGTTCCCGGCGTCCGGACTCTTGAACAAGCTCGGAGTCAGCCGATCGTCTTCGGCGAGGATGAACCACGTCGCGGGATCGGCGATGTCAAACGAGATCAAGTGCTCGCCGACGATGGTGCTCGGCAGCGGCGTCGCGGCGGTGTACCACGTGATGCCGCCGTCGATGGTACGCATGATCCACTCGCGGCGGTTGTTTCGTTCCAGCACCACCAAGGAGTCTGGCGTGATGCTTGCGACCGCCTGGACCTGTCCAACGACGACAGAGTTCGATATCCATTTGCCGCCATCGAACTGGCTTTGAATCAACAGGCGATTGCCCGACGCGGTCGGAAGGGAACTTTCAATCAAGAATTCGTGCGGGCTGATGGCGCGGGCCATCAGCAAGGTCGGAATTTCGGAGCCGGTCGTCGGCGCATCCAAGGTCGTCAGGTGCCAGTGCAGGCCCGAATCGTACGTTTCGTCCACCACGATCGACTGGGTTGTCGGATCCACCGTCGCGATCACGCCCATCTTTCCATTGGCCCCAAAGTCCATCATCGTCGAGGTTCCGTTGTGCGGGAGTCCGCGCGTCGAGTCGTTGACGAGCGTCCAGGATTTCCCCGACGTCTGCGTGTGAAACAGATACTTCGAGACAGCATCGGCATTGCCGCCTCCGAAGCACAGGATCCAGCCGTCCTTCGGGCTGACAAATTGCGCGCCGCCGATCTGTCGAACATCATCCGGCACAGCGAACGACGAGATCGACCACGAATCTCCACTGTCGTTGGTGGAGAGCACGTGCGCCTTGCCACCGTCGATCCACGTGAACCACCAAATCTTCGAATTGAGGATGACTGGGTATACAAAATCCGGTCCACCTGGGCCGTTGGCGGAAACTTGGTCAGTCGGCAAATCGGGAACCCGTTTCTCGGCCCAGGTCAGGCCGCCGTTGTTCGTCTCGTACAAATGAAACGCGCCGCCGCGATACCCCCACGATATTCCGTCATTCGCGTCAAACATGCGGATGTTCGACGCGATGGTGTGGACCGAGTTGGTGAAGGACTTGGGTACGGACGTCTGCGAATGTGTATCTGTACTGCTGCCGTGCGAAATGGTTTTGGTCGAGTCCGCATGGCGCGCCGTATTGGACTGTGCAGTCCGTTCGATGGACTGTGCCGCAGGCTTCGCCGCACAGCCAGTGAGAATCAGGCAGACTGCGGCCATCATTCCAACCATTGTCCAGCCTTTCGTTCTGCGCGTCGCCATGTCGCCCCAACCTCCCTACGCCTATAGAATACCAAATACTCCCCGATCTTGCTTCTTGTAACTCCATCCATCCTCTATGAGGGCCGGCGTATCAAAAGTATAATGGCAGTGGAATTGTCATGTCGTCTGTGCAGGAGAGATTTTACGTATTTTCATGCTTCGAGTGATCGTCGCCCGTGGCGAAAGGGAGAGATCGATTTATGCAGTTTACAAGTTATCTTGGCAAGGCGATGCTCGCACTGACGTCCATCGGCACGTTGTTGATGCCAGCTGTTGCGCGGGCTGGCGTTGCACAGCATCCACAATCGGCGCGCGTCGAAGCGCTGTCCGGAAAATCGTCCATTCACACTGCGGCGGCCAAGCAGGCGTCGCTGGTGGCACTCGGCGACTCCATCAGCTATGGCTACAACCTTGGCAACAACCGGGCTCCGTCCAAAAAGGCCTTCCCGTACTTGATTGGCCAGAAGGTGCACGACAGCGTCACCGATTTGGCTGTGCCTGGCTGGACGACGGCAGATTTGCTCAACGCTTTGAACACCGATCAAACGACGATTGCGGCGGTCCAGAACGCTTCTGTCATCACCATCGACATCGGCAGCAACGATTTGCTGAAACCCGCCCTGCCGCTGCTGACTTCGTCGTCGCCGACGACCGTGACCAGCAATCAGGCACAGACACTCGCGACACAATTGACCGCGGCAGTAGGGACGATTGGACAGAATTTGACGCAGATTGTTCAACGAGTACAAGCGCTCAATCCCAAGGCGACCATTGTACTCTATGATCTCTACGATCCGATTCCATCCAGCGCCAAAGCGTTGTACCTCTTGGCGGAATCGGCGATCACGGCGGCAAACCTGCAGATAGCCCAAATCGCGCTGCAAGACGGCATTGCGGTCGCGGACGCGTACGACGCGTTCCACGGACATCATGCCTACATCTTGAAAAACGACGTCCATCCGACGGCACAGGGGCAGCAGGTTTTGGCGCAGCAGGGCGAGTTGGCCCTGAAGCTGGCGCCGGTGATGAAGACCATCGATACGCCCCAAGGTTGGCAATCCATCAGCTGGTGGCTGGGACAGCAGATTGTCAATCTCAATTCGAATTGACTGTCGCGGCCACCTCGTTGCAACCGGATTTACCTCTCGAAAAATTGAGAAACATAAGCTATGCGTGACAGGAGTTTTGGTTTCATGAATCATCAATACATGACTGCCGCACCGACCAGCGCGCTCGGACGGTTGCGTATGGCCGCGATTCTTGGCACGTTGACAGCCATCGCGCCGTTGTCCATCGATATGTATCTGCCCGCGCTGCCGACGATGGCCCATGAATTGCACGCGACGACGTCCGATGCGCAACTGAGCCTGACGGCGTGCCTGTTGGGCTTGGCGATCGGCCAATTGTTCGCGGGGCCGCTCAGCGATGCGCGCGGACGCAAGAGACCCTTGCTGTTGGGTTTGGCTCTATATGCCGTGGTCTCCTTCGCCTGTGCTTTGGCGCCTTCCATTTGGATGTTGGTCGCAGTTCGTTTGTTGCAAGGCATCTGCGGTGCGGCAGGGATTGTCATCGCCCGGGCCGTGGTCCGCGATCTCTACGAAGGTACGGCGCTGACGCGTTTCTACTCGCTGCTCATGCTGATCAACGGAGCTGCACCCGTGTTGGCGCCCGTCATCGGCGGGCAGTTGCTTCGTTTCACGTCCTGGCGAGGCGTCTTTCTGATCTTGGCCGCTGTGGGCGTTTTGCTCACCTTGATGGTTGCCGTGTTTTTGCCTGAAACGTTGGCGGATGATCGAAGAACAGTCGGCGGTTTGCGAGGGACGTTGCGGGGATTCGGGGAACTGCTGACGGATCGCGTGTTCGTCGCCTACGCTCTGTCCCAAGGCCTTGTCATGGCGGCGATGTTTGGCTACATATCGGGCTCTCCGTTCGTCCTGCAGGAGATTTTTGGACTCTCGCCGCAATGGTTCAGCGTCTGTTTTGCGGCCAACGGCGTTGGCATCGTCGTCGCTTCCCAGGTGACGGGGGCCCTGGCGGGAAAGCTGAACAACAATCGAATTTTCGTCACCGGACTGTCTACGGCTGCTGCGGGCGGCGTGGCATTGTTCGCGAGCCTGCTGTTCGGCCTGGGGCTGCCGTTGGTCCTGCCTTCGCTGTTCGTCCTCGTGTCCAGCGTTGGAATTGTCTCGACGGTCGGGCTGTCGCTGGCTCTGCAAAACCATCCGCGCGTCGCGGGCAGCGCGGCAGGCTTGGTTGGCGTGGCGCAATTGTTTCTGGGCGCCATCGCGTCTCCGCTCGCTGGCTTGGGCGGACAGAGCTCGGGAGGCCTGTCGATGGGTATCGTCATTGCCGTCGCCGACGTCGGCGCGCTCGTCTGGTACAGCGTGACCGCCGTACGAAATCGGAGATTGGTATCGCCTTCGACTTGATCTTCGCGAATGGACCTCATACCTTTGTAGGTAGTGTGTAAGTCATCGCAAGGAGATGAGCCAAATGATCAAGACCTACTTTTATCGCCACAGTGACACGTCGATGCACCACGACGTGGATTTGACTCAACTCCAAACCCTCCTTGCGGATGAGAACAATCTCCTGTGGGTGGATCTGTTTGATTGGCAGCCGCGCGATCTGCAGTGGTTGGGTGGATTGTTCTCGTTTCACGCCTTGGCGATTGAGGACTGTATTTACGACTCTCCCCGCTCCAAGGTCGACCGTTACGAAGGATACGACTTCTTCGAACTGCACGCTCTTCGCTACAACGAGGACAGCGATCCCGAAATTGCGAGCGAAGAGCTGAACGTGTTTCTCGGCAAAAATTATGTGGTGACTGTACATAAAAAGCCCATCATTTCGATTGGCCGCATCGCCGACGTGTCGCGGCAATCACCGCACTATATGACCAAGGGCCCGGATTATCTGCTGTACGCCATCGTCGACGGGATCACGGACACCTATTTTCCCATCATCGAGCGCATCTCGGCCCGTATCGACGAACTCGAGGTCGAGATCTATGAGCATCCCGCCTTGGCCATCACCGAAGAATTTCTTTCGCTCAAGCGGACCATTGTCATGATGAGGCGCGCGATCGATCCGCAGCGAAGGATTTTTTCCAATTTGGGCACGCGGTACACGTTTGAGGTGCGCAAGGAAAATCTGCCGTACTACATGGACCTGACGGACCATCTGGAACGAATTTCAGACTCTATTGAAGTATTCCGCGATTTGGTCAGCAGTGCCATGGACACGTATTCTTCGTACGGAACGGCGCAGACGAACGAAGCGATTCGCGTCTTGACCATCATCACCACGCTGACGGCGACACTCACGCTCATCACTGGGGTGTGGGGAATGAACGTTCCTTTGCCGTTTCAACACACGTGGTGGTGCACAGCCGCGATTGTCGTATTCATGGTCGGCCTTGGGTTCTGGATGATCCGGGTATTTCGCAAGCGAAACTGGATTTAGCCGCATGTGGTCGATTTGTCGAACCTGTGTTATGATGAAACTTCATGACACTTGAGCGATGGAGGAACAGGCATGTCGGATACCAATGTGAATCATCATGCTGCATCCGATCCGATGGAGGAAGAACGCGGACGCCTTGCTTTTGTGCTTGACAGAATTGCGGAGCAGTTGGGAAAAGAAGGCCTCACCGTGTTTGAAGCGGACGACGACGAAGACGCTGACGAGGCCTTGACCGCCGACGAGGTGGCGGACGCGGCCGTGGAAGCCCTTCAACGCGAGCGGCGCCGCAGCCTTCGGATGGCGGCTCGCGAACCGTACTTCGGGCGATTGGACTTCGCGCAATCCGGGGCGAATCAATTCGAAGCGTTGTATATCGGAAAGCGCGGTATCGATGATCCGAACACAGCGGAGCGGCTCGTGTTGGACTGGAGAGCACCCGCGGCCAGCATGTTCTACTCGTTCAACGGCCAAGGAAACGAAGCGGAATACGACGCTCCGGACGGACGGGTGAGAGGCGTCGTCCGACTCAAACGAAACATCGTCGTCCGCGACAGCGAACTGCAGCGGGTGGTCGACAGTTACGTGGACGGACAGCATCAAGACGCCATCACCGACGAATTCCTTCTGTATCGATTGGGCGAAAACAAGGACAGCCGGCTCCGCGACATCGTTTCAACCATCCAGGCGGAGCAAAACGAAATTATCCGGGCGGATCGAAATCTACCTATCGTCATTCAAGGCGTCGCGGGAAGTGGAAAGACCACGGTCGCACTTCACCGCTTGGCTTATTTGCTGTATCAGCATCAAGACCGAATCCGCGCGGACAAGATGGTGATTTTCGCGCCAACCGCGATGTTTGTCGATTACATATCAGAAGTGCTGCCTGAACTGGGCGTCGGAGGGATCCAGCAAACGACGTTTGCGGCGTGGGCTCTGAGGCTGCTCGACTTCCAGGTGGGTTTGCAAGATCAGGGCAAACGGCTGCGGGAATGGTTCGGACTGCAGACGAGCACGGCGAAGCAGGCCGTCTATGACGAGGTGCGGCGAAAAGGCAGATTGGACACGCTGCGCGAGCTCGAAACGTTCTTGCGCGAACTGGAGTGCGATGTCGTTCCTGATGTTGACTTTTCCGCATGGGATGGGCACTTGCTTCGTTCGGAAACCGTCGCGGCGTGGTTCCATCAGGAATACGCGAATTACCCAGTCGCCATTCGCATGGAGCGGACGCTGGCGCGGGTGAAGCGTTCCATCGAGATTGCGCTGAAGGATGTCGAACCGACGGCGAAGAAGGAGCGTAGGAAACTGGCGACGAGCGCATTTCGTCAATACGAGCGCCTGTGGCCCGATTTGAACGCCTTGACCGTCTACCGTCAATTTCTCGATGCGTCGCAGGGGCTGTCTTCCGAAAGTATCCGCGTTCCTCGCAAGCACGGCGCGCGTCCGGAAGTTCAGTTGGAGGATCTGGCGCTTCTGCTGTTCATTCACCAGACTTTCTACGGCATTGATCCTCGGGATCGGTTTGATCACGTCGTCATCGACGAAGCCCAGGACTTTTCTCCTGTTCAGCTCCACGTGCTTCGGGCGTACTGCCAAAGCCAGTCGTTCACCATTCTTGGCGATTTGTCGCAAAGCATCCATACGTATCACGGGATCGACGACTGGAACGATTTTTTGACGCAATTTCCGGATGGAGCGGCATATTATCAGCTTGATGTGTCGTACCGATCCACATTGGAAATCATCGAATTCGCCAACCACATTATCCGTCCGTTTGCGGGCTTCATCGAAGCGAAGCCTGTGTTCAGAAGCGGCGAGCCTGTGACGGTACGCCAGGTGTCGTGGCGGGATCGACTGGAAGCCGCAGTCGACCAAGTCAACGATTTGCGAAAGACGGCAAATACCGTCGCGTTGTTGACGCGAACGGAGGAGTCGGCGCACATCTACCACCACGCGTGCCTGGAAGCGGGATTGGACGCGCATTTGATTGACGCGTCGCAGACAGAATATCGCGGCGGCGTCTCCGTGGTTCCCATCTACTTGGCGAAGGGCTTGGAATTTGACAGCGTCCTGTTGGTGGACGTCGACGAAAAGAACTACGACGCGTCTCCTCTTTCCGCCAAGCTGCTGTATGTGGGATGTACGCGCGCACTGCATCGACTTCGAATCCTTCATGCAGATGCGAAATCGTCTTTAATCCAAGATGCGCCCGTTTTGTCCAAGTAGCGGTTGGACATAACGGCGCAATTGGGCCATCCCTCTATGTTGTTTCGCAAACCAGACTATATAAAAACAATAATTATGCAAAAAAAGGCTCCCTCTTTTTGCCGTTCTTCTTTATAATAGGAGTCAAGAAACCGTTTTCATAGCCTGGTATGTCCCTTTTTGAGAGGAGGGATATGGTGAACTTGCGTGTACCGAAACGAACTCGCAGCAACGTGATAGGGGATTCACCAGGGCCATTTGAGGGAACTTGGCCGACGTCCTCATGGGATCCGCTGCAGTTGAAACCCATCGAGGTGAATTATTCTGAAGTATCGAAAGTGTTGAATAGGGTTCATGAGCGGAAGGAACTGCTGCTTTGCACGATACGAAGCTCGCAGGTGATTCCAATCTACCCATTTTTGACACAGATGCAATCCGTAGGTTTGGATTGCGCACATGTGCTCACCTGCGATTCGAACACGTACGTGATCACCTTCTCCACGTTTTCCGCGGAACGCGCGATGGCTTCATTTGAAGCCGGTTTATCGCGGCTGTCTTCTGCCCGCGCATTGGTGGGGGTCAGCTATCCATTTGTGGAAACCGATTTGTCTCATTGGTGGACGGGTGTGATCCAGTCGACCGAGGCAAGTCATTTGAATATGTACCGCGACGAGTCGTTTTCCTACCCGACGGCGGAACTCACGCCGCTGTCCGACGAGGAGCGAACGCGTTTTCTCGGAAGATTCATCACGGCCCTCGACGACAGGGGTTACGAAGGCGCGAGTTCTGTGGTGGACCAGATGTTCTGCCACATTGCGGAGGTTGGTCTTCGCCTCGAAGACGTGGCTGAACTATCGTCCCAAATCTTGTTGACGGCCGTTGGCTTGAAAGCCGGAGCTGGTCGGGACAGGCTTTTGCATATGCCACTGTCGACGCGCCAGTGGCTTCAATATGCTGCCAAGACATGCCCCAAATGGTGGGACTGGCGGGATCACGTCAAACATTCGCTGCTCATCGTCTTAGGGCGCGAGGAGGCTGTGACCTCGGCGCACAGTCTGCAAATTGGCCAGGTGATCAACGTGATCGAGTCGAATTTCGATTCGGATCTCGACGTGACCTCATTGGCAGCCCGCGTATTTTTGAGCCCGAGTTACCTGAGCAAGCGATTCAAGAGTGAGACTGGCATGACGATTCGCGAATTCATCGTGCAGACGCGGCTCAACAAGGCGAAAGATATGCTGCTGCACGATTTTCATTTGAAAGCCTACGAAGTGGGGGCGCACGTGGGGTATCCGGATCCAACGTATTTCAACAAGTTGTTCAAGCGACAGGTAGGATTGACGCCAAAGGCCTTCCGTGACAGAGCGGTTCGCCAGTCGCTCGGGTCGCAAGAGACAGAATAAGTGGTGGAGGCTGCCCGCCAAGGTTCCTGGAGAACCGGCGGGCAGCTCTTTTGTAGCGTATGCAATCGCCTCAGCGCCGGCTGAAATACTGTCGATTGCGTTCAATCAGCGACATTCTCGCTTCCACGCTCTTTGCCGAGCGGAGTCCGTCCTCAGGAGTGTTTTTCACGTAGTCCAGCAACTGTTCGACGGTCGACGTCGCGACGTGCATCCTTGTGTCGGACGAAGCGTAATAGATGAACACTTCGCCGTTTTTCCGGTCCACCCAGCCATTGCTGAATGTCACATTCGACACGTCGCCGACGCGTTCTTCTCCGACCGGGGCGATGAAATAGCCGCCGGGGCGGGCAATCACCTTGGCGGGATCGTCGAGATCGGCCAGGAAGAGGTAGAGCACATAGCGCAAGCCGGACGCTGTGTTGCGAGCGCCGTGTGCAAGGTGCAGCCAGCCGTCCTTGGTCCGGATGGGCGCGGGGCCGAGGCCGTTTTTTGACTCTTTGATGGTGTGGTAGATCCGGTCGTCGACGATGACTTCGTGATCGATCACTGCGCCGTCCATCGTGGCTGCCAGGCCAAATCCGATACCGCCGCCGCTCCCGGTATCGATGAAACCGTCCTGCGGCCGCGTGTAGAACGCGTATTTGCCGTTGACGAAGGTTGGGTGCAGCACAACGTTGCGCTGTTGCGGGGACTTCGTGACGAGATCCGGCAGCCGTTCCCACGAGATAAAATCTTTCGTCCGAACGATGCCGCACTGGGCAATCGCCGCAGATTGATCGCTTGGGGGAGCTGCGGGATCGCGCCGTTCCGTGCAGAACAGTCCGTAGATGAAGCCGTCTTCGTGTTTGACGAGGCGCATGTCGTACACGTTCGTGTCGGGATCGTCGGTCTCCGGGAGTACGATGGGCGTGTCCCAAAAGCGAAAGCCGTCAATGCCGGTTTCGCTTTCCGCGATGGCGAAGAACGACTTTCGATCCACGCCTTCCACCCGCGCGACCATCTGGATCTTGCCGTCGTGCTCGATGGCGCCGGCATTAAACGCGGCATTGACGCCAAGCCGTTCCATGAAAAAGGGGTTGGTTGACGGATTGAAATCGAAGCGCCATGTGAGTGGCACGTGATCGGCTGTGAGGACCGGATGCTCATATCGCGTGTACCACCCATGCGTTTGAAACACGGGGACATTGGGGCGCTCGATGAGCGTTTGATATTCGCCTTCGATGCGTCGGCGTCTGGTTTCGTATATCGAGTTCATCGACTGTATCCCTCCATGTTGGGCGGACCTCAAACGTGCTCGAGCCGCTTCCATACTTCCATGCAGGCCCTTGTGTTGTGATAGGGGCCCTTCCACGGTTCAACCTTGTACTTGGTCAAATCCGGATTGCCGTCGCGATCCACTTTCCAGAACCATTCTCCATGTGCCTTGTCCAGGATCTTTGCGTCGATAAAGTTCCACACTTCGGCAGCCCGTTGCAAATACGCTTCATTTCGGGAGAGTTGGTAGGCGTTGACGAGACCCACGACGGCCTCGGCCTGCGGCCACCAATGCTTGTCGCTGTCGATGATTTGCGTTCCTCGCCCTTCGTTGAACACGCCGCTGTCCGTGTCGATTCCGTCGGCCAGAGTCGCGTCGACCATCTTCATGGCCAGTTGGCGCACGCGCTCGATCACGGCTTTGTCGTCCAAGGCCTCCGCCGCCTCGTACAGCAGCCAGGAGCCTTCGATATCGTGCCCATAGGAGACGATGTCGCTCTTCGGCGTCCAGTCGGCATCGAAGAATAGGATGAAATGACCGGATTCGGGATCGACAATTCGATCCAGGACAACGTTCAACAGATGATGAAACCGGGTTCTCAGACGATGGTTGGGCCAGACCTGGTAAAGTCGGGTATACGCTTCCAGGAGGTGCAGGTGTGTATTCATGGATTTCGCTTCGTTCAAATCCTCCGAACCAAGACGCAAGTCGGTGTCAGGTTCCCAACTCTGTGTAAATGATTCATAATAGCCGCCGTGCAGCGGATCCGCCGCGTATTGTTCGACGAGATGGTAGGTAAGTTGGGCCGTGGTCAACGCTTCGACGTTGCCGGAAGCCACGTAGTATTCGGACAAGGCGTAGATGGCGAAGGACTGCCCGTAGATATGTTTGCGAGGGTTGATTGGGTGATTGTCACCGTCGAGCAGCCAATAGAATCCAAGGTTCTCTTCGTCCCAAAAATACTCGCGAAGAAAACTGTACGCGAGGTCGGCAACGACACGATTTGCGTCAATCGGCTGAAATCCCGTCGTGATGGCCCGCGAAAACGTCCACAGGATGCGTGTCGCCAAGATCACGCCGCGATCCGCGGCGGGGTGAGGCGTTCCATCGTTCTCGACGACGCCGTGGAATTGTCCGTCGTCGTTCATGACGCGTTTGCGCCACCAATCGAGAATCCGTTCTCCTTCCGTCGTCATTCGGGAACGAAGAAGTTCACCTTCGCGTTCTGCTTGCACTGCGTCACCTTCCCTATAGTGTTAGGATAACTACGAATAATCATAAGCTAACAGACCCTTGGGCACAATTGGCCTTTTCATCCGAATCGCAGCGATGATGGCTGATTTGAAAAAAACGTATTGGGGCTGGTATGTGCGAGGACGTCGAGCATGAGTAGACGTACTTCCGTGTGTTTGTTAGGCTAACAAGTAGATGAGATCTGTTTTCGGATAGGGGAGCGACCACGTGGCCAAAAAAGTGACCATGCAACAGATTGCGATGCAAGCCGGGGTGTCTAAGTACGCAGTTTCGAAGGCCTTGTCTGGACAGTCTGGTGTGAGTGAAGAAACGCGCGAGAGAATTGTCAAAATTGCTACGCAACTTGGCTATTTTCTGCAGGAGAAAACCCATTCGACGCCGCGCGCGCCGATGGTCAAAGGACAACGAAGGGCGAACACCATCATTGTGCTGCTGCCCAACGTGCGGATGCAAAACCGCGCGTCTTCATTTTGGGGGAGGATTGTCGATGGCGTCACAGGTGCCGTCGCGGAACGCGGGCTCGGAACCATTCTCGTCACGGAGCACTCGCCTGAAAACTTCCTCAACGTGCTGAATCCTGCAGGTGTGCTCGGCATCGTCGGCGTAGGTTTGGTTGGGACCTCGCTTCTGTTGGAGATTCGGAAGCTCGGCATCCCGTTCGTCTTGGTTGATCACGAAGACGAGTCCGTGCCTTGTGACACGATCTTTTTCAACAATTATGATGCTACGCGGCAAATGACCAACTATTTGATTGGCCAGGGCCATCGGTCGATCCAGTTCGTCGGAGATCAATCGTATTCGGAGTCGTTTCGCCAACGCTGGCTCGGTTTTCGCACGGCGGTCGAGGATCATGGGATACCGCTTCGCCAACGCGCGGACTTGCTCGCGAACCTCGGGATCTCCAGGGACGAGCACGTCGCGCACTTGTCGCGCATTGGCAGCCAGATGATGCGCGACGCGGAACTTCCGACGGCCTTCGTATGCGCGAACGATTCCATTGCCATCGCGCTCTTGAGCGCTTTGCAGACCATTGGCGTTCGCGTTCCAGACGATGTCTCCGTGACTGGTTTCGACGACATCGACGACGCGCTGGAAGTGACGCCGGCGTTGACGACGGTGCACGTGGACAAAAAAAGGATGGGCTCCCGCGCGGTCGATCTGCTTCTCCACCGCATTGAAAATGGGGATGCGCCACAGGAAAAACTCCTGCTCTGCGGACACGTCGTCCTGCGCAATTCGGTATCGTCTGTCACGCCCTGATCAAGCCCGTTTTGGCAGACGCAAGCTCATCACAAGGACGATGACGCCGAGACAAGCCAACACGATGGCCAATTTGTGCAATTCAGATGTGCTGATATGCGCTCCAAACGCGAGGCCGAGCACGATGGTCGATAGGATGGTGCCCATGTACCGAGCCATTTGAAACAGACCGGACGCCGTCGAGATGACGTCTTTCGGAGATACGCGAAACAGCGCAGTCTGCAGTCCCACGTTGTTGAACCCGTTGGACAAGCCGAGCACCGACAGCACGACAATCAGCCAACCGACAGGTGAATGCGTACGAATGGTCAGGTACAACACACTGCCAACCACCATGCAAACCGCAGCCAGCAGCAGCGGCGGACGAGAGCCGCTTCGGTTGACCCAGCGGCCTGTGATGGGCGATGTGATGAGGCTGAACCCGGCGATGCAAAGCATGAGCAGTCCCGTTTGCTGCGTGTCAAAATGCCGAACTTCCTCGAGGTAGGTGGGCATGCCGAAGAACACCGAGTAAAAGATCACGTTGACCACCGTGAATTGCGCGAGCACCCAGGTCAATGGGCGGTTTGCCCGGAAGAAGCGCAGGCTGAGGAACGGCTCGCGCGCACGGCTTTCCCGCCAGGCGAAGAGCCCGAACGAGACCATCGCCACCGGCAAAGGCCACCAACGAATGACATCGCTCAAGGACAACAGAAAGAACAGGCTCGTGACGATCCCGATTGTGAACAGCGCGATGCCAGGCACATCCATGCGATCGACCAAGCCAGCCCACCGCGGCCGTCCGCCGTCTGGTTGCTCGCGACCGGTATGATCGGACCGATCGGATGGGAGCAGCCACCACCCCAACAGCAAACTCGCGACGATGAAGGGAAAATTCACCCAAAAAATTCCTTGCCAATCGGTGTATCGCATGATCAAGCCGCCGACGGAGGGACCGAACGCGGCAGCCCCGGATGAAAACACGGCGAGCAGCGCGAGGGCCTGCGACTGGCGCTCCGTGATGACATTGCGCACGATGCCCATGCCTGCCGGATAAATCGCGCCGCTGCCAAACGATTGGATCAGGCGGAAGACAATCAACCAGGCGAAGCTTGGGGAAAACGGCGCCAGGGCGCAGGACAGCGCGACGATCGACAAGCCCATGAGAAATAAAGCCTTTCGTCCTACGAGGTCCGCCAATTTTCCCATGATGGGCTGCGCGACTGCGCTGGCCAAATAATAGGACGAGATCAGCCAAGAAGCTGTGGTAAAATTCACCGAGAACACGTGTTGAAACTTGGTCATCGCGACCGAGATCATCGACGAGTTGAGTGGATTGAGGAGAACTCCAAGAGCAATGGTGAGCAAAAATAAACCGCGGCGGCGCCCACTGATTTGAGACGCCTGCGCGGGGGTCGTCGTTGACATACCAGCGCCTCCTTGCATCACCACATTATACCCCCGTGCCATGAAGATGTGGAGGTTACAGCATGAGAGTGGTTCATGTCCGTACTCAAGAGGATTTGGACGTTTGTTTGAGGATTCGAAAAGAGGTGTTTGTCGACGAACAGAACGTGCCGATCGCCGAGGAAATCGACGATCAAGACGTGGTTGGCGTCGGAAACCACCTGTACCTGGTCGACGATGCCGACACCCCTGTCGCGACCGCCCGCTTCAAGCCGTACGACCATCAAACGGCGAAAATTCAGCGCGTCGCGGTCCGTGCCGATTACCGTGGACAAGGGTTCGGCCGCAAAGTGATGGAGGCTGTCGAAGCGATGGCGGCCGATCGCGGTTATGCCTACGCGGTTCTCGACGCGCAATGTCACGCGGAAGGCTTCTACCAGGGCTTGGGCTACCAGACCATCAGCTCGGAGCCTTTTTACGACGCTGGCATTCTGCACGTGAAGATGAGGAAGCGCCTCAAGGAAGCGTAAGGCGCCGGATGATCTGTTCCTGGTTGGGATAGAGTTCGAGCAACTGGTCCTGCTGGAACAGTTCGAAATCTCGAAAGTCAAACCCCGGAGTGACCATGCAACTGACGAGTGAATACCCCTCGCAAGGAGCGGTCGACGCCTGCGGACTGGAGCCGAAGATGTGACCTTTCGGGACGAGCAGTTGCGGTTCTTGGCCGGCGGATTGACACAAGCCGAGGCCGAGTCGACGGTAGTTGCCAGCGGGATCGATGGTATGCACGTCCAGCGGATCGCCCGCGTGAAAATACCAGAGCTCGTCCGATTTCAGTCGATGGAAGTGTGAAACGTCGCCTGACCTCAGGAGGAAGTAGATGGACGTCGCGCTTCTGCGCCTGTCGCCGTATCGCTGGACGGTCGCGTCGTCTTCCATCCAGGACGCGGAATGATACGTTTCCCGGTAGAAGCCGCCTTCCGGATGTGGTTCGAGTTGAAGCGTTTCAATCCAGTAGTTTGCGTCCACGTGCGGTCCTCCATGTCATGCAGGATGATTGCCGGCGCTCGGTATTTGCATTTCAGTAGTCAAGTTTGGCACGATAGAGTTTGAAATCGGGTCGTTTTATTATCGCACAATTTGTCTGGAGGCGTGACACGTGACTCTGATGCCATATCGCAACGAACCGACCATTCAGTTCACCGCTTCGCCGCACAAGGAGCGGCTGCAGGAAGCGCTGAACCAGGTCAAGAGCCAGTTTGGCAAGACGTACCCGTTGTATATTGGCGGGCAAGAAATTTTTACGGATGAGACGCTTGCGTCCGTCAACCCAGCGAAGCACGCGGAAGTCGTGGGCTATGTGTCACAAGCTGACGAGAACCATATCGAGCAAGCCATCAAAGCCGCGAAGCAAGCGTTCACGACTTGGCGCGCAACAACGTTTGAAGAGCGCGCGATGTACTTGCTGCGGGCCGCCGCAATCATGCGCCGCCGCAAAGAAGAACTGATGGCCTGGCAGATCTTCGAATCCGGCAAGAACTGGGCCGAGGCGGACGGCGATGTCAACGAAGCGATCGATTTTCTTGAGTACTACGCTCGGCAGGCGATTGAACTCGGCAAAGGCCGGGAGGTCGTTCCATATCCAGGCGAGGACAATCGGTACATGTACCTGCCGCTGGGCGTGGGCGTTGTCATTCCACCCTGGAACTTCCCGTTGGCCATCCTGACGGGCACCGCTGCGGCGGCCATCGTTACGGGCAACACGATTTTGTTGAAGCCGTCGCCGCTCTCGTCCGTCATGGCCACCAAGTTTGTCGACATCATGCGCGAGCTTCAGCTGCCGCCCGGTGTCCTCAACTTCGTCCCGGGTCCGCCGGAGAAGATTGGCGATCTCATGGTCGCGCATCGCGACGTGCGTTTCATTTCGTTCACGGGATCGAAAAAGACGGGGCTTCACATTGACGAAACAGCGCACCGTCTGTCGGAGGGACAGCGGTGGATCAAGCGGGTTGTCGCGGAAATGGGCGGCAAAGATGGCATCGTGGTCGATGAAACCGCGAATCTCGAACAGGCGGCAGCCGCCATCGTCGCATCGGCTTTTGGTTTCCAAGGGCAGAAGTGTTCGGCTGGATCGAGGGCCATCATTCACAAGGACGTCTACGACACGGTCGTCGATCGCGTCCTCGAACTGGCTCGCAAGCTCAAGGTCGGGCCTGCTGCGGACAACTGCGATGTCGGCCCAGTCATCGACGCCGCGGCGTTCAACAAGATCACGGGATATATCGAGATCGGCAAACAGGAAGGCAAGTTGCTGCTTGGCGGCACGTACGACGACTCGGTGGGGTACTTCGTCCATCCGACCATCTTTGGCGATGTCGCGCCGACGGCCCGAATCATGCAGGAAGAGATCTTTGGCCCAGTGTTGGCGATTTGCAAGGTCGATTCGTTCGAAGAAGGCATTGAAGTGTTTAACAACACAGAGTACGGGCTGACGGGGTCTGTGTTCTCGCAGTTGCGATCGCGCTTGGAGTACGCAAGATACAACATGGAGTGCGGCAATTTGTATCTCAATCGCAAGTGCACGGGCTCGCTGGTGGGGATTCAGCCGTTTGGCGGCTTCGACATGTCAGGCACCGACGCCAAGGCGGGCGGCCCGGATTATCTGTTGAACTTCGTGCAGCCGAAGACGGTCACAGAAGCGTTGTAATCGGACGGACCGGCGGATGGATGGCGTCATGTCCGCCGGGCGCTGCACGGTTGACCGAAGCACTTTCAAGGTGAAAGCAGGGACATGTATGCAACCCATTCGTATCGAAGAGGTTCAAGCCGCATTGGACAAGTTTCTTGGACAAGAGGTCTATCTGCACCTGGAAACGACCAACGGCGCATACGCTGCCCATCGGTTTGGTCAACCGATGGCTGTGTGCGCCTATATCCGCAACGGCAAAGTGACGTTTGAACGAGCTCAGGTGACGGGATCGAAACCGTATCGCGTCGGCTTGAAGATGGACATTGGTTGGATCTACGCGGAAGGGCTCACGGATTATGAAATCGATGGACAAGGGCGTCTGCTGATGGCTGGCCACGACGAGGAAGGGCGGCTCGCGGTCGCCTTGCAGTTGTCGCGCACGCCTTGGCCGATGAGCGCCCTTGAGGAGGAGTGAGTCGATGAGCGGAGTGGAAAAGACGCGTCATTTGCTGCTCGTGTTTCCGCACCCGGACGACGAATCATTCGGCAAGGCGGGAACCGTTCTGTTGTTTACGAAGGCCGGTACGCCAGCGACCTTGATCTGCGGCACGCTCGGGGAACTCGGCAGAAACATGGGCAATCCGCCGTTTGCCAATCGCGAGACGCTGCCAAAGATCCGCAAGAAGGAACTGGAGGATGCCTGCAAGGCCCTGGGTGTTGGCGATTTGCGGTTGTTGGGCCTGCGGGATAAGACCGTCGAGTTCGAGGACCCGGAATACGTGGCGGATCGGATTGAAGAAGTGATTCGCGAAGTCAACCCATCCATCATCATGACCTACTACCCGAAGTACGGCGTCCATCCCGATCACGACGCACTCTCACACGCAACCGTCCTTGCGGTGAAGCGGCTGCCGAAGGAAGAGCGGCCCGTCGTCTGGGGCTCTGTCGTCGTGCGCAACGCAGAAGAGGTTGTCGGCAAGCCGGATTTCGTCATTGATGTATCGTCGGTGTTCGAAGAAAAAATGGCTGCGATGAAGGCGCACAAGTCGCAGTATCAAGGTCTGTTCGCCAGGATGGAGGAACAGATGGCGAGCAGTCCGGAAGCTCGCGCGGAGGTCATTGCGAGCTTGAGCACGGAGCGGTACTGGGTGGTTCCTATTGAAGACTGAATTGCGGATTGGATAAGCCGCTTTGTACGCTGGAGCCGGGGTGAATCAGATGGTGCGGGTGTTGTTTATTTGTCTGGGGAATATCTGCAGATCTCCCATGGCGGAGGCTGTCTTTCGCAAAATGGTCGCCGACAAAGGCTTGTTGGACGTGATCGACGTGGATTCGGCAGGCATCGGCGATTGGCACGTTGGAGAGAAGCCGCATCGCGGCACGCAGAAAGTGTTGACTGAGAAGGGCATCGAGTGGGAAACCATCCGCAGCCGTCAGGTCACGCGTCAGGAGCTGCAGGAAGCGGATTATGTTGTCGCGATGGATGACGACAACATGCGCGCGTTGGAACGGCTCGGCGCTCCCGCTTCGGACAAGGTATTTCGCCTGCTCGATCTCGTCGACGACGCCCCTGTCAAGGAGGTGCCCGACCCTTACTACGACGGCCGCTTCGATCACGTCTATGAGCTTGTCACGGCGGGTTGCGAGGCTTTGTTGCGCCGGATCGAACGCGATCTCGCCGAACGCGCGTAGGTTTGCAGGTTAGGTTCGCAAGTTCCGCCGAGTGACGTTTGCGCCCGCGATGGCATATACATGGGCGAACGTCACCCTGTGGAGGCATCAATTGTGATGGAACTGCAACGTCACGCAAAGTGGCATCCGAATCGCGTCCACGTAGCTTTTTTGGATGGTGCTACACCTGCAGGACCACTTGAGGATCGCAAATACACGGTTACCAAATCGGTCCGCACTGGACATTGGTATGTCAGCGTCGGATCGCGGTACAACGAGCAGCAAATCTCTGGCAGATACACCCGCTGGATGCGCGATGAAATCGTTGGCGAGTGGCTGTCTGAACATGAACTGAGATTTCACGTCCACGTCAGCGGCGGCCGCGTCTATGGCCGGCCAGCGATGCGCTACCGAAAGTTTCTGCGGGATCTTCCGTCAGCTCTGTACGCCGTTCGCTACGCGGACGCCTGCTTGGCGCAGACGATGCCGATCCTGGACGACGCCGAGGTCACGGTCGAATTTCACAGCGACACCGACAAGTGGAACCAGGTGCAGTCGTTCGGGCGTTGGCGCGACTATAACAGAGCCGACCTTTGGAAATCTGTGTTTCGGAAGTAGCGCTACGGCGAGCGGGACGAATCGGGCGGAGCGGATCACCTGGAGTTCTGGCTGGCGCCCGCTCGCTTCGACTCAATGGACGCCGTCGCTGTCGTAGATTTGATCGAGCATGGCGGCCTGATCGAAGTCCAGCACGGTCAGGCCTCCCGCATGCCAGGAGGTCAATCTGATACTGACCACTTTATAGTCAATGGATATAAACGGGTGGTGGTTCATGTGTTCCGCCAATTCGGCGACGCGATTGACGAATTGGATCGCGTCGAAAAACGAACCAAAGCGATACCGTTTCTCCAGCATCTTGCCGTTTTTTGTCCACGTCGGCAGTGAGGTCAGCTTGGATGCAATCTCTTCTTCAGAAAGTCGGTCCATCATACTCCTCCTTTCCCGTGTATTCACGCATATTCACAAAGCATAATGTCAGTGTAACGCCGCGGTGAGATTTGACCAAATGGGCATCTTCCGCCTTGCCCGGTCTGCCCGGTCGTCGCGACATCTCCGAATTCAACCCAAATCGAATGGAACTCAGTACTTACCCAATTGAGAAAGGGACATGCAATCGAAAATGCAAATAAGTTAACATGTCGAATTTTATTCTTTTTGGCTATGTTAGTTTTTGTTACATATTCGATTGACGGATCGCGTACAGCTTCGTATTCTTTACATATCGGATGGATCAACGCAGTTTCAGCATCGGTTGTGGATTGGGAGGCAGATGAGCATGGAGCCTCCGTTCGAAACGGTGATTTTTACGCAAACGGATGAAGCGAAAAACCTTTTGATGATGAGTGAATTGAAGGACGCTGTTGAGAGGAAGGAAATTGAGATCGTCGATATACGGCGTTATCGGGATCAATTGATCTTGACATTTCGCCGGCTCTCGCCCTGAGACGGGCGGGAGCCGACCTGCGGCACTCCTAGCCGCTTGCTGCTGCATTGGCTGTCCACGCCACTCCTACTTAGACGGACGTTTGTCCGTCCATTTTTTTTTTGCAGAACGCGTGCGGGTCGATCACGGTTCAACGGTTGGATCGATACCAATTGTTCGTTGGGGGTTGAAATAAGCCCCGGCGTTTTGCACCTGTGTGAGCCATCTTGACAAGTTCGCGGACTTTCTCGTCTCGGGCCACGTTGAATGCCAGTGAACCCAGCTTGATGAACGTATTCACTTTCACCAGGAACACCTCCTCGGTTTCGACACTCTCTTCGATCATATGGATTTTCGAGACAGCATGTTCGACGAGTGGATTGGACATTCGCCAAAATTGGAAACTTCCCGAGATGTTTTCGATACGGCCCAGAGAGCTTGGTTTTTCCGAGCCAGACTTCGCGGTATAATAGGCGCAAGAGGGGGCGGAGAAGCATGTTGCATTTGAAGTCGAACGACGAATATCGCAACGCGACGAAAGAAGGTCGCGTGATGGTTGAATTTTACGCGGGCTGGTGCCCGGATTGCAGCCGAATTGAGCCTTATTTCGACGAATGGGAGCAAAAATACGCGTCGGAGTTTACGCTGGCGCGGGCGAATCGCGACGAACTGCCTGATTTAGGGGAAGAGTTGCAAATTCTCGGCATACCCACCTTTATCGCGTATGAAAACGGTCAGGAAGTGGCGCGGCTGTTCAGTCGCGACGCGAAGTCCAAGGAACAGGTGGAAGCGTTCCTCGATTCAGCGTATCAAAAGTGAATCGGTTTCAGTGGTCGCCCTGTATCCGGGGCGGCCTTTTTGCAGCATCGCCATGAAAGGGGACATACAAGTGTCATCGTTGGACGGATTTTTTCACCCGAAGACCGTCGCGGTCGTTGGCGCGTCACGCGGATCGGATAGGCTGGGGCACGTTCTCTTTCGACATATTCTCAACAGCGATTTTCGGGGCACCGTGTACCCTGTGAATCCGTCGGCGCAGTCCGTGGCGTCCGTCAAGGCGTACCCGAGCTTGCGCGACGTGCCCGAACCTGTCGATCTCGCCGTGATCGTCGTACCTGCCGTCCAGATTCTCGATGTGGCCAAAGATGTCATCGAAGCAGGCGTCAAGCACGTGATGATTGTTTCGTCCGGGTTCTCCGACATGGATCCGCCTGGCTTGGAACTCGAGCGCGAATTGCTGGAGTTGCTTCGTTCGGCAGGCTGCAGACTCATCGGTCCAAACAGCCTGGGTCTCATTCAAATGGATGAAGAGACGCGCCTGAACGCCAGCTTCGCACCGAAAGTGCCAGAGTATGGGCGGGTCGCCATCGCCTCGCACTCTGGCGCGTTGGGCATCACCATCCTTGACTATGCCGCATACATACAGGTCGGTATTTCCTCGTTTGTCAGCCTTGGCAATCGAGCCGATGTGTCAGGCAACGATTTGTTGGAGCATTGGGAGTCCGATCCCGGTGTCGACATGATTTTGCTCTACCTGGAGTCGTTCGGCAATCCGCGGAATTTTTCCAGAATCACCCGCCGGATCACGCGAACGAAACCCGTTTTGGCGGTGAAGAGCGCGAGAACCCCGGTCGGGCTTGACGTGGCGGCGACCCGGACCATCGCCGTTGCTGCCGAGGACGCAACCGTGGAAGCGATGTTCCGCCAGGCAGGCGTCATCCGCGTCGATACGTTGCAGGAACTGTTCGATGTCGCTGTGCTCTTGGGCGCCGGCCCCATTCGCGCAGGTCGCCGCGTCGCCGTCGTCACGAATACGGCAGGGGGTGCGGTGATGACGGTGGATCGGCTGGTGCGCGAAGGGCTGCACTTCGTCTCGCCGGTGTTGAACATCGGCTTCGAGTCGTTGGCGGAAAGCTATCGGGTGATACTGCCGCAAGTCCTGCGCGATCCGTCGATTGACGCGGTGATCGTCCTGTTTACGCCGGTTGGGCCGACGAACGAAGAAGCGGTGCGCGTGGCCATTTCCGCGGCGCTTTGCGAGGTCGCGAACGATCCCCACGTGCCTGGCGAGAAACACCCATACGAAAAGCCCGTCGTCGCGAACTTCCTAACGACAGGCGACTATCGGGTGCGATTCCTCGAAGTCGATTCGGAACGCGAAATCCCGATTTATCCTTTTCCGGAACAAGCGGTCCGTGCGCTCGCGAAAGTGACTGCGTACCATGAATATCGCGAGAAAGACCCTGGCATCATTCCTGAACTGTCCGATATCGACACTGCGCGGGCGCGCGATGTGATCGATGCGGTATCCGGCGCTGATGGACGGCGCATCGAGTGGCCGACGGTTCGGGAGGCCTTGGGTGCCATCGGGATCGCGTCGGTCCCGGAGGAATTGCCTGGTGTCGACATGCGGGCCTTGTTCAATGTCGCCATCGAAACCGATCCTCTGTTTGGGCCGCTGCTCCGTCTGCGCCTGGCCACGAATGCGAGCGGCGGCGGCGTGATCAAGCGAACCACGACGTCCATTCCAGCCGTCCGGCTGCTCCCATTGACCGATGCCGACGCGCGGGGACTCTGGGGCGAAGCCTGCCTCAACAGTCCGGATTCTGGATTGGAGGGGCACGAGCAAACTGTGATCGATACGATGTTGAGACTGTCGCAATGGGTGGAGGACGTGGACGAGGTCGCGAAAGCGGACTTGCTCTTCACCCTGGAAGAGGGTCGAGCGATTTGCATCGGCGGTGAAGTGGAGGCCGTCCGCAAGACAGTGTAAAATACCAGGAAGAGGAGAGTGGTACCTATGGAGCATCGGAAAGTCATCATTCTAGGAACTGGACCTGCTGGGTACACCGCAGCGATATATAGCGCCCGCGCCGACTTGGAGCCGTTGGTCTTCGAGGGTGACGAACCGGGCGGACAGTTGACGTTGACGACCGAGATTGAGAATTTCCCTGGCTTTGTCGACGGCATCATGGGCCCGGAATTGATGGAGACCATGAAGAAACAGGCGCAGCGTTTTGGCGCGACGTTCGAACGGGGCCGCGCCACGTCCGTCGATTTGAGCAAGCGTCCGTTCCGAGTCACGGTGGACAAGGAGCGCGAATACACCGCGGACGCGTTGATCCTCGCCACCGGGGCGTCGGCGAAGATGCTCGGCATCGAAGGCGAAAACGAGTTGATCGGTCGCGGAGTGTCCACATGTGCCACCTGCGACGGGTTCTTCTTCCGCAACAAGCGCGTCATCGTCGTCGGCGGCGGCGATTCGGCGATGGAAGAGGCGACGTTCTTAACGAAATTTGCATCCGAGGTCGTGATTGTCCACCGCCGCGAAGAATTGCGCGCCTCGAAAGTCATGCAGGCTCGCGCCCGCTCCAATGACAAGATTCGCTGGGAATTGAACGTGACCACGCAGAAGGTCCTGTCCGACGGCACCAAGGTCACCGGGCTGCGCGTGGTCGACAACGCGACCGGCGAGACGCGGGACATTCCGGCGGATGGTGTGTTTGTCGCGATCGGCCATCGCCCGAACACCGACTTTTTGAACGGGCAGGTCGAAGTCGACGAACTGGGTTACATCGTCACCAAAGGAAACACCACTGCCACGTCAGTCGAAGGTGTATTCGCCGCAGGAGACGTGATGGATTCCCGGTATCGTCAGGCGATCACGGCAGCGGGATCGGGATGCAAAGCCGCGATGGACGTCGAAAAATACCTGGAAGGCGAAATGGCGCACGATTGGTCCGTGACCATGAACGCGTAACATCGCTGGAACGGTTGTTGCGTGTTTTGTGTGTTTTGAGTGTTCTTGTGATGAACGGGGCTGTTCTCGGCCTGCCGCCATGTGCTGGCAGGGCACGCGACGGCCCCGTTTGCGTTTTGAAAAGGACGACGAATGGCGGCGGTGCACCCGATCTCGAAGGATAGAAATGGATGGAGCAATTTCTGGATCAGGGTGCATGGCGCAATCGAGACAGACAAATACTTGTATCCGAAAGACCTACCAACATCCAAGGGAGTTGACGTTCGGACATGTATGGAAACCAGATGTTTGGCGGCCAGCCTGGCACACAAGGGTACAACACGCTTCGCCAGTTTGGCAGCAATCCGCAAGAAGTGAGATCCCACATCGCGAACGAGTTGTCTCCTTCCGCCACCAGCTTTGCCGGTTCGCCCATGCACGCAGGTGGGACCGACCCACGCGTCGTTCAGCAGCAGATCGCGCAGGATTTGGGCTACCACGGCGGTCAATCCAACTATTATGGTACGAATTCATTCTCCGGCGGCGGCTTATTGAGCCAATTCGGCACACATCCACAGATGGTTCAACAGCATATTCAGCAAGACCTCTCTGGATACAACAACCAAGCAGGTTATGCAACCGGGCAGTTTGGCCAGGGCTCTGTCCAACAAGTCATGCAAAGCGTTCCGGCGCAAATTCAGGCGCATTACGGAAACGCCTCAGTCGGAACCCAGCATTACGGCACGCCGCAGTACGCTACGGCTCAGTACAGCACGCCTCAGTACGGTACGTCGCAGCACTATGGCGCGGGGACGCTCGCTCAGTTTGGCACGCATCCTCAAGTCGTTCAGCAACATATCCAAAACGATTTGCAAAACCAGGTCGGGACCATCACGTCGCAGCAGGCCGGTGGTTATCAAGGCCAAGGTGGCGGCTACTACGCGACCCAGAATACCCCAAATGGAGCATTTGGCCAATTTGGAACGAATCCACAGGTGGTCCGTCAGCATATTCAACAGGACCTCGGCTATTACCAATAAGCCAATAGTGTGAAGCTAGCGTGAAGTGACCGCTTGCGCCGCCGTAGAGGCGGCCAGGCGGTTTTTTTGTCGCCCCGCGCGGTCGGAAGCGCGCTGACGCAGGCATGCCAGGGGTGGGGGAAGAGGGGAAGAGGGGAAGAGGGGAAGAGGGGAAGAGGGGAAGAGGGGAAGAGGGGAAGAGGGGAAGAGGGGAAGAGGGGAAGAGGGGAAGAGGGGAAGAGGGGAATAAGCGGTCCTGAGCCGCTTAAGTGTGTCGAAACAGAAGATTTGCGCTGAATAAGCGGCGGTGAGCCGCTTAACCTGCTGAAACCGCCCAGATTCGGGCGGCGGGAGAACAAATAGGCGGTCTGAGGCCGCCTATTTGCTTTCCATTTGGTCATTTCGGAAAAATAAGCGTCTGAGAGACGCTTATTTGACCACTCATTTTCGCCAACCTTCGTTGGCGGTCGGCCAGGTGTCTCGGCTCCGCTGCGATCGCGCTGCCGTAAGGGAAATTATCTATCTTATTGCGGCCCAGGCGGCTCGGTTTTGCCGCGATCTCGGGCAGACGTGGGGAATAAGCGGTCCTGAGCCGCTTAAGTGTGTCGAAACAGAAGATTTGCGCTGAATAAGCGGCGGTGAGCCGCTTAACCTGCTGAAACCGCCCAGATTCGGGCGGCGGGAGAACAAATAGGCGGTCTGAGGCCGCCTATTTGCTTTCCATTTGGTCATTTCGGAAAAATAAGCCTCTGAGAGACGCTTATTTGACCACTCATTTTCGTCAACCTTCGTTGGCGGTGGGCCAGGTGTCCCGGCTCCGCTGCGATCGCGCTGCCTACACCACCCGCCCGCGCCACTCCGTTCACCTCCGCCCTCCAAAGAAAATTTCGCGCTGGACCTGTGTTATGGCACAATAGCGGACAAGAGGAGGGTTTCTTTTGAGCACATGTCTGGAATGGACTATCCAGGAAATGGTGGAGAAACAACGGAGCGGAGAAGTATCGTCTGTCGAACTCGTGTCCGCTTGTTTGGAACAAATCGGCCGGCACAATGTGGCAGGGGCTGAGTTGCGGGCGGTGATCGAAGTCAATCCTGAGGCCTTGCTGATTGCGGAAGGACTGGATCGAGATGCTCGGGCAGGCGTTTGGCGGGGGCCGCTGCACGGTATTCCGATTCTCGTGAAAGACAACTTGGACACTGCAGACATGATGCAGACGACTGCCGGGTCTGTGGCGCTTGAGGGACATTACGCGGCGAAGGATGCGACGGTTGTGCGCAAACTTCGTGAGCAGGGCGCTGTGATGATCGGCAAGGCGAATTTGACGGAGTGGGCCAACTTCATCAGCGATCACATGCCGAACGGCTACTCGTCTCGGGGAGGACAGACGCGGAATCCGTACGGTCCTGGGACCTTGGATGTGGGGGGATCCAGCGCTGGATCGGGCGCAGGTGTGGCTGCCGGTTTTGCTGTCGCGGCCATTGGGACGGAGACGAGCGGCTCGATTCTCAGCCCGGCAAGCAGCAATTCCCTGGTGGGAATCAAGCCGACGGTGGGGCTGGTGAGCCGGACGGGGATTATTCCGATTGCGGTGAGCCAGGATACGGCCGGGCCGATGACGCGCACTGTGGCGGACGCGGCGATTTTGTTGCAGGCGATGGTCGGCGAGGACCCGACGGATGCAGCGACTATGGCAACCAGGCATCAGGCGCAATTCTACCCGGCCTATCTGCGGCGCGGCGGATTGAATGGCGCGCGAATCGGCCTGCCGACGGCCTATTATCAGGGGATGGACGAGCAGAATCGCGAGGTGTTTCTGGCAGCCGTCGAGGACCTGCGAAGGGCTGGCGCGGTCGTGATCGACTGCGACATTGCGGAGAGCGAAGCGGGTCGCAACATCGACGTGCTTGTCCACGAATTCAAGGTTGCGCTGAACCGCTATTTGCAGACGGTGGAACCGTGGCTGTCCGTGCGTACGCTTGCGGATGTGATTCGGTTTAACGAGGCGCATGCGGAGGTGGCACTGAAATATGGCCAAGCGATCTTCGAGATGGCTGAGGCGACGAGCGGGCGGTTGGAGGATGGTACATATATTCGCCAGCGACTGAACGATCTCCAGTGGTCGCGCAACGAGGGGATCGACGCCGTCATGGATGCGCATCAACTTGACGCGCTGGCGTTCCCGAACAACTACGGCGCTGCCATCGCCGCGAAGGCGGGATATCCGTCAATCACGGTACCTGCGGGATACACGACAAGCGGCATGCCGCTTGGGCTCACGCTGACGGGGCGGGCGTTCTCCGAGGGCAAGTTGATTCATCTGGCGTACGATTACGAACAAGGCACGATGCGTCGCAAACCGCCGCAATTGTGAATCCGGGTCTGCGGCGGATCGGACGAAATGGGGGTTAAACCATGGGATTTGCAGTGATTGGCGGTATCCTTGCGTTTTTGTCGGTAGCGGTGGGGGCGTTTGGCGCACACGTGATCAGCAGTCGCATATCCAGCGACATGTTGAGCGTGTATCATACGGGCGATCAGTACCAGATGTATCACGCCTTGGCCTTGATTGCGGTCGGCATCTTGATTCGCCTCAACATTGGCGGCAAGTCGATGCACGCGGCTGGTTGGCTGTTTTTCATTGGAACGGTGCTGTTCTCAGGCAGTTTGTACATTCTCAGCACCACGGGTACGAAGGCTGCGGCCATCGGTGCACTGACTCCGCTAGGCGGACTGTGTTTCCTGGCTGGGTGGGTATGTTTTATCGTCGGACTTGTTCGCTGAGTAGCGCAAAAACCAGTAGACGCTGAGCAAACAGACAAGACCGCCGATGCCTTGCAAGAGGTTGATGGGCTGATTGAGCAGCAGCATCGCGAAAACGATGGCCACCACGGGTTCGCCGAGAATCGTCATGGCCACGGTGGTTGCCCGCACCCTGTCGAGCAGCCAATTGAAAATGCCGTGGCCAAGGACGGTGGATACGACCGCGAGTAGCGCGAACATCAGCCAGTTTTGGCCTGTGTAGTGGAGCAGCGGTTTGGCTGTCGCGAGACTGTAGAGAAACAGCACGAAGCCTGCCACGAAGAACACGAGCACGTTGTACAGCGAACTCGACACTCGCTTGCGGACTTGCTGCCCAGCCAACATATACACCGATACGGCCAACGTGCCAATCAGCGACAGGACATCGCCGTAAACGTGTTCTCTGCCTCGTCCAAAATCCCCTGACGCAACCAGTACGACTCCGAGCATAGCGATGATCATCGATACGAGGCCGTGCAGCCGAATATGTTCCCGGAATAGAAAAAAAGCGCCAATGAGGACGAAAATCGGCTCCAACGAAATGATGATCATCGACGACGCGACCGACGTTTCCTTCAGCGATTGAATCCAAAAGAGAAAGTGAAGACCGAGAAACAATCCGGAGAGCAGGACGAGGCTGAAATCGCGCCGCGTCATGTCCTTCAATTGGCCCTTCGCGCGCCATGCCGCGGGCAGGAAGACGCAGACGGACATCCACAATCTGTACATGCCAATGATTGGGGCAGGAGCTGTCGACCATTCAATGAATATCGCCGAAAATGACACCGCCGCGAGACCGATCATGAGGAAAAGCATTTGTAAGGGCTTCGATGCCGCGCTTTGCTCGGGAGCCAAACGGTTCATGGAGGTTTCCTCTCTTTATCGCGCTTTGTCGCGGCCGCGTTATGGCCGCCGCAGTGAGATAGTCTCTTACCACTCTACGCCGCTTTTGGCGGTCGGTAAAGCCTTGACTGTGGATAGGATGATCTGTACAGTTTTCCTATCATTTCGACCGACCTCTGTTTGAATTCGAAAGGGCGAATGGACATGAAGTTAGAATCGAAACTCGCGCAGATTGGAAACCGCCAGGATCCGGCGACAGGCGCGATTTCATTGCCAATCCATCATTCAACCACGTATTCACACCCGAAGCTTGGGCAGAGTACGGGGTTTGACTATACTCGCACGTTGAATCCGACCCGAAAGGTGCTGGAAGACGCGATCGCCGATTTGGAGTGCGGTGTTCGCGGTTTTGCGTTCGCTTCGGGAATGGCTGCTGTCCATGCGGTGCTGACGCTTCTTCGGCCGAACGATCACGTCGTTGTATCCAACGATCTCTACGGCGGAACCTATCGGGTGCTGGAGCAACTGCTGAAGCCGATGGGGATTTCGGCGACGTATGTGGACACGGGCGATCTCGCCGCTGTCGAAAGGGCCGCGACGCCCTCGACGAAGATGCTGTTTGTCGAAACGCCGACCAACCCGATGATGCAGGTGAGCGACATCGCGGCGTGCGCAAATTTGGCCAAGTCCAAGGGGTGGCTGTGCGTCGTCGACAATACGTTCATGACGCCGTACTATCAGCGGCCGCTTGAATTAGGCGCGGATATCGTCGTGCATTCCGCGACCAAATACCTTGGCGGACACAACGACGTCCTTGCAGGCTTGGTCGTCGTCAACACAGACGAATTGGCCAATCAAATGTACTTCATTCAAAACTCCATTGGCGCGGTGCTTGGTCCGCAGGACGCGTGGCTGCTGATTCGCGGCATGAAGACGTTGGCTCTGCGGATGGAGAGACATACGATGAACGCCTCCGCCATCGCGTCCTGGCTGGAAGCGCGGGACGACGTGGCAAAGGTCTTCTATCCAGGCTTGGACGGTCATCCTGGTAAAGCCGTGTGTGCGAGACAGGCCAGCGGTTTCGGTGGGATGGTGTCGTTCGAAGTCATTCACGCGGACATGGTTCCGTTCGTTCTGGAAAATCTTCAGTTGATCACGTTTGCCGAGAGTCTTGGGGGCGTCGAATCGTTGATGACGTATCCGGCGCGTCAGACCCACGCGGATATCCCAGAGGAGATTCGTAATCAGATCGGCGTCAATGATCGACTGATCCGGTTGTCGGTTGGCATTGAACACATCGGCGATCTCATCGACGACTTGAACACGGCGCTGGATGCCGCCGCGGAACAAGCCTTGGTCGGTTCCCGCAAGTCGCGGTGAAGCAAGGCGGCGAGTCGGCCGGATGTTACTGCGGCTTGCGGGATCGGATGAAGGATCGCAAGGAAAGTCCGATTTGGGCCAGCATGACGTCCAAATGTCCGACTGGCAGGCCGACGACATTGAAGTAGTCGCCGTCAATTCGCTCGACCAGCAGACTTCCGTACCCTTGAATGGCGTACGATCCAGCCTTGTCCATCGGCTCGCCGGTGGACACATACCAACGTATCCAGTCCGAATCGCGCTGGCGCATCGTCACGGACGTCCGGACCGCTTGTGCCGCAACGTATTCGTTCATGGGTACATACACGCACACGCCTGTGAAGACTTCGTGTGTTTGACCAGCCAGTTGCTCCAGCACAGAGACAGCTTCATCGGTGTTGGCAGGTTTTCCTAGGATCATCCCGTTCATGACGACGACTGTGTCGGCAGCGACGATCACGACAGACCGCGAACCATCCGACTGAGCCAGTTCTGCCGCAGCTTTCGACTTGCGCCGGGCCAGTTGGCAAACCGCCTCTGCCGGCGTCCACGTGGGATGGATGGTTTCGTCTGCGTCGGTCGCAACGACAGAAAATTCGAGTCCGAGGCTTTGCAACAGATCGCGACGGCGGGGCGAGCCAGACGCGAGAATCAGTTCTAACGGCATCATGGGCAAATCTTCCTTTGTTCGAATGGTTTCCCGAGCATGTCCACGGCTTGGCATGGTTACATTATGCCTGATTGTTAGCTTGGACTTAAGGAGGCGGTTCCATGACTTCGCGAAGAAAGTCGATTGGCCGCGGCGACGAGGCAAGCGGTCCAGTGATGAGCGCAGAGGCGAGCGCCGCAATGCGAAAGGGCAAGAAGGCGGACCATTCGGAACGCCACGGGAATCCGGAAAACGGGCGATATCAGCGTGCGGTGGACGGCGAATACGGAGCGTCCGTTCAAGACTAGATCGGTTACGGCCAGGCTGGGCGGATCCCCAGCCTGTTGACATTGGGTCTAAAGTTGCATATTGGAGCTAAATGCGATGCGAACTGCAATCATTTGTTATTTCGCGAGTGAACTGTTTCTCAGTTGGGGCATTGGCGTTGTTCAGTATGCCCAGCCGTTTTATTATGCGTCCATGCACATCGGGGACCAAAATATCGGTTATCTCTTTGCGGTCAATGGTATCTTTGGCGGATTGGGCGCGTTCGTCGCCGGACCCGTTGCTGATAGAGTCGGCGCGACGCGTTTGTTCAAACTGGGCACGCTGCTCATCGGCGTTGGCGCGGCGGCGACAGCTTTCTTTTACAGCTTGCCGCTGTGGTTTCTCGCGACAGCCGTCTCCGGGATCGGAGGGGCAATGCTGGCGAGCACGGAGAATGTCGTCTTGAATTTGCTCGTCACGGGCTTTGAAAAGTCCCATCTGATCAGCCGTTTCACTGCCTTCTATATGGTGATTATCGGTATCGGTGCGATGAGCGCCGGGTGGCTCGTACCCAAGTTTGGACTGCAGAGTACGATGATCATCGCGGCCGTCGTCACGTTGATTGCACCCATCATCCGCGCATTCGTTCGAGCCAGCGACACACGGCGCGAGTCGCTGCGCGGCCTGCCGATGAAGCTGCTCACGCAGATGGCCGTCTACGCCGTCCTCTTCGGCGTCGCAGGCGGGCTGTTCAATCCGTTTGCGACATTGCTCTTAAGCGAACGCCATCACGCGAGCACCGCTGTGACATCCATCGTGTACGCCATCGGACTGTTCATGGTCGCGGTTGGCTCGTATCTGGTGCGGCCGCTGTTGCGAAAAATGCGGCACGGTTCAACGCTGGTCATGTCGTACCTGCTGAGCGCGGCCTTCACCGTCGCGTTTGTCGCTGCGACCACCACTGCCGCATTTGTCGGTCTCTATTTTCTACTCACGATTGCGACGGCCATCCCCCAGCCCATCGTCGACGGTCTCTTCCTCGACGCCGTCTCGCCAACCGAATTCTCGCAAATGTTTGGTACGCGCGTCTTTGGCACGCGCGTCGGCAATGCCATCGGATCGTCCGTGGGCGGGGGACTGTTGAAGGGCAATCACTTTGATTGGGTCATGCTGCTGTCGGCAGCGATGTTCCTCATTGCCGGACTGTATCTGGGGATGATTCGGCGACGGCGGACAAGGCCGCAGAGCGACCAGCCAGTCGACCTGTCGAAAACGCGACCGTGATATTGTAGCCGCCCGTATGCGCATGAACGTCCATGACTTCGCCCGCGAAGTACAATCCACGGCAGAGCTTGGACTCCATCGTTTTCGGGTTGATCTCCTTGACACTTATACCGCCGCCTGTCACGGTGGCCTGCTCCAAGGGCAGGGTGCCGGTGATTCGAAATGCCAAGGCTTTCACGGCCGTTTGCAACGCGTTCATGTGTTCGCGCGAGAGATGCGTCAATTGCGTGTCCGCCGCGACCTGCGCCTGGTGCAGCATGTACGCGACCAGCCGCTCCGGATGCGTGGTTTGCAGATGGTTGCCGATGGAGCGTCGAGGATGGTCCTTGCGCGCCGAGATCAGCGACTCCAGCCATTCGTTCGGTCGAACGTCGGGCATCGTATCGATGGTGGCCCGCAGGAGGCAAGCCGGATCGCGACGCCGCGCAGTCGACACGTAATGGCTGCAGCGAAGCGCCGCAGGACCGCTGATGCCAAGATGGGTGAACAGGATGTCGCCGTATTCCGTTGTGAGGCGCTTGCCTTTCTCGTTCCAGATGGAGATGTCGATCCCGCGCAAGGACAGCCCTTGCAGCTTGCGCGTCGCGATGAACGGCTCGTCCGACGTCAGCGGCACCTCTGTCGGATACGGGGGGACGATGGTATGGCCCAACGCTTGCACCCAGGGATACGCGTCGCCCGTGCTACCTGTCTTGGGGACGCTGCACCCGCCCGTCGCCACAATCAGCGTCTTGCCCTCGACCGTGCGCCCCGCAGCCAAACGCGCACCGCGGATCTGTCCATCCTTCGCCATCAGCCGCGCGACCGGGGTGTCGAGCATCACCTCGACGCCCAGGGCGTAGACGTGATCCACCACCGCTTTGACGACGGTCGCGGCATCGTTGGACACGGGGAACACGCGCCCCCGATCTTCCTCTTTCAACCGGATGCCGAGGCCTTCGAAGAATTCCATGATGTCGACGTTGGAAAACTGGCTCAGCGCGGAATGCAGGAACTTGGCGTTGCCAGGGATGTTTTCCATCAATTCCGGCAAGGGCTTGGCGTTCGTCACATTGCACCTGCCGCCGCCCGATATGCCCAGCTTTCGTCCCAATTTATGCCCTTTTTCAATCAGCGCGACACGCGCGCCTGCCGATCTCGCCGAAATCGCGGCCATGAGCCCGGCTGGGCCGCCTCCAATCACGATCACGTCATACATCATCTCGCGCATCCTCCGTCGCTGCCGTCCGAATCGATAACTGTCATTCTAGTGTAGTGAAGCCAGTGGGCAAGGGCAAGCTTCGACAGCCCCTATCGCGTGAGAAAGAGGACGCTCGCGGTCATCGTGATCGCGGCGACACCCGTCCACCAAGTGGGGCGCTCCAGCTTGGCGAAGAAGATTGCGGACAACAGGGTAACGAACAACGGTTCTGTGGCGACGAGGATGGCTACGGACGAAACTGGCAGGAACGCCGTCGCAAGAAAGAACAGGAACACGCCAGCCGATGAGCTCAACCCAGCCGCGATGAGCCACACGGATCCATGTGCACGGTACCATTTCACCCGTTGCCCCAACTTGCCGGTGACGGCGAGCAACGACATGTAGACGACGCAGGCCGTCGTGATGTCCAAGGCCGAAGCGACGGAGGCGGAGAGGCCGTTCTCCACGCCGAGTTGGCGCATGGCGTGACCGATGCCTTGCAGCAGCGCCGCGGCGACTCCAATGACAACGGCGTTCTGGAAGAAGCGAATTGAGCGCTCTTCCGGCGGATGGAGGACGCGTTCGAGAAAGAGCAAGGCCATCGCCACGAATACGGCAAGAAGGCCAAGATAGTCGTTCTCGGAAAGGTCTTGATCGAGCGCGATCACGACCGTCAGCATCGTCGCCAGCGGACTGATGCCCTTCAGGATGACGCTGCGAGTGGCTCCGAGGCGATCGATGGCGTTATACAGGAGCAGCCGTCCGCAGAGCGTCGCAGTCAGTCCGGAGAGGCAGGCCCAAAGCATTCCGCGGGATGTGAAGTCTGTTTCGGCCGCCGGCCTGGCGTGCTCCGCGAATGCGAACTGGATGGCCCAGACGGCGTCCAATGCGAACGCGCTGATGAAGAGGACAGGCAGCAGGCCAAAGTCCGGCGGCGTCGCCTGTGCCTGTCCCTTTCTGAGAAAGCAATAGGAGAGCGCGTAGGACAATGCGCTTGCGAGTGCCGCTATCTGCCCCATTCGAGCACCCCCTTGAAAACGTGCGGACAACCTCATGTATATGCCCGAGGCCCATGATTAGACGAAGTCGACTCAGTTTGGAGGAGACGGCAATCACTTGGTACAATAGAAATGAACCGCATGAAACCCGCGATGGCTGCAGCTTTCCGGGATACACGTGTGACGATTCAAAGGAGGCTATTTCCGTGGACGCATTCCGTTTTCACAACCCAACCACGTTGTATTACGGCAAAGGTCAAATTGAAAAGTACCTGGCCGACGAGGTGACTCGGATCGGCAAGTGTGTCTTGCTTCTCTACGGAGGCGGCAGCATCAAGCGCAACGGCCTCTATGACAAGGTCGTCGGAATCTTGAAGGAAGCTGGCGTGACGATTTTCGAGTTGGCTGGCGTCGAACCCAATCCGCGCTTGACCACAGTACATAAGGGCATCGATATCTGTCGGGCGGAAAATGTCGATTTGATTTTGGCCGTCGGCGGCGGGTCTGTTCTCGATTGCGCCAAGGCCATCGCCATGGGCGTCAAGTACGACGGCGACGTCTGGGACATCTATGTCCGCAAGGGGAAAGCGACCGGCGCTCTGCCGCTCGGCACGATTCTGACGCTCGCGGCGACGGGCTCCGAGATGAATTCCGGCGGCGTTATCACCAATTGGGAAACGAAGGAGAAAGTCGGCGGCGGATCGGAATACACATTCCCTGTGTTTTCCTTCTGCGATCCGGAGAACACCTACACCGTTCCGAAGGATCAGACCATCTACGGTACGTGCGACATGCTCGCGCACTGTTTCGAGCACTATTTCCACCCAACCCGGCATACGCCGCTGCAACAGCATTTGATTGAGGCCGTCATGAAGACGATTGTCGACAACGCCAAGTTGGCCATCGATCACCCGGACGATTACGACGCCCGCGAGACGATGATGTACTGCTCGACCATGGCCTTGAATGGCATGATCAACATGGGCTTGCGCGGCGACTGGGCATGCCACGCGATTGAACACGAAATCAGCGCCATTTACGACATTCCGCACGGCGGCGGCTTGGCCATCATCTTCCCGCACTGGATGGAGTACACGAAGAGCGTCAATCCGTCCCGTTTCGCGTCGCTCGCGAAATACGTGTTCGGCGTGGATGGCACCGGCAAGTCGGACGACCAATTGGCCGACATCGCCATCGCGAAGGTTCGGGAGTTCTACCAGTCCATCGGCGCGCCGCAGCGCCTCGCCGACTACGACATCGGCAGCGATCAACTGGATCGGATGGCAAGCCAGGCGGTCCGGTTCGGCGAGATCGGCAACTTCAAGAAACTCGGCAAAGACGACGTCTACAAGATCCTCGAAGCGGCGCTGTAAAGGCCGCCGATGGGAAGCAGGCGGGGGATGGCGACGAGATCGCGCCCCCTCCACCCGCCCGTCCCGTCCAATCCCACCCGTTCTCGCAGCTTTGGCTCACCAAGGCAGCGGATCCTTCGCGAGACGCTCTTCCCAGAATGCCTGAATCTGCTCGACCATCGCCGGCGACAACCCGTGGTACGCAGCCGCGCGGTTGGTGTCCCATTGCTGGATCGATTTGCAGCCAGGTATCACCGTCGTGACGGCCTCTTGAGCGAGGATGAACGAGAGTGCGGCTTCCAGTACGGAAGCTTGGCCTTGGAGCAATCGGGCCAACTCTTCAACCAAGGCGGCTCGCCGCTCGATCACGTCCTTCGGCCAACGACTCCGAATGCCACTGAACTCACTCTTGCGATGGTACTTTCCGGACAGCCAACCAGAATCGAGCGGAACTTTGACGACGAGCGCGATTCCTTTCGCGTGCGCTTCATCAAACGCGAGGCGCGTCTCCTGATGAAAGATATTGAACAGCACTTCCATCACGGTGCTTCCGGACGTTCGCACGACCTCGAACATCTCGCGGCTGGAGTCGACGGAAGCGCCATACGCCAGTATTTTGCCTTCTTCGCGAAGCCGGGCAAGCACTTCAAACTGTGGACTTCCACCGTTCAACATGTCGAAGGATGGATTATGTAAGAGAACCGAATCCAGGTAGTCCGTTTGCAGGCGCCGCAGGCTGGATTCCACCGACTCGCGTATGCGTTCCGGCGAGAAATCGGTCGTTCCGTCCGCGTGGTGCCCGCACTTTGTGTTGATGACAACGTCGTGTCGACGGCCCGCCAAGGCGCGCCCAAGTAACGTCTCGCTGTTGCCGCGTCCATAACCTGGAGCCGTGTCAAAGTAGTTGCAGCCATCGTCGATGGCGTGGTGAACGAGGGAGATGGCGTTGTCGTCCGACATGGCCGTCCAATCCACGGCATTGCCCAATTGCCACGCGCCAAATCCGACTTCCGACACCTCTTTGCCCGTGTCCGCATACGGTCTGTATTTCATCATCACTCACGCCTCCAGGTCCCAGTATCGTTGAATGGGTTAGAAATCGCTTATTACGACAGGAATTTCACAAAGGAGCACTGAGGGGTACACTTTTTCCGTTGGAAAGACAGGAAACACGATACACGCAGAAAGCCTCCTGAGGCACAAATCCCAAGGAAGCGATGCCACTGTGAACAGACAGTGGGCAAGCGGATTTCTCATCGCTCCTCCAACGTACACCAGCGTGGGAGTATGATCAATCAGTCGGGACTTCCATGTGTACGCTCGCCGGCACCGTCGCCGGCGGCTTGCTCGGCGACTCGATTGGCTTGCGCGACACCCTGTTCGCGGCGGTGATCCTGCGCGTTGGCGTCTTTGTGCTGATACGTTGTACGGATCTGTGGTGTGTGGGGAGGATCGAAGTGGAGGGCTGACAAAAAAGACCGCTCACGGCAACGGATTGCTCGTGAACGGTCTCTTGCCATTTCGTCAGATGTCGCGTTGGACAGCGTCGAATCAGGCGATTACGCGCCTTGTTCTTCGCGGACGAAGTTGCGCAGGACGGTCTGCAGGATACCGCCGTTGCGATAGTATTCGACCTCGATGTCGCTGTCGAGACGGACATTGGCTTTGAATGTGAAGGTCGATCCGTCTTCCCGCTTCACTTGCACGTCGACCGTCGATCTCGGTTGCAGGTCGTTGCTGAGTCCGAGAATCGTGAAGGACTCGCGGCCTGTCAAACCGTGCGTCGCCGCACTTTCACCTTGGACGAATTCCAAAGGCAGCACGCCCATGCCAACGAGATTGCTGCGGTGGATCCGTTCAAAGCTTTCGGCGATCACCGCGCGCACACCGAGCAAGAACGTGCCTTTGGCTGCCCAGTCGCGCGACGATCCGGTTCCGTACTCCTTGCCGGCGATGACGACCAGCGGTTGACCATTTTCTTGGTACTTCATCGCTGCATCGTAAATTGACGTGACTTCGCCAGTCGGGAAATAGGTGGTATAACCACCCTCGGTACCCGGCGCAACCTTGTTGCGAATTCGAATGTTCGCAAACGTGCCGCGCATCATGACTTCGTGATTGCCTCGGCGCGATCCGTACGAGTTGAAATCGTATGGCTCGACGTTGTGCTCCTGCAGATACTTACCAGCAGGGCTGTTTTGCGCGATGCTGCCAGCCGGCGAGATGTGGTCCGTCGTCACGGAGTCGCCGAGGAACGCAAGTACGCGAGCATCGCGAATTTCCTGGATATCTGGCACATCTGCCGTCAAACCCACAAAGAACGGAGGTTCTTGAATGTACGTCGACTGCTCATCCCAAGCGTACAGTTCGCCTTCCGGCGTTTCCAATGCGTTCCAGCGTTCGTTGCTGTTGAACACGCCGTTGTATTGTTCGCGGAACATTTCCGGATTGATGACTTTGCGAATCGTCTCTTGAACCTCTTCGTTCGACGGCCAAATGTCCTTCAGGAATACGTCGTTGCCATTCTTGTCCTTGCCAATCGGTTCGCTGGTGAGATCGATATCGACCGTACCTGCGAGCGCGTAGGCTACCACGAGTGGCGGCGATGCCAAGTAGTTGGCCTTGACCAGCGAGTGAATGCGGCCCTCGAAGTTCCGGTTGCCTGAGAGCACGGCCGACACGAGCAGGTCGTTCTCCTGAATCGCCGAACTGACTTCATCCGGCAATGGCCCGCTGTTGCCGATACAGGTCGTACAACCGTAACCGACCACGTCAAAACCAAGTTCAGCGAGCGGCTGCAGCAGATCAGCCTTCTCGAGATAGTCGGTGACGACGCGCGATCCCGGCGCCAGCGACGTTTTGACGTAGCGAGGCGTCGTCAGCCCCTTTTCAGCCGCTTTTTTCGCAAGCAAACCAGCGCCGACCATCACGGATGGATTGGATGTGTTTGTGCAGCTCGTGATGGCTGCAATCACCAACGCGCCCTGATGCAATTCGGCTGTAGCTCCGTCGCTGTACTTGACAGTCGCAACTTTGTCCTTCGCGTCGCCAAGGCCAAAGCCGCCTTCGCTGATCGGCTTCGCGAGAGCTTCTTCGAACGTGTGCTTCATGTCCTTCAACAGGATCTTGTCCTGCGGGCGTTTCGGACCTGCCAAGGACGGTTGAACGTCGCCCAGATCCAGTTCCAGCGTGTCGGTGAATACCGGATCGGCCATGTCGTCGGTGCGGAACAAGCCTTGTTTTTTCGTGTAACGCTCGACGAGGGCAATCAGTTCTTCGTCGCGGCCCGTGCTGCGCAAATAGTTGAGGGTTTCGGCGTCAACAGGGAAGAAGCCCATGGTCGCGCCGTACTCAGGACCCATGTTGGCAATGGTCGCGCGATCCGCAACCGAGATGTTCGACAGGCCAGCGCCGTAGAACTCGACGAACTTGCCGACGACACCCTTTTTGCGCAGCATGTTGACGACCGTCAAGGCGAGATCCGTAGCCGTTGCGCCTTCAGGAAGCTTGCCGGTCAGTTTGAATCCAATCACTTCCGGCTGCAGGAGATACAGAGGCTGTCCGAGCATACACGCTTCCGCTTCGATGCCGCCGACGCCCCAACCAAGCACGCCGACGCCGTTGATCATGGTCGTGTGCGAGTCGGTGCCGACCAAGCTGTCCGGGAAGACGACTTGCTCTCCGTTGACCGTGCGTTCTTGCACGACGCGGGCCAGGTACTCCAGGTTCACCTGGTGCACGATACCCATGCCTGGCGGAACGGCGCGGAAGTTGTCAAACGCCTTTTGTGCCCAGCGGAGGAACTTGTAACGCTCTTCGTTCCGTTCAAACTCGCGGCTGATGTTGAACTCGAGCGCTTCTTTCGATCCGAACGCGTCGACTTGCACCGAGTGGTCGATGACCAGGTCCACCGGAATCAACGGGTTGATGCGGTCCGGATTGCCGCCCAAGCGATGCATCGCTGAGCGCAGTGCGGCGAGATCGACCACGCAAGGCACACCCGTAAAGGTCTTGCAGCAGGATGCGAGCGGGCTTGAACGGAACGTCCGCCTTCTCGGGCTCTTTCGCGTTCCAGTTGGCCAATTGACGCACGTGCTCTTCCGTGATGACGCGGCCGTCGTATTGGCGAAGGACGGCTTCCAAGAGAATCTTGATGGAGAGCGGCAGACGTGAAATGTCCGCGACTCCATTGTCGGAGAGGGCGCCAAGGCGATAGTACGTATAGGACTTGTCGCCCACGGCAAGTTTCTGTTTGGCATCAAACAGATTATGATTTGTCCCCATGTGTGTCACTCCTCTTCCTATCATGTCATGTGATCATTGTGCGATTTCGGCGACAGATTGTCGAACCATCATCAAAAATACCGATGGGGCCATCGAAGGTTATCGAAATCAACCGGACGGCTTGGGCGGTATGCGACGAAGGTTGATGGCTGTCCGAGGAAAAGAGTCCTTTGTCACTCTACTACCAATTAGACGGCTGTGCAAGATAGCATTCGGTCGTCCAAACGCGTCCAAAAAGGCCAATCTTCCGGCGCTTTCTGCGATCACGGCGAAGCTGTGGAATCCGATTTCACAGGATGCGGCGGCAGCGGTCCGAGATACTGAAACAACTGGGTCTCAATGCGACCGTTGTACAATTTCCGGCGTTTGTCCGCCCGAAGGCCGTACAGCCGTTCAAATTGCGGATGAGAGGTCAGGATGAAAACGGACCACGTGTCGAGGGTGCGGAAATTGCGGCCGAGCTCCTTGTACAGCCGCTCCGTCTCGTCGATGGTCATCAACCGCTCTCCGTACGGCGGATTGCTGATGATGCACCCATACTGTTCGCGCGGTTGGATTTTGCGGGCGTCGGCGCGTTCGATGCGGATGACATCTTCGAGATCGGCATAATTGACGTGTCGGCGGGCCAACTCCAGCACCTCGTCATCGATGTCGGAAGCGACGACGTCGAGTTCAACGTGTCGCCGGGCCGCCTTCGCTTCGTCGCGAGCCTCGTCAAACGGGCGTTCGCCGACGATGGTCCAGTCTTCGGCGTCGAACGTGCGAAGCAGGCCCGGCGCGATGCGAAGGCCGTACATGGCGGCCTCGATCGCGATGGTGCCAGAGCCGCAGAGCGGATCGCGGAAGGGACGGTGGGCATCCCATCGACTCAGCAGGACGAGCGCGGCCGCCAGTGTTTCGCGCAAGGGCGCGACGGCGTTGAGCAGGCGATAGCCACGCCGGTGGAGTCCGCTTCCGCTGGTGTCCAAACGCAAGGTGGCGACGTCTTTGACGATGGAAACCTCCACTTTATATGTCGATCCGGTCTCCGCAAACGTCATCTGGTGGTACGCCTTCTGCAGACTGTCGACGATGGCTCGCTTCACGATGCTTTGGCAAGCCGGCACGCTGTGCAAGGTGCTCTTGACTGACTTGCCGACGACGGGGAAGTTGGCGTCGCGAGGCAGGATGTCAGCCCAGTCGATGGCGGAAACGCCTTGATAGAGGTCTTCAAACGTGATCGCAGGGAAAGACGCAAGTTCAATAAACACGCGTTCAGCGGTACGGAGCCAGAGGTTTGCTCTCGCGACGGCCGCGGCATCGCCTTGAAAACGCACCAGGCCGTTTTCGCTCTGCGTCTCGTAACCAAGCAATTGCAATTCACGCGCCGTCAACGCTTCGAGCCCGAACGCGCACGTCGCCACAATCTGAAATGTCATTCGCTATATCGCTCCTTATCATAAACAAAAGGCGCGTGACCCCCGCGTCGCCGAATCTCTCCAGCGACCGTCGGCCATGCGCCCGTAAACTTCGCGAATGTGCTTTTCGCAAGTGTACCTTTTCGCGAATGCTCAGCGATTCAACAACAGGACAATCATCGACGCCAGCGAGAAACATGCGCTGATGAGGTAGACGACCGTCACGGTCTGCACCTGCGTCAAACCGGAGCGGAGCAGCCAGTGGTGCACGTGGCTTTGATCTGGTTTGTACACCGGCTTGCCAGCCCGCGCTCGGACGAGGACGACGCGTACGGCGTCGAAGATCGGCACACCGAGTGCAAGGATAGGAACGCCAATCGAAATCACCGTCGCCGACTTGAACGCGCCGACCGACGCAATGGCCGCCAGCAAATAGCCGAGGACGGTGGAACCGGCGTCGCCCATGATGATTCGCGCCGGATAGAAGTTGTGGCGCAAAAATCCGATAGCGGCGCCCGTGACAGCGATAGCGAACCACGCGGACAGGGCGTCGCCCTTAATTAACGCGATGAAAAACAGCGTGGTCGCGGAAATTGCGGCAATCCCCGCCGCGAGTCCATCGACGCCGTCGAGAAAGTTGAAGACGTTCGTCACGCCGACCACCCAGAGTACCGTAAGCACGACGGAAAGGGCCGTTGGCAACGCGATGAAATGGTGATGGCCAAACGGCGACGTAAATCCTTGAATGCCGCCGCCAAACAGCGGAATGAGCAACGCTGCCAAGATTTGCACAGCAAATCGCACGGAAACGGAAAAATCCTTGCCGCGCGTCTTGTAGTAGTCGTCCAGAAGCCCAATGCCAAACAGCATGAGCGCGCCAATCATGACGCCGATATAAGGCGTATTCAACCAATTGTCCCAAACAAATCCGAATACGCACGATGCGATGAACCCAGCTAAAATCGCTCCGCCACCGAGCAGCGGAAGTGGGTCGCGATGGATTTTGCGATCGTTCGGCAGATCGACAAATTTCCACTTAATCGCTAGTCTTCTCAATTGCGGGGCCAATAAAAACGCGATCAGAAAGGCAATCACGCCTGAAAGCCACAGCGGCATAGTGTCCTCTCCTCTGAGTGACAATTCACGAGCATTATACTAAACCACAGAATGGACGGCTATACTGGTTTCGTATCTTTCTGGTGTTTTTCTGAATGCTAAGTCAATAAATTCATATTTTGCTCGGTCCTTGGGCGAATTTCGATGTTTGTCGTTTGCATGACATTTCACGCGAAATCATTGTTTTTCTGTCCAGGCTCTGCAAACATAGTGTGGTGATCTGGAGTGGACGGTTACTAGGTCCTCAAGGGAGTGAGCATATGCAGGCCAATGGAGTCGCTTACGACGAATCGCTGAATGGACTTGATGCGCCAAGGGCGACCTTTCGTGATTATATGTCGATTATGAAGTGGGGTATCACCATCGCCAACCTGATGGCGACGTTTGCTGGAATGTGGGCTGCCTCACACGGGCATCCGCCGCTGGCGATACTTTTCTTCACGCTTCTCGGCACGACGCTCGTCGTCGCAGGCGGGGCGGCGTTGAACAACTATTACGATCGCGACATCGACCAACACATGGCCCGCACCAAAAAACGCGCCGTCGCCGTCGGCAAGGTGGCCCCTGGTATCGCGCTGTGCATCGGCCTGTCGATGAGTGTGGTCGGGCTCTTCGTACTGTTCTATTTCGTCAATTTGCAAGCGGCGGCATGCGCGTTTGTCGGACTCTTCGTGTACTCGTATTTGTATACCGTGTGGTTTAAACGCCATACGACCCTGAACACCGTTCTCGGCGGGGTTTCCGGCGCGATGCCGCCGCTTATCGGTTGGGCGGCGGGCAGCGGCGGCTCCTTGCCGCTGACGGCTTGGTGCGTGTTCTTCACCTTCTTCTTGTGGCAGCCTCCGCATTTTCTGCCGCTCGCGATGAAGAAGACGGAGGACTATCGCGCGGCGGGTATCCCCATGTTGCCGGTCGTCCGCGGTTTCCGCGAGACGAAGCGGCAGATTGTCGTCTATACGGCGGCGATGGTTCCGGTGTCGTTGATGCTGACCACCCTGCACGCGGAAGGCTGGATTTACTTTATCGTCATGGCCGTATTGGGCCTTATCTTCTTGTACATGGCGATTCAAGGACTCTTTGTCAAACCGGATCAGGATTTGGTGTGGGCCAACAAGGTGTTCCGTTTTTCGCTCATTTATTTGACGGCCTTGTGCATCGTGATGGTGCTTTCGGTATCGCTGTTCTGACGTGAGTGGTTCTGATGACCGTCGTGACGCGACAGCCGCGGTACACAAACGCGGCTGTCGCAGCGTGATGTTTGGAACATGAACATCACAACGGCTGAAATCGTCATGCTTCCAACACGCTCCGGATGCGCCTCACCGCGTCGTCGAGATCGGCTTTGGCGATGGTCAGCGGCGGAGCGAAGCGAATGACATTGTCGTGCGTCTCTTTGCAAAGGAGCCCTCTGTGCATGAGCCGCTCGCAGTAGGGGCGCGCGGGCTCGTCGAGTTCCAGTCCAATAAACAAGCCTCGGCCCCGCACTTCAACGATGTGCGGGTTTTCGATTTTGCGCAACTCATTTAGGAAATAGGCGCCGAGTTCGCGAGAGCGTTTGGGCAGATCTTCATCGACAATCACTTCCATCGACGCGATCGCAACGGCCGCGGCCAACGGATTTCCGCCGAACGTGGAGCCGTGCGAACCGGGTTCGAAGACGCCGAGAATATCGCGGTTCGCGGCGACGGCAGAGACGGGGAACACGCCGCCGCCAAGCGCTTTGCCGAGGATATACACATCTGGTACAACCTCTTCCCAGTCACATGCGAACATTTGGCCGGTTCGGCCGAAACCGGTCTGGATCTCGTCGGCGACGAACAGCACATTCGCGGCTTTGCAGGCAGCATACGCGTCGCGGAGAAAGCCGTTCGGCGGAATGACGATGCCTGCTTCGCCCTGGATGGGCTCCGTGATGAAAGCGGCTGTGTTGGGTGTGATGGCCGCTTTGAGCCTGTCGAGATCGCCGTACGGTACGACCTTGAAGCCTGGCGTCAACGGTTCGAAGCCGCGCTGATATTCGGGATGCGACGACATCGAGACCGCCGTGATCGTGCGGCCGTGAAAATTCCCTGCGCTGACGATAATTTCCGCTTGGCCGGCGGGAATGCCCTTGACGTCGTATGCCCAGCGGCGGACTGCTTTTACGGCCGTTTCGACCGCTTCGGCACCGGTGTTCATCGGCAGGATGGTGTCCTTCTGGGTCAGGGCGGCCAACTTTTCGTAAAATGGGCCCAGGGTGACGCTGTGGAAAGCGCGCGAGGTCAATGTCACCTTGTCCGCCTGTTCCTTCAACGCGCGAATGATGCGCGGATGGCGGTGGCCTTGGTTGAGTGCGGAATACGCGCTCAACATATCCATGTACCGGTTGCCTTCTGGATCTTCAACCCAGATGCCTTCCGCGCGCTCGATCACGATGGGCAGAGGTTTATAATTGCTCGCACCGAATCGCTCGGTGAGTTCAATCAACTGTTGTGACGTGGACGGTACGGCTGCCATCTGACATTCCTCCTCAAAATGTTGGAGCGTGAATCGCATCCATTGGGGTGCGGGCGATGACGGCAGGCAAAGCGTTGAGGGCTTTATTGCCTCATTATCCGCCATCGATCCCGCGGCTTCAACCAGGCTTGACCAAGGAAGCGCGGCCACCGCTCCGTTCATTCCTGTAGTTTGTGGTTGAACAGCTCGTATAATTTCGATAAGATCGTGTTTGGGTATTCAGATGACATACGGGGAGACGATGAAAAATGTATCGTCGCGAAGATACAAAGCCGGTACGCGTCGGGGACGTCGTCATTGGCGGAAGCAACCAGGTCATCATTCAAAGCATGACGATGACAAAGACGGCTGACGTAAAGGGAACGGTCGAGCAGATTCATCGTTTGGAAGACGCTGGGTGTCAAGTCGTGCGCGTGACAGTCAATACCCGAGACGCTGCGGAAGCTATCAAGGACATCAAGCGGCAGATTCATATTCCGTTGGTCGCAGATATTCATTTCGATCATCGTCTTGCCTTGGAAGCAATCCGCAACGGCATCGATAAAGTGCGTATCAATCCGGGCAATATTGGCAAGCGCGAGAAGGTCGAAGAAGTTGTCAAGGCGTGTAAGGAACGCGGCATTCCGATTCGCATCGGAGTCAACGCAGGTTCTTTGGAGAGACATATACTCGAAAAGTACGGTTATCCGACCGCTGAAGGCATGTTGGAAAGCGCGGAACACCACGTAAAGATACTGGAAGATCTCGATTTTGACGACATCATCATTTCGATGAAGGCGTCGGATGTGCCGCTTGCCATCGAGGCGTACCGCCTGGCGGCTGAGCGATTCCGCTACCCGCTCCACCTCGGCATCACGGAATCGGGAACGCTGTTCAGCGGAACCATTAAAAGCGCGGCGGGACTCGGCACGCTGTTGGGCATGGGCATTGGCAACACCATCCGCGTTTCGCTGTCCGCGGATCCTGTCGAAGAAATCAAGGTTGCCCGCGAATTGCTGAAGACATTCCATATCGTTTCGGACGCCGTGACCATCGTGTCGTGTCCGACGTGCGGGCGAATCGATATCGATCTCATCAGTATCGCGAACGAGATCGAAGCGTATACGCAGAACATCAAAGCACCCATCAAGGTCTCGGTGTTGGGCTGCGCCGTGAATGGACCGGGTGAAGCGCGCGAAGCCGACATTGGCATCGCGGGCGCACGCGGCGAAGGATTGCTGTTCCGCAAGGGCGAAGTGGTCAGAAAGATTCCAGAAGCTGAACTCGTATCCGAGTTGAAGAAGGAAATCGACATCATGGCGAAGCGGTATGCCGAGACGGGTTCGATTGTTTGATCGAAAGCGCATGGCTTTTTCCGTAACACTTCCAAAACTAACTTCTGCAACTGGGTCAGTCGGTGTCAAAACCGGGGCCACCGAGGGGGGATTTTCCTCGGTCGGCTCCTTTTGTCTTTAACGGGAATTCTCTGCTTGTCGGCCGCCTGTCGCCGGTTTCGGGGGCACGCTCATGCGTCAGCGAGTCGCCAGGAAGGCTCTCAGCTGTCCCTTGATGGCTTCCGCGACCTCCTCGCTCTCCGCGCCGATGTGATAATGGTCGCCGTCGAGGTTGGTGTCAAAGCCTTGGAAGCCGCAGCGACGAAGATACGAAGCGATATCTTCGACGCTTTCCGAAGGGGTGACGAGCACTTTTTCGCCGATGAAGTCGTCGTTGACGTACACGTCATAGTGATCGTGCATCGTTTTGAGATTGTTTTCTTGCCAGCCAAAAATGGGTGAAAACCAGTTCCTCTCGTTTTCGACAGCCATGCGCAAACAGCCCTCCTCCGTTTTTCCTAGTGTCCCCTCCCGAAATCCAGCCATGTAGCCCATTTGGGATTTCCAAGGGCTGCCTACCTTTCTGCGGAAAGTCAATCTATAGTGGAAACTGAACGGAGACAAACACATGGGGGAGAGAAACGATGAAGCGCGCCTGGAAAAAATCTGCGATCACCCTTGGCACAGTTGGGGCAGCAGTTGTTTTGTCCGTCGCTTGCGCCGCAACCTTGCCCGACGCACGTGCCGACAACCAAACGACAACCCCACCGATGAATGCCGCAGCGAGCCAAGGTCCCGTAACCATTACGTTCTACGAGGCGATGGATGGGAATTTCGGCAAGGAACTGACAAAATTGACCACGCAGTTCGAAAAGGCGAACCCAGGTATCAAGGTGAACCTGGTATTCACAGGGAACTATCCGGCCCTTCAGGACAAGTTGACGGCCGCAGTGGCCGCGCACAACGAACCAACCATCGCGCAGGTACAGGATACCTGGGAGACGGAGTTCTATCAGAACCATTTGCTCCAACCGCTCGGAGATCTGCTGCCGAAGTCGCTGGTCGACGATATCATTCCGGGGTGGAAGGAAGACAATTCGTACAACGGCCAACTCGTATCCGTCCCATTCAACCGATCCGTCTACGTTCTCTATTACAACACGGCTCTCTTCAAGCAAGCAGGAATTCAGCGCGCTCCGAAGACGTGGGCCCAGCTCCAGCAGGATGCCGCGACAATCAAGAAGAAGACAGGTGTGGCGGGATTTGGCATGCAGGACGATTACTACACATGGGAGACCTTGCTTCACCAAGAAGGGGGCAGCGTGTTGAACGCCGCCGAAACCAAACCCGCGTTTGATACGGCCGCAGGCAGAAAGGCGCTTCGTTTCATGTACCAACTGGCCCATACGGGTGACGGCGCCGTTTCGGTGGTCAGTGCCAACGCGTACATCACCGACGGATTTAACGACGGATCGTACGCGACGGATTTCGATTCATCCGCAGGGGTCGCCTATCTCACCAATCCCAAACTTCATTACGCGTCTGCTCCGCTGCCCGCAGGGACGACGCACGCGGTGAGCAGCGGCGGGACGAACGTCGTCTTGTTCAAGCAGGTGACGGCGCTGCAAAAGGCGGCGGCCATCAAGTACATCGAATATCTCCTCTCCGACAAGACGACCGTGGCGTGGGCGGAGAACACTGGATATCTGCCGATGACGAACAGCGCGCTTCAGACGCCGGCATGGAAGTCGTTTGTCAAGACACATCCAAACGCAGGGGTCGCGGCGGATTCGGCCAAGTACGCGTTTTATGAACCGCGCGTCGCCACGATGTCCTCGGCCATCTCTGAGATCGACACGCAGATTGGCAACTATATCGCGGGAAAACAGACGTTGAACGCAACCATGGTGAATATGGTGCAACAAGTCGATGAGGCGCTTTCCAGTCAATAAACGCTTGAGTCAGCAGGGCCCGCAATCGGCGGGATGGCGGGTTTGGGACTCCATCCCGCGCGCTTTTGGCCGTCTGTCCGCCGGAAACGGATTGTTGCAATCCAATCCTATCTCCATTATGCTTTAATACATTAGCGAACTAAAGCGTGGTGACAACAGCAGTGGTGCAGCGTGATTGGATGGAATCGAATGGGCTGGGGCAAGGATTCGCGGAACGGCCCATGGGCATGCAGGATGGGTACCCGGACTTCGCGAAGCGCCGCCGCGCGATAGAGTCGAAGTTACTGCGATTTTTCGAAGAGATGGGCTACGAACTGGTGACGAGCGGCGTCTTTGAATATGTGGATACGCTGCTGCGGGCGAGATCGAACGAGACCTCGCGCGACTGGATACAACTGTTCGACGGCGGCGGCAACGCAATTGCTTTGCGGCCGGAGATGACGCCGTCCATTGCGCGGATGGCGGCGCCGAGGGTGGCGAATCATCGCACGCCTATCAAATGGTGCTATTGCGAGCGAGTGTATCGCCGCACGGCCGATCCGGCTTCGCTGTCGTGGGCGAGCGGCAAGGCGGCCGAGTCGACGCAGGTCGGCGTCGAGTGGATTGGCGACAGGACGGGCGTTGAAACCGACGCGAGCGTCCTCTCCATGCTGCACGAGGCGACGATGCGCCTTTGCATTTCCGACGCGAAGATTGTGGTCAGCCACGCGCATTTTGTTCCGTTGCTGTTGCAGGTGCTCGGCGTTGAGGAGTCGGCGGTTCACGCGCTTCTCGAATGTCTGACAAACGGCGATTACGTGGCGTTTGAGCAGTTGATCGCCCGGGAAATAAGCGACGCAGAAGCAAGCGGTGCTTCGATGCTGACGGCGCTTCAGCAATTGTCCCCTCACCGTCAGTCGGGAGCCGATCCGGCGGATCGGGCATCGCGTCTGCTCTGTGCGTTTCGTCCGTGGCTCGGCGAAGAGCGCGAAGCCGCGCCCGCCATCGCCGGCCTCGACGCGGCGTGGCGGACGTTGTGCGAGCTGGCCGACGTGATCGATCAGGCGCGGTTGTCCGACTGGGTCACGTTCGATCTCACCCTTCACAGAGATATGTCCTACTACACGGGCATCGTGTTTGAAGTGTTCGCGCACGGCGTGGGTGCGCCCATCGCCTTGGGCGGGCGGTATGACGAACTGCTTGGGCAATTCGGAGCGCCGGCGCCGGCGATAGGTTTCACGTTTGAAGTGGAGCGAACGATGGCTGCGCTCGCCGCCATGGGGGAAGACGGCGGACATGGAGGCGATAGCGGATGGTGACCATTGCGCTGGCGAAAGGGCGCACGGTGGATGACCTGTTGCCGCTTTGGCGCGACGCGGGCATTCCGGTCCCGGCGGACATGGACGACAGCCGGGCCTTGGTGTTCGAAGTGCCTTGGGCGGGGCACGAATGCCTGCGGTATCTCCTGGCGAAGCCTGCCGATGTGCCGACGTACGTGGCGTACGGCGTGGCGGACGTCGGGGTCGTCGGCAAGGACGTGCTGCTCGAACAGGGCAAAGAGATGTACGAGTTGCTGGATCTCGGCGTTGCCTCCTGCCGCCTGTGTGTGGCGGGACGTCCGGAGGATCGAGACACGCAGCCGCGCCGGGTCGCCACCAAGTACCCGAAACTCGCGGACAACTACTTCCGGCGTCTCGGCCATTCCGTCGAGATTGTGCCGCTGTCGGGATCGATTGAGTTGGCGAGTGTGATTGGGCTGACGGATCGGATCTTCGATCTCGTCCAGACCGGCGCCACACTCGATGCCAACGGACTGGTCGTGTTTGACGAAGTGTACGACATATCCGCGCGCCTGGTGGCCAATCGCTCGAGCTACAGGATGAAGCACGATATCGTTCAAGAGATGACGGCACGTTTAGCAGAACAGGTTCGCAAGCGAGAGGGGGATCCGCGTGGGACTGTCGGTGGTTGAACGCGAAGAATTCAACTGGCAGCGTGTGACGTCGGCGAATCCGCAGGCGGCGGCGCGCGTCGCCGAAATTATCGAGGACGTTCGCCGTCGAGGCGATGTTGCGCTGCAAGCGTGGACAAAGGAATTGGACGGACAGTGGCCCGCTTCGCTGCGCGTGCCCGAATCGGCGCTCAAGCAAGCGCTCGAGGCCATGCCGGAGGCGACGCGGCTGGCTATGGAACAGGCCGCGGCGCGTATCCGCAGATATCACGAAGCGCAGTGGCCCGAAGATTTCACCTTGTACGGGGACGACGGTGAGCAGCTTGGCCTCTTGTGGCGGGCGATGGACAGAGTTGGCGTGTACGCGCCAGGCGGTCGCGGGGCGTACCCTTCGACGGTGTTGATGGACGTCATCCCCGCACAGGTAGCGGGTGTTCGCGAGATTGTGCTCGTTTCGCCGCCCGGTGGAGACGGGTTGCCGCACCGCGACGTGCTGGCGGCGGCCCAACTGCTTGGCGTGGAGGAAGTCTACGCCATTGGCGGCGCGCAGGCCATCGCGGCGTTGGCCTACGGGACGCAGTCCATCCAGCGCGTCAACAAGATCGTCGGCCCAGGCAATCTGTACGTGGCCCTGGCGAAAAAGGCGGTCATGGGGGATGTCGGGATCGACGCCATCGCAGGGCCAAGCGAAGTGGCGATTCTCGCGGATGAGGAGGCGAATCCGCGCTATGTCGCCGCCGACATGCTGGCGCAGGCGGAGCACGATCCAGAGGCTGGCGCCATCTGCCTCAGCACTTCGGCCGCGTTGTTGGCTCGGGTCGCGGACGAACTTGAGCGGCAGGTCGCGTTGTTGCCGCGGGCTGACATCGCTCGGCAGGCCTTGGATCGGTGGGGGGCGCTCGTGCACATCGCGAGTTTGGACGAAGGCGTCGAGTTGTTGAACGAGATCGCGCCCGAGCACGTGGAGTTGCTGGTCGCCGAACCGGAGCGGTTGCTGCCCGGTATTCGTTTCGCTGGGGCGGTGTTTCTCGGCGCGTACAGCCCCGAACCAGTCGGTGACTATTTTGCAGGTACGAATCACGTGCTGCCCACGCATGGCAGCGCGCGTTACGCGAGCGGGCTGGGTGTGCACGACTTTCTGCGGCGGATGAGCGTCGTCGCGTACAGCAGAGAGACGCTCGCCAAACACGCGTCGCACATCGTCCAACTGGCGCGGGCTGAAGCGTTGGAAGCGCACGCGCGCGCGGTTCTGATTCGGGAGGAGGAAGAACGATGACCGTTGAGGGAACGAAGCCGGACGCGCCGACGTTCCGAGCATCCATTCGCCGCGAGACGGGCGAGACGCAAATTCAGTTGGCGCTGAACCTACACGGATCCGGGCAGGCGAAACTCGATTTTCCAGTGCCGTTTTTACGCCACATGCTCCATCTGTTTGCCGCGCACGGCTCCTTCGATCTCGACATTCAGGCGGACGGCGACGTCGACGTCGACGATCACCACCTGGTCGAGGACATCGGCTTGTGCCTCGGCAAAGCCATCGCCGCCGCGCTGGGCGACAAGCGCGGCATTCGCAGGTACGGCGAGCGTCACACGCCCATGGATGAGACCTTGGCCCGGGCCGTCCTCGATTTGTCCGGTCGCCCCGCGTTCGTGTTGCAAGCGGCGTTCACCCATGAGCGGATTGGGACGTTTCCCACAGAACTGGTCGCAGAGTTCTTCAAATCCGTGGCCAACGAGGGCAGGATGGCACTCCACTTGGCGGTTCTGTACGGCGAGAACAACCACCACATGGTCGAAGGCCTGTTCAAGGCGTTCGGCGCGGCCTTGCGCGAAGCCGTCGAGGTGCGCGGGCAAGGGGTGCAGAGCACGAAGGGGGTGCTCGAATGATCGCCATCCTCGATCCCGGCATCGGCAACCTTCACTCCGTCCAGCACGGTTTGGCCCGCGCTGGCGCGGACACGGTGGTGATTGGCGACGCGACGGCGTGGGAACGGGCCGCGCGCCAGGGCATCCGCGTGGACGGCGTGATTTTACCGGGGGTCGGCGCCTTTGGTGACGCGATGTTCCAGCTTCGTCACACCGGTTTCATTCCTATCGTCCGCGACACTGCCGAAAAGGGCGTTCCTCTCCTCGGCATCTGCTTAGGTATGCAGCTGCTGTTCGACTATTCCACGGAGCACGGGCGCCACGACGGACTGGGGCTGTTGCCTGGCAGCGTCGTCCGCTTTGGGCAAGGTGTGAAAGTTCCGCACATGGGATGGAACAATCTCGATCACGTCGCTTCCAACCACCCGTTGCTGACTGGGGTGAGCGTCGGCGACTACGTCTATTTCGTGCACTCGTACGTCGTCCAGGCCGAACGGCCAGAGGACGTGCTTGCCTCCGCCACCTACGGCGATACGGTGGTGCCAGCGGTCGTGGGTCGCGGCAGCGTCATGGGCACGCAGTTCCATCCGGAAAAGAGCGGCGACGTCGGCGAGACCATTTTGCGCAATTTCGTTCGTCTGTGTACACAGAGCCAAACCCGGGAGGTGCTAGCATGACGGCGAACACGGCGTTCACGCTCTATCCTGCAATCGACATTCTCGGCGGTCAGTGCGTCCGCTTGCAGAAGGGGGATTACGGCCGGAAGACCGACTACAGCGATTTTCCCGCCGCGGTCGCCGAAACCTGGTGCCGCGCCGGGGCGCGTTACCTGCATGTGGTGGATCTCGACGGAGCCAAAGACGGCCGCAGCGTCAATCGCGCCGCCGTCGAAGCCATCGCAGAGACTGCGCGTTCGTTCGGGGTATCCGTTCAGGTTGGCGGCGGCATTCGCGATCGCGACGCGATCGCGCGCTGGCTGGACGTCGGTGTCGAGCGCGTCGTGCTGGGCACCGTATCGCGCGACATCCCGTTGATGGCTTCGTTCGTTGAAACGTTTGGGTCCGAGCGGATCGTCGCCGGTCTCGACGGCCGCGGCGGCAAGCTCGCCGTGACGGGCTGGCTCGAACAAACCGACACCCCCATCGTCGATCTCGCCGCCGATCTCGCCCGCATCGGCGTCGTGCATGCCTTGGTGACAGATGTGGATCGGGACGGCACCGGAACCGGGGCGAATCTGGAGTTGGCCTTGTCCGTTCAGCAGGCGGGCCTGCAGGCGATCGCCAGTGGGGGCATCGCGGGTCCGGACGACATTTTCGCGGCTGCGGAAGCAGGATTGAGCGGCGCGATCGTCGGGAAGGCCCTGTACGACGGGCACGTCGACTTGGCGGAAGTCCTGCACCAATTGAAGGAGCGTTCGGGAGCATGTTGACGAAACGGATCATCCCGTGTTTCGACGTGCTGGACGGGCGTGTGGTCAAGCATGTCGGGTTTTTGAATGATCGCCGGGACGCCGGAAATCCGGTTGCGCTCGCGAAACAATATTGCGATGCGGGCGCGGACGAACTGGTGCTGCTCGACATTTCCGCTTCCGGCGAAGGGCGGCTGGCGACGCGCCGGGTGGTCGAACAAGTGGCGGCACAGACGAATATTCCCCTGACGGTAGGCGGGGGCGTGTCCGCGGTCGACGACGTGCGCAACCTGCTGCTCGCAGGCGCGGACAAAGTGTCGATGAACACCGGCGCGTTCCGCAACCCGAGGCTGATTCAGGAAGCCGCGCATCGATTTGGCGAACAGTGTGTGGTCGTCGCGATCGACGCCAATTTGAACCCGGCCACGGGCGACTACGAAGTGATGATTCAGGGCGGCAAGGTCACAACGGGGGCCAGCGTGATGGAATGGGCCAAACAGGCCGAACAACTCGGCGCAGGCGAAATCCTGTTGACCAGTTTTCGCCAGGATGGCACGCGCGACGGCTTCGATTTGCAGTTGACGAGACGAGTGGCGGAATCGGTCGGCGTACCTGTCATTGCCAGCGGCGGAGCTGGCCGCAAAGAGCACTTTTACGACGTGTTGACCGAGGGACAGGCCGACGCCGCGCTTGCCGCAAGCGTGTTCCATTTCGCCGAGACCAGCGTCCGCGAGGTCAAGGCGTACCTGCGTGAAAGGGGAGTGCCGATTCGATGGCTGAACAACGCGCTGTGAAGGGCGGGATCGATCTCGCCGCCGTCCGCTACGACAAATCGACGGGCCTGGTGCCGGTGGTGGTGCAGGACGTGGACACGAAAGACGTGCTGATGCTCGCCTATGCGAATCGCGAGGCGTTGAAGCGGACGTTTTCGACTGGACAATCCTGGTTCTGGAGTCGATCCCGGCAGGAATACTGGCACAAAGGCGCGACGTCGGGCCATGTGCAGCGCGTGGTGGAGATTCGTCTCGATTGCGACGGCGACACGGTGCTCTACTTGGTTCGACCGGAGGGGCCGGCATGCCACACCGGCGAGACGTCCTGCTTCCACCGACGGTTGACCTACGCGGAGGCGATCGTCGATCCATCGTCGGCGAACAGCGCCGACCCGTCGACGGCCGCACAGTTGACTGCCATACCCGCGCAGCCCGCCGAGATGAGGCCGTCACCTGAGCCTGCGTCGGCCGCGGCGGACTGGGGGCAACTGAGCAAGCTCTGGGAGACCATCGACGCTCGCTATCGGGATCGGCCGGAAGGATCATACTCGTCCTATCTCTTCGATCACGGCGCTGAAAAAATCGGCAAGAAGGTCGGCGAGGAAGCCACGGAAGTCGCGTTGGCCGCGCTGCGGGCGGAGTTGACTGGCGCAGGTCGTCACGTCGCCACAGAGTCCGCAGATTTGATCTACCATCTGTTGGTCCTGTGGCGCGCGGTCGGCACATCGCCCGAGGACGTGTTTGCTGTGTTAAACTCGCGCGAGTCGCGATAATTGGCGAAAAAGTGCGAAAATCATGTGGACGTGTTATCCCTCTTGGACTAATCTATGGGCAACGATGAGTGACATCCGGAGGGAGTTCCATGCGCGCTTATACGTTGCTCAAACAGATCGGACAAGTGTTGGAACACGACATTGTGGATGAGCACGGCGTTGTCCTGATTGCTCGGAACACGGTCATCACCGAAGCTTTGGTTCGCAAAATCGGCAACCATACGATTCGCGAAGACGTTCACTTGGGGGCGGAGGATCTGCAACATCTGGTGGACGGTTCGTTGGAAGCGATGGACGAGGTGTTTTTCCACGCTCGCTGCCAGACCAAGGTCCATCTCGAACCCGTTCGCCGACATCTGCTGCCCACCATTCGAAGGATGGCGGAAATGTCGGACCTCCCAGAACTCCTCCGAATGCTGCGCAACCACGACGAGTACACGTTGACGCACTCCATCGGGGTTGCGGTGCTTTCCACGATGCTGGGAAAGTGGCTGAAGTTCGATGACGACAAGCTCGAGCGGCTGTCGGTTGCCGCAGTGCTGCACGACGTCGGGAAGGCGAAGATCCCTCCGGAACTTTTGCAGAAGCCGAGTCGCCTGACCGAATCGGAGTATATCATCATGCAGCGGCATACGGTGTTTGGCTACCAACTGCTGCAGCAGACGGAGGGCATCTCTGAGGAACAGGCGAAAGTGGCGTTGCAGCATCATGAGCGGATCGACGGATCAGGATATCCGCAAAAGCTCACCGGCGGGGAGATCCACGAATTCGCGAAACTCGTCGCCGTCACGGACGTCTTTCACGCCATGGCGTCCAAGCGCGTGTACAAAGACGCGCTGCCCTTTTTTCAAGTCCTGTCCGAGCTGTACGAAGGACAGTTCGGCTTGTTCGATCCGGTCATCCTGCAGACGTTCGTATCGAAGCTCCTGCAAGATTTGATTGGCACCGAAGTGCTGTTGTCGGATGGCCGGCGCGCTCGTGTCGTCTTGCTGAACGACAAAGAGCCGACGCGCCCGCTCGTGCAAGTCGGCCGCCAATTTGTCGATCTCGCCGTTCAACGGGACATCCGCATTGTCGACGCGACCCCGGCGCTGCAAACGCAGTGAAGAGCGCAGGTGTGTGCACCCGCGCTCCGCGTAAGCCAACTTATTGGACTTTCGATTCCGCAGCGGTCGACATCAGCGGTTCAACGTCTGCATGTTCGCTTCTGGATAGCGCGTTCCGGCAGCTGCGCCCTTCGGGGCGATGGCGTCGATCGCCGCCAAATCATCCTTGGTCACCGTGACTTCGAGCGCGCCGAGGTTATCCTCGAGGTACTTGCGCCGCTTTGTCCCAGGAATCGGCACGATGTCGTCGCCGAGCGCCAACAGCCATGCGATGGCGAGCTGGGCTGGGGTGCAGCCTTTTTCCTTCGCGAGCGATTCGATTTTTTCCACGAGCTCAAGGTTTTTTTTGAAGTTTTCACCTTGGAACCGAGGCGAAAAGCGGCGGTAGTCGTCTTCCGCCAAATCCTCGAACCGTTTGATTTGCCCCGTCAAGAAACCGCGGCCGAGCGGACTGTACGCGACGAATCCAATTCCGAGTTCGCGAACCGTCGGCAGGATTTCGTCCTCGACGTCGCGGCTCCAGAGCGAGTACTCGGTTTGCAGCGCAGCGATGGGATGGACCCTGTGCGCGCGGCGGATCGTTTGCGGCCCTGCCTCGGACAATCCGAGATACCGCACCTTTCCCGCACGAACCAAGTCGGCCATCGCCCCTACGGTCTCTTCAATAGGAACAGACGGATCGACGCGGTGCTGGTAGTACAAGTCGATGTAGTCCACACCAAGGCGCTTGAGGCTCTTGTCGCAAGCTTCCTTGACGTACTCTGGACGGCCGTTGATGCCGAGAAATGTGCCGTCTTCCGCCCGGACGTTGCCAAATTTCGTCGCGATGATGACGTTGTCCCGATACGGCTTCAGCGCGCTGCCGACGAGCCGTTCATTTTCCCCGACGCCATACATATCCGCCGTATCGAAGAAGGTAATGCCTTGTTCAACCGCGTATTCGATAGTGCGAATCGATTCTTGATCATCGCGGTTGGCGTAGAAATCGGACATGCCCATACATCCAAGTCCAATGGCGGAGACCTGTAGACCGTTGCCAAGTTGACGCGTTTGCATGCGAACCCTCCTCGAATTGTCGTGACAATCAGCGTGACTAAACCCATGGCCCAATCGTGGCCAATCAGTATGTACTGATGAGAAAAGTGTAGTGTCCGAGTGGGCATAAATGCAAATGGCTGTCCTTTGGTTGCGCGCGATCTCGTCTGGATGGTACGATTCAACCAACTCTAGCGTTTCGTGTCGAGAATAGGGAGGTTGAGGGCGTGCGTGGGAGGAAACCTGCTGGCTATCCGGGGCTCGGTGTCGCTATCGGCCTGACGGTGCTCGTCGTGCTTGTGTCTGCCTTCGCCGGATACGCCATCGTGTATCGCGCCCGGATGGCGTTGGCGCACGTCCGGCCGTCGACCGCTCCCCTTCGGGCGGGCAGTTCCGTGCAGCAATACCACATCTCCCGTCAATATGCTTTGCCTGCTTCTATTCGCGAGATCGATATCGTCATTCCTGCCGGAAGCATCACGATCACGGGTGCACCTTCGATTCACAAAGTCGCCATCAACGGCGTCTATCGGGCCAGCACGGCGAAAGGGCTTTCGGCGGCGCGGCAGTTTTCGAACAACTGGCATGTGTCCGCGGACAGCAGCAAGCGAATCATGACATTGGCGATGAAACAGCCCATCGATGTGCGATTTCCGTCGCCTCGCTTCGACGTGAGCATCGTTGTGCCGAAGAATGTGGCCCTGAAAATACAATCAGCCAATGCTGACACCACGGTCTCCGACCTGGCTGGGCAAGTGCAAGTGGCGTCGACCAATGGCTCCGTCGTCGTCCATCGAGTCGAAGGCGCGGTGACGCTTTCGACGGTAAATGGCAACGTTAGTGACGATGTCGCCAGCGTCGAAGGAAATGTCAGCATGACCTCTGTGAACGGTTCGATCTCGTTCGACATCAAGGGGCGTCCATCCTTGAAAATGGTCGCCAAGACCATGGGCGTCGTCGACGGCAACGTGCACTGGGTGCGCCGCGGTCCCCATCTGATGTCGGCCGAACTGGGCAAAGGGAGATATCAAGCGACGTTGTCGACTCGCAATGGGAACATCGATGTCGAGGCGTCCGAGGGATAGGTATGTAGAGCAGACAGTGGAGGAACCCTCAACTTGCGAATGCCAAAATGGTTCTTGTTCGTGCTTCTGATTCTTGCGAATCTCATCTGGTCCGGCAGCTTTCCGGCCACGAGTGTCGCCTCGCAGTCCATCGCGCCGACACTGCTCGTCATGTGCCGCTTGCTGATAGGAGGGGCCATCCTCTCGCCATTCATCTGGATCCACAAACGCCGGGCCGGGGCGTTGCCTCCGTTTCGTTCACTCTTGCGAACAGCCATCCTTGGCCTGCTTGGTTTCACCGTGCCCGTCACATTGGAAACCATCGGCATTCACAGATCTTCGCCGGCGCTCGGCGCAGTCTCCATCGCGCTTGAACCGCTGTTCACACTGCTGGTGGCGGCGCTGCTCTATCGCACGAAACTAGGCCCTGTCCGGTGGTTCGCGATGGGCATTGCGGCTGTCGGCGCGTGGGTGATCGCCGGGTGCCCGCGTCCTGGCTTTGTCGGCTATTTGCTCGGCGACGTCCTCATGCTAATCGCCGTGCTGTGCTATGCTGTCTACAACGCTGTATCCGGCCGACTGACCGCGGATGTTCCGCCGACAGTCGCGACGTCCGTCATGTTGCTCACGAGCGGGATCGGCTGCATCCCCTTGTTCTGGTTGACGGGCCACCATTTTCCGCGGCATTTGTCGACGCCAGCTGTCGTCAGCGCGCTGTTTCTCTGCGTTTTGGCAACCGCTGGCGCCTATTTGGTGTGGGTCATCGTCCTGCAGGACCACGACGTGTCCAGTGCCGCCATCACGCTCTACCTGCAGCCAATCTTTGGTGTGCTGTTGTCGATCGCGATCGTGCACGTTCGCCCCGAATGGTACTTTTATGTCGGAAGCGTCTTGATTTTTGGAGCACTGTTTCTTGGGCGAAACCGCGCCGTTCAATCCAGGGCGGCGAACGCGCCAGACATAGGAGGCATAACGAATGAGTAAACGCGTACAAGCGTATGGAACGTGGGAGTCGCCCATCACCGCCGACTGGATTGTGTCGACGCAAGTCAAGTTGGGAAGTCCCATCGCTGTCGGGGATAGTTTGTATTGGTCCGAACGACGCCCGCAGGAAGGCGGACGGACGACGATTGTCCGGCGCACGCGAAGCGGGGAAGAGATCGACTGCCTGCCGCAGCCGTACAGCGCAGCGTCCCGCGTGCACGAGTACGGCGGAGGTTCCTACGCGATCGGTGACCAGGCCATCTATTTTGTGAACGCGTCTGATCAACGGATCTACAAAGTCGCCATCGACGACAGCGCCGTGCAAGCGCCGCAGGCGGTGACGCCTGAGAGCCATCGACGCTACGCGGACTTGGTCATCGCGGGCGGCAGCATCCTTTGCGTCATGGAGGAACACTTTTCGGATCGGGAACCGGAAAACACGCTCGTTTGCATCGACATCGCGACCGGTGAGACGGCCGTCATCGCGTCTGGCCACGACTTCTACTCGTCTCCTCGACTCAGTCCGGATGGCCGTCGACTGGTGTTCACGGCCTGGGATCACCCGAACATGCCGTGGAACGGCACATACCTGTACATAGCGGACTGGGACGGCAGGCAGTTGTCCCAGCTTCGACGGATCGCCGGCGGCGAAAGCGAGTCCATCGTGCAGCCGCGATGGAGCCCGGCAGGCTCACTGTATTACGTATCGGATCGCTCAGGATGGTGGAACCTCTATCGTTTCGGCGACGGAGCAGGGGATGTCGCGATGGCGCCGATGGAAGCTGAATTCGGCAGGCCGCAGTGGACGTTTGGCATCTCGACGTACGATTTTCTCGGCGAGTCCCAGATTGTCGCGAGCTATGTGGAACAGGGACTGGATAAACTCTGCGTCGTTGATATCGACAGCCGGCGCGTGACGCCGTGCGATCTTCCATATACCAGTTTCGCTTCCGTCTGTGCGGCGGAAGCGGGCACAGTCTACGTCCTTGCCGCGTCGATCGATACACCTGAATTCATTGGCGAATGGCGCCCGGGCTGGACCGATCTCGCCACCGTGAAACCATCGACGGCGAATCGGCTGCCTGACTCGTTCATCTCGAGGCCCGAAACGCTCACATTCCCCACGTCCGGCGGCGAAGTCGCCCACGGGTTCTACTATCCGCCGACCAATCCGGATTTCGCGGGACGACCGGGCGAAAAACCGCCTCTGCTCGTGATGTCGCACGGCGGACCGACCGGCGCGACGAGCGTGATGTTCAGGCCAGGGATTCAGTACTGGACGTCGCGCGGCTTTGGCGTGCTCGACGTCAATTATCGCGGGAGCACGGGGTATGGCAGGGCGTACCGGGATCGATTGCAGGGCCAGTGGGGTGTGTTGGATCTCGATGACTGTTGTTTCGGCGCCCAGTTTCTCGTCAATCGCGGCGATGTCGACGGCGACAAACTCGCCATCGAAGGAGGCAGCGCCGGCGGTTACACGACGCTTGCGGTTCTCACGTTCCGCGACACATTTCGAGCAGGCGCCAGCTATTTTGGCATCAGCGACTTGGAACTGCTGGCCAAAGAGACGCACAAGTTTGAATCAAGGTACATCGAGCAACTGATTGGCCGCTATCCGCAGGATATCCATCTCTTCCGGGAACGCTCGCCCATCCACCATGTCGATCAACTGAACAGCCCCATCATCTTCTTCCAGGGTGCGGACGACAAGGTTGTTCCCCCGAACCAGGCGGAACGCATGGTCGACGTTCTTCGCGAGAAGGGATTGCCTGTCGCGTACCTCCTGTACGAGGGCGAAGGTCACGGATTTCGGCGCGCTGAAAACACCAAACGGTCGCTCGAAGCACAATGGTATTTCTTCGCACGCGTATTTGGCTTGCCAAGCCCGAACGTCGATCCGGTGCATATCGATAACTTGAGTTGATCTCCAAGGCGCATCTGCAAGCAGTGTAGATGGTGCGGACGAAGAAAGGAGGGGAGTGGTGTGATAGCACACATCATTCTCAATGTGAAGGATTTTGATGTCTCGGAGAGGTTTTACGATGAAGTCCTTGGCGGCCTCGGATTCACATGCAATCTCCGAGAAGTGGAAGACGGCGTGTCCGTCAAATCCTACATCAGAGACGGGCACAATATATGGATTCGGCATGATGTGGGCAGCCGACATCACGCCTTCGTTCGCGATGTCGGGTTGGACCATATTGCGTTACTTGCCGATTCCAAAGAGAAGGTCGACGAATTATATCAGGCGGTATCGGCGTTGGATGCACTCGTAACACAAGCGCCAGAATTCTACCCTGAGTATGCGGAACATTATTACGCCTTTTACTTCCGCGATCCAAGTGGAATACCCTTGGAGATATGTACCATGTAAATTCTCGAATCAATCGGGCCAGCGGTGTCACCTGAATCGCTTGATCATGGGGAGTGTTTGTCCCTGTTCGAAGGGATGTGATGCGTCTTTGGATCGGAGAGCGTTGAGTTTACGGCTGCTTCAACCCAGGCGGCTGGAATGGCACGAGATCACCTTGCCTTCACTCGGCCATCACGACGTTTGCATCCAGACTCTCGCCTGTGCGATAAGTATCGGTTCAGAGGTTCCAGTGTATCGGGGCGATCCCATGGCGACCGAGTGGTTGCCTTCTACGGACAGCAGGATTACGCGGCATGCCATGAAAGGGGGATCATACCGGCACCGCAGGAGTTTTTCCGATGTCGCTTCCATACCCCAGGATTACAACGCAGGTTTCGAGTGTTCAGCGAAAAATGCAGGATTCCACGCCCTTGATCTGCGTGATGATTAGTATAATCGAATAAATATACATTTCTTCCGGGAGGCGATCAAAGTGGACATTCGACTGGCAACATCAACTGACGCCAATGCCATTCATTTGATCATGATGGATGCTTACTCGGAGTACAGGGTTGTCCCTGGTTCATCAAGTGCTTTAGGCGAAACGGTGGACGATATTCGGGATGCCATAGAATCAGGAAACGAGAAAGCATTGGTAGGATCGGTGGAAGGCTCAACGGTTGCATGCGTTCGCTACAGCTTGAAGGATGGGGGGGTGTACTTCTACCGCTTAGCAGTTCGACGGGGTTGGCAAGGTATGGGCTTTGCGAAGTTGCTGCTTTTCCACTTGGAGTCACTGGCGAAGGCGGAGGCGCAACCGAAAATTTGGTGTAAAGTTCGATACTCGGTGCCGAGGAATATTTATTTATACCAATCCCTAGGTTACGTGAAATCCGGCGAAGAACTGGTTCATAAAGATAAGGGTGTCACTTTGGAAGTTTGGACGATGAGTAAGAGTTTGTCCATAGGACGCAGTTCACATGGAGTTGATGTTGGGCCATAAGGGTGAACACAGCGAATCGAGGATGTAACGAGCGGCACGGGCGTTCAGAGAGTGAACGGACAAAGCGTCGCAAACGAATCACCAAGCGTATCTATCAGGTGTTCGGGAAATCCCGCCAGGTTATGGACCGGCGTGCAGATTCGCGGATGACCAAGGAGCCGTGCATCGCATCGCTGCGGCGGCGTATCAGCGTCAGAGGCAGACAGAGCCCGCGTCACATCATTTTTTGGACCGTGGAAGCCAGTATGCCTCTCACGACTACCGCGACAAGCTGCGAGAGTACGAGGTGCGGAATAGGTAAACTTACATCTTCTCTTGTTTTGGGGTGTCCATGCTATAGATTTAATACCAATTGGCTGTTTTCGTAAAGATTGTTGCTCCAAGCCATATATAAACGGGAGCTTCTACAGATGAAGCACCCGATAGCGACGGAACATTGTGTTATCCACCCAAAAACACTGTCTCGATCTCTTGTTCCAGATGTCCTCCATCGCCGGCACTTACGAAATAGGCTTTAGCATTCAGGCGTGAACTCACCGTTCTTGCTAGCTCCGTTTCAACGAAATGAAGTGCAACTCCGTCGTCCACCGCATACCCAGCTTGGAGTTCTCCGGATTGGATGTAGTTTCGGTACACCGGTCGTCTTGCTACTTCACCATCGTAATGCGGACAATTACTACCTTTTAGCAGACCAAGACATTTGAGTGGCATCAACTTATCGCCGTACGAATCCGTTAATCCTTCCTCAAACCAACAAATCGATCCTGCACTCAAGCCTGCAAGAATGACACCATGTTCCCAAGCCTTTCGTAAAATCACATCCAACCCCCATTCTCTCCAAAGGGCTAACATACTTTTTGTATTTCCTCCGCCAACGTAGATGACATCCTTTTCGAGGATATAACTCTCTAGATCACTAGTTGGCAATCGAAATAGAGATAAGTGCGATGGATCGCAAGAATAATGTTCGAAAGCATTACGAAATTTAGCAACATAGCTGTCTGCGTCACCGCTCGCAGTAGGCAAAAAGCAAACTTGAGGTCTTGTTTTGTTCGTTTGCTTTAAAATATATAAATCCAGTAAAGGATTTTCAGGTTCCATGGAAAAACCGCCGCCACCCATTGCAATTATGTGCCTCATTGACATATGACTCATCCTTTCCCCGAAGAAGTTGTTCTTTCATTCGTTAACGATTGTACGCTCATACTACAACATTCCACTATTTACAAACGAAAACTGTTACTGCTCGGTTAAACTGCCCCATACCTGAAAAACCTCTGTTACACCGTCCGAAGGTACTCTACTGTAATATGATTTGCCCGCCTCGTCATATCCTGAAGAAGTGAGCGTTTAGCATCGTATGGCTGTAGGTCTTTGTACCGCTCCAAAAAGCGAAACCAGAACGGGTAATTGTCGAGATATTTCGTCGCAACACCTTGGAAACGCTCCATCCACGTCTTTAAGCGTTTGTGATACGAATTGACATGCTGTACATGATAAATCCCTTGAAGCAGGTACACGCCCTTATGCACGTTGATAACTTCGTGATGGAGTCCCTTCATCCTCGCGAACGCCATATAATTTCGTGCAGAGTCAGTGCATAGAAGAGAATCTGGGGCGAGACGCGGACCCGGCACAGCATCAATTTCTGTTGCCGTAATCCGACCGCGCCCCGTATTTTGAGCAATGATGTCACCGTCGCGATCGATAGCGACCACCACATGCGAATCAGCAAGTCCATCATGCCAATCACATATTGACACGGTCGGTGACGTACATTACATTTGAGGACAATAGCGAAAGGTCATGATTGGGACTAGTAAGTGTGGGCTGGATCTCAGAGAGCCGATGGTTGGTGCAAGTCGGTGGAAGGCCAATTCTGAACTCACCCATGAACTGCAACCCGAAACGTAGGGTGCGCCGGAATTCCTCCGTTACAGGAATGGATGGTGACGGCCATCCAAAGAGTGGATCCTGCTTCCAGGGTCAATTAGAGTGGTACCGCGAGTGACGCCTCGTCTCTAACCAATAGAGACGGGGCTTTTGTCATTCATGTGTACACTCGGGAATGAAGAAGGGTCTAGCTTTGTCACGAGTGTAAGTATCGGAGCCGCTGACGAGGAGGGGGATTGGTTTGACAAAACAGTTAAAACAAAGTGCCCAAACTGTGCAAAACAGGTTGAGGGAATTGGGATACTCAAACGAAGTGGTGGAACTGCCGGATAGCACGCGAACTGCTCAAGAAGCGGCAGATGCCATTGGATGTGACGTTGCACAAATTGCAAAGTCCATTATATTTCGCTCGAAGCACTCTGGTAAGCCACTTTTGGTCATTGCAAGTGGTGCAAATCGTGTGGATGAGAAAACCGTTTCAAGACAGATAGACGACGAATTTTCGAAAGCTGACGCAGACTTCGTACGCGAATGCACAGGATTTGTCATAGGAGGAGTTCCGCCACTGGGTCATGTTCGGACTATCACAACAATCATTGACGAAGATCTCTTACAGTTCAAAGCAATATGGGCGGCGGCAGGACACCCTAAAGCAGTTTTTAAACTGACGCCTAATCAATTGATGGAAATGACCAAGGGGAAGGTGCTGCCCATAAAATAAGATCCCAAGGTGACGTTGACAGGCTGTGAATTTCAACTGAACTCTTGCTTTCGTGCACGTAGGAAGGTTTGGCGACTGAACAGACGATAAAATCGGCTGGATGTGCGGTCTTCCTCTGTCCTGACCACTGAAAGTCAACTGGAAGAAGGGGTGGCATTGTGGGCAATCAACACGAAAAAATCAGAAGTCAGTTTCAGAAACAAGCTAGTAATTTCTCGCGTAAAGGTTCCAGTCAAACGAATGACAGGTACATTCAGTGGATTTTGGAGAGTCTAAATCTTGGAAGTGACGATCGAGTATTGGATGTTGCCGCTGGAACCGGGATTCTTAGTCGAGCGATGGCTCCCCGATGCCGACAAGTTACTGCAATCGACCTTTCGACCCACATGTTGAAGCAAGGACAGAATGAAACAATGGATGCAGGAATTACGAACATTAACTTCGTTGAAGGCGTCGCGGAAAAACTCCCTTTCGAAGACCACCAGTTCGACATTGTGGTTTGTCGTTTTGCATTTCACCACATAGAGAATCCTCGCCAAGTCCTGCGCGAAATGGTGCGCGCCTGTAAAGTGGGTGGAACTATCGCGGTGATTGACATTGTTTCTCCCGAGGACGATCATTTGGCAGCGGTCTATAACCGCTACGAAATATTGCGAGATCCATCCCATGTAAGGGCATTGAAACGATCCGCCATGTCCGCACTTTTCCGGCAGGAAGGAATATTTGTTATCGTGGATGAGTCTATCGATGTCGAGTCGGATTTTGAAAAATGGTTAAGTTTAACACATCCTGCCAAGGAGATAGCGCATGAACTTATCTGTGATGTGACAAATGAAATCGAAGGCGGTAGTTCGACAGGATTAAGGCCCTTCTACAAAAATGGCAAATTGTATTTCCACCACACGTTCATGAAAATTGTCGGTAAGGTTGATGGATAAAAATAGTTCCGTCTTAAACGAAGTGATCCGTGTTACTCAGTGGTTGCACGTAAAGAATTTACACCACTAGTATGTTCAACTCGTACCTCAAAATTTTTGAGATACAATTCTCGTAGTGGTCGGGTATCACGAATTACGCCATGAGACTCGGTTCTCGACGTCAAGACTGCGAACCCGGACCTTGCGAGAGTGTACGAATGAGCTGGATGTTGGGAGGCTAGTTTGGCTTCCTCTGCGGACCTGAAACGGAAAGTCATCAGTATCCTGGACATGCTATTCCCCGAGTATGAACGCGTGTTTTCTGACCTATTTGGCAAGACATCCTCCAAGTTGCTTATGGAATACACGACGCCAGAAGAAATCCTAGCCGTGGACAGGGAGGAGCTCGCCGCATTTATTGCACAGCATAGTCGGAATCGCGTTGGCCTAGGCAAGGCGGTGGAGCTGAAATCTGCTGCTGAGTCATCGTTCGGGATCGATATGGCTCTTGATGCGTATCGCCTGTGCATCTCGCTCAGGGGCAAGAATAAAGAAACCAACCAACACAAAAACAACACCCCATGACACCCATGCAGCTGTAACTTTCTCTCGCTGCTTCTCATCCTTAATGGAAAATATATCAAGGCCTATCAAGGAGTACAGGATGAGAAATATGGCTACGTCATGACGTGTATTGGCTTCAATGCGTTGAAACTCCCGCAGCGCTTCATTTAGTGCCATTCAATCGCCACCCCACCTGCCGTATAGGTCACAAAACACAGTATGCGACACTGTTTGTTCGGACATGGACAAATAACATGTCGCTCAGTACCATAAAAATTGCCTTGTGTGCTGAATTGGACGATCGGGCAGTTCGATAAGGTGCCTCGAAACATGGAAGGGCAAGTGATGAACGATGAACCATCTCCACGGTTACCCAAACGATATGATCGATCTCTTGCAATCCAAGTTTGGAGATTTCATCAGCGTCGAGTCACTGAGAGGCGTCGCAGGATCGAAATCATCCACATCTCGGCTGCAATTTGCAGGTGGCTGTGCGGTGGTAAAGTCGTCATCTCACAATCGGGAACGCCTATTCTATGAACGATATGCAAATGCCCTTCGTGAACACGGCGTCCATGTTCCACAACTTTATTGGGCCGGGATCGATTCGGATCATACCAACTGGATAGCTATGGAATACATACCTGGCGTTTTTCCGCAAGAACAGTGGCGGAACAATCCCGCTCAAATCAGGATGTTGTGCAATCTTCATGCCTACTGTTCGGGACCGATCTCGTTACGAGACGACGCCACGTGGTATCGTCCAAAATGGGATGACGAAATGACAGAGCTGGCTTTCACCTGGTTCGAGGGCAGTTCCGAAGGCGAACTGATCAAGCAACGATTAAGAGATGCACAGCAAAAATCTCAAACTCTTTTTGTTCCGCATTGCTGTTTGTCTGGAGACCCAAACCCCACGAATTGGCGCGTACGCTCCAACGGAGAACTGGTGATGGTTGATTGGGAAAGATTTTGCGAAGGGAATCCAGCCATTGACTTGGCGATCACGATGCCTAATTTGGGAACTGAAGATCTTTCTTTGGAGACTCAACTCGCTCGGACCTACAACCGCCTCTATCGGGAAATGAACAACGCTGCATTCCAATCCGACTTGGATTTTGCGCTGCAGATTCGTGCAGCGAAGATATGGACAGTTGTTGAGTTTATTGCAAATGCGGCTCGTGATATGGACAATTACCCGAAAGCGACGATCGATTACATCGTAGCGCATCTTCCCGCCTTCATTCCTAAGCTATCGTGATGCTCACTGTCTTTGTGGTTGGTTTGGTGGTCTTGATCCGAAGAAGCAAAGAACGTGCTCGTCATTCTGAGTTAGCGACGGCGGCGCGATCGCAATAGACGGCGGCCGGCGGCGCAGGTGGAGGCAGAGGTGAGGCGAATGGGAAGGCGAAATAGGCGTCCCTGAGCTGCTTATTTCGACGAAGTGGCCGGATCGAACGCAAATAGGCGTCCCCAGGCCGCTTATTTGCCTCCTCGCCTTTCGGAATGGGGTGTTTTCAGCCATTTAAGCCGCTGTCAGCTGCTTATTCGGCGCACATCAGACGATTCGACACACTTAAGCGGCCTACGGCTGCTTATTCGCCTCGGAGGTCCCCCGGTCGCCCCAGCCCCGCCTCAGCGCGATCCCGCCCCAGCCCCGCCCCAGCCCCGCCCCAGCCCCAGCCCCGCCTCAGCGCGATCCCGCCGCCCCGCTCTCTTTCCACGATCGCACTTGCCCAGGCAGGTACGTGATGCTACACTCCTCTATGTAAACTGAAAATATCGTGAAGAGGGGCGCTAGGGGTGCCGACAATGGCTGAGAGGCAAACGTAAGATTGCCAACCCTGCGGACTCGACCTGGATAATACCAGCGTGAGGAAGTGCCCGTCGATAATGAACAGCACCCTTTTCACATGCTTGTGAAAAGGGTGTTTTTGCTTGTATTGGGCGCGCTTCGAGCGGATTCCCCTTCACGGCAAAGGAGGAAGTAGGATGGTTAGGAGCTGGAAATTGCGGGATGTCATCTTGATGGTCGTCTTCGCGATCGTGTGCGGTGGACTGTACCGAGTGTGGGACCTCGTGTACGACCTGCTGCCGGGTACGGCTTATGCGGCGCAGGCCGCGACGACGGGACTGTGGATGATTGCGGGCGTGATCGTCCCGTATATCGTGCGGCGCCCGGGTGCTGCGTTGTTGGCGGAACTGATTGCGGCTGCAATCGAAAACATGCTGGGCGGACAATGGGGTTTGTCCAACATGGTGTCAGGACTCATTCAAGGGATTGGCAGTGAACTTGTGTTTCTCTTCTTCGCCTATCGTCGATTCAATCTGCTTACCTGTGTGCTCTCCGGTGCTTTGGCTTCGTTCGCTGGCGTCGTGCAGTGGTACTTCCAATACGGCGGGGACAGCATGAGCGCATGGGTGATCTTCGAATACACGGTGGTCGCGTTGGTGAGCGGCGCGATCCTCGGCGGCTGGCTGCCCAAGAGCATCGGCGACGCGTTGAAACGGGCGGGGGCATTGCGCCGCTTCGCGATTGGCCAGACGGATCGGACGATGGCGCAATGAGCGGCGCGGCCAAACAGCCCTGGACGAGTGCTCCGTTCGTGCGTGTCGACAACGTGTCGATCCGCTACGAACAGGATCATCGAGCAATCGTGCGCGATTGCTCGTTCTCCTTTTCTCGAGGCGAACTGGTGCTGATTACGGGGCCGAGCGGCTGCGGCAAGAGCACGTTGGCGATGGCGCTCGCGGGGATCATTCCGAATTCCGTCGAGGCTGAGGTGGATGGGCGTATCTGGCTTGACGATGATCTCAAGGGACCTGGGAAAATCGGCTATGTGTTTCAGGACCCCGAGACACAATTCTGCATGCGCCAAGTGGGCGACGAAATTGCTTTCGGGCTGGAAAACCTGAAGGTCGAACGGGACGACATGCCGGAGAGGATTGAGCGGAGTCTCGCGATGGTGAATTTGGACGTGCCATGCTCCGCAAATCACGCGTCGTTTTCGGGCGGGATGAAACAAAAGCTCGCGATTGCGTGCGCGCTTGCGATGGACGCGGAACTGCTGATTCTCGACGAGCCCACCGCCAATCTGGATCCGCAGTCAACGCGAACCGTGTTTGAGCAGATTGTCGCTTTGCGTAGACAAGGTAGAACGGTCGTCGTGATCGAGCACAAATACGAACCGCTCTTGCCGTACGTGGACAGGATTGTCTCGCTGTCCCGAGAGGGGCAGGTCGAGGGCGTGTTCGAGTCGGCCGAGGCGTGGCGATCCGCGGTCGAACCCAACCCAGTACCCGTTCGACAGCCAAGCCGCGAAGCCTTGAGCGCGGCAAGCGGCGCTTTCGCGGGGGACGATGCGGTGCCGCTGCTGCTGGAAGCGTCGGGTGTGGCTTTGTCGTACGGGCAGCGCACGGTTTGGACAGGTGTCGATCTCGCCCTTCGCAGGGGAGAATGGGTCGCGATTGTGGGCCCCAACGGCGCAGGCAAGTCTTCGCTGCTCGAAGTGTTGGCGGGGCTTCGCAAGCCGTCCGCGGGCGAGGTGCGTTTGCAGGGGCAACCGCTGGCCAAGATTCCGAAGTCGAAGCGGTATGCGGCGATTTCGTATGGATTTCAAAATCCTGAATACCAGTTTCTGTTTGAACGTGTGATCGACGAGATGGCAGGACGTGTCGTTGGCGACGACAGGCCTGCGGATACGCTGGAACAACTCGCGGAATTCGGCTTGTCCAATCTCGCGCTGGCCTCGCCGTACGAGCTGAGCCAGGGCCAAAAACGTCGGCTCGCGGTAGCGACCATGCTCGGCAAGCGCAGCGACGTTTGGTTGTTTGACGAGCCGACTTATGGCCAGGATGCCCAGACAGAGCGATTGATTCTGGAGAAGTTGAAGGCTAGGCAGATGCAGCAGGGGACGGTGGTCACCGTCACGCACGATATGGACCTGGTGAGAGCGTGGGCGACGCGTGTCGTTGTCCTCGCGGACGGTGGAATTCTCTACGATGGAAGTGTGGACGGACTGTTTGAACGCGGCGACGTCTTGGCGGCCGCGCATCTGCTGGACGATGTCTTGGACATCGAGGAGGATGGGAACCGCGAGACCTCAAACAAAGGCCGTTCGCTATCTCCGCAGTCGTCTCCGCAGTCGTCTTCGCAGCCGCGGCGCATGCCAGCGCCTCGCAGATCGCCCTTCGGCATGCTGCACCCTGGCTGCAAAGGGCTGGCCCTGGTGGCGATGGCGACTATCATCCTGTTCGCTTGGAACTTCGCGCAGCTTGGTCGACTTTGGGCTTTGGTGATTGTCGCCGCATTTGGACTCAGTTGGTGCAATCCATGGAAGATGATGGTCAGGCTGTCTCCAGCCTTGGCCGCGTACTTGATTTACCTGTGGACGTTCGCTGCCAACGCCGCCGTTCCTCCGGGGACTCCGTCCGTTCATTGGCTGTGGTACAACATCAGTTGGTACGGAATGTGGAAGGGCGTGCTCGTCGCGCTGCGCACGCTTTCCACGGTCGTGTTGGGGTATGTGATGCTTGTCAGCACCGATGGAACGGACTTCGCGGTCAGTCTGAGCCAGACCTTTCGCGTCAGTCCCAAGTTGGCTTATGGCATCATGGCGGGCACGGGGTTTATCGGAAGTTTCCAGCGGGATCTGGAAGTTTTGCGCATGGCCCGCAGTTTGCGGGGGCGTCAAGGATGGTGGATTTTTCACCCTGTTTCCTATGCGCTGCCACTGCTCAGCCAGGCAGTTCGAGTAAGTGAGCGGATGGCGGTTGCGATGGAGGCGCGTGGGTTTTTCGGCGATCCGGCGCAGTTCGCAAGTCGAAGAACGTATTTTCGCGTCCTTCGACTGCGCCCGTGGGATGTCGCCTTCTCCGCCGGATTGGTCATCGTGCCGCTTGTCTTGCTGTTTGTCTAACTCTCTGCTTCGACGGCGGGATCGACCTGTCCGCGCATCTGCTTCCAGGCCACCGCGAAACCGACTCCGGCAAAGATGGCGAAGAGCGGCATCAGCGGGTATCGGAAGCGATCCCACGCGGGGAAGAAGAAAAAGAAGCACGTGTTGTATACGATGAATGCGAACGGAAACATGGCCGTTCGCCATCCAGGAATTCTGCGCACGAAGAGAACCATCAGTCCGATCACGGCCGGCAGCATGAACAGGAAATAGCCCGTCGTCGCAATTCCGTCCACGTACTTCAGCCAGGAAGCGACGTGCGGGGACACGCGGAACGTGTACCACGCCGAGTTGACGTCCGCTTTGTACAAGTCCCAGATCTTCTTAAATCCGTTGATGATGGTCTGCGGAATGTGATGTTCGATGTAGTGAATCGCGTAACTCTGCGCGACGGCGTTCTTCTGCACTTCGTTTTTGATATGAAGGATGGGGTTCAGGTACGGATTATACGACCACCAGTATCCTCCGTTCGTGTGGATGCCTTGGAATAGGTTGGTGCCGCCGTTCGTCGAGACGAGAACCCAGTGGTGCAAGGCAATCTTGTTGCGGATGGTGACCGGCAAAATGGTGAGAAACATGCCGACAAACAAGACCACCGCGCGCCACAGCGCTTGCACGACGCGATTCCGCATGACAAGCCACTCATATAGGAACACAAACGCCGGAAACGCGAGCGGGATCGGGCGAACGTCGCAGGCGAAGCCAAGAATCAGGCCCGAGCAGGCGATCCACCAAGGGAATCGCTGCGCGTCACGGCGTTGTCGTATGTAGAGAACGACGGAGAGGAGCAGCAGCGCGGTGAAGATCTCCTCTGAGCCCAGCACACTGTTCCATATAATTTGGCTTGGCAAGAGCGAGTAGATAATCGCTGCGGCCATGGCGTAGAATGTGCGGCCAAATATTTGGCGGGTCACGACGTAGATGAGTCCGACGATCACGGTCGACAGCACCGCGTTCAGAACCAGTCCGACGATGACCGACGGCCCTGTCACTCGGAAAATCAGCGACAGGAAGAACGGCCAGCCGATGGGCCAGTACGCGGTCGCTTGGCCCATCCAATAATAGCCTTTTCCGTTCGCCAAGTCGGACGCCCGGTCAAAATACCAAAGAAAGTCCGCTTGCTGCGCGGGGTGCATCCACGCGATCCAGAGGCATCGAACGACGATGTTTGCAATCAGGAGAATCCATATGGCTTTCGTCTGCTGCGAAGTGGTTTTGACGTTCAAGATAGTCCCGTGCTCCTTTCAAACAGAATCTATCGTACCTTACTTTTGCCTCGAAGACGAGATTCTTCGTGGCAGAACCCGACAAAATCCCTGAAAAGTCGATCCCGGAAGAGAGAAATCATACGATTGTGGTATCATAATAGAAGCGTGTGTTCGATGCGGGACCCGACTCGGAGAGACGGGGTTCGTCATGCTTCGAACTGCACTGAAAGAGCCTATACTTTATGTAATGGGAGTGGAGTTATGCCCTACACAGAACAAGATCAACTCGCGGTAAAGACGATTCGCACGTTGTCTATCGACGCCATCGAGAAAGCCAATTCCGGTCACCCGGGTTTGCCAATGGGTGCCGCGCCGATGGCCTATGTGCTGTGGTCACGGTTCATGAAGTACAATCCGTCGAATCCAAGCTGGATCGATCGCGATCGCTTCGTCCTCTCCGCAGGACACGGTTCCATGCTGTTGTACAGCCTGCTTCACCTGACGGGCTACGACGTGTCGATCGACGATTTGAAACAGTTCCGCCAATGGGGCTCCAAGACACCTGGACACCCAGAGTACGGCCACACGCCGGGCGTGGACACGACGACCGGACCGCTCGGTCAAGGTATCGCGACCGCCGTTGGTTTTGCGATCGCGGAGCGATTCTTGGCAGCGAAGTTCAATAAAGACGGTCATACCCCAATCGATCACTATACATACGTCATCTGCGGCGATGGGGACCTGATGGAAGGCATCAGCGGCGAGGCGAGCTCGCTCGCGGGCCACTTGAAGCTCAACAAACTGATTGTGCTGTACGATTCCAACGATATTTCGCTCGACGGCCCGACGAACTGGGCGTTCACGGAAGACGTCAAGATGCGTTACCGCGCGTACGGCTGGAACGTTCTGCGCGTCGAGGACGGCAACAATTTGGACGAGATCGAAGCGGCTATCGCGAAGGCGAAGTCGTTCAACGATGCGCCGACCTTGATTGAAGTCCGCACCATCATCGGCTACGGAGCGCCAAACAAGCAAGGTACGGCAGGTGCACACGGCAGCCCGCTCGGCAAAGAGGAAACGGCGCTCGCGAAACAGACGTACGGGTGGACGTATCAGGAAGATTTCTACGTGCCGGACGAAGTCCGCTCGCTGTTCGCCGAACTGAAGGCGCGCGGTGAGAAAGCTGAACAAGCGTGGAAAGACGCGTACCAAACCTACGCCCAAAAGTATCCTGCGGACGCGAAGACGTTCGAAACCGTGATCGCGGGCAAGGTCGACGTCGACTTCGATGCGGTGCTGCCGGAGTTCAACGAATCCGTCGCGACGCGCGAAGCCTTTGGCAAGGTGATCAACGCCATTGGCCCGCATATGCCGACGCTGCTCGGCGGTTCGGCCGACCTGTCCAAATCGAACAATACGATGCTCAAGGACGAAGATCATTTCAAAGCGCCTGACTACGCTGGCAAGAACGTGTTCTACGGCGTTCGCGAGCACGCGATGGGCGCCATGGTCAACGGCATTGCCCTGCACGGCGGCGTGTTCCCGTATGCGGGCACGTTCCTGGTCTTTGTCGACTATCTCCGCCCGGCTGTCCGTTTGGCCGCGTTGATGAAGCAGCCGTCGCTGTTCGTGCTCACGCACGATTCCATCGCGGTCGGCGAAGACGGTCCGACGCACGAACCTGTGGAACAACTCGCGTCGCTGCGCGTCATTCCGGGACTGCGCGTGTTCCGTCCAGCAGATGGCACGGAAACCGGCTTGGCCATCAAATACGCGTTGACACACCGCGATGCGCCTGTCGCGCTCGCGCTGTCGCGGCAAAAGCTGCCGACGTTGCAGGAGATCAAGGACAACAAGGCCAACTTTGACAAGGGCGGCTACGTGATCTTCAAGAACGGCGACGGATCCGATTTCGCCTTGCTGGCATCTGGATCGGAAGTTCAATTGGCGCTCGAAGTCGGTAAGAAACTCGCTGACGAAGGTGTCAAAGTGCGCGTTATTTCGTTCCCGTCGCTCGAAGTGTTCAAGGCACAGGACGCTTCGTACCGCAACGAGGTGCTTCCGCCGACCTTGAGGAAGCGCGTCGCAGTCGAAATGGCGCATCCGATGTCGTGGTACGAGTTCGTCGGCTTCGACGGCGAAGTGGTCGGTATTAATCGCTTTGGCGCTTCGGCACCTGGCGACATCGTCGTCAAAGAGTACGGCTTCACGGTCGACAACGTCTACAGTGTCGCAAAGCGCGTTCTCGGTAAATAAGCTTCGGGGCGGCGACTCGCTGTGGCAGTACGCGCGTCTTCTGCATATGTCCAAAATCATGGAATGTTACGGCCCATGTCCGTTGAGCCAGGAAGGAAGTCTGAGTACGATATCCCATACTCTCTTGAGGAGGCGTTACGTATGGGTGTATTTGGCGGATATACGCAGTGGGCTGTCGTATTCTTGATCATTTTCGTCCTGTTCATCTTGTTGGTGCCGTATGCAGGTGGCGCGTATTAAGTGAACGTCATAGCGAGGGCCATCCCTTTGGCAAGCGGCCATTCTTGTGGATCAAACGATCCGCTGGGATGGCCGCTTTTGCACGGGGACGGCTTTTTTGACGCCCTAATCCTCTGTGTCGTTGTTCCGGAATCGGGCTTGGGAGGCATAATGATTGCTGACAATCTGGATCAATTGCTTCGTGAACGCCTCGTTTTCAATCGCGTCGGGGTAGGCGAGAAACGTTGGCCGGCGGAAGTGTTCGTCGTCGATCGGCACCGCCGCAATCCCTTTCGCGTGGGCGTCCGCGAGCGTCCGGCGCGGCAATAAGGAGATGCCAAGTCCTTGCGCGACCATCGCTTTGATTCCGTCGATGGAGTCCAATTCCATTCGCACTTCTGGGTACACGTCGTATTTTGCCAGCAGCATCCAGATGCGCCGACGAAACGGGGCCGTCGAATCGGCGAAGGCGATGAACGGTTCGGTCGCGATCGCCGCGATGCCCGGAAAGTCGTGTGTAAATCGATGGTGCTGCGGGACGACGAGATCGATCGCGTCGGCCGGAAACTCCACCAGACGCACGCGCGGGTGGTGAACCGGCTCGCCGAGGAAACAAAAATCCACCTGGTTGCCGATGAGCGCGCCGACCATGTCTTCGTAGAGGCCCATGCGCACTTGCAGGCGCACTTCTTCAACCTGCAGCATGCGGTGCAGGCACTGCGGCACGTCGGTCGACACGAACGCCCGGCCCGACATCACACGCAGCGTTCGGACGGGGCGCTTGAGCGGCTCGACCATCCGTTGTTCGATACTCATCATCTGCTCGGCTAACGGCAGCAGACGTTGGCCCGCCGCAGACAATTGCACGCCGCCAGGCGTTCGTGTGAACAACTGATAGCCGAGCTCGCGCTCCAGACGCTGCAGGCGGGTTGTTACGGTGGATTGCGACATGAACAGCTGTTCGGCCGTGCGCGAGATCGATTTATTGCGCGCAACCGCCATGAATAACTGCAAGTCTTTCGTCTCCAGCCACATCGCCCCCATGCCCAATCAACGTGCTTTGTTCAGTTGCTTTCCACCAACTGTCTCGATTCGATAATACCTCCGCCGAGACAGATTTCACCGTCGTAGAACACCACCGACTGCCCAGGCGTAATGGCTCGCTGAGGCGTGTCGAACACGACTTCGCATTGATCAAGGCCAGTCATGCGGACCTGAACACCTTGGTCGTCCTGCCGATAGCGGAATTTGGCCGTGCAGCGAAACTCGTCGGGGTGCGGCGGCTTGCCGTCGACAAACGACAGTCCGCTCGCCCGCAGGCTTGTCGAAAACAACCTCGGATGATCCGCGCCTTGCGCCACAATGAGCACGTTGCGCGCCAGATCCTTGTCGGCGACGTACCACGCTTCGCCAGAGCTGTCGTTGCGGCCGCCGATGCCAATGCCGCGCCGCTGGCCAATCGTGTAGTACATCAAGCCCTCGTGCTCGCCGATCACGCGCCCGTCGGTATCTTCGATCATACCGGGCTGCGCTGGCAGATATGTTTTCAGGAACTGCCGAAAGTTCTTCTCGCCAATAAAGCAGATGCCTGTGCTGTCCTTCTTCGTCGCCGTCGACAGGCCGAATTCTTTGGCGATGGCCCGGACTTCCGGCTTTTGCATGCCGCCAATCGGGAACATCGCGCGTTTGAGCGGCACCTGATCCAACGTGTGCAGGAAATAGGTCTGATCCTTGTTCGGATCGGCGCCGCGAAGGAGTTCAACCGTGCCGTCGCCGTTGTGTCTCAGTTGCGCATAATGTCCGGTTGCGAGGTAATCTGCGCCGAGATCGAGCGCCCTGTCGAGCAATTCTTTGAACTTGATCTCCTTGTTGCACAACACGTCGGGATTCGGCGTGCGGCCGCGTTCGTACTCTTCGAGAAAATATTGGAACACGCGCTGTTCATACTCGCGTTCAAAGTTCACGCCGTAGTAAGGGATGCCAATTTGTTCGCACACGTGTGCCACGTCTTCGAAGTCCTCCGTCGCGGTGCAATGGCCAAATTCGTCCGTGTCGTCCCAATTTTTCATAAATACGCCAATCACGTCGTAGCCGGCCCGCTTCAGCAGCAATGCGCTGACCGATGAATCGACACCGCCAGACATGCCGACGACCACCCGTTTGACCGTCATCTTGGTAGTCCCCCTTTCCAGCAATTTTGTGTACAATCTATAAGAAGTTGTCCGACCCTAGTTCGGACGTGTTAGGGAGCAAGAAGGAAAGGCGGACAATCCATTGTTTGAGTTGAACCGTTCTGCCATTTTGGAGCATCCTCGCCTGCGTTTTCTGTCAGATCTCGTGCCCATCGCGGAGCATCTGGACAACATTGAAAAGTTTATTCGTATCTGCTACGAAGAGCAAGGATGGCGGGTGGCGCAGTCGGGACGGATCGTTGCGCTGCGGGCCACCGATGAAGACAGGTTGTCCAGCGCCTTCAAGGCCAGCTTGTATTTGGGCAAGTATAACGATATGGCGAACACAAGTCGATTTTTGCGGAATATGGTTTCTGCGGGCCATTCGTACGAACCCATTCGCGGAGAGACCGTGCTGTTTCTCGCAATTGGTGTCGGTAAACCGGTGTACGATCACCTCGTGACCTACACGGTCGGGCGTCCGACGCGGATTGCGGGCGGGCAGCGGGCAAATGTGCCGTGGGGATTCGAGTTGCCGGTTGAAGCGAAAAACGCGGATGAATACGAAGAAGAGCTGGAGCGAATTCGCAATGTGATCCGGCTTGCCAAGCAGGATCGCGTCGAACAAATGCAAGCGGCGCGGGCGAAATTGCCTGTTGGTTACATCATGCCGCCGTTTCTGATGGAGTTTTCGGAAGAAGCCTTGATTAAAACGGTGTTTCGGCAAAGACTGTTTGAAAAGGGCGCGCAAGGCGCGACGGTCGACGTGGTGTCGGATATGCTGAACGCGTGTATGCAGATTGACGAAGAAAAGTGGTCGTTTTTGATTGACTACCACGGGCCGCACATCCAGCAATGGGAGAAGGCGATGCGCACCTTGCGCAAAGAGCGGTACACACTCGCCGACATCGCGCAGAAGTTGGGGATTACGGAAGAAGAGGCATTGACCCGAGATTTGTATGATATGCTCATTGAATCGGTCGGGAAACTGCCTCCATCGATGTGGGAAAAGTCCCGATAAAGTGCCGGTACAAAGGTTCTATTGGATGAGCGAATCGGCGGCTACCGGTTGGGCGTGACATCCGTCACAGATTCCACAATCCAGATGCCGCCGCGACCTTGCCGCTCAGGCTGAAAGAGTTCGACGAGATAGCGACAGTTGCGATGTTTGACGCGGACGACCGCGTGCATCAAACCGCTGTCGGTATCGCGGTATTGTTCGACCAGCGTATAGGCGTCGTTCATGCGGAGGCCAAGATGAACCGTTCCGACTTCCTGGGCGGTCCGGATGGGGCTCAAGCGCCACATGTTCTGTCCGTTGTCGACGGAGCGTTGGATACGGCCGTAATCTTCTCCGGGAATGACGACAGTACCCGTAACGACTTCTTCGCATGCCATGTGCTGTGTCCTCCTTTATGACTGGCTGTGACCTGTCGGACAACTCTTGTGCGGGCAGTTCATGCCACATAGTATGGGGGCACTCGCCGCTGATCGCATGACGAAGGCCTACATAAAGGCCTACATAGAGGAGGAACGAATATGGCGATTTCAGGTGAAGGAAAGGTTGCCATTGTCACGGGTGCCAGTGCGGGCATCGGTCAGGCGATCGCGGTGGGGCTCGCGCGCGTTGGTTTTTCGCTGGCCGTAGGCGCTCGACGAAAAGAACGTCTGGATGACGTGAGCAAGGAGATCGAACGGATCTCCGGAGCCAGACCGTACGCCGCCGCATTGGACGTCACCGACACGACGAGTGTCGAACGGTTTATCTCCGGTGTGCTGGATCACTACGGAAAGGTAAATGTGCTCGTCAACAACGCCGGTAAGGCGTTGGGGCTGGATCACATCGACGCGTCGGCGAACGAGGACGATTGGCAAGAGATGTTGGATACGAACGTGATGGGCCTCTTGCGAATGACGAAGCGACTGGTTCCGTATCTCATCGAGAGCGGAGACGGTCATATCATCAATATCGGATCGACCGCGGGACATGAAGCATATGCTGGTGGAGGGGTGTACTGCGGCACCAAGTTCGCTGTCCGCGCTATCACAGGAGCCTTGCGGCAGGAATTGCTCGGCAAACCGGTCCGCGTCAGTTCCATCGATCCCGGCATGGTCGAGACGGAATTCAGCATCGTGCGTTTCCATGGGGATGAAGATCGGGCTGCCAAAGTGTACGAGGGCCTTCGACCGCTGCGGGCGGAGGACGTCGCTGACTGTGTCGTGTTTGCAGCCACACGGCCGTTTCACGTCAACATCGATGAGATGATCCTGAAGTCCATCGATCAAGCGGATTCTCGCCGCGTCGCCCGCCACGGACAGCCAAGCTGAACGGAGGAAATCCATGTTAATCTCAGCGGACGAACTCCATCAACGGTTGATGGAGCCCGAATTGGTCATTTTCGATTGCCGTTTCAAATTAAACGATCCCGATTGGGGACAGACTGTTTATCAGAAGTCGCACATTCCTGGCGCCTATTACCTGGATCTCGAGCGCGATTTATCGGCGCCGGCCCGCGAACACGGCGGACGGCACCCGCTCCCGGATCCAGAGGTGTTCGCGAACAAGCTCGGCCAGGCCGGCGTGACCGATCAATCGGTGGTCGTGGTCTACGACAGCGGCGGCGGAATGGCGGCACGGGCATGGTGGCTGGCTCGTTACATCGGGATCGAAGAAGTGTACATCCTCGATGGCGGATATCAGGCATGGGTCGAAGCTGGCTACGCGTGCTCCTGTAAAGTTCCGGAAAAAGTCGATCGCAACCTTGACGCCTCGCCGCAGCCAGGCATGACGACCGTGGGGATGGAAGACGTCAGACGGATCGTCGACGGCGAGTTTCCCGCTGTGTTGGTGGATGCTCGGGCCAATGACCGATACACGGGAGAAGTGGAGCCGATTGACAAAGTGGCCGGACATATCCCTGGCGCGGTCAACTACCCGTGGCAGAACGGATTGACGGATCGCGGCACTTGGAAGCCGGAATATCAGCAGCAGAAGCGATTTCGCGAGATCATCTCGGAAAAGTTGCCGATTGTCGTCTACTGTGGCTCCGGTGTAACGGCATGCGCCACGATTTTTGCGCTGAAAATGGCCGGAGCGAAGGACGTCCGTCTTTATCCGGGCAGTTGGAGCGATTGGGTGTCATATCCAAGCAATCCTGTAGCCAAGTCGTAAGTTGGAGGACGACGTGGGAACTCGCAAAAATAGACATCGTTCAGGGCAGCGCGAAGAACGGAACGTGAACCGCGGTCGCCAAGGCACCCGCAGAAAGACGTGGAAACGGCCTTTGCTGCTCGGGATTACTGTCTTTTGCGCCGTCTTTATTTTTTGTATCGGCGCCTTCGTGGGTTTTTTGTACAAGACCTCGACGGGCACACAATGGCGGCTGCTGCTCGCGGAAACGGTGGCATCGACCCGCCATTATCAGTGGGCTCGTTGGTTGACCACACCAGAGGAATTTGAGCAAATCATGAAGGGTCTGTCCGGTATCGCCGTCAGTCAATCAGACATCAACGCCGTTACGCCCTCGGAGACCACTGCGAACGCCGATTCGATTCAGGTGATCCCCATCCACGGCAGCGGGTACAATGGAGACGTGATGTTGATTCACAATCCGAAGTTGATTCGGCTCGTTCCGGCCAAGGTCGTTGGCGACGAGGGAGAGTACATTACGGATATGGCCAAGCGGGTCGGTGCCGTCGCGGGCATCAACGCCAGCGGCTTCGAAGATCCCAACGGCGAAGGTTGGGGCGGCATTCCCGTCGGCTTGGAGTACGTGAACGGGCAAGTCATGCAGGCTTCGAAGGACGATCCCAGTTGGGCGACCGTGGGATTTACCGACAGCGGCGTGATGGTCATGGGCAATTACACGGAAAACCAGCTGGCGTCGCTTGGCGTTCGGGACGCGATGCAGTTCCACCCAGAACTGGTCGTCAACGGTCAGCCCACGATCACGGAAGGTGACGGCGGTTGGGGAACGGATCCGCGCACGGCGATTGGTCAGGCGAAGGACGGGACGGTCATCTTCGTCGTGATCAACGGTCGTCTGCATGCGGGATCGATTGGCGCGACGATGCGGCAAGTGATGGATATCATGCTCCAGTATCACGCAGTCAACGCATGCGCCATGGACGGAGGGTCGTCATCGGTGATGTACTACAACGGCAAGATTATCAATTCGCCTTCGACCATCGATCCCAACGGCCAGCGGCACCTTCCCGACGCATGGATGGTCTTCCCGACTGTCGCGGCAGCGAACGCGATGACCACTCCGTGACGCGCCGTATTCAGGCGGATTCAGCATGGACGCTGAATCCGCCTGTCTTCTTTTGGTACAATGGTAGCGATGAGAGGGGAGGGTAACGAATGCAAACACTGTCGTTGGATGAAGCGAAAAATGTGCTTCAATCGTATGTGAATCGCCCCGTGTATATCCATTTGGAAGTGAATCCCGAAGCCTATCTCCGCAATGCGCTCGTTACCTATACGAAGTGTGAATTTTTTGGAGAGGACTCGTACAGAGTGCACTTCCTTTTGACCAATCCCGAAGGAATGCTCAGCATCAAGGACGTTACGGACGCGTACGACGATGGCGGCGTGATCGTGCTGTGCGGCTATGACGATCAATCGCGCATCGCCCAAACGCTGAGCGTGAGCCCCCAGCCGTTGCAGGTGTGACTGGCGACCGCCGCGGGCTTTGGCGAGATGCCTCGAGTGAGAACGGAAAGTGGGGATGAGATGTGGCGACAGTCGTAGCGGTATTCGCGCATCCGGACGACGAAACGTTTATCTGCGGAGGAACCTTGGCGAAACTGTCCGCGGAAGGTCACCGCGTTGTCTTGGTTTGTGCAACGCTGGGCGAAATGGGACGGCGTATGGGGATTCCTCCGATTGCGACAAGGGAATCGATTGGCCAGCTGCGTGAAGCTGAGTTGCGCGCCGCCTGTGACGCATTGGGGATTGCTCGATTGGTGACACTGGGCATTCGCGACAAGTGGCTGGAAATGTGTGATGAGCGCGAAGTTGCGTCACGGGTGCTGTCGGTATTTGAGGAAGAGCAGCCCAAGGCGGTGATCACCTTTCACGATCCGATGGGGGGACACCCTGATCACTGTGCCATCGGCCGCATCGCGACCGATGCGTATGAACGGTACACCGCTTCTTCAGGCATGTCCGTCGGCCTGTTCTACGTGGCATGGGGAGAGGGCCTGGATACATACAAACGGTTTGAACAGCCTGTCATTGGCATGGTTCGAGTGGATGTGCAGGCGCACAAAGCTGCGAAGTTGAAGGCGTTTCGCGCCCACCGCACGCAGTCGCAATTGGACAGAGGCGTATGGGGAAGCGAGAAACAAGGGATGTTGCGAATGGCTTCGAGTGAATTCTTCGTACACTCGCAAGGACCGCGACTGAGTCGACCTGGTGTTTTGTTCGAGCACGAATAGGAGGTCTGTGAGATGGAATTGGACCATTATTTCGCAGTGTCGGATGACATGCGCAAGCGCCTGGAAGTCACGCGCGAACTGGCAGCGACGTTCGCCGGACGCGCGAAACATTACGACGAAACCAACCAATTCCCCCACGAAAACATCGAGGACCTGAAGCGGTCCGGGTATGTATCGTGGACCGTCCCGCGCCAATTTGGCGGTCTGGAGATCAGTCTCCGCGAGATGCTGATGCACCAAGAGCAACTGGCCCGCGGCGATGGCTCGACGGCGCTCGCAATTGGCTGGCACGTCGGCATGATTCTCAACTTGCGATCCACCGGCGCATTCCCGGATCCGCTCTTCCAAACGATCTGCGAGAGTGTCGTTCGCGACGGCGCGTTGATCAACTCCTGCGCGAGCGAACCCGCGACAGGCAGCCCCAGCCGCGGCGGCCGTCCCGAGACGACCGCGGTGCGGGTTGCTGGCGGCTACCGGATTACAGGCAGGAAGACGTTCAGCACCTTGTCGCCTGCGCTGACCTGGATTATGGTCACTGCTGGGATCGACGGCGATGAGCGCGTCGGTCAATTCGTCGTGCGCGGCGAAGACGTCGAGATCGTCGAGACGTGGAACGTGCTCGGCATGCGCGCGACAGGCAGCCACGATATCGTGCTTAAAGACGTGTTTGTGCCGGAGGATCGGATCGTCGCGATCGCGAAGCCCGGCGAAAAGACCGAGCGCAACAACGACGGCGGGGGCTGGATGCTGCACATTCCGGCGTGCTATCTCGGCGTCAGTCTGGCCGCCCGCGATTTCGCGATGCAGTACGCCGCGACCTATCAGCCCAACTCCCTCCCGCACCCGATCGCCGACGTACCGCACGTCGAGCAAAAGTTGGGCGAGATGGAACTCAAGCTGCTCGCCGCGCGCACGCTGATGTACGATCTCGCCACTCGCTGGGACGAAGCATCCCTTGCGGACCGCGCATCGCTTCGGCCGAAATTTGGCGCCGCGAAGACGCTCGCGACGAATGCCGCCAACGAGGTGGTGGATCTCGCCATGCGCGTCGTCGGCGGCCGAAGCCTGTCCAAAGATTTGCCGCTGGAACGCTATTACCGCGATGTCCGCGCCGGGCTGCACAATCCGCCGATGGATGACGTGGTGTACCGGATGCTTGCGAAGGAAGGGACCGCACCGTACCGCAAGCCTCGAGCATAGGAATGCCCCCTTGATAGGGGCGCAGTCGCAGCGATCGCACCGGGGGATAAAAGCCAAACGTTCCCTTATCGGCGGTGGAGGCGCGGTGGGAACGAGCCGATGGCGGAAATGAAGTTCTATACCGAAGTTCTGTACGGAAAAACCAAGTCGTGCAGTCGAAAACAAAATTGTAGCGCGGCGCAAACCGGACTTGTAGGGATTTTGGGGGGATGGCGTTTGGTTACACATAGAGCTGAAATTGTATACGGTTATCGTAATGAATACGCACATTCAAACCTGGTGTCTTGTGTCGCGATCGGGCGGTTTAGCTGATTAATCACAAGCACGAAACGACGAAGGGGCTGTCCTCACAGCGGTGAAATCCACTGCGGGGGCAACCCCTTTGCTCATCAAGAATTATTCAATGGTGCTTTTCATCGCTTGATACATATTATCTACGTATGCGTCGACTTCGTCACGTGACATGCGCAAGCGATTCACGGATGAGCCATAGCCAATCTCCTGTTTACCCTCTTCGAATCCTCGGAAAATTCCATCCGTGAACGCATCTAAGGGTTCTCCATGTGTGTGTAGATCCGCCCCACCTAAATTGGTGTTCACTGCCGGTGGAACTACTTCAATGACTTCCACTGATGTATTAGCCAGTTGGTGTCTAAGACTCATCGTAAAGGAGTGTAGCGCCGCTTTGGTCGCCGAATAAACGGGAGCAATGGCGAGGGGCGTGAAAGCCAACCCAGACGTCACATTTACAATAGCAGCATCATCTTTTCTTGCAAAAAATGGGGCGAAAAGCATGGATAGATGAATAGGAGCTTCGGCATTGATCATGATTTCATTGTTGTAATAGCCCCAATTGTCCTTCGCATTTGCCTTCAATACATGAAACCGTTGTTGAATCCCTGCGTTGTTCACTAATACGTTGACCTCAGGATAGTTGGCTGTCACCCAGTCGAACAACGCTTTACGGTCGGCTTCACGTCCCACGTCACTGACGCGGGTAATGAGATTTGGGAACTTCTCCTTGGCATCCCGAAGGGCACTTTCACGTCGCCCGCAGACGATGACTGTATTTCCGGCTTGGATAAAGCGTTCTGCAAAAGCAAGGCCAATGCCCGCACTGCCACCTGTAATAAGTATTGTATTCCCTGAAAGTTTCATCGAAATTCGCCTCCCGCATGAGTCTGTGTCTTGAACACGACATTGGATTGTGTCATTGTGTATTCTCCATTCTTCACAAGAGTCACCAGATAGTCTGCCAATTGGTTGCAACATATAACTAACTGGTTGGTTATATGTTATTCGTAACTAACCAATTAGTCAAATATATTTTTTGTGTGATATCATTGAAAACACTAATTTAATGCCTGGAACAGGTGGGGGGAATCCTTTGAGAAACGCTGAGGCGACGAAAGAACGGATTTTAGAGGCGGCTTTGGAGGAGTTCTCCTCCTACGGCATTGCGGGTGCGCGCGTCGACCGCATCGCTCAGAATGCCGGATGCAACAAGAATCTGATCTACGTTTACTTTGAAAATAAAGAAACGCTTTTTACAACAGTCCTTGAGAAACACTTAACACGGGTTTATGAGGAAATTTCTTTCACACCTGAGGATCTTCCTGGTTATGCGGTGAGAGTATTCGATTGGGCTATGACACATCCAGATATAGTACGGTTAATGACATGGTACAGTTTGGAGCAGAAGGTAGACAATATAACCGAGCGTACCACTGTCCGCGACAAGAAAATTAAAGCGATAATGGATGCGCAAAACGATGGTCTGATAGGAACGACGTTCACTCCTGGCTTTCTTTTGAATGCAATCATGGCCTTAGCCACCGCATGGACGCCAACACATCCTTTCGGGCCGTCACACAACCCAGATGCCGTGCCAAGAGAGACGAGGGAGGCAATCGCCAGGGCTGTTAGTCTAATCGCTAACGGTGAAGAGAAGCAGATATGAATTTCGCAGCTACAATGACGGTGAGTGTGATTATTTGAGTGAATTGAGGGTGTGTTTCCCTCTGTCACGAAGCTGCTTTAGGTGTAAGTCTTTCAAAATAGTACGGTTTTCTACGTCTCATAGTAAAGTTATTGTGAGGAAGTTTATTGCACATACCGGCGCATTAGCAACGCAAGGATATTTTCGAAACGGTACATTGAACGGATACCTCAGTAGACAAGAACTTGAAGTATGCAACATGATTTCGCCCGATCACGCCCCACCTCGTGAGCCAAGGGCCAAAACTTACCCTAGCCGGTGCGGTTTCGGGGGCGGGCTCTCCAACGATGCGCCGTGTTGAATACCTGTTCATGAATATTGGATAGATATTGGTCGGATACTATTGCTCACACTTGGTCTGCAGACACTTCATGACGCAGGTGCGTTTCAACACACGTAAAAATCTCGCTGAAGAGGTGTTGACATCGAATTTGAGCGGTGATATAGTACTCGTTGCCGCTGTTCCGGCGGCCGCCCAATATACCCCGTCATCTCGGGCTTCATCATCTCCTTTCACCCGATCATCTCGCGTGAACATCCGATGAAAAAAGTACCAGGTGACAACACATTATCGTCTGTGGTATATTGGTTGAGCTGCTTCGAGAGAAGCGCATTGCGGTCAAAGATGGTTCCTTGAAAACTAAACACACACCACGCCAGAGATACCAGTCTTGCGGAA
>NZ_BCQI01000006.1 GCF_001544355.1 Alicyclobacillus acidiphilus NBRC 100859
GGGGCGAGGGGCGAGGGGCGAGGGGCGAGGGGCGAGGGGCGAGGGGCGAGGGGCGGCGACGCGAATAAGCGTCCGAGAGCCGCTTAATCCTGTCGAATCATCTGATTTGTCGCGAATAAGGTGCCCTGGACCGCTTAAGTGGCGGGGATCGGGCTTGATCCGGGGGCCGAGAGACGAATAAGCGTCCGAGGGCGGCTTATCTGTATTGAATCAGCCGAGTTGCGAGGAATAAGGTGCTGTGGACCGCTTAAGTGGCGTCGGCTCGGGCTTCGATCTCGCCTACCCGGCCCGCCTGCCCGGCCCGCCTGCCCGGCCCGCCTGCCCGGCCACACTGCAGCCGCACCCATCACGTCTCCGTTCGCTTCCGCCTGCGCCATCTCGCACCGACGGTCCGAATCCTGTTCCCATGCGTGCTGCTCTACGCTCCTTCTCCCCGTGGGCTGGCCGATCGCGGCCCCGCACAGGTGAACCGCAGCGGGAGTTGTTTAGCGCGATGGCGCCGAGATCACGCGAGATCTTCGATATTCCGCAATGTGCGGACTGGAGAGAGAATGAGCAACAGCGTCGTGCAGATCATGGCCAATGCGGACAGCAGCATCGTATCGCGAATTCCGATGATCTGCCCCAACAACCCGGAGACGAGTGCGCCGATGGCCGTACAGCCGACTTCGGCTGCGCGCACGGTGGCGTTGACTCTGCCGAGCAGCGAGTCGGCGACGATGGTTTGCCGGAGTGTATTGTCGAGTATGCCGTAGATCATCCCGCTCGAATCGCCGAATAACTGCGCGGCGAGGAGGAACAGGACGGATCGCCAGACGGGACCGCCGGCCCACACCCAGCCAGTCGCAGCGAGTCCCTGGACGAGTAGCGTGAGGATCATCGTCGATCCTGCGCCAAAGCGGTGGATGACGCGTTTCGCCAAGGCGGCTCCAATCAAGGAGCCGACGCCGCCCATGGTGACGGTGATTCCGAACAGAAACGCCGTCAGGTGAAGCGTCCGGATGGCGTACAAGGTGTCCAGCACGAAGATGGAACTGCTGGCGAATCCATACGTCGCGGCGACCGTGGCAGGCGCAAGCAGCAAGCCGTTCGTGCGAATGGCATGCCAACCATCGGCTATCTCGCGCCGCCAATCGCGAAAACCAACAATTTCCTGATCGGTTCGGCCCATTCCATTCGCTTCATCCATTTCGCCGTCGTCGTCACCATCTACTGTGGCGATCTCGTCCGCTTCATTCGCTCGCCGCTGCCTCGGTTCGCGTTTGCCAACCGCCAGGATGAAGCACGCCGACGCGAGGTAGGACAACGCGTCAAACGCGATGGCGATTGGGGCCGTCAATATTTGCACCAGCACGCCTGTCAGCCCCGGCCCAATCACCTCAGCTGTGGAAGCTGTAACGCCAAGCTTCTGATTCGCTTCGCTCAATTGTGCGCGGCCAAGCAGCCAGGGTAAATACGCTTGGTAGGCGCTGTCAAACACCAGCGACCCGATGCCGCACAGTCCGGCGATGGCGTAAAACATCCACAGTTGCAGGTGATGTGTGACGAACGCGACAGGAATGATCATAAGGAGCATGGCGCGGGCTAAGTCGGAGCCAGCCATCAGCGGTCGACGTCGCAGGCGATCGACCCACATGCCAATCCAGATGCCGAGCAACGACGCAGGGAGTTGCGTCGCCAAACTGAGTCCGCTCATCGTAAGCGGCGTCACACCCATCATCATCACCGCTCCGAGCGGCAATCCCTCGCGGGTGATGCGCGAGCCAATCTCAGACACGGTTTGGCCTGCCCATAATTTCAGAAAGTCTCGATGCTGCCATAGGCTCAACCGCTCTCAACCTCGCTATCTGGCGATTGCTGAATCCTTTCGTTTTTCGCCCAGTCGTGTTTGTCTATTATCTCCGATCTCGCCGAAAACACGCTATACTAGATTTACTCATACGCTCTGTCAGGCCTCTGTCAGACCGGGCGTAACTCCCTATCGAATCAGAATACTCTGTGCGAGAAGACTGGAGGCCCTTTTGTGACCCCATATTTGGCTCTGTTGCGGGGTGTCAACGTCAACCATCGAATGGTCAAGATGGCGACATTGAAGTCCATGTTGGAAGCGATGGGTTTGAACAGTGTTCGTACGTACATTCAAAGCGGCAACGTCTGGTTTACGAGCGACGAGGATCCATTGTGGATACGGGATCGGATGGCGCGCGACATGGAAAGCACATTTGGTTTCTCCGTCCCCGTCGCGTTGTTGACTTTGCCGGAACTGCGAAAGGTCCATGAATGTCCGCCATTTCCGGTCGACGCGTTGCGAGACGGGGAGCAGGTTCACGTGTCGTTTCTGATTGACTCACCCAGCGAAGAGGCTGTCAAAGGCCTGGAAGCCGTCGAACCAGGGCTCGACGAATGCCGGATCGCAAATGGGCACGCATATGTTCTCTATCGGCAGCCAGTCCATAAGTCTTCTTTGTCCAATCAGTGGATCGAGCGAAGATTGGGTGTTCCGGCGACGTTGCGGAACTGGAAGACCGTGTCCAAGCTGCTTGAACTCGGCAATGATTTGCTGGAACACGGTTCCGTGAGATAACGCGCGTCAACGATTCAACCAAAGGATGGAACAACTGTGAACCGACTCGTATTGAAATATTTTCTTGTCACAGCGATCTACGGATTAGCCGTTGCTGCCGTGTGTTTCGGCGTGCTGTCTCCACATCGCGCCGAGGTGACCAAGGTCCACTACCGGCATGTGCCTTCGCCTGCCCCTGTCGGTCCGCAGCCGGATCGGCCGGTCTTTGGAACAATCTCGTATCCCGTGACTGACAGGACGACCTCCATCCACCTCTATGAACGCCACTTTTCAACGTACAACGCCTACATTCTCACCGTCTCCAATCCGAAAAAAATCAGCGTGGTCATGACCAAGTATCGACCGCAGCAGGGGCAGACCGTGGAGGATTTTGTGCAGGAATATCACGCGATCGCGGGCATCAACGGAGGGGAGTTCTACGATCCCGATTGGCAGGGCACGGGCGGCGAGGTCCAAGGGATCGTGATTTCGGACGGCAAGGTACTGATTTCGTCGAAGCAGGCTGAGAACATTATCGGTTTTACCGAGTCGGGAAGGCTCATCAGCGGCCGCTATACGCTGGCGGAACTGAAGGCGATGCATGTCACACAGGCTCTGATGTTCGGCCCAACGTTGGTGAAAGACGGTGTCGGACAAATCAGTGGCGCGGGATCGTGGGGATACGCGCCGCGGACGGCGATTGGACAGCGGGCCGACGGTACGGTGATCTTCGTCGTCACCGACGGAAGGGAACTGACGGGACCCAACGACATTGGCGCGAGTCTCGGCGACATCCAAAGCCTGATGCTTCAATTTGGCGCCGTGACGGCGGCGAATCTCGACGGCGGATCGTCTGCGACGCTGTATGCGGACGGCAAACTCGTCAACCAACCGACTGATATCCTGGGGCAGCGCAACGTCGGAACAGCCCTGATTGTGAGGTAGCCCATGACACGCAAGCTCGCGGCATACTTGACGTTTTTACTGTTGTTGACCGTTGCCATCTATGTGGCCATGGACCTCTATGTCAAGCATGAACCTCCACTTGTCCGGTGGAAGACGGTGACGGTTCACGATCCACCGCCCCTGCCGCAATTGCAAACGACCGGGATGGTCAAGCAGCCGATGGTTCGCCAGGCGGAGAATGTGTTCCCTTCGCCGGACGGAACGTTTCTTGGCTGCGTGGACGGCGGGACGCTGACGGTCGTCGATGCCAAGACGGGGGCAGTGGTTCGGCGCACCACGGCCAGTCATCCCATCATCGATGTCGTTTGGATTCGGGATCGCCTGTTGTTCTATGTGACTTCGGCGAACCAGTTGGTTACGTTTGACGTCTTGGCGAATCGTGTCCGGCCCATTTACACGAGCGATCCGCCGGCGGGACAAACGTTTCGCGCCCTCGCGTTCAGCGATTACACCAACGACGTCTTTTTCATCTACGGCAGTGCGAAGGGCAATACAGTCTATCAGTTTGACACGAACGAGCATGTATGGGCGACCAGTATAGGAGCGATCGGTGTTCAAAACGCCTACTATGGGACGACCAGCAAAATCTTGTATCTCGACGATGCAAAGCACAATCTCTATCAGTTGAATGGCGGGTACCTGCAGCGCATTTCGCAAAGGGCCGCCATCCTGCGCGGGGCTGGCAACTCGCTGTTTTATGCCGACTTGAACAAGCTTGGACAGGCGATCGCAGTCGAAGAACGAAACGATTCGGGCCAGACGCGATTGGTGTGCCGACTGGAGAAGCCGGCGCCCGTGGCCGATGTCGTGATCGATCACGCTGGCAAAGTATTTGTCGCCGCGGGCGACGTCGTCGAAAATGAAATGGAGCGCCGCGAGTGGCGGGTGCCGTCAGGGTATCAGCTTCGCGTCGCCGGGCACGATATTCTTCTGATTCGAGGCGCAACATTTCGTGTCGTCGTCGACTGACAAGTACGGCTGAAGATTGATGCGTGCTTTCTGCCAAGTCGATGGTATGCTAGACATATGTTGAACTTCGTACAGTGTGTGCGAGTGGCGAGGCCATCAGCACATGGGTTACAAACGGAGAAGGATGTGTAAAAGTTTGGAGCGACGTGGAACAAGGAAGAAGTGGTTGACTGATTTTCTCATCCCAATCGTGGTTGGCGTGGCATTGGCGCTCGCCCTTCGACAATGGGTCGTAAGCCCCGCCCAAGTGCCTTCGGCATCGATGTATCCAACCATCCCCGCGACCAGCAGTCGGGATTTCGCTTATGTCGTGGTCAACAAATTGGCGACTGAACTTCGCCCAATCCATCGTGGTGAAGTCGTCGTCTTTCGTTGGCCCGACGATCCATCGCAACTATTTGTCAAGCGCGTGATTGGCTTGCCTGGTGACACCGTGACCGTGACGGAAAACGCCGTCTATATCAATGGCAAGAAACTGAATGAAAGCAATCCCAACATCGCGAAGGACAACGGTACCGCGCTTGGCACCTGGAAGGTACCGGCTGGGCACTACTTCATGCTCGGCGACAATCGTCCAATCTCGGACGACAGCCGCCTTTGGAAGCATAAATTTGTCAGTCGCTCTGCGATTCTCGGCGAGGCCGACGTGGTTCTGTATCCATTTTCACATATCGGCGGCATTTCCCAGAGCTTGACCAAAGGTTGAGCTTCTGGTTGATGTTCTAATCTGGGTTGGATACCTACTCTGGGAGGGTTCACACGTGGAATATGTGAAGCTTGGCAACACTGGTTTGGACGTTTCGCGCATCTGCCTTGGCTGTATGAGCTATGGCGTGCCAGAACGCGGCAATCATCGCTGGGTACTCAACGAGGAGGAGAGCAGGCCGTTCATCAAGCGCGCCCTGGAGATCGGTATCAATTTCTTCGACACGGCCAACGTGTATTCCGATGGTACGAGCGAAGAGATTGTTGGGCGTGCGCTGAAGGATTTTGCGAATCGCGATGAAATCGTGATCGCGACAAAAGTACACGGCCGCATGCACGCTGGCCCAAATGGCGCAGGGCTGTCGAGAAAAGCCATCATGAGCGAAATCGACGCGAGCCTGAAGCGGCTGGGGACAGATTATGTCGATCTCTACCAAATCCACCGTTGGGACTATTCGACGCCAATCGAAGAGACGATGGAAGCCTTGCACGACGTGGTCAAGGCTGGCAAAGCTCGTTACATCGGGGCGTCTTCGATGTACGCCTGGCAGTTCCTGAAGGCTTTGCATACGGCTGAAAAACACGGATGGACGCGGTTTGTCTCGATGCAAAATTATCTCAACCTGCTGTATCGCGAAGAAGAGCGTGAGATGATTCCGCTCTGCGAAGAGGAGAAAATCGGTCTCATCCCTTGGAGTCCGCTTGCGCGCGGCAGGCTGACGCGCGATTGGGACGAGAAGACGGCGAGATCGGAGACAGACGAATTCGGCAAGACACTGTATGCCACAACCGCTGAAGCGGACAAGCGCGTGGTCGATCGCGTCGCCGACGTCGCCGCGAAGCGCGGGGTTCCGCGGGCCCAGATCGCGCTCGCGTGGGTGCTGCAGAAGCCTGTGGTGAGCGCACCGATTATCGGCGCCACGAAGATGCACCACTTGGATGATGCCGTTGCGGCGGTGTCATTGAAATTGACCGACGACGAAATCGCGTATCTGGAAGAACCGTACGTGCCGCATCCCGTGCTTGGCTTCCGTTGATTAGACGGCCGTACTTCGCTGGGGGAGTGCTGAGTGAATGACATGGCTCTCCTGGCCGGAGTACGGCCGGCCTCTTTGGCGGCGTGATCGCGAAGTTGGGATTGCGGGATCGGACACAGGCTGCCGTGTTTGCTGTTCGGCACGGATTGGGCGGGCGTTGTGAGGGCAGGCAACTACATCGCGCAGCTTGCTTTGATCCAAAATGACTTTGGTCAGGTCTGCCCGGGTGAAATCGGTGCCTTCCAAATTGCCTCCGTAGAGATCGGCGTACGCCAACCTCGCGTCGCGGAAGTTGGCCCGCTTCAGTGTGTGTCCGCGCAAATTCACGTATGACCAGTCGCCTCCGACGATGGTCAGTCCCGTCAGATTCGCTTCTTGAAAACTCGATCCTGTCATTTTGCACCCGTCGAATTTCGCCCCAAACAGGTTCGCCATGCGGAATTGGCAATTGGTGAACGCGGACCGGCGGTGGGCTGAGGCGTTCATTGTCAACCTGACGACGCGACGCTTGCCGCGATACTGTCCGTCGCAGATTGGACAGGGGAACTCGGCAACGGGCGTGGAATGGGGGACGTTCGGCCGACGAGGTAGCGAGCGTGTGGGACTTTGGACAGCCAATATGTTCCAAGTGTGCTGGTGGTGTAGACGACTGCGATACAGATGGGCCACAGCAGGTAATGAAACCACGTAGCGCCGTGTTCAAGCCAAAGGGTGTGAATCCCATGTTCCGCCAATACCAATGGGAGAGGCTGGAGGAGGAACATCCCGAACGAGGTGGTAGAGCCGAGTTCAACGAATTGGCTGAATCTCCGCCACGCTTGGTTTTCTCGAACGTCGGTCCACTTGCTTCCGGCCAACCACAGATTGATTGTCAGCAGCAGACTGAACGGCACCATGAGCGGCTGCGTCACGAGCGACGCGATCCCTTCCGTTTCATGGAGCACCATTCTGTCGAACAGATAGTGGCCCCAGAGCAGAATGAGCGAGGCGATGAACAAGGCAAAGAGCAGTCGCGCATGGCGCTTGGTCCAGTTCAAACACGACTCGTAATGCAGTGCCACGATCAATCCGGCCACAAACCAAAACTGGTACGTGAGTATGAATTCGTTGTGATATTGGACGATATTGGAGAGAACCGGAGGAAGTCTCAAAGGGTCCGTGTGAGGGACAACGAACTTGCACAGTGCCGTGATGGCGATCTGCAGCGCAAAACTCCCGATGAACAGGTGGCGATGGTATCGCTGGGACTTGCGCAGCCACGCAAAGAAAAACGGAAATACGAGATAAAATTGCATCGTCACGAAGAGATAGTACAAGAAGAACTGATTTCCTGTGAAAATGGAGTGCCTGACGTCCCGCATGAAGACGGATGGCAGCCAGTAATGCGGAGTCGGTTGAAACAGGCCGTTGAATAGGAGATAAACGCCAGTCCACACGAGATATGGAATTCCGATGCGAGCCAATCGCTTCTTCCAGAACGGCATCGCCCGCAGCGGCTTATCGGCGTACGTAAAGGCGAGGACCAGACCTGTGATGAACATGAATGATTCGCGTGTGAAATGGAGTGATGTCACAAGTGAGCCAATCGCCAAGAATGAAGCTGACATTGGCTTGGTCATTGACAGATAGGAATTGCTGGTGTGGACCGACAGCACGCCTAGCATGATGAACGTTCGCATGAAGTCAATTTCGTATAGGTGTTTGCGCAGCAACGTTCAGGATCTCCTCCCGGAAACTGCTTCAACGACCGTCTGCATCCGCTTTCGGTCAACAGCCGTCGACTCGCTCGGCGCAGCCGAGCAAGATCATCTTATCATGAACTGTGCCAACTCATGCGTATAAAAACGGCGAAGTCGGCTGTGCGGTTCCGTTTTCCGCTTTCTTCAACCTCTGTTTCGTGGTATTTTGAAACGCAGTGAATCCATTTGAGATACAGGAGTGCTATGCGTGTCCGCTCATTCCATAGAAGAATCATCTGCGGGTGGCTCCAGCTATCCGCGGCGAACGTTCGCCATCATCTCGCATCCAGATGCCGGAAAGACGACGCTCACGGAAAAATTGTTGTTGTTTGGCGGAGCCATTCGGGAGGCGGGGGCGGTCAAGGGCAATAAGGCCCGCAGGCACGCCACGTCGGACTGGATGGAGATTGAAAAGCAACGCGGGATTTCCGTGACATCGACCGTGTTGCAGTTTCAATATCGGGATCGTCGAATCAACATTCTCGATACGCCGGGCCACGAAGATTTTAGTGAAGACACATACCGGACGCTGACCGCGGCGGACAGCGCGGTGATGTTGATTGACGCCGCGAAAGGCGTCGAGCCCCAGACCATCAAATTGTTCGAAGTCTGTCGTATGCGCGGCATTCCAATTTTTACATTTATCAACAAGTTGGATCGCGAGGGAAAGGATCCGCTCGCACTGCTCGAAGAGCTTGAGGAGGTCCTCGGCATCCGATCCTGCCCAATGAATTGGCCCATCGGCATGGGGCAGGATTTTCGCGGCATCTACAATCGAACCGACGCCCGATTCGAGCGTTTTACGCATCGTAACGAGGAAGTCACGAACATCGACGCGACCGATCTCGACAGTCCTGAACTGGTTCAGGTGCTGGGCGCCGAACTGCACGCGCGGTTGAAAGACGAGGTCATGCTGCTCGACATTGCGGGCGATCCGTTCGATGCCAATCTGGTGGCAAAAGGACTTCTGACGCCGGTGTTTTTCGGCAGCGCCATCGCCAACTTCGGCGTCGAGACGTTTCTCAACGAGTTTGTCGATCTCGCCCCTGGACCGACTCCCCGCCGGACCGAGGACGGCGCCGTCGTCGAGCCCGGCGATGCTGGATTTTCCGGATTTGTGTTCAAGATTCAGGCGAACATGAATCCTGCCCATCGCGATCGCGTCGCATTTATTCGCGTATGTTCGGGCACATTCAGTCGTGGCATGAACGTCACGCACGTGCGCACAGGCAAGAAGATTAGTCTTTCGCAACCCCAGCAGTTTTTCGGGCAGGGCCGGGAAATCGTCGACGAGGCGTACCCAGGGGACATTCTGGGTATTTTCGATCCTGGTCTGTTCCGCATCGGAGACACCTTGTGCGAACGAGGATCGTTTCAATTCGAGAAGCTGCCGCAGTTCTCGCCGGAACATTTTGCGCGCGTGTCGGTCAAGAATACGTTGAAGTACAAACAATTCCACAAAGGAATTGACCAGTTGACCGAAGAAGGCGCCATCCAGGTGTTTCGACAGGCGAACCGGACGGAAGACTTGATCCTCGGCGCGGTTGGCCAACTTCAGTTTGAAGTGTTTCAATATCGTATGAAGGCCGAGTACGGCGCGGAGGTGGAGATGTTCACCTTGCCCTACTCGTTTGCGCGCTGGCTGGAGACGAACGTGGACGTCGAACAATTGAACTTTGATCGCTATTCCAATATCGTCGTCCGCGATCAGGACGATCGCCTCGTGATTCTGTTCCAGACGGAGTTCGCGATCCGCTGGATGCTCGAGCGCAATCCCGATGTAAAGCTCCATTCGACATCGTACGGGCTGGCCTGATGCCGGCCCATTCCACGACATGACCAACCAGACTTGGTGAGGTGAGATGAATTTGTTGCGAACATTGATGAAATCCAAGATCCATCGCGCGACGGTGACACGTACCAATTTGAATTACGTAGGCAGCATCACCATCGCCGAAGATTTGATGGAAGCCGCTGATTTGCTGGAAAACGAGTTGGTGCAAGTCGTCAACATCAACAGCGGCGCTCGCTTTGAGACGTACGTCATTCCAGGGAAGGCTGGCAGCGGCGCGATCGAATTGAATGGCGCGGCCGCCCGCTTGGCAGAGCCGGGGGACCTGGTGATTATTATCTCGTATGGGATGTATGACGCGGATGAGGTGAAGGGCCACCAGCCGACGGTCGTCCTCGTGGACGAACGCAACGTCATTGCCGAGTACGTTGCCGATGAAGCAGAGCGCAACGGACAGAAGTGAACGGACACAAGTGAGCGTGTACAAGTGAAAAGCGAATACCCGCGATGCAGAGCCGCGGCGGCAAGTCCAATGACGCAGGGAGGCTGGGACGTGCAGTCAAAATACTGGACCTATCAGGAAATGTGGGACGAGCTTCGAAGATTGGCGGACGCATATCCGCAATTTCTGAGTGTCGAAGTGATTGGCCAGAGTCGCCAGGGGAAGGATATCGCGGCCGTGACCGTGACAAACCGCTCCACGGGCGAGCCGGCGGACAAGTCCGCTCGTCGACGCGAACATCCACGCTGGTGAAGTGTCGGGAAACGCCGTCGCGATGTATTGGATTCAGTGGTGCCTTACGCAATACGGCCACAATCCCGAGGCGACCGAGTTGCTGGACGCGCATACGGTCTACGTCGTGCCGCGGATTGCGGTGGACGGCGCCGAACTGTATTTGACGACGCCGGCGCGTTTCCGTTCGAGTCCGCACCTGTATCCGTACTCGCGGTTGCCCGAAGGGTTTATCCAGGAAGATGTCGACGGCAACGGACACATCCTGATGATGCGCGTGCCGGCGGCAGACGGTGGATTTGCGATCGACGATGTCGACCCGCGCGTCATGCGCCCACGGCGTCCAGGCGAATTTGGCGGCACGTATTATCACGTGTTTCCGGAAGGCAGGATCGACAGGCTGTCCAAGTCGGGATCGCTTCCAGCATTCGCGACCGCGAAAGATGCTCGCAGAAGCGCCATGGACTTCAATCGCAATTTTCCGATCCGGTGGGCGGGTGAGAGCGGCCAGCCGGGTGCTGGACCCTATCCGCTGTCGGAGCCGGAATTGCGGGCGTTGGCCGATTTTATCCATCGACACCCGAACATCTCGGCGTACGCCGCGCTGCACACGTCGGGCGGCGTCATCCTGCGCCAGCCGTCGACGGGCGACGACGCCACCCTGTCGCAAACGGATCGCCATCTATTCACCACCGTCGCTGAGATGGGCTCGCAGGTGAGCGGGTACTTTGCCGGATCGAACTACGAGAAGTTCGCGACCGGACACGAGAAAGTGTTGATGCCTGGCGCCGCCGACGACTGGATGTACGATCACCTTGGCGTGCTCGGCTTCACGGTGGAAATTTGGGACCTCGACGGCCGGGCCGGCGCGCATGGCTATGGCCAGTACGGCATGCGCCACCTGATGACCCTGTCGCCAGAGACACTGGCGGAAGATGAACGCAAAGTGTTCGCTTGGGTCGAGCGAGAGGTCGGTGGGCAAGGCATCTTCCCTTGGACACCGTTCGATCATCCGGATTTCGGCCCCGTCGAGATTGGCGGATTGGATCCGAAGTACGTCATTCAGAATCCGCCTCTTCGCTTTTTGGAAGAGGAGTGTCGGAACGTGAGCGCGTTCCTGACCAAACTTGGCCTCTCCACGGCGAGGTTGTCGATTTCTTCGATCTCGATTGAAGAAATGTCCACCAATGTCTTTCGGGTCGTTGCAGAGGTGGCCAACGCGGGATTTTTGCCAACGTCATCGACCGCAAAGGGCAAGGAGTTGCTGTTGGAAGGCATTCACGCCAGAATCGATGGTGAACTGGAGGTCGTCGGCGGCACTTCTCCGGTCAGCATCGGTCACTTGGACGGCTATGGTTCTCAGAGCACATGGGCACCAGCCAACGGCCAGCGCGCCTACGCGGAGTGGATCGTTCGCGCCAATCGCGGCACAAACGCGACCATCGCGTTCGAAGACCATCGCGCGGGGCGGATCGCGCAAACCGTCGTCCTCGGCGGAGAGCTGGGGTAACGGGAACAGGCGGGCGTTTGGGTTGGTTCGGGCTGCCTCACGTCAGTGTGGAGGCAGTCCAGATTGGCCGTTTTCTTTGCAGTAGCGATACCATTCGAGCACGGCGCCTTCAATGGCGGAACGAATCAGGCCCTTGTCGAACGACCCGTCGAAGACGTCCTTCTCGTCGGCCCAGTCAGCCCACAGCCCGTTCTGGCTTGGGGACTGTTTCCATTTTCCGTCGGATACGGTGACCTTGACGCCCCTCGACGACGGCTTCACACGCACGCTCAGACGCGGCGAGTAAAACCGTGAATTGGTGAATCCAACCACGAGTTCCGGGTCGGGCGAAGTATTGACCTTGGTGTACAATTCCGGATCGGATTCGCCCACGCGGTCAGCCATCTCGTGAAGCAACGTCACTGCGAGTTCACGATCCGCTCCGTCGTTCGGCCTGGCGGCAGCATTCGGCGACGAGTGCGTCTCGCGGCGAATCCGCTCCATCTCCTGTCGAAAATGCGCCCCATTTACTTCGTTCATCGGAATCCCTCCATCCACCATCCAGACGCTTCCTTTGAAGGATCCCACATCGTTCCTAGATCATGCATCAGTTTGGATGTTTATTCGCTCCGTCAGCCAATGACAACCGACGCAGGAAAGCGTCGGGGCGAGCGAGGAAATCGCGCAGCAGGGAAACATGCTCTAGTTCCGACCAGTCGGTCCGGATGATGTCGCCACCCGTGAGATGAAGGATCGTCGCCCCAGGATACGCCATGACGATGGGAGAGTGGGTGGCAATCAAAAATTGCGATCCTTGTTCGACGGCTTCGTGGACCAGGTGAAGAAGCGTGAGTTGACGCAGCGGCGACAAAGGTGCCTCGGGTTCGTCCAGGATGAAAAGGCCCTGTCCGCCGATGCGGGAGGAGAATAGCTGCAGAAAACTCTCGCCGTGCGACATGGCGTCCAAATCATCGCCGTACAGTGTCCTCATTTCCGACAACGCGCGGGCGTACGGAAGTTTCGCCTGTTGCTTCGCCAGGGTCGATCGTTGTTCGTAGTCGGCGTCGATCCGATGCAACTGCTCAAGCGCATCTTCCTTGATGCTGCGCAAGTGTCGGCAGAAGTTAAAAAAGTCTTCCGCCCTTAGGAAAAATCCGCGGCGGGTTTTGCGGTTCCACGTCAACCGCAGCGTTGCTCCCAGTGCTCGTTGTTGGACGAGTGTGGGATCTTCGCTTGCGTCCGCCGCTCCAATGGCAGGCAGCCCAATGGCGGTGGCCATCGCCTCCAGCAAGGTCGATTTACCCGTGCCGTTTTCGCCAACCAAGATGGTTACAGGGGACGAAAAATGAATCCGGCAGCCTCTGTGCAGAACCGGGATGTCAAACGGGAAGCCCTTGCTGGGAACCGTCTGTTCGCCTGGTTCGTACTGAACGGTGCGTAAGAACAACACTCAAGTCAACTCCCATGGTCGATCACGTTCCTCTTATGTTAGCGCTTCCGCGGGCTCATCGCATATCAGAAACGAAAAACTATGTATCTGTCGCCATTGTTGGTAGAATAAGCATCAAGCACTTACCGCGATTGGGCCTTTCCGCCCAATTTGTCCGATCACGATTTTTCTTCGAAAGGATGTCGTCGATGAAAGTTGTCGTTACGGGAGGGAGCGGCCTTCTAGGGCCGTGGGTCGTCCGCGAATTCGTCGAAGCAGGCTATGAAGTCCTGAACGTCGATGTCAAACAGCCAGCCGAAGAACTTTGTCCAACGCTGATCGTCGATTTGACCAATCTTGGAGAAGCGGTTCAAGCGTTGGAGGGTGCTGAAGCCGTGGTGCACGTGGCGGCCATTCCACGCGTTGGCATTCGTCCAAACGCCGCTACGTTCGAGACGAATACCGTGTCCACGTACAATATCCTGGAGGCGGCCGCGACGCTCGGTATTCGCAAAGCGGTGATCACATCGAGCGAATCGTCTTACGGACTCGTATTTGCGACGCATCCGTTTGATCCTCTTTACGTCCCCGTCGACGAAGACCATCCACAACTGCCGCAGGACGCCTACGGGCTGTCGAAAGTCGTCAACGAGTTGACGGCGGAGACGTTCCATCGGAAGACGGGCATGCAAATCGTATCGTTCCGGATGGGCAACGTCATTACGCCCGAAAAATATCGGAATTTTCCCGGCTTCATCCATCAGCCGGAGTTGCGCAAGAACATTCTATGGTCGTATATCGACGCGCGCGACGCCGCCACAGCGTATCGCTTGGCCATTGAGAAGGACGGCCTTGGCGCGGTCAAGTTGAACATCGCTGCCGATTGGACCAGCATGGATATGACCAACGGCGAGCTGTTAAAAGCTTGCTATCCGAATGTAACGGACATTCGCGTGCCGCTCGATGGATACGACACGCTCTTGTCCAACAAGAAGGCGAAACAATTGTTGGGTTGGCAGCCAGTTTACCACTGGCGCGATCACGTGTCGTTGTAAGAGACTGGTGCAATGTTGGGACGACTTTCGCGTTGAATGCCGACGGGCCAGCAGATGCTGGTCCGGTCGGCCGTTTCATCTGGTGATCGACGAATAAAGGTATGTGCGTCATCGTATAGTTGGAACTCCAGAGGTCGTCGAAGACGACGCGACTCGGTTGATTGAGGGAGGCACACACATGACTGTACAACTTGGCGTCTACACCATGGGCTTTATGGAAGTGTCAATTGCTTCGCTGTCGGCGGCCCATCGGCGGATTCACGATGACATTTTTCAAGAGTTGGCCGAGGAACCGGGATTTTTGCGCGCCATCGACACGTTCCCCCAACAGCCTGCGTTTCACGGCGTTTCTTATGAAAGCGGTTACCCGATCCAGACCCTGACCGTGTGGCGCGATTTGGATTCCGTTTCCCACTTCGTATACAAAGCGCGCGCGCATCGGCGCGCTATGCGCGAATTGCCGGATCTCTATATCAAGATGCCGAATGGTCGGGCGGTTTACGACGTGTTATGGTGGTTCGACGAGGATATGTCGGACGGCGCGGACAGCCTGCTTGTGGAAGAGGCGTATCGAAGAATGGACTATCTTTTGCACGAAGGTCCCAGTGCCTACGCCTTCAATTTAAAACATCCATATGACGAGAATGGACAGTTGACAGATTTCCGTGCGTTGCGCGATCAACATTGGTAACAGGAGGGAACATCTATGGGAAGCAACATGATGAAAGCGTTCGTGATCGAAGGACCCAGACAAGGCAGCGTGCGCGAGGTGCCCTACCCGGAACCAGGGCCTGGCGAGGTCGTGATCCAAGTCAAACGCTGCGGCATTTGCGGCACGGATCTCCACATTTTCGAAGGCGAGTTTCTCTCGCCGTACCCCATCATCCCGGGCCATGAGCTTTCGGGTGTGATCCATCGCGTGGGCGATGGCGTGGACACTTTCCAGGTAGGCGACAGGGTGACGGCCGATCCGACCCTGCCGTGCAATCGCTGTGATCGATGCCTGACCGGGAAAATGAACCAATGCCGCAACTGGCAGGCGCTCGGCAACACGGTGGATGGCGCGATGGCGGAGTATGTCAAGGTCCCCGCGGCCAACGTCGTCAAGCTGCCGGACCACATGTCGTTTGAGACAGCCGCTTTCACCGAACCCATCGCCTGCGTCGTCCATGCGATGAACCGCCTTCCGCTCAAGTCAGGGCAGTCGGTATTACTGTTCGGAGCCGGTTCGATGGGACAGCAGCTCGTGCAGGCCATCGCGCACCGTGGCGCAGGGGAGTTGGTCGTGGTCGACCTATCGCAGGACAAGCTGGATCTCGCCCTACGGTTCGGCGCGACCCGCGGCGTTTTGGCGACTGAAGCAGACTCTGTCCTGCCTGCCGATTATCCGGATGGCTTCGACATTGTTGTCGACGTGACCGGGATTCCCCGCGTCATCCAAGGTGCGTTGCGCTATCTGGGCGTCACCGGCACGTTCCTCCAGTTTGGCGTCACGCCGACGGGCGCCAGCGTGACCGTCCCAACGTTCGATCTCTATCGCAACGACTGGACGATTCTTGGCTCGATGGCCATTAACGATTCCTTCATTCCCGCGTTCCATTGGCTGAAGGCCGGGCGCATCGAAACGGGCCATCTGGTATCGCAGACGATTTCGTTGGACGAATTGCCAAACTGGATGGCGTCCGACAAGTCTCCAGATGTCCTCAAAGTGCAGGTGACGTTCGAGTAGCTGCCCAATCCCGCCGCCTTATGACGGGATGGGTGTCTTGTTGAGCCACGAGTCTTTCCGCAAATCGGCTTCCAACAGCGTGGCGGCAAGCTCGTGGCCAGCCTCGTTGGGATGCCAGCCGTCGGCGGCATACGTTTCCCAGGTCAAGTCGTGATCGGCCAGATAGGCTTTCATTTGCGAGAACAAATCCACAATGTGAACATTCGGATTGTGCAACGCCTCGACCGCTTTCTCCTCGGAGCGCAGCGCGATAGGCTGCTCGGTCTTGAACTCGACATACGATGCGCCGACGACCGGCGGGGTCACAATGGCCACTTGGGCGCCAGCATGCAGGGCGTCCTTCGTCTCGTCGACAATCTGCGCATCCAATTGCGAGATCGGGTGCTTGTCGTACAAATCGTTCAGCAAGCCAAAGGAAATCACCACGAGGTTTGGCTTGTCTTTGGTGAGCAGGGTGTTCATTCGCAGCAGGTAGTACGATGGGCCTTTTCCCTCGGACGCCTCGTTTGTAAATTGGTAAGTCGTCTTCGCATTGGAGAGCGCCCGAAATGTGCGAGTCAGGTAGCCCCCGTCCTGCTTGTTGTCGTCCCAGCCCAGCGCGATCGATCCGCCAATCGCCATGACCCGAACCTTGGACAGCGTTTGAGGTACGCTTTGCGACAAGGACATGGCTGGGGATATGGTGTCGCCGTGCGAATGGGTATATGAAAGAGGGTAACTCAGCGCGATTCCCGCGGCGATCACGGCGGAGAGTATTCCCCATACAGTTCTCTTCATGATGTCATCTCCCACAGCCTATCCTATCGCATTTAGCGAGATATCGCACTCACCCTCCCTTTGCCGCCGTGTTTGGAGGCGTACATCGCCTTATCCGCGACCTGAATCAATTCGCTGACTGTTGTGCCGTCGCGCGGCGCGCTCGACACGCCGACCGAGACGGTCAAGTGTCTGTGGCGATAAGGGATTTCCATGCCTGGGTGGGCGCGAAAAGCGTCCAGAATGTCTTCGCCGACGGACAGGCCGACGCTGACGTCCGAGTTCGGAATGAGAATGACGAATTCGTCGCCGCCAATCCGTCCCGCTATGGCGCCGTCTGGTATGGATTGGCGAATGATGGATGCCGTTTGGACAAGGATCGCGTCTCCGGCAGGGTGGCCAAACGAGTCGTTGATTTCCTTAAACGAGTCGATGTCCAACATCAGCAGTGTGCATGGCTGTTCCGATGCTGAGGTGGACTTCAGCAAATTCGTCGCCGATTCGTAGAACGAGTCCACGCGAAACAGGCCAGTGAGATCGTCTTTCGTAGCCCGCTCGTTGAGCGACTCCATCAGCTTGCTTTTGCCAAGGGCGAGCCCGACCTGTGTCGCCAGTTCGATCACGGCCTGCAGCGCGCCTTGAGGAACGGCGTCGAGCGAATAGATGTTGTCGAGCAGCAGCGCGGCAATTCGCTTGCCACCCATGACAATCGGCACCCAAACGGCTTCAATCCCTGGGATCTGCTGTGGTTCATTCGCGAAGGTGGGCAGGGAAGGGGAGTGGGTCAATTCAATCGGTTCCGATCCGACTGCGGCGTAGATGGTTCGAGAGATGGTGACTTCGTCGGAGTCGAACAGGAACAACGTCGCTCGGTCGAACCCAAGCAATCCGACTCCGGCTCGCGCCAAGTTCATGAGAATTTCTTCGGTGTTGTCGCTGACGGAGATGACGCGCGACAAATCTGTCAGGGACTGCAGGAAGACGAGCCGTTCCTTCAGTGGGCGAAAGGTGGCGTAGTGGCGAATGCCAAGGGCAATGGTCTGTTGAAACGCCACTAGGCTCTCGCTTGGGAGCAGAATCAAATCCCGCCTCGAAATGATGACGATGAAGCCGATCAGTGACTCGCCAGAGATGGGGATCCAAATTTCAAACCGATCTCCCCTCCGCACCCGAACGACCTCGTCACGAAGCGGGAGTACAGACTGCACCTGATACTCCGAGAGATAGTTCGACTCGAGATACAACTGGCCCTCCTGAATGTCGACGACCGAGCGATACATCGTGTCTTCGTCTCGGATAAAGACGTTGATTTGAACGATATGTTCAGAGAACGGGATCCCTTTCCACATCAATAGAAACGCTCTTCTCAACGTGTCATCGGAGACATCGCCGCCATAGAGCATGGAAGAAATTTGGTAGCCAAGGTTCGCCATGTGTTGCGCATAGTCCATCAATTCACCTCCCAGTTAAACCGCAGAAGCTGGTTGAGTTCCTCGTCCGCATGAATGCACATCGATTGGGCGTGATCGTCAAAATCGTGATCGATTAAGTGCCACATCATATCGCTCATGGTCACAGACATGTTGCGCTCAATGGAGCCCCACATGGGATGCATCGGATAGATTCGCGCATGGTTCAGATTGTGCAACAGAACTTGGATGTCTGGATGATTGGCGTATTGTTCCCAAAACCGGCACTCCACAGCTGGCAAGGAGCAAATCCAGCGTGCCCAGCGGTCCGCGAGTTCTGCAGATTGAAGGGCCTGAACGATTTCCCACGCCAAATCCGGATGTTTTGTCACCGATGAAACGCCAAGCAGCGATCCGCCGCCATACGAAACGGAGCCTGCCGGGCCAGAAGGAGGTGGAATCACGCACGTGGGGAATTGGGGATCCACATTCCACGCCGGTTCCACCACCTTGCGTATCGTTTCGAACAGTCCGCTCACATGGAACACGGTACTGCCCTGCTGAAAATACGCCATATTGGATTCGTAGCTGCTGCTGCGAGCGTCCTCCACGGTCGTTTCACTGATTTCCATCAAATTGCGGATATATTCCATTCCGCGTTTGAATGCCGTGGAGTTCATCACCGACACGGGCCTTTCGTCCAACGAAGGGAAATCAAATCCACCCGACCAGAGCCATGGAGAGATGCGATGAAGCGTTGGTCGTTCGGGTCGGCAAGGGAACGTGATGGCTCGCGGCGCGCGATCCATGTACGCCCAGGATGCGGCCCGTTTTTGCATGATCATGCTGCACACCGATTCGAATTCCTCCCACGTGAACGATACCTGGTGCGGAATGTCGAGTGTGTCGAGAATATCCGTACGAGCCAGGATGCAGGAAGTATCAGCGGTCCATGGCACGGCATACGGGCGGTTTTGAAATTGGCGCGACAGGTCAAGGTAATCGGCGATGGCATGTTCCATGACCAACCCCTCTGGCACTGGGGAGAGCATATGTAAACGAACCAGCGTGCTGAACCACGTGGTTCCAAACTCGAAAACGTCAGGAGGGGTCCCGTTCTTGTACGACCGGATCAGTTCTGTCCAAGCGTTGGCGAACGTGAGCAGTCTCCACTCGATCTGCAGCGACGGTCTGCTGGCTAGAAAGCGGTCAAGTTGGTGTTGCAGGAAGTCGACTGTCTGTGAACCTCTATACGAGTTCACAATCCAAACTTCTATCGTGTTCGGCAATTGGAAACCTCCGAAAGAAAGACAGTCTATACGTATTTGGAATATTCATTCGACAATCATACCCGATCCCCTGCGGATATCCTGGGGTGTACCGGGAATTAAGAGGCCCTTCAGGAACAAAGATTACGTAACTTGTCATTTTTTGAACTTCTTTCTCATCAGTGCAGCGCTTTCACGAGAAAGTTGTATAATGGCATCCGAAGGATGGTGACAACATGGCACGCCCAAAGGTAGGCATCATAGGTTGTGGCAATATTAGCGAGATTTACTTTAAGAACTGTCAGGCGTTCGGCATGGACGTCGTCGCGTGTGCAGATATCGACTTGGAGAGAGCGAAGAGCCGCGCCGCTCAGTTCAATGTTCCCGTTGGCTGCAGCGTCGACGAACTATTGGCGAATCCCGATGTCGAGGTCGTCATCAATCTGACGATCCCGAGCGCGCACGCCGAAGTTTCCCGCCGAGCACTTGCGGCTGGCAAGCACGTACACTCCGAAAAACCGCTCGCCTTGACCGTTGAAGAAGGCCGAGAACTCATTTCGTTTGCTCAACAACAGAACCGCCGCGTCGGCTCTGCGCCAGACACGTTCCTCGGGAGTCACCTGCAGACATCGCGCAAGGTGATAGACGATGGGTGGATCGGCAAGCCAATCGGCGCTACGGCGTTCATGATGAGCCATGGCCCGGAACGCTGGCATCCCAATCCGGACTTTTTCTATCAACCGGGCGGCGGCCCGATGTTTGACATGGGTCCGTACTACCTGACGGCGTTGGTGCACCTGCTGGGACCCGTTCAGCGGCTCACAGGCATGACGCAAGTGAGCTTTCCAGAACGGGTTGTCACCTCGGAACCGCGATTTGGCCAGTCGATTCAAGTGAACACGCCCACGCACGTCACAGGCATTCTGCAATTCGCATCCGGGGCCATCGGCAACATTCTCACGTCGTTCGACGTATGGCACTCGGAACTGCCCCGGATCGAAATTTACGGCACAGAGGGAACGTTGAGTGTGCCTGACCCGAACAATTTTGGCGGCACGGTGCGCGTCCGTCGCCATGACGCCAAAGAGTGGACCGAAGTTGCGCCACTGTTCGGCTTCCAGGAAAATAGCCGTGGACTCGCGGTAGCCGATCTGATGGACGCTGTCCGGACGAACCGATTGCATCGCGCAAATGGCGATCTCATGCTTCACGTGGTCGAATTGATGGAAGGGATCCACGTTTCGGCGAACGCTGGCCGTCATTATGAGATGACGACGACCTGCGAACGTCCGTCACCATGGCCCCTCGGTTTCGACGAAACGCAACTGCGGCTTTCATTTTTCCGCTAGGACTAATAAACACGCGGTTGCTCCATGATGCGATACGAAACTCGGATGTCGGCTGACCTGCCGCATCCGAGTTTTTGATTGAGGAAGAAGGCGGGAGTCCGGCGAATAGAAGGTCCTTGACGGTACTGAATGTGAATTGATCGGTTCCATAACAACGCGAAGCTGTAATCCCCCGACTTTGGTCTCAGAATGGTCAAATCACTAGGGAACGGTTTCAATAACATCTAAAATCAAGCGGATTTGCGTGATGAAAGGGCACGCTCATGATTTCGATCTCGATAAAATCCATGGACGTACCTGAAAAATGTAATTGACAAGAGGTTGATTCGAGTGCAAAATAGGCTCTATTAATCCCTATCTCAAAGTTTCCAAGCATTGATATCGAAAGCGATTACATGTTTATTCGTCTTAATTGTCAATGTCGTACATTTAACCTCTTTTGGGAACGTTCCCAAAAGAGCCGAGTGGAAGGGAGAATCGCCATGGCCTCTCCGATGGAGAAAAAATCAAGATATGGCCTAGTCTTTGTCGCACCGTACTTTATCGTGTTCGCTATCTTTGGTCTATATCCAATCCTGTACTCCTTGTACATCAGCTTCACGAATTCGAATGGTTTCACATCGAATTTTATTGGGCTCCAAAACTATACCCGTCTCCTGCATGACAAGTTCTTTTATCAATCTCTTTGGAGCACTGTGGTTATTTGGATTATTTCCATCGTTCCGCAATTGATTATCGCCCTGGTCTTGGCCCTGATACTCAACGAAAAATTCATCAAAGGGCGCCATTTCTTTCGGGCGGTTTTTTATTTGCCAAACATCGTGACGCCGGTCACGATTGGCGTCTTGGCTGATTTGATGTTTGACTGGCAAACCGGGTTTGTAAACAAGCTGCTGATGGCGCTGCACATTATCAAGCAGCCGGTGTATTGGTTTGGTCATCCGTTCTTGGCACAGTTGATCGTCGGCGGCGTCATCTGTTGGCAATATTTCGGGTACAACATGCTGATATTTATCGCCGGGTTGCAATCCATCGACAGCGAATTGTACGAAGCAGCTGAGATTGACGGGGCAGGCAAGTTTCAGACCGCGATACGCATCTCTCTTCCTTTGCTGAAGCCAGTCATGATGTTTACCATCATCACCTCCATTATCGGCGGAATTCAGATCTTCGATATTCCGATGATGGTTGGGAACGCCGTAGGAAACGCTACGCAGACCTTGATTGTGTACCTGTACAAGGCGGGGTTTGTCAATTTCGACTACGGTTACGCGGCGGCGATCGCGTACGCCACGTTCGTGATCATCATTATTCTGACACTGATTTCTCTCAAAGTGTCCAATCGGAAATCCGCTTCGTAGTCCCTGCCGTTGACTTTGATTGACTGAGGAGGATGTAACGCCGTGAGCCGTGTATTCGTGGACGGAGATTCTGTTAAGAAGCCTGCAAATTCAAGGAAATCCAGTCCTTCCCTAAGTGTCGGCCGGATTTTGGTCTATGCCTTTCTCATCGTGGTCGCGCTGATCAGCTTGCTTCCTTTCTACAGCATGATCATGTCGTCTACACACGCAAACTATGCCATTGCAACGCAATTGAATCTCTTACCAGGAAATCAGTTCATCGCCAATTACAAGCGTCTGATGGGTACTGTGAATATTTGGAGAGGTTTCGCGAACGATCTGCTGGTAGCAGTTTCCGCGACCGTGTTGACCTTGTACGCGTCGGCACTGACCGCCTACGGTTTTTCGAAGTTTCGGTTTCGCGGCAGCAAATTCCTGTTTGGGTTTGTCCTTGCTTCGATGATGGTCCCTGGTCAGCTTGGTATCATCGGATTCTTCCGGGAGATGCACACCTTGCATTTGCTCAATACGTATTGGCCGTTGATCATCCCGGGGATCGCCAGCGCGTTCAATACGTTCTTTATCAAACAAAACTGCGACTCCGCGGTTCCCGATGAATTGATTGAAGCTGCGCGGATGGATGGCGCGAGTGAATGGTATATCTTCCACCGGATCGCGCTGCCGCTGTTGAGACCGCCGATGTCCGCGCTGGGGATTTTTAGTTTCATTGGCAACTGGAACAGCTACATGATGCCTTTGATCATCCTGTTTGACAATAATCTGCAAACGTTGCCCGTGATGGTGGCGATGACACAAAGCGCGTCGTCCACTGACTATGGGGCACAGTATGTCGGTGTTGTCATCTCCGTCGTTCCAATCATCATCGTGTTTTCGATTCTTTCACGGCGGATTATCGGTGGATTGTCCGTCGGTGCTCTGAAAGGATAAATTCACCCGCCCGATTGCGGCGTTCGATTGTGGAGGTGGTGCCTAAATCTCAAATGTCTGTCGTGATTCACCATTCGCAGCGTGTTATGGGGAGAATTTTGAGGAGGTGCTACAGTGAACAGAAAAACGAAATTATCGATGTCGATCCTCAGCGTAATCGGAATCGGCGGATTGTTGGCAGGGTGCGCTGCTCCCGCGAATACGAACAATGGCGGAGCGGCAAGCACGAATCCGAAGGTCGCAGCGACCAACTCGAAGCAGATTAATTTGGTGGAATGGACGTACTACGCGAACGAAAAGTTGGCGGTCCAACAATTTGAAAAGATTCATCCAAACATTCATATCACACTCAAGGTATTCCCGGGCAGCGATTATGAAACCAAGTTGCAGGCCGCGCTGTCCACTGGAACCGACGTGCCAGACATTTTCGATCTCGATATGGGATACATTGGCAAGTTCATCAATACACCCTACGTCGCGGATCTAAGCAAATTGGGGGCCAATTCGCTTGTCAAAGGGATGATCCCGTACGTGGCAGCCGGCGGCGAAAAGAGCAACGGTGATGTCGGTGCCATTACCGACACGTCGTCGCCTGGAGGATTTTGGTTTAATATGGCGGCTGCGAAAAAGTGGCTGGGTACCAATGATCCGAACAAGGTTGCAACCATGGTAAACAGCTGGAGCAAAATCGAGAGTCTCGGCAAGAAGATCAACCAAGAGAGCAAGGGCAAAGTTCACTTGCTCGACGATCCTGGCTCGGTGTTCGCGGTCGAGGAATACCATACCCAGAACTTGGTTCAGAACGGCAAGTTGGTCATCGATCCCAAATGGAACACCATTCTGAATACCATGCGTACGCTCGCTCAACCTGGACTCACTGCAAATCTTCCCGCGATGGGTACGGGATGGGGCAACTCGTTGAACGATCACTCGGCGGATCCGGATGCCATTCTCTTCGCGATTCCGTCCTGGGCAGGCTTCATGGTCAACAGTACGACCGCGAACGGCAAATATGGTGTCGTTCCTGCGCCGGATGGGTACTACGAAGGTGGTCGGTACGCCGCTATCTACGCTGGATCGAAGAATCAGCAAGCGGCTTACGAATACCTCCAGTTCCTGGCCAGCCCGCAATGGCAAAAGTGGAACTTGGACAACACGGCCAACATGCCGTCGCTGAAGTCGGTGTATACGAAGTACGAAAATACGTACACATATCCGTGGTTCGGCAACCAGAAAATCCTGAAGATGTACTACAAGATCTCCATGGATATTCCGCCTCAGAAGCAGGATGAATACGAACAACCGCTTGTTTCCGACTTCTTGGGGGATGCCAGCACGATGGTGACGCAGAAAAAGTCCAACCAATGGGCGATCCAACAGTTGAAGGCACAGGTGCAATCTTCATATCCGGAAGTCAAAGTCGATTAAGTCGTCCGGGGGCGACGGTTGATCCGAATTTCGGGATCAACCGTCCCTGTTTTTTTCACTATATTGTCTAAAACACTCGTCGTTGGATCCGGTCGAGCGTGTCTACTGAAACTCCGTAGAGGCACCTGCGAACATCCGAAACAAAGAGTGGAGCCGTGAAGAACGGAGGAAATCGACGTGGGGCGATTAATTGAAAACTTGTATGCAGTGGCAGGCAGTGGATTGACGCATGAATGGGACGCCAGCGCATATCTCGTCGCCGGCGATGAGCCAGTTTTGATCGACTGCGGCAGCACGGTGGGGTATACGAAACTCAAGGCGAACCTGCAGCAAATCGGCTACGCGCCGAAGGACATCCGTAAGGTTATCGCCACACATGGACACTGGGATCACGTTTCCGGTATGGCCCTGCTGCGTGAGGAAAGTGACGCGGAATTTTTGATTCACGAAGCGGATCGACGTCAGGTCGAGTCTGGAGATACCGATAAGACTGCGGCTTTTTTGTATAATGAGCCGTTCCCGAAGATCGCGGTGGATGGTCTCATTCAGGATGGCGAGACCCTTCGACTCGGGGACTATGATTTTGAAGTGATTCACACGCCTGGACATTCTCTGGGAAGTGTGTCTTTATACACGCGGATTCACGATCTCGGCATTCTGATTGTCGGCGACACCGTTTGGGGTGGATTTCATCCGCGGATTGGATCGGATATCGACAAGTGGGAGCAATCGTTGGATCGCTTGCTGGAACTGGACTTTGACGTATTTACTTGGGGGCATGGACAACCATGCTTGATTCCTGAGGCGAAGGTGCGGATCCAGGAAGCGCGCCGTCAACTTGGCGTCTACTTTCATCCTTGGTTTAAGCCGTTTTACCGAAAATTTACGTATTAATGGTGTGGGGTGAAGGGACATCGCATGGCGACGCAAATGTGCCTGGATGGCGACGATTGGGTTTACAAGGGTTTTATCGGGGAGTCCTGGCATGGTTCTGTACAAGCGGACAGTCGGGAAGGCCCTGATTGGAAACAAGGAACTGTGCCGGGGACTGTGTACGATGATCTGTGGACTGCAGGAGAGATCGAAGATCCTTACTACGAACAAAACAGCTTAATCATCGAATGGGTTCCGGCGCGCTACTGGGTGTACAAAAAGCGTTTTAGAGTAGCTTCTCCATCGCCTGGAACGGGTGTGGAACTGTGTTTCGAAGGCATTGATTACGCGGCCCGCGTGTACCTCAACGGCGCCGAACTTGGCCGACACGAAGGCATGTATGTCCCTGCTTGCTATCGGGTTGAATCGTTGCTTCGGTATGGGGAAGACAATGTGCTGGTGGTGGTGATTGAGCCAGCGCCACAGGAGCAGCCGCAAATCGGACGGACGAGTCTGGTGAAGACGCACAAATCGAGGATGACTTATTGGTGGGACTTTTGCCCGCGCATGATTCATGTGGGCATTTGGGATTCGGTGTACTTGCGAGAAGTCGCCGAAGTTCGTATTCGGGACATTTACGTTCGCACGGACGTGGACGCCGCGCTGTCAGCGGCTGACGTGGGCGTCGCTGTTGAATTGGATGCAGCGAAAGACGGCCGGATTGATCTGTCTATCGAATTCCTGCATCAAGGAAAAACCGTTCATCGCCACGCGTCCGATCACGTCATGCCCACTGGTTCAACGTCGGTCCAGTCGTCTATTCGGCTGGATCGACCGAATTTCTGGTGGCCGAACGGTCTTGGCGACGCACATCTGTATGAGGCACGGGTACAAGTCTTCAGGGACGGGGCTGCTGTCGACGAGCGCAGTGTGACATTTGGCATCCGAACAGTTCGGCTCGAAAGCAATGCTGGTGCGCCAGATGACGCCCGCCCGTATACCTTCGTGGTCAACGGGATACCGACTTACATCACGGGATGGAACTGGGTGCCTATCGATGTCATGTATGGCAAAAGACAACCTGGCAAGCTACGTCACTTGCTTCACCTGGCCAAGGCGGCGAATGTCAATTTGCTGCGTGTATGGGGCGGCGGGTTAATTGAACGTGAAGACTTTTATCGCTTATGCGATGAATACGGAATCATGGTTTGGCAGGAATGGATTCAATCGAGTTCCGGGATGGACAACAAGCCGTCGGAGGACCCTGAATTCATCGAGATGATGGTGGATCAGGCCAAGCAGATCATCCCGCGCCGGCGGAATCACGCGTCGCTGGTGCTGTGGTGCGGCGGAAATGAACTGCAAGATCTCGACGGCATTCCACTCGATGATTCGGAACCTGTGTTGGCGGCTTTGCGGGACGTGGTCGACGCGCTGCACCCTGACGCAAATTGGCTGCCAACTTCGCCCTCCGGGCCCTTGTTCATGAACAGTATCGAGAATATTGAGCAGAATCCGGATGGACTTCACGACGTGCATGGACCTTGGGAATTTCAGGGGGTGACAGCCCACTACGATTTATATAATCGCGGGACGTCACTCTTTCACAGTGAGTTCGGGGTAGAAGGCATTGCAAATCGACGGACCATTGACGCGACCATTGCGCCTGAACATCAGTGGCCAGCCACGCGGGAGAATCCCGTATGGAACCACCGAGGCAGTTGGTGGATCAACGAATCGATAGTGCAAGCTTCATTCTCTGGTCTATCGAATTTGGAGGAACTGGTTTGCGCTAGTCAGTTTCTGCAGGCAGAAGGATTGCGTTACGCGATTGAAGCGAACCGCAGGCGATCCCCTCGGAACAGCGGCACCATCCCGTGGCAGATGAACGAGTCGTACCCCAATGGATACTGCACCGCGGCCGTCGACTTTTACGGCCGTCCGAAGCCTGCGTACTACGCTGTTGCAAGGGCGTATCGCCCGATTGTAATCACGGCGCGACTGGCAACGATGGCGTGGGAAGGTCGGGATCGATTTGAGGCTGAGGTTTATGTCATCGATTCTGGTTTGCCGCAGGCCCCGTACGCCGATGGTGGCACATGCGAAGTGGTGGCGCGGTTGCGGGATGCGGCCGGCCGCGTTCTGCGCAAATGGGTCGACAAAACGGATATTTCGCCGATCCGATCAGCGAGGCATGTGTTTGCTGTGAGCACGTTGGTCGGTGAGATTCCTGGTGATGTGTTCTTCTTGGATTTACACTTGCTCGACGGTGAGGGACGCGTGATCGCAGACAACCGTTACGTCCTCAGTCGCACGAGTACATTCAAACCACTCATGGCAGTTGATCAGACGACATTGCGCGTGGATTGGGAATGGGGCGAGGACGATGAAACCGTGTTGACCGTCCGGAACGAAGGGACGAGCGTCGCCATCTCGGTGCAATTCGAGGACACGCTGCCGCTGAAGACGGATCGCTACCTGTACTTTCGTGATAACGCATTCCATTTGTTTCCTGGAGAGACGCGTCGAATTCAGCTTTCGCATTCTGCCGGATTAGAATCATCGTTTGAGGTCGAAGTGGGTGGTTGGAATACGCAAAAGCAGGTACTGACGATCAGGCGCGGTTAGATATGCTCGCACCGTTTTCGTTTCCTCACCAAACATACGAACGGGGTCACGGCCGTATGGCAGTTGTGACCCTGTTTATACATGAATTAGTTTGGGTTCGACGACGAATTGCGGATGATGAGCTCTGGCTTGAGCAGGCGCCGGCGGTTTGAGTCCATGGGTTTCTTGTCGATACAATCCAGGAGAAACTGGGCTGCCGTTTGCCCCATTTGTTCGAACGGTTGCCGAACGGTCGTCAACGCTGGGAAAATCCACTGCGCGATGTCGATATCGTCGAATCCAACCACTGAGAAGTCGCGCGGAATGCTGTAGCCTTGTTCCTGCAGGCAGGTCATTGCGCCCAGTGCGGATTCGTCGTTCGATGCGATGACCGCGGTAAATCCTCTGGATTGCAACAGCTTTTTCATGGCGGTGTAACCACCTTGATTGGACCAGTCCGAGGTACAGATCCAGTCTGGATTCATGGCTAGGCCAAGCGATTCCATGGCGCTGACGTAACCGGCGGATCTGTATTTGGTTGCGCCGATATCGTCAGGTCCGGCGATATAGGCGATATGACGATGTCCAATTCGATACAAGTAGTGAACGAGTTCAACGATCCCGCTGAAGTTGTCCACGTCGACCGTGTGGATGTCATCGACACCCGCGTTGTCGCCAAATAGTACCACGGGAAAAGGGGCTTCACGCATCTGTTCGACATCCGCTTGGTCACGGCGTGCGAAACTCACATAGATCAGCCCATCGACCTGTTCTTCGTACAGCAGGCGCAAAAAGTCCGTCTCCCGGCGCTTGGACTTGTTCCAAGTGTAGTACACAGCGCTGTAGCCGTTCGCGTCCAGGACTTCGCCGATCCCTTTCAAAATGGGTGAATAAAATCGGTTGGAGATGTCGTCTACGATAATTCCAATCTCCTGCGTTTTATCCATGACCAAACGCCGTGCGTTCATATTTGGATGGTAATTGAGTTCTTCAATGGCTTTGATGATGGCCTCTTCGGTTTTCTTGTTGACGGGAATTCCGTTGAGAAATCGGGAAACAGTGCTCTTGGACGTCTTTGCCTGTCTCGCGACATCTTTAATGGTCGGTGTCATAGTTCCACCCTCGCAACTTCTCGTTGTCTATCTGTCGATCATTTTCAGCGATTTGGTCCTAGCGTTTTACGGAGAAATCGATGGATTCGAATGGAGCGCGAACAGACTGCTCCCAGCGATGTTGAAAACGTGCCCAACATCTCAGTCTGTACGCGACATTCGTGATCGCGTGACATCTATAGTCCTATTATGCACCATAGGATACGGATTGCGCTAGTAACAACTCTTTGTCTATTGACATTCAGTGAAATGGGCGAGTATCATTCAGGCAACTGGCTAAAGCTTATTTTTTATTTTGTTTTGGGAACGTTCCCAAACGTGAAGGTTAGGTGTGAGGCGACTATGGCAGACATCACCTGGCGCGTGTATCCCTCCGACGCAGCGAAAGAGTTGCATATCGTCTATGGTGACACGTTCGACACCGACTATCTCAAATTATCTGCGTTAGGGCAGGTCATGATCGCTGGACACAGCAGTGCCTATGACATCCCAATATTGCAAACCTATTCAGATAAAGACGATAGACTTCACCTGGTAGGTCAGTCCGGCGATTTCTCGATCGTTATGGACTGGCAGCGTCAGACAGGTCGTTGCGCGTACGTCGATGTCCATGTGGAACTCGTGTATCGCGGCGATGGTCCGGTGGACCTGGGTCTGCGCTTCCCATTCGAATTGGTGGGCCGCGGACGACCACGGTTCATGATTCCTGGGGCATTTTACAAGGAAAATCGTTTTGCGCATAATGCGCGCAAATATCCAAGGTATGACTGGGATGGGGGGAACGCCGACGATCTCGTCTCAGACAGTTGGTCGTTTCGGGCCGACAGGGCGGCATTGCCGGCGGTGTTCGCTTGGAACGAAGGCATGTCCGCAGCCATATGCGTCGAGGAAATCTCTGAAGCTGGTATGAACGGCGTAGGCTTTCAGGGCACTTCGGACGGGACCTTGATTTGGGCGGATTTTCCCTATCGTGAGGAACCTGTGGTATTTGACGGGGAACCTCTTGCTCAACCTGTGGATATTCAGACAGTTGCCATATCGCCTGGGCAGAAACTTGTGGTGAACTTTCGGATTTACGCCGGATCGGCAGACCTGCACGCTTACGATCCGTTTGTCCGAACCATGTACGATATTCATCGTCAATCGCACCACCTCAATCCTTGGATGGATATCCAACAAGCTGCAGAGCTGACCGCCCATGGATTGTTTACGTGGCACTTTCACCCGGAATACGACATTCTCATGGAGACTGCCGCGTTTGATCGGGAACTGAATAACAACGTCAAAGGCTTAGGGGATCGGCTGCACATGCACGTCGCCTGGGTCAGCGGTGCCCCATACGCCTATGCATTGTTGACCTACGGACGTCGCCATCATCGGCCTGAATATGTAGACGCTGCCATTCGAGTCCTTGACAAGATTGCGTCGGGCATTGCTCCGTGTGGGATATTCTGGGCCGCATGGACGGCCGAACGCGGCTGGGGCTGCGGTTGGAACCCGAATTCAGAGTGGCTGCAGGCGAGAACCATCTCGGAAGCGACGCTGTTTATGACGAGAGCCATCGAGTTTGAGCGGCAATTCGGCATGGAACACGAGACGTGGGAGAACGCGGCGCTTTCCAACTTGCGCTTTGCGCAACGCGTTCAGCGCGCGGACGGGAATTTCGGATCGTATTACCACTGCGAACGCGGAACGGTCGAAGAATGGGATGGCGCAGGCGGAATGCTTTGGATTGCCGCGTTGTTGGAAGGCGCTGAAGTATTTAACCGCCGTGATTTTGCTGTCTCTGCGGAACGCGCTGGAGCGTACTACGAGCGCTTCGTCCTTGATGAATTCATATACGGCGCACCCGAGGACGTTCATCTCACGCCGACGTCAGAAGATGCGTACAACGCCGTGGTGGCGTACGTGATGCTGTATGAGCACGACTCATCGTTACGATGGCTTACTTTGGCGACCAAGTCGGCGGACTGGATGATGACATTCCGCTGGACGTACAATTTGGCGTTCCCGGCCCACACGTTGCTCAAACAGTACGATTTTCGATCCCGCGGTGCGGACCAAGCGTCTCCCTCCAATCAGCACCTGCATAACTACGGCCTGTTTTGTTTACCTGAAATGCTGCGACTCTGGCAGTATACCGACGACGATTATTATCTCATGCGCACCCGGGACTTATTGTCTTGTTTTCTTCAGTTCATCGCGCGTGAGGACGGCGACTTCAACGCGTACAAGGGCATGGTCACCGAGCGTTATTACAATACGAACTGTTTTCAGCCGAAAGGCATGCTGGTCACGCTGTCGCATGCATGGTGTGTCGGAGTGACGTTGTACGCCTGTCAGGAGGCAGCACCGTTTGGACCCCACCTCGCGCTGCGGGATTGAACTGGCAATTGAGACAGAGCATCTCTATGGAGGCGATCACCATGGTACGACTAGCCGAGGGATTCTACATGATCTCGAGCGGGAACTTGACTCATCCTTGGGATGCAAACGCGTATCTGTTTCCTGGACAGGAGCCCGCACTCGTGGATTGCGGAAGCCCATTAGGCTATGCCGCGTTGAAGGAAAGTCTGAGGCAGTTTGGCTACGAACCAAAGGATATCCGGAAAGTCATCGGTACTCACGGACACTGGGATCATGTGTCGGGGATGGCAAGTTTGCGTCAGGAGAGCGACGCGGTGCTTTGGCTGCATCCGGCGGACAAGGAACAGGTCGAGCATGGAGATTACGACAAGACGGCCGCATTTCTCTACGGAGAACCGTTTCCCGCAACGCCTGTCGATCATCTCTTGGAAGACGGTCAGGACATCTTGGCGGGGGATCACACGCTCAAGGTGATTCACACGCCCGGCCACTCCATCGGATCGATCTGCCTCTGGTTTGAGGTTGGAGGCATAAAGATTCTCATCTCAGCGGATACGGTGGGCGGCGGCTTCCATCCGCGGGTTGGTTCCGATTTGGTGCAGTGGGAGCACTCGTTGGACAAATTGATGAAGCTGGATTTTGACGTGTATACCATGGGACACAGCAATCCGACGTTAATCTACGATGCCAAGCGAAAAATCCAGGAGGCTCGCGAACAGTTCAACGTCTACTTGAATCCCTGGTTTCGCCCGTTTCACGTCAGTTTCACCTACTAGTGGTTGGCAGAGAGGGAGAGTGCCAGATGGTTTCCATCATACAAGGAAAGTCGAGACAGATTCAGGCAGACGCCTACAAATTGATCTTCCCGGAGGATGATCGGCCATTTTTGTATGTAGAAAGTGCTGACGGGGAGCGGTTGGCCGATCTGTTTGCCTACACCAGTGTCCACACCACGGCTGGGCCGGATGATACCACGGAAGTGGGCGAGTGGCAGATTGTCGAGCACGCGGATGAAGTGGTTTGCCAAATGGTCCTGAAGAGCTCCGTATGGGACGAGAAGACGATCCGCTTTCGCTGTCAGCCAGACAGTCTGGTTTACGAGGTGGAGGTTACTGGCAAGGGACATTTGCTGGATGTCAACTACTTCGGCGGATATTCATCGGAAAGCTTGCGCTGGGGTTCGGGATTTTTCTGGTCGGGTATGAAAGCGCTGCAAGGCTTCAATCCGGAACCGAATTGCGATGAGATTTTCTACTTCGATCCGGATTCGACGTCCGTGATCCATATGACAGGTGTTCCGATTCCGGGCAGAGGAGACTGGTTTTTCACGCCGCCTCCGTTTTGCTTTTCCTTTGAATCCAAAATCGGCTGGTTCAGCCTGGGGATCGAAGCCGCGCCTGGGGAGAATCGCTTCACCGAGTATCGCTATCAAGGGCAGCAATTCGGATTCTACCTGGCGATCTCCTACGAAGGTTACACGCAAGTCGACGGGCGCTACCAGTTGCCTGCGATTCGTTTTCAATTTGCGGACAACGAGTATCAAGCGCTGGAAGGCCATGTGACTGCACTTCACAAGAACCATTTGGCCCCCAATCCCATCGACAAGCTTGTACCATCGTGGTGGCGGCGGCCCATTTTTTGCGGCTGGGGTGCGCAGTGCTATGTCGCCGAGCGGGAGAAGGGCCACTCGGCAGATTACGGCCACGCTCCGAGTTATTCGAGGCAAGCATTGTACCAGGAATGGATGGAGACGCTCGATGCGCGCCAAATCCGTCCGGGGATTGTGGTGCTGGACGATAAATGGCAAGTCCATTACGGACTCAACGATGTCGACGTCGAGAAGTGGCCGGATTTACCCGGATTCGCAAAATTTCTGCACGATCGCGGTCAAAAGATGCTGTTGTGGCTCAAGGCGTGGGACCCAGAAGGTGTTGCAGACGAAGAGTGCGTGTTAAACGCTGCGGGTCACAAGGTCTCCATCGATCCGACGAATCCAGCGTACCAGGCCCGTTTGCGTGAGTCGGTGCGCCGCATGCTATCCGAAGACGGTTATAACGCGGACGGCTTCAAAATCGATTTCAGCGCCCGGATTCCGAGTGGCCCAGGTTTTCGGAAGTACGGAGACGTCTGGGGTCTCGAATTGATGAAGTTGTATCTGTCGGTGATTTACGACGAGGCAAAACGAGTGAAGCCAGACGCATTGGTCATGGCGCACACGCCGCATCCGTATCTGGCCGATGTTCTGGATATGATTCGCCTCAACGACGTCAATGTGGCGACGGACATCAACAAGGCCATGATCCACCGCGCCCGCGTCGCCGCCATCGCGTGTCCAAGCGCCGTGATCGACACGGACAACTGGCCGATGCCAAACAAAGAAGCGTGGCGCCAATATGTGGTGATTCAACCCGAACTCGGCGTTCCTTCGCTGTACTTCGCCAGCCATGTGGACGCGACCCAGGAACCGTTGGATGAACAGGACTACCAGTTGATTCGCGACGCGTGGCGGCGATACCAATCCAGTTCGTCGAACTGACGCGCTCATTTCCGAAAGGTGGCAGGAACGATGTCGAAAAGCACGCTGCATATGATAGGAAACGCGCATATCGATCCCGTTTGGCTCTGGCAGTGGCAGGAGGGATTTCAGGAGGTCAAGGCGACGTTCCGATCCGCGCTGGATCGGATGAAAGAGTACGACGACTTTGTGTTCGTGTCCAGCTCAGCCGCATTTTACGAGTGGGTAGAAGAAAACGATCCTGCGATGTTTGACGAAATCAAAGCACGCATCGCCGAAGGCCGTTGGGAAGTCGTCGGCGGTTGGTGGATCCAGCCGGATTGCAACATCCCGAGTGGGGAATCTTTCGTTCGCCAAGGGTTGTACGGGCAACGATATTTCCACGATAAATTTGGTGTGATTGCGAAGACGGGTTACAACGTCGACAGCTTTGGCCACCATGGCATGCTGCCACAGATTTTGAAAAAGAGCGGCATGGATCAGTACGTCTTCATGCGGCCGGGGCCGCACGAAAAAGGACTTCCTGGTCACGTGTTCTGGTGGGAATCGGATGACGGATCGCGCGTGTTGACCGCCCGCATCCTGTTTGAATACTGCACGTGGGGAAAGGAACTGGACACGCACGTGCGCCGCTGTGCCGAACAGTTGCAGTCGTCGGTCAAGCAATTGATGTGTTTCTACGGTGTCGGCAACCACGGTGGTGGTCCGACCAAAGAGAACCTGGACAGCATCCATCGGTTGCAGGAGGAGCTAGCGGGGACGCATATCGTCATCAGCACGCCGGATCGATATTTTGCCGCATTGCGCAAAGACACAGCGCTAACGCTGCCGGTCGTCCACGACGATCTTCAACATCACGCCAGCGGCTGTTATGCGGCGCATTCCGGCGTGAAGCAATGGAACCGCAAGGCGGAAAATTTGTTGTTGGCCGCGGAAAAATGGTCGCTGTTGGCCGATTGGATGAATCTGCAGCCGTATCCGCAAACCTACAATCAGGCATGGAAAGACGTGATGTTCAACCAGTTTCACGACATCATGGCGGGGACCTCGCTCGAAGCTGCTTATGACGATGCGCGCGATTTTTACGGAGAGGCCATGTCCATCGCGAGCCGGGGACTGAACAACGCCGTCCAAGCCTTGTCTTGGCGAATCGACATCCCGGAAGAAGCTGGAATGAAACCGATTGTGGTCTTCAACCCGCATGCTTGGAGAAGCCGCGTCAACGTCGAATTGGAATGTGGCAGCGTTCCGGCTCATGCGGTGCTCGTGGATGACGAGGAGAGACAGGTGCCATTCCAATTGGTGCAGTCGAAAGCGACATCGAACGGAAGGTACCGTCTCAGCTTTATCGCGGATCTCCCATCGCTCGGCTACCGCGTGTATCGCCTGCGGACGGAACATGCTTTGACGAAAGAAGCGGAGTCGTTCAACGAATGGAATGCGACGGAGACGTCGTTTGAGAACCCGTTCTTCCAAATTGAATTCGATCCGGAGACGGGATATATTTCGCGCCTGTTTGACAAGCAGGCGGAGGTGGAAGTGTTCCATCGACCAGGTGCCGTGCCGATTGTCATGGATGACAAGAGTGACACGTGGAGCCACGGCGTGCTTCGGTTCGATCGCGAAATTGGACGGTTTCAGGCGAAACGGGTGCGTTTGCTCGAACACGGAGCTGTCAAATCGGTCATCCGCGTCACCAGCGAATACGGGCATTCCACATTGGTCCAGGACTTTACGCTCTATCGGGAGTTGCGTCAGATTGACGTGTTTGTCACCGTGGATTGGCACGAAAAACACAAAGCGCTGAAACTTCGCTTCCCAACCAATATCTCGCATAGCGACGCAACGTACGAAATTCCCTACGGGCATATCAAACGCCCTGTAAACGGCGAAGAGGAACCGGGGCAAAGTTGGTTGGACGTGACGGGCCTCGCACGGACGACAGGCGAGCCCTATGGCCTGTCGCTGCTGAACGACGGTAAGTACAGTTTCGACGTGTTGGAGAAGGAGATCCATCTCACTGTGCTGCGCAGCCCCATCTATGCGCACCACGATCCGCTCGAGCCGGAAGAAGACGGCGAATACTCGTTCATTGATCAAGGCATTCAGCGTTTTACGTATTCGCTGTTGCCTCATCAAGGTCAATGGCAGGATGCGCGTACCGTGCAAACCGCGGCGGAATTGAATCAAAAGGCCATCGCCGTGATCGAAACGTATCACGCGGGGCCATTGCCGCAAGCGGATTCCTTTCTCACCGTCAGCGACGAGGGTGTCATGGTTTCTGTTGTGAAGCGGAGTGAAGATGGCGACGCGATGATCATCCGTTGCGTCGAGACGAGCGGCAGTCCGAAGACAGCCACGATCGCCTTGTCGCGTTGGAACCGAGAGTTTGACGCCAGCTTCGGTCCATGTGAAATCAAAACATTTCGGATCGAAAAGGACGAATCCGTACCGGTGAAGGAAACCAACCTGCTCGAATTTGTCGACGGCGAGATCGAATAGAGGAGGCGCTGTTCATGATGGCCATTGACGATTTGTTGGTGAAATATCCAGATCTGCAACCCATTGCGGGGGACATCCAGAAGGCGGTTTCCGTGTTGCACGACAGCTTTCGAAAAGGTGGAAAATTGTTGGTCTGTGGCAATGGCGGCAGTGCGGCAGACAGCGATCACATCGTCGGCGAATTGATGAAGGGTTTCATGAAGCCGCGGCGGATTCCGGCTGACGAGGCGCGTCAGCTTGAGCAGGTGTACGGCGAGGAAGGCAGGCAGTTAGCGGAGCAGTTGCAGGGTGCGCTGCCCGCCATCTCCTTGGGCAGCCACGTCGCACTCATCAGCGCCATCGCCAACGATACGGATGATCGTGTCGCCTACGCTCAGCAGGTGTATGGATATGGCCGGGCGGATGATGTGCTGCTTGGCATCAGCACCTCGGGGAATTCCAGAAATGTGCTGGCCGCGGTTCAGGTTGCGAAGATCAAAAGGCTCAAGACAATCGGATTGACCGGCGCGTCGGGCGGCAGACTGCTCGACCTGTGCGACGTCACGATTCGTGTGCCCTATGTGCGGACGCCGGACGTGCAGGAACGGCACTTACCCATCTATCACGCGATCTGCATTGCGCTGGAGGAGGCGTTTTTCGCGTCATGAAGCTGTTGTGCGGATTTGACATCGGTGGGACCAAGTGCGCCGTCGTGCTGGGTCGGGTTGAGAATGACGACGTGAAGTTGGTGGAAAAGGTCAAGTTCCCGACGTGTCGGACAAGCGAGGAAACCATTTCCGCACTGGCGGAATCGTTGGATGCCTTGTTGCGCAAATATCCAGAGGATGAGCTTGCGGCCATCGGCATCAGCTGCGGCGGTCCACTCGACAGTCGGCGTGGCCGCATTTTGTCCCCGCCCAATTTGCCTGGGTGGGACGACGTCGATGTGTTCACGCCGTTTGTCGAACGCTTTCAAGTGCCTATCGGCCTGCAGAACGACGCGAACGCCTGCGCGTTGGCTGAATGGCGATGGGGCGCCGGACGGGGGACCAACCATATGGTATTTCTGACCTTCGGCACTGGCATGGGCGCTGGCCTGATTCTCAACGGGCGTTTATATTCAGGCGCGAACGACATGGCTGGTGAAGTGGGGCATGTGCGACTGGCCGAAGATGGTCCGGAAGGATACGGGAAAGCGGGATCGTTTGAAGGGTTCTGCAGTGGTGGAGGGATTGAGCGTGAGGCGAAGCGACGTGCCCGGGAGCGGTTCGCGCAAGGCGGCATCACCTCCTTTTGTTCAAACGAAGCGGAGATTGACGCCATCACCGCCGAGAGAGTCGCCAAGGCCGCGATCGCCGGCGACGCGCTTGCGCTCGACATTTTCGACGACGTTGGCCATTACTTGGGGCGCGGCCTGGCGTTGCTCATCGACATATTGAACCCCGAGCGCATCGTCATTGGCAGTATCTACGCGCGGCAACAAGCATTGCTCGATCCCGTCATGCTGCCGGTGCTGCGGGAGGAGTGTCTTGGACTATCGCGATCGGTGTGTGAGATTGTGCCAGCCGGTCTCGGCGAGCACGTCGGCGATTTCGCGAGCTTGTCCGTCGCGGCCTACGCGGTGGACGCGAACGACTAGGGAAGGAGCGATTGTCTTGCGAATTCGGCTCATTGGGGATGTAGATGGTTTACAGGCCGGGCTCTCCGCGCTGTGCCAGGAACTGGGCGTTTCGCTTGCGGATGACGGAATTGAGGTTGAAGCCGTCCACGCGGCCGGGGTTCTGGAAGCGAGTTGTCGCGATGGGAAAGGGCGCATTGTGTTTGATCAACGCGTCCATTTTTTTCGCGCGCTCGGTCTCTGGGTGATGCATTACCGCAAGCAGCAAACATTCCACCATGTCGAACGGCACAGGTTTGACACCATTGGCGCCATGTTCGACGCCTCGCGAAACGGTGTGCCCACCGTGGCGTCCGTTCAGCACATGCTTCGGAAAATGGCTTTGATGGGCATGAATTTGCTGCTCTTGTACACGGAAGACACATTCGAAATGGAGAAGTATCCGTATTTCGGCTACATGAGGGGCCGATATACACAGGCGGAATTGACCGCGTGCGACGATTATGCGGACCAACTCGGCATCGAGATCGTGCCCTGTATTCAAACTTTGGCGCATCTGACGGAGGCGTTGAAATGGAACTACGCCGCGGAGATTCGCGATACGCCGGATATCTTGCTTGCTGGCAGCGACCAGACGTACGCGTTTATTCGAGACATGATGCAGTCCGCATCCGTGCCGTTTCGCAGTAAGCGGATTCACATTGGCATGGATGAAGCGCATCAGCTAGGGCTCGGTCGGTATCTTGAATTGAACGGGTACAGGGCTCGCTTCGACATGATGAACGATCATCTGCAGCGCGTCGTCGACATTGCCGAAGAATTTGGTTTGAAGCCGATGATCTGGAGCGATATGTATTTCCGGCTCGGTTCCAAGACCGGCAATTATTACGACCTGAATGCGGCCATCCCGGAGCATGTGATCCAGGCGTTTCCGAGCAACGTCCAACTGGTGTATTGGGACTATTATCACGGCGATCCGGCGTTTTATCGGACATTTATCGCCAAGCACAAGGTATTTGGCCACACACCGATCTTCGCCGGAGGGGTCTGGACCTGGAACGGTATTGCCCCGAACTACGGCAAGACGATAGAGACGACCAATGCGGCGCTCCAAGCCTGCAAGGACGAAGGGGTACGGGAAGTGTTCGCCACCATGTGGGGAGACAACGGCGCCGAAACGAGCCTCTTCAGCGGACTTGCAGGTCTGCAGTTGTTCGCCGAACATGGATACGCCGACCAAGTGGAAGATCGATTTCTCGCGGAGCGGATCGAGTTCTGTACGGAATCGCCAATGGCGGATTTTTATCTGCTGAATCGATTCGACGAAACGCCCGGTATCGAGAACAACAACATGCAAGAATCGAATCCGTCCAAGTTTCTGCTTTGGCAAGACGTGCTCATTGGTCTCTACGACGACAATGTCAAAGATTTGCCGATGAACGATCACTATGCGCAGCTGTACCGCGATCTCACGGCCGTCGTGGAGAGAACGGGATCGCGGCGGACGATGTTTCGCTTTTACCAGCAGTTGGCCAACGTGTTGCGGGTGAAGAGCGAGATCGGCCTGCAAATCAAAGCCGCGTATGACGAGGGAGATCGCGACCAATTGCGCACACTGGCCGAGACATTGGAATCGCTGCGTCGAGACGTCGATTTGCTGCGCGAAGCCCATCGCGCACTGTGGTTCGAAGACAATAAACCGTTTGGCTGGGAAGTGCTCGACATTCGTTACGGCGGTCTGCTTTCGCGACTGGAGACCGCGCGTCGCAGGCTCCTTGACTACCTCGATGGGCGCATTTCGGCCATCGAGGAATTGGCAGCCGCACGACTCTATTTTGACGCGCCTTGGAAGATGGGACCGGGCACGCTTGGCAGGGGGGCCTACCACCGGATCGTGACGGCTGGCAGTCTTTCCGGCTGACGAGATCGATTGCGGCAGACGGCAGGCCAATCGACGAGGAGGGTCTTCCATGAAACGGACTGGACCAGGACGCGGCGAGTGCATTGCAGACGTCGATGTGTTGGTGGTCGGCGGCGGATTCAGCGGTGCAGCCGCTGCCTGCAGGGCGGCGGATGCGGGGCGCACGACTGCCCTGATTGAACCAAGAACTTATCTGGGTGAAGAGCGGACCGCGCCGCTCAGGATGCGGATGTCGTCTGCCGAAACGGCGGCATTCGCAACGACGTTTCCCCACGAAGCGATGGACGCGTTGAAGGCGTCTTTCATCCTGTCGGACGCCGACGCACGCGTGGCGGTTCGACCGGACGTGGTCAAAATTGTGCTTGAGGATGCGTTGCTGAATCGCCATATCAAATTTCTGTACCAGGTAAAACCCATTGCGTGGAAGCGTGTGGATGCGAACCACCTGCAGATTGAAGTCGCAGGCAAGTTTGGCAGGGGATACATTCGAGCGAAGAGCGTGATCGACGCCTCCCTGCAAGGTATCTTCGCGTCGCTCACAGATGGCGTTCAACCGAGATACGCGGAGCAATCGTCGATCCGCATTTGGCGAACGCTCGATCTGATTCGCGTGGACACGACGGAACTTCACCAGTTCACGCTGCCTAACGAACTGGCTGTCGATTGCGAGATTCATGCGGGATCGCAAGGCGGGGGCCACGTGTGGCTGAGCTACGCCTTCGATTGGAAGGTGGACATGACGCCGACAGGGCGCAACCGACTCGAAGTCGACGCCAGATTTGCGTCGCGACGGATTGTCAAGTGGCTGTTTCAAACCCATCCGGCATTTTCATCCGCACGGTGGGTCGGTTCATCGGACGAGTGCTGGATGCCTTCTCTGCGAAGAATCCGGTCCGCGGCCGCTTCGGTGCCTGCTGAAGCACACGAATCTTTGGTCGTTCCTGCGATCCGTCGTTTTCAAGTGGCAGACGGCATTTTTGTCGCGAATGGAACGGCTGACGTGGACGACGCAGAGTCGCAAGCGATGGTCAATGATGTCGCGCGCTTGCTCGACGTGGGAACGTCGGTGGGGCGCGCGTGTGCGGAGGGGATTGGCTCCGAGACGAGCATCTCGGCTCCTCGCGTGGAAGCGGCCATGGAGCCTGCGCGGGAGGTTCGGGAGATTGACGTCCTGGTGGTTGGTGGTGGGACGAGTGGAGTCCCATCTGCCATATCTGCGGCAGAGTCAGGCTGTTCGACCCTGCTGTTGGAGATGAACTCCGCGCTAGGTGGAGCCGGAACAGTCGGTGGGGTCGACAGTTATTGGTATGGACGGCGCGAGGGATTCAACGCGCGCGTCACAGCGCGTGTTGCGGAAGAGCACCGCTGGATGGGCATTCCGGAACACCAAGGCAAGTGGAATATCGAAGCCAAGATGTTCGCCTGGTTGCAACTCGCGAACGACGCCGGTGTGGAAGTGCTGTTGCACGGCATGCTCGTCGATGTCTTCGTGAAGGACGGACATATCGTGACCGGGGCGTTGATTGCGACGCCTGATGGACTCGTCGAAGTTCATTGCAAAGTGGTGATTGACGCGACCGGCGACGCCGATGTCGTCGCGCGCGCCGGCGGGGAATACGTGTATGGCTCGGAGCGGGAAAGCGCGACCATGTGGTTTTCCATGATTCCGTTTACGCAGCCAGGGCAGTCGAGGAACAACTGGACGAGCACGGTCGATTTGGACAATGTGCAGGATATTACCCGCGCCATTGTCTCCGCCAGGCGTCGGTGGGTGGGCTATGATCACAGTCCGTACGTCGCGCCTCGGGAAACTCGACACATCAAAGGCGAGGTTTGTCTGACCCTGACGCAGCAATTGCAGTTGAAGCAGTGGGACGACGTGGTCTCTATCGCCTTCAGCAACCACGACATCAAAGGGCATAGTACCTCAGATTGGCTGCGCGTCGGACTGATCCCGCCAAACCTGGAGATTGAAATTCCCTACCGCGCACTGATTCCGGTTCGGATAGACGGCGTCATTGTCACTGGCAAAGCGATGTCAGCCACGCACGATGGGCTGCCTGCCATTCGTATGCAGGCGGATTTGGAGAACCTCGGAAGCGCGTGCGGAATAGCCGCAAGTCTCTGTGTGCAACAGGAAGTGGCTCCTCGCAACGTGTCGATCCGTTCATTGCAAGCCAAGCTGGTGGAACAGGGGATGCTCCCGCCGTCGATTTTGGATCGGTCGGTTGAGCCGAAGCAGCTGAGCCAGGCAGAGATGCTGGAATGGATTGAGCAGTTGGACGACCGTGTGAAGTTGTACGATTACTCGGATATGGGATTCAACGAAGTTCGCCGAACGCCCATCCCGTTTGTCGTGGTTTGCACGGCAGGAGAAGCGATGATTCCACTCCTTCGCCGCGAACTCGACAATCCGCAGTCTCCGCGAAGGCTCACGGTCGCGAAAGCCTTGGCATGGTATGGGGACCGAGCCGCTGTACCGATCTTGCTCGACGAGATCGAAACCTATCTTCGCGGCGATACCCTGCCGTTTCGCGATTCGAAGATTCGCCACACGCAGGCTTCGCCTGATCAAGGCGCTATGCCTGACTTGGCGTACTTGTTCCATTCGCTCGCGATGACGAGGGACACGCGTTCGCTCAGTGTTTTGCGGCGGGGCGTCGAGAAATTGCGCGTGACGATGGAAGATTTCAGGGACAACAAGAGTGGCATTTTTCACTATGTCGACAGTCTTTGCGACATCGCCGAACAGCTTGGCGACCCAGCCTGTATTCCTGCCCTGCTTCGCCTTCACTCGATCGACCTGCTTCATGATCGCGTCTTTCACGGGACGTCGCAACCAGACTACTTTGAAGAGCGACTCGCGTACTTGGAAGTGGTCATCGGTCGGGCGCTTGCGCGGTGCGGAAGCAAGCAAGGTTTGCAAATTCTTGCGTCGTACGTCGAAGATTCGCGTAGTCTGCTGGCACGTCACGCGTATCGCGAGTTGTTGGATATCACAGGGGAGACACATCCGCAAAACACGGAGGTTTGGCTGGAGCGGATCCGGCGTCTGGGAACCTTGGAGCCAAAACCATGGCGCGTCGCTCGAGGTCTCTCCTAATGTGAAGGGATCAAGTGGATGGACAGGAAATGGGCGCCTCTCTGATGAAAGAGTGGTTGGCTGATGTGAAAGATGCTTCGGAGATTGAATTTTCCTAGTGCGTCTGCTTCAATGGAAGCAGAATGAACGGACGTGACGATATGGAAAGTGTGAATCAACTGGTCCTGCGCGATATCAACAGCGGCTCCATTCTGCGGACCATTCGCGATCACGCCCCCATTTCCCGCGCGGACATCGGCGAGCGGCTTGGGCTGGCGCCAAGCACCATATCGGTGATCACGAAGGAATTGCAAGAACGGAACCTGATTCGCGAATGTGGGCGCGCTTCATCGACTGCGGGACGCCGCAGGGTGCTGCTGGAAATCAATCCATCCGGCGGTCATTTTATTTGTGCGGATCTCAGCGGATCGCAACTGAACGTAGCGGTGTTGGATCTGTCGTTTCACCTTGTGCAGTCCTGGGATCTCCCGATGGCGGGGCGCAGAGGGGATGCGCTGTACGACTATCTGCGAAACGCGCTTCACGTAGCCCGCGACTGGTGTGGAGAGCGGAAACTGGTTGTGTTCAACATCGGGATCGCCACGCCGGGGCTCGTCGAGCCGGGAACAGGTACCGTCCTCGAGGCCGACAATCTGTCGTGGTACGAGTTTCAACTGCAGGAGCGTCTGCAGCAGGAGTTTGATTGCCCGGTCTGGGTTGAAAACGATACCAACACCGCCGCGTACGGGGAGTACAGGTACGGGTACGGCAAGGATCAGCACGTTGCCAATCTGATGTACGTCACCATCGGCACCGGCATCGGCGCAGGGTTGATCCTGAACGGACAGATGTACGCAGGGTCGGCGGGCATGGCTGGCGAAATTGGGCACGTCGTCGTCGCGATGGACGGCCCCGTTTGCGTGTGCGGAAACCGTGGATGTGTCGAGTCGATCGCGTCGGCGCAAGCATTGGTCCGAGACTATCGAACCATGGTGAAGTCGCCGGCTGAAGTGGATGTAACCATCGACGAAATCATCGATTTGGCCGAGGCGGGGGACCCGGTTGCCAGGTCTCTGGTGGAACGTGCGGGCAGGGCGATTGGCTTGGCGGTCGGCAGCCAGGTCAATATTCTCAACTTGCACAGCGTGTTGTTTGGTGGTTTGGCCTATCGCGGAACGCTCCTCCTGCAATCGATCCGGAAGGCCATCGATGCAGCCGTTCTGCCGAATCTGCGTGAACAGTTGGACGTGCGCGAAGCGTCGCTCGGACCGCGCGCGGCGTTGGTGGGGACTGCTTCGTTGAGTCTGGATCGCATGATGAAGGGGTTTACGTCGGCGTGATGGGGTCGAATGATCATGCTGATCATGTGACGAGGAGTGACTGGCAGTGCTAACCATCGGCTTGGACATTGGGACGACCTCGCTTTGCGGGCTCGTTTGGGACACAGAATCTGCAAAGATCGTCGCGTGCGTGACGCATCCGAACGACGCCTCGGTGTTGCCGCGCGACGTCGGCGCGAGCATGCAGGATCCGAATCGGATTGCGGATAGGATGGCAGATCTGCTGCGCAAGTTGCTTCTGAGGTATCCTGGCGCGGGAGCGATTGGGCTGTCAGGGCAGATGCACGGAATTGTCTACGTCGATTCCGGCGGACAGGCCGTCAGCCCGCTTTACACGTGGCAGGATGGGCGAGCCAATTGGCCGATGGCTTCCGGTGAAACCTATGTTGATTCGCTTCAGAATCTGACAGGGTATGCCATTTCCTCCGGGTTTGGTCTTGCGACGCATTACTACCACGTCATCAACGGTCAAGTCCCCCCGGCTGCGGCAACCTTCTGCACCATCGCCGATTATGTGGCGATGCGGCTCACGGGTGCGCCTCGCCCTGTGCTGCACCCAACCATGGCGGCGAGTCTTGGCCTGTTCGACGTTCAAGGCTCGCGCTTTGATGAGGACGCCGGCGTGCGGGCTGGTATCAGCCCGACGATGCTGCCGCCCGTCTGCGCGAAGGGGACGGTGGTCGGTCGGTACGAAGGATCGATCCCCGTATTCCACGCGATCGGCGACAATCAGGCGAGTTTTTTCGGCGCTGCGCTCGGACGGGAAGAGATCTTGTTGATCAACGTTGGCACGGGCGCACAGTTGTCGCTCTTGTCCGCAGACTATCGGCAAGTGGCAGGCTGGGAGACGAGGCCGTTTTTCGACGGTCGGTATTTGCTCGTGGGCGCCGCGATGAGCGGGGGAAAATCGTACGCGCTTGTCGAGGCGTTTTTTCGAGATGTTCTTCAATTGGCCGGTTCACCTGTGCCAAGTTCACTCTACGCTCGAATGGACGAGGCACTCGCTTCCCACCCATTGACGACCACGCTGCAGGTTGAGCCGATGTTCTATGGGTCCCGGAACGACGCGCAAAAGCGGGGGACGATTGGCAACCTGACGCCTGACAATTTTACCGCGATCGACCTGATGGTCGGCGTGCTTACAGGTATCGTCGACGAACTCCACGAATACTATCAAAAGCTTCCGCAGGCGTTGAAAGAACAAATTCGGACTATCACCGGCGCCGGAAACGGCATTCGTAAGAACCGACACCTCGTTCGTCTCATCGAACGGCGCTTTGCCAGCACGGTGACCGTTTCGCCGCACGAAGAGGAAGCGGCCTTCGGCGCCGCGCTGTATGCCGCTGTCTCCGCCAGTGGGTACCCTGGGTTTGGCGAGATTGGGATCCAGGAAGATCGTGGTACACTAGAGTAGACAGTTTCTGCAGCAGACAGTTCGGAGGAGGAGATAGGATGCAGTATCGTCAGTTGGGAACCAGCGGTCTGAAAGTTTCCGTGCTCGGTTTGGGAACGAACGCCTTCGGCGGACGAGCCGACAAGGCGACATCGATTCGAGTGCTCCATCACGCGGTCGACATGGGCATCACCTTTATCGATACGGCGAACATCTACACCAACACGCAATCGGAATCGATCATCGGCGAAGCCTTCGAAGGCAGGCGCGACCAGGTCATCCTCGCGACCAAGGTCGGCATCAAGAACGGCGATGGACCGAACGACGGCGGATCGTCGCGGCTTCACATCATGCGTGAGGTGGAGAACAGTCTGCGCCGACTGCGGACCGACTATATCGATCTCTATCAGATACATACGTTCGATCCGACGACGCCGCTCGAAGAGACGCTGCGCGCGTTGAACGATCTCGTCGTAGCCGGCAAAGTTCGTTACATCGGCGCATCGAACTACGCGGCTTGGCAGTTGATGAAATCCTTGTCGATCAGCGAACGCTTCTCGCTGGCGAAATACGTGTCGGTGCAGCCGGGCTATTCGCTGGTGGACCGCGGAATCGAACGCGAACTGGTGCCTTTCTGCGTTTCGGAAGGCATTGGCATAATCCCGTATTTCCCGCTGGCAGGCGGCATCCTGACCGGAAAATACGCAGGAGGGGCGAAGCCCGAGGGATCGCTGCTCGACAAAAATCCAAACTTTGCGGCCCGCATGGACGATGCTCGGATGGCCATGGGGGATAAGGTGGTTGAAATGGCCAAGGAACTGGGGACCACCGCGACAGCTCTGTCGCTCGCCTGGCTCATGCACCAGCCTGGGGTTAGCACCGTGATCGCCGGGGCGACGAGGGAGTCGCAGATTGATGACAACCTGCAGGCCGTCGGTCTTGAACTCTCCTCAGACGTGCTGAACGCGCTGGACGAAGCGAGCGAGGAATTTATCTACGTTCGACCGTTTGGCAGTCAGCCGCGTCGGAAATAGTCCCGGTTGCTTTTCGGCCGTTGGACCTGCGTGCTGTACTCATCAGGGCGGTTCCGCCAAGAATCAATAGGCCGCTGATCCATATGAAATAGGAAGGCGGCGTGCCTAATCCAATCCATTGCATGAGCGCCGTGAACAGGGCCTGCGGGTAGAAGGTCACGGCGGAACCGATCGCGGCGGGAACCCGGGTCAGTCCGTAGCCATACAGTACGTAGGCGATGACGCTGACAACCACCACGATGTAGCCGAGCTCTTCCCAGCCATGGCTGGGAAGGGCCGCGATCGCTGCGATCGCGCGGCCCACGCGGCCGGTGACGAGCGCGAAGATCCACAGCAGGACAGCGCCTATTCCATTCGTAGCGAGCAATACGTCGAACAAGGGCAGGGCTTGAAACAGCGATTTCGACGTCACTGTGTAGCAGGCGAACGACAATGCCGCCAAAATCGCCAGCGCGAATCCGAGCGTGGAGCTCTTTCCGCCCCATTGATGCGCCACAAGCAGAATGACGCCGAAAAACGAGACGAGGATCCCTAAGCCATCTCGCAAGGTTAGCCGTTCGCGAAGGAATATCCAGCCGATGCCTGCGGCAATCAGCGGGGACGTATTGACCAGGAGCAGACTCTCAATTGGCGACAGATATTCCAGCGTGGCATACCAGAAAAGTGGATAGAGAACAGACCAACACAACCCGGCGATGCCCAGCTTGATTTGAGTTCCACGGTCCAATTGGCGCAATCGCCCTAGTCGACTTCGGCTGAACAGCAGAGGCAAGTAGCACAGCGCCCCGAAGGTGAATCGCCAAATCGACAGCGACACTGGCTGCATGTGGGTTTCAAGCGCGCTGGCGGCGATAGCGTGGCTTCCCCAGAAGACGCTGACCAGCAACAGTGCGATAAATGGGAAGATGGGGAACAAGCGATTCATTGGCTGCACACATACCTCTCCATGGCAGGATCCGGTTTCCGAATCCCGCCATAGAGTGTATCACGATCTCCGCCCCAGGCCTAGTGAGACTGGATTTCCGCCAAGGTCTTCTGATATTGCTTGTTGTAAATTTGCTGATCTTTTTGGATTTGATCCGGCGTAGGCACTTCTCCCATGACAAATTGCCCAATGTCGCCGACCAAAGAGAGGGCGTCATCCACCGCGACGGCAACGTCCGCCTGTTCTTCGCCAAGTTGATCTTTGGGTGAAGGATGGTAGTTGTTCCCGGCCAGTTGAAAACTCTTGATGCCGAGCGCCGAAGCGGTTTGATTGACTTTGGTGAAGAACGATTTGTCGTAGGTTCCTGGTTTCTCGGATCCGTACGCCTTGTAAATCGCGCGATATTCAGCGTTGGCCCAATTGAGCGTATTCAGGAGCTGTTTGCGGCTAAGTTGTTTCGGACGTATGACTTTGGCCGCCGTCTGATTACTCGAAATCGCTGTACCGGACGAGACCGTGTTTTCAGTGGATACAGCGCCCCCTGTCGACGACGGCGACGGCTGTCCCGCGTTCGCCGGTACCAGCAGCCAGCCGACCAACGACAATGCCGCAATCACGCCAAATACACTCCCCGACATAACACGTCTGCTGCCACTGGCATAGCCGAACCCGACGAGTCTAGGATTCCACAGTCCAATGCCTAAGCCAATACATCCCAAGATAAAGACGATGATCAAAGCAGTAGACAACGCTGACAACAAAATCATCTCTCCTATCCGAGAACTTCAGGATACACATTTGTTCAATGAGTTGGCCAAGCACTACCGAGACGCATAGAATGTCCGTACGACAGCTTCCGCAGGTTTGCCGTACATGCAATAGTCGTCGTTTTCGCCCGCCTTGTCCCGTGGATACAGCACAGCGGGCCAGTCCCACAACATGAACCCGTAAAACCATGCCTCATCTTTCATCGCGTCGAACATGACTTCGTAGAATCGCGCCTGCTCTGCCAAATCGACGACGCCCTCATGCGTCCAGTCGTAGGGTACCATGGCCGAACCCGCCCGGCTCGGGCATCCCACTTCCATAAAGAAAATCGGCTTCTGGACGCGCGCCGCCCACTCGCGCAAGAAAGGAACACGCTCCGCCCACTCTGTGACAGGATAGTAGGCGCTCGTCGAAATGAGGTCCACAGCGTCCCACCAGCGAACTTTCTCTTCCTGGTGGTGGTTGCAATTGTAGGTGATGGGCCCGTGATACACGGTTCTCACTTTTTCGATGAGCGCCCGCCACTCCGCTTCGCGCCGATCCGATGAGACCATTTCGCATCCCACGCAGAACATATCGCAGCCTGTGTCTTGCGCGATTTGCGCGTAGTGGAGAATAAAGCGCTCATAGCTGGAGAACCACTCGGCCCACGATGGTTCACCGGGCGCGCTGGCGTCAGGAAAGTCGATGTACGCGCGCCACGTGCCGTCAGAACAGTTGACGACCGGTTTGAGACACACGTTCAGTCCATGGCCCTGTGCTTCGCGGATGGCCCACACCACTTCGTCGTCGCGCACCATGGTGCCCTCGTTAAACCGAATCTCCGTGGCATGCGGGTGGTCTTGCAGCCCTTGAAACGCGATGGCGGTCCAATTGATACCCAATTTCGTCATCTCGGCCATCGAATGGGATGCCGTTGGCGTCGCCCATGTGCCGTGACGGCCGACCCATCCCCAGGTCATCCCTTTGATATAGTCAAAGCTCGACAATGCCAACCCCACCTCAGTCGTTTTCGAGCAATTCGAAGATCACTTTCATATCGTCCAGCGTATCGATGTACGCGTAACGTCCGCCGGTGTATTCACCCTTTTGAATGACGTTCATTCCGCGCTTCTCAAGCACCTGCACAACCGTTTTCATGCCGTTTACGACGAACGCGATGTGGTGCGGCCCTTCGCCGTGCGCATCCAGGTATTCGCGCCACGTGCTCGGATGGTGATCCGGTTCAATCAACTCCAGTTGCAACGACCCCATGTTGAAAAACGCCAATTTTGCCCGAGCTTCCGATGGCTCACCGTGATATTCCGTCTTCGCGACATCGACCCCGTCCGTCCAACTCCACTTGGGCGGCTCCATTCCGAAAAATTCGGCGTAGGCTTTGCTCGTCGCCTCGATATCGTGAACCAAAATGCCAATTTGCGCGATGACGTTGGTTCCTAATACGCCTTGACTCATCCTATCTTCCTCCTTGTGTGCGAACGTTTGGCCCTGCGGCCAGCAGCTTCATGAAAGCGGATACTTTCGTCTCGGCGACAAAGCTTCGCCTCGTATCTCTACCTAATCATATCATCGTTGCTGGTTTCCAGGAATCCGCGAGGGGCATTTTGTTCTTTCGGCAGAGACGACGTCGTGGATCTGATCGACCCGTTCGTTATTCGGGTCATTTCGACGCGAGAATTTATAAATATGTACCGAAAAGGGAATGTTTACATATGTTGCCCATCAACGGACAAGCTAACGGTTCCATACGATTGGACACCGCGCAGGATATCAGGAGGACTTATGATTCTAAGCGATCTTCAGTTGCAGGCGCAGGCTCGTGAGTTTGCATTGACCGATGAAGTGATCCGTCCACGCCGGACGACCTCCGCATTTTGGTCGAATTTCATGGCAGACATCCGCAGTTTGCACGATTTTGCCGAAATGCTGAGCGAACATCGGGCAACGTGCGCGCAACCTGCGGAGGATTGGCTGTTGGACCATATCGCTTTTCTCGAGACGCAGGCTCAGGTGGTCAAGCGCGAGCGCGTGACGAAACAGTTTGTTCAGATACCGCACTTGCGCGCCTCGTCGATTCCGAGAGTCTTTGCGCTGTGTGACGATTATTTGGAACATGTGAATGGCCAATATGACGCGAAAACCTTGCTGCTGTATCTTCAGTCCTACCAACAAGCGGCCATCTTGCATGTCCGCGAGTGCGCCATTCTACCGACCGTCATGCGTATCGCCATTCTCTCGCGTTTGGCCGACGCCATGCGGGAAGTGCGGCATCGGCACGAAGTTTGCCTCGAGTCGGAACGCATGCTCCAAACCATTGGGGGCAAGGGGATCACCGAGGCACAGGTTCGCCGCGAGATTTACCGCCGGATTGGTGGTCGAGCCTTGACGTCTATCGAACTCGTCCATCTTGTGCAACATTTGCGCGAATGGGAGCCCGACATTCGGGTCGTTCGCGAGTGGCTTCATGGGCATATCGATCACAGTGAATCATCGCTTGAAGCGCTGGTGTCGCTCGAGCATCAACTGCAGTCGGAACTCCAGGTGCGATGTGGCAATCTCGTGCGGAGTCTGCATCGATTGGAACGGGAACCATGGCGGCCGATATTCACGCAAATTTGCCATGTGGAACAGTTGCTCCAAACAGACGAGCTGGACGAATATCCCAAGCTCGATGAATCGAGCCAGGACGTCGTCCGCGACGCAATCGCCCGCGTGGCCCAGCGTCTGGGCGTGCCTGAGACATTGGTCGCTGAATCGGCGGTCGAGTTGGCGAGGCGCGAACTTCGCACCTGGTCTGGCGAAGGCGTTCCACCTCGCTCGGCGTCCGTCCCCTACTATGCGTTGGATCCTGCGGGACTGCGGACGCTCCATCGGGAGATTCGCAGGTCGACCGCGCCGGCTCCGCTGCGAGGGACATTCGCGCGTCGCCGCCCCTCCTTGGTCTATTTCGCGAGCGGCAGCCTCGTCTTGGTGGTTGGCATGATTCTCACGCTCGCGTGGGCGATCGGCGGCTTCGCGGTAAGCGCATGGGGTGTCGTTGGTGCGTTGGCGGCGTTGGCCTTCCCTGTGAGCGAGTGGGTTTGCACGGTGCTGCACGATGCCATCACCCGGTTTGTCAAACCCGTCCCATTGCTGCGTTATGATTTTTCACGAGGGTTGCCCGACGCAGCGAAGACGATGGTCGTGCTGCCTGTGATCTGGTCGACGGAGGACGAAGTCGACGAGGCGATGAATCGGCTGCTCGTTCACTACTTGGCGAACCGTGAGCACAACATTGGCTTTGCGATCCTCGCGGATTTCGTGGATGGTGAGGAAGCCGTCACTGAGGCGGATCGGGCACTGCTTCAGCGGGCGATCGATCGGATCAAGGCCCTGCAAGATGAATATGGCCCAGACAAATTCTATTTGTTCCACCGGGAACGGCGTTTCAATCCTGTTGATCAAGTGTACATGGGCTGGGAGCGCAAACGCGGAAAACTCGTGGAGTTCGTGGAATTGCTGCGCGGCAAAACCGATACGAGTTTCACGGTGTGCGTTGGCGATCTCGACTGGCTGCGGGACGTCCACTACGTGTTCACAGCCGATCTCGATACCAGGCTTCCCTTCGGCGTCGTCGCGCGTCTCGCTGGCACCATGCACCTCCCATACAACCGGCCGCGGCTGAATCGGGAAGGTTCGCGCGTGATCGAAGGCTACGGCGTCTTGCAGCCAACCTTGAGCGTCACCTACGAGTCGACGGAGAAATCGCGGTTTGCCTCGCTTTGGGCGGGCGATCTCGGCATCGATCCATACGCCTTCGCCGTCTCCAATCCGTATCAGGACCTGTTTGGCCAGGCCGTGTTCGTCGGCAAGGGCATTTTCGACGTGGACGCCTTCGCCAGCACGCTCGTCGATCGCATTCCTGAAAACCACGTGCTCAGCCACGACATTCTGGAGGGTGGCTTTCTGCGCGCAGGGCTGGTGGCGGACGTCGAGGTCGTCGAAGAGCAGCCGACGACGGTCTATGCCTACCAACGCCGGGCGCATCGTTGGATTCGCGGCGATTGGCAGCTTCTGCAGTGGATCGGGCGGGCCTGTCGCGACAGGCGCGGACAGCGTCGCCCCGTCGATCTCTGCGGTGTCGTGCGCTGGCATATTGTCGATCACGTTCGGCGAAGCCTCCTGCCGCCCGCCTTGCTCGTCGTCGTTTGGCTCGGGGCTTTGCACGTGCTGCCAGGGCGCACCGCCGTCTGGTCGTGGATCGTGCTCCTGACCATGTTCGCGCCCTTCATCCAAACGTGCGCGGGCGGCGTGCTGGAACGGGACATCGACGTGCGTCGCGCGGCGACGGTGTTTGCGCAAAACCTGATCCAACTGCTGCTTTTGCCGTTTACGGCCGCGATTGCGGTGGATGCCGCCATTCGCACGCTCTACCGCATGCTGGTCAGCCGGCGAAGGCTGCTCGAGTGGGTGCCTTCCGCGCAAATGGAGCGGTTTAGCGGCAGTACGACGGTGATGTACGGTCCCCTCGGCGTCGTTGTCTTGCTTGCCATCGCGGTGTCCACATGGGCGGTCGGCGGGGCGGCTTCGATCATCGTCGGCAGTTGCGCGTTTGTCGTGTGTGTCATCGTGTTTCCCGTGATCCGATGGCTGAATCGGGCGCCTTCTCCAGAGACGGATACGTGGGTAGAAGCGCATCAATCCGTGCTGGCCGATTGGGTCCGCGACATTTGGGCGTTCTACGAACGGTATGTGACGGCCGAGGAGTCGTGGATTCCGCCCGACAATGTTCAATACGAACCGAAGGAGACCATCGCGCACCGAACGTCGCCAACCAACATCGGCCTCTACCTGTTGAGCGTGCTGGCAGCGCGCGATGTCGGGCTGATTGACACGCGGGCGATGATCGACCGGATCGAGCGGACGATAGATACCGTCGATCACTTGGAAAAGTGGCATGGGCACCTGCTCAACTGGTACGACACCACCAATGCCCAGCCGTTGTCGCCGAAGTACGTGTCCACCGTCGATTCCGGCAACTTCGTCGCGTGTCTGATGGTTGCCGCGCAAGGGCTGAAAGAGTATCGGGATGCGGCGGAAGCCGAACAGGCGGAACGAATGACTGCCTTGGCGGATCGACTGCGGCAGTTGATTCGGAACACCGATTTTCGTCCGCTGTACAACGGGAATGAACGACTGTTTTCGCTGGGCTACCACGTCGACAGGGACGAGAAGGAATCGATTCTGTACGATCTCATGGCTTCAGAAGCGCGGCAGGTCAGTTTTGTGGCGATTGCGCTCGGTCAGGTTCCGGTTTCTCACTGGTTCGCGCTGAGCCGAACGATGACTCGCGCGGAGGGCCGTAAGACACTCTTGTCCTGGTCGGGTACGATGTTTGAATATCTGATGCCGCGCCTGCTGATGCGAACGTACGCGAACTCGCTTTGGGACGAGACGTATCAAGGGGTGGTCGCCAAACAGCAAGTGTATGCGGCAGAGCGCGGCGTGCCGTTTGGCGTGTCGGAGAGCGGTTACTACGCGTTCGACTATCAATTGAACTACCAGTACCGCGCCTTCGGAGTGCCAGGTCTTGGCTTGGACAGAGGGCTGGACCGCCATTTGGTCGTCGCGCCGTATGCGACGATTCTGGCGATGCCCATCGCGAAAGACGCGTCGCTGACAGCGCTGCGACAGTTTGAGCAGCTTGGCGCGAAGGGAATGTTCGGTTATTACGAGGCCGTCGACTTTACGGTGGATCGGCTGCCGCAGGGCCATCGGCACGAGGTCATCCGCAGCTTCATGGCGCATCACCAGGGCATGAGCTTGTTGACGTTGGTCAATCTGTTGAAGAACGACGTCATGGTGAGGCGTTTTCACGCCTTGCCCGAAGTTCAGGCGGCCGAATTTTTGCTGCAGGAGAAAATTCCGCGCAAAGCGGCCATGATTGAAGAGCCGGCCGGCAGCCAACTGAAGGGGGCGGAGTTGGGCGAGGGGCGTGCGGACGACGAACGCCGCGTCTCGCAATACAAATGGCCGCTCGAAGTCAATGTCCTGTCCAATGGGCGCATGGCAAGCGTGTCCACGTCGCGGGGGGATGGGTTCCTGTCGTGGAAAGGCATCCATGTCACGCGCTGGCACGACGATGCGCTCGCGAATCTGAGCGGGACCGTGCTCTACCTCCACGATGTCGCTTCCGAGACGACCTGGAGTCCCACCGCGTTTCCTCTGGGGCGGGGGGACGACGGCGACGCCCGGTTCCGGGCGGACAAATCGACATACCAATGTACGGTTGACGGGATCGAATCCACGCTTGAGATCACGGTGGCTCCTGACGTCGACGTCGAGGTCAGGCGGTTGGAACTGATCAATCGTTCGAACAGTCCGCGGACCATCGAAGTGACGTCGTTTCAAGAATTGGCCTTGGCCGATCCGGCGGCGGATCGATCCCATCCCGCCTTCAGCCGGTTGTTCGTCGAGACGAGCCACGATGCGGAATCAGGCTGTCTGCTCGCGAAGCGCAGGCCGCGCGAGGCGGACGAGGCCGAAACTTGGGCCGTGCACACGCTGTTCGTCGAGGGGCAGCCGGTCACTGGGGCGTATGAATTCGAGACGGAGCGGCCTGTGTTCATCGGCCGGGGACGATCGCTCAAGCATCCTCGGGCCTTGACGCACAACCTGCAAGGCAAGTTGGGTTCTGTCGCCGACCCAGCGTTCGTCATGCGCAGGCGCGTGCAGATTCCTGTGAATCAACGGGTCGTCGTGTATCTGTTGACCGGTGTCGCCAATACGCGCGAGGACGCGCTGCACATGGTCCAAACGCTGCAGGAACCGAGGGCTGTGTCGCATGTGTTCCACCTGGCGTGGATCCGGTCGCAGATTGAGCTGCGCTACGCGCATCTCTCGCCTCGGCAGAGCATGGACGCGCAGTCGCTCGCCGCGCGTTTGCTGTTTCCGGCTGCATTGTCCGAGCGGCGAAAGCATGCCATCGAACAGAATGTCCTCGGGCAATCGTCACTGTGGCCGCACGGTCTCAGCGGAGACGCGCCGATTGTGACCGTGCGGCTCGCGTTTCACGCGGATCTGCCCTTCGTGGTCGCCGTCGCGCGCTTGCATCATTATCTGTGCTCACGCGGACTCGCCATCGGTCTCGCCATTCTCGACGAGACCGTCGGCGGCTACCAGGACCAGGTGGCGGCCGAACTGCGTGATCGCCTCGCCGCGACGGGCTTGGGCGATATGAACCGGATTGTGGTGCTGAAGGCGGATCGACTGCGTGACGCGGAGCGGACACTGCTCGAAGCTGTGTCTCGCATCTGGATCGAAGCAGGCGGCCCGTCCGTCCGGACGCAGCTCCAAACCGCATCGCCAAGCGGTGAACAAAGTCCTTCAGTCGGGCGAAGTTCCACAGCCGGATCAGCCGGATCGTCCGCTGGTGGACGGACTCCGGAACTCCGCAGCGCTCGGTCGGCTTCTCCGCGCCCGGACTCACAGACCGCGGACGACAGGGAATTTGCCAACGGCGTGGGCGGCTTTGTCGATGGAGGCAGGGCGTACGAAATGGATGTCACCATGGATGCCGCCGGCGTACCGTCGAACAAGCCATGGTCGAACGTGCTCGCCAACCCGCATTTCGGGACGCTCATCACCGAACTCGGTACCGGCTATACCTGGTGGGGCAATTCGCGCGAATTCAAACTGACGCCGTGGCACAACGACCCTGTGCTGGATCCCCCGGCGGAGTGTTTCTATATCCACGATCTCGACACGGACACATTGACCTCGGCGGCTCCGAAGCCGGCGGGAGAGGGTCTGACCTATCGCGTGACGCACACCTTTGGCAAAACGCGTTTTCAATCGTCGGACGCTGTCCTCGAACGGACGATGGAGGTGGTGGTCCCTCCGGAGGCGCCCATCAAGCTGATTCGGTTGAGGCTTCGCAATCGGACACATCAAACCAGGCGCGTGGCGGTGACGTATTACTTGGATTGGGTGCTTGGCGTGTCGAGAGAGAACCAGTCGTCGTTTATCGTCACAGATTGGGATGACGATAGCGAGTCGCTGATCGCCCACAACACCTACCAGACGACGTTTCGCGACGCCTTCGGCTTTCTCCATATGGCGACCGACGCTGTGGCGGACGACGAACTGCGTTCGTGGACGGCGGATCGACAGGAATTCATCGGTGTGCCGACGGGAAACGCGTCCGAAGTGGCCTCGTTCGCGAGGCCAGCCGGACTTCGACAAGCAGCGTTGTCCAAGCGGACAGGCACCGTGATCGATGCGTGCGGCGCCATTCGCCAAGTGGTCGGCGTACCGGCAGGCGGCGAGGCGAATGTCATGGTCCTGGTTGGTTGCGCGCCGTCCGCCGACGAAATTCGAGCTCTCGTCCGCGAATACGGCAGTGTGGCGGCGTATGAAGAAGCTGCTCGCGCGACCTCGACGTTCTGGCGGGAGACGCTGGGACAGGTGCAGGTGCGGACGCCGGATCGAGCCATGGATATTCTCCTCAACGGCTGGCTGTTGTACCAAGCGCTTGCCTGCCGTCTGTGGGCCCGTACGGCGTTTTATCAGGCGGGCGGGGCATTCGGATTTCGCGATCAACTTCAGGATTCGCTCGCGCTCCTGCACGCCAAGCCTGACATCGCTCGTGCGCAGATCATTCGCAACTCGGCGCACCAATATCGCGAAGGCGATGTGCAGCACTGGTGGCATGAGGAAACTGGCAAGGGCATTCGCACCAAATTCTCGGATGACCTTCTGTGGCTCCCGTACGCCGTTTCACGCTACGTCGAACACACCGGGGATTTGACGGTGCTCGACGAACGGGTGCCGTTTCTGACGAGCGAGGTTCTCCGGGAAGATGAGCTGGAACGCTACGAGGACACCGTCGTGTCCGACGAAATGGGTACGGTGCTGGATCACGCGATTCGCGCCATCCGCCATGCGCTTCGGTTCGGCGAGCACGGCCTGCCGCTCATGGGCATCGGCGACTGGAACGACGGCATGAGCCGTGTCGGGGCCAAGGGACGCGGCGAGAGCGTGTGGTTGGCTTGGTTCCTGCTCGACGTGTTGAAGCGGTTCACGCGTTTGCCCAAAAACGTGCTGGCGCAGGATGTGCGCGATCAGCTGCAGGCGCACGTGGAGCGCCTCAAACGGGCCGCCAACGACAACGCCTGGGACGGGGTCTGGTTCCGCAGGGCGTTCACCGATGCTGGCCAATGGCTCGGTTCCATTGCGAACGGCGAATGCCGCATCGACGCCATCGCGCAATCGTGGTCCGTCATTTCCGACGGAACGTCGCGCGAACGGCAACTGCGCGCGATGAAGTCGTTTGACAAGGAATTGGTCGATCCCGCCCTTGGCGTGGCTCGCTTGCTGACACCCGCATTCCAGGACACACAGCCGAGCCCTGGCTACATTCAGGGATATCCGGCTGGCATTCGGGAAAACGGCGGACAGTATACCCACGGGGTCATCTGGGGCATTGTGGCGTGGGCGTTGTTGCGTCAATCGGACAAAGCGCACAAGCTGTTCTCCATGCTGAATCCGATTCACCATACGCGATCTCCACACGAGATCGCCATCTATGGCAACGAACCGTACGTGATGTCCGCCGATATCTATACGGCCGATCCGAACCGGGGGCAAGCAGGATGGTCGTGGTACACCGGAGCGGCAGGCTGGATGTACCAAGCAGGACTCGAGTACGTGCTTGGCGTCACGCGCCGGGCCGACAGACTCCACATCCGGCCGTGTGTTCCAGCCGACTGGACGACGTTCCACGTCATGTATCGGTATGGATCGGCGATCTACAGCATCGAAGTGGATTGCAGCGCAGAGGACGCCGATGAGGCGCCGACCTGGGTGATCGACGGTGCGCGTCAGACCTCGCCATACTTGCAGCTCGTCGATGACGGGAAAACGCACAACGTGTCCGTCCAGGTCGGTCGCGACGCGACGCTCGAAGTGGTCGGGTAAGGGGCCTCTTGCAGGGGCCCCTTGAACGTTTTCTTAACTTTTAGAAACAACTCAGAAACAGCGTGATCAAACGAGCTAATCCATTGCTGTCGTTCACCCGATCACGCTTGCCCAGCTTGAAGTTGTCGAACGATTTCACCCAAGGCCTGGCGAATTGGGGTGACTGGACGGCCCAGCAACTTTTCGAAGTCGTCGCTCTCGACTTCCAACGTACCCTCCCGGATACCTTGTTGAATGCCCACCAGGAGAGGAATGACAAAGTCAGGCACGCCCGCGCTCTTCATGATCTCGGCATACTTCGCGTCGTCTGTCTGTTGAACGGTGATTTCCTTACCCAACACCTCGCCGACGATGGAGGCTAATCCGGCCTGCGTCATCAGCTTTCCAGAAAGTTCATACACGGTCTTTTCGTGTCCTTCTCCTGCGAGCACTGCGGCGGCAGCTTCCGCGTAATCCTGCCTGGGAGCCCAACCCACTTTGCCTTCTCCTGCTGAAGTCACCCACGGCGCGCCGGCCATCACCGCTTGAATCGACGACGTCTCGTTTTCCAAGTACCAGTTGTTCCGAAGGAACGAATACGGAATACCCGTTTTCAAAATGGCTTGCTCCGTGGCCTTGTGGGTAGGAGCCAAGAGATTTCGACTTTCCTGGGCATTGACGATACTGGTGTATGCAATGAACTTGACCTGCGCCTGTTGCGCTGCTGCCACTGCGTGTCCGTGCTGGCGAATACGCGTCTCGTTATCCCCATCCGCGGAAATGATCAGTAACCGATCCACGCCTTGAAACGCGGCATTCAACGTTTCGGGCTGATCAAAGTCTCCACGCCGAACTTCGACGCCGCGCGATTGGAGATCTTTCGCCTTGTCTGGATTTCGCACGCTGACTGCAAGCTGACTTGTGGGAACGCGCTTGAGCAGCGCTTCCACAACCTTCGATCCCAATTGCCCTGTGGCACCTGTCACCAGTAGTTTCATATCCCAAACCTCCATCGCATGATTTTCATATTGTCCTCGTACAACAAATGGCGCGCTCCGCTTTCCGAAACTCCAGCGAGACGCCCGAGAGGGTCCGACGAATGTCCACGCCAGCGAGAGCTACCGCCTCCACAACCCCCTTGTGATGGAGACCTTCTTTGTACAATTTGTGACAGAAAATCAAAAAAGGCCGAACCTGGATCGTCATCATTCAGCATGTTCTCGGCCTGCTCAATCACACGTCGCTTGTAGTTGACGATGACCGCTTCATACAACGTGTCTTTCGTCGGGAAGTGACGATAAACGGTTCTTACCCCGAAACCGGCTCGACGCGCAATTTCGTCAATCGGAATCTCGATCCCGTCGGTCGCAAAAGCTTGGGCTGCGACACCCCTCAGGACTCAAGTTTACCTAGATCGGTACAAGTTGACAAATACGTCTCCGGCATTTGTGCGTACACAACTTTTAGTCAAAGATAGTCAAAGTCAGAATGTCGTGCTATAATGGTCAAAGAAAGTCAAGGTCAACCCAATCTGGGCGGCCGAAGCTGAACAAATGGTGCGCAATTCGAAGGAGGTTTTACGAATGCGTTGTGATGTTTGTAAAGAACATGAAGCACGTATGCACGTGCGTATGAACACGAATGGACATCTCACGGAATTGCATCTCTGTGAGGAATGTTATAAAAAACTGGCACAACAGCAATCGATCCCGGTTGGTGCTGGCCCGCTTTCGCCGTTCGGACCGTTTTCCGGCCTGTCGGGGTTGGACGATTTTCTCGCTTCCATGGGAGGCACCCTTCCCGGCATTGGACCATCAACCCATTCGACGCAGTTTCATGCGCCTGGCGGCGGCAACCGAGGCAATGGGCTGCTTGACAAGTTCGGCCGGAATCTGACCGACTGGGCGCGGCAGGGCAAAATTGACGGCGTCATTGGACGGGACAAGGAAGTGATGCGCGTCATCGAAATCTTGAACCGTCGCAACAAGAACAACCCAGTGCTGATTGGGGAGCCTGGCGTCGGTAAGACCGCCATCGCGGAAGGGCTCGCTCTGCGGATTGTCGATGGACAAGTTCCAGCAAAGCTTCGCAACAAGCAGGTGTATGCCTTGGACGTCGCATCGCTCGTCGCCGACACCGGTATTCGCGGGCAATTTGAGGAAAGAATGAACGCGCTCATTGCCGAATTGGAGGCCCGACCGGAAGTCATCCTGTTCATCGACGAGATCCATCTGCTTGTCGGCGCAGGCGCAGCACAAGGTTCGATGGACGCTGGGAACATCCTGAAACCCGCGTTGGCTCGCGGAGAAGTCCAAGTGATTGGCGCGACGACATTGAAGGAATATCGTCAGATTGAAAAGGATGCGGCTTTGGAGCGCCGCTTTCAGCCAGTCATGGTCAACGAACCGACCGTGGACGAGGCGATTGCCATTCTGCAAGGACTCAAGCCAAAGTACGAGGCGTATCATCAGGTCCGATTCACGGACGAGGCCATCGCGGCGTGCGTCACGCTGTCCAGCCGGTACATCGGGGATCGATTCTTGCCCGACAAAGCCATCGATCTCATGGACGAGGCGGGATCGAAAGCCAATCTGCAACTCAGCGGCTCCGATGTCGACGATTTGCAAACCCAGTTGAATCGCATCGTCGCCGAGAAAGAGGCGGCCATCCGATCCGAAGCGTACGAGCGGGCCGCGGAGCTGCGGAAGGAAGAGGCGCGCATCCGGGCGCTGCTGCAAGAGCGGTCGGCAACCGGTGCGCCGTCTCAAACCATCGAAGTGACGGTGGAGGATATCCAGTCGATTGTGGAAGAAAAGACGGGCATTCCCGTCCGCAAAATGCAAGCGGATGAACAAGCCAAATTGCGCAATCTGGAGGAGGAGTTGTCGAAGCAGGTCATCGGCCAGGAGGAGGCCGTTCGGAAAGTCGCCAAGGCGGTGCGGCGCAGCCGTGCCGGATTGCGGAAGGGCGACAGGCCAATCGGATCGTTCCTCTTCGTCGGCCCAACCGGCGTGGGTAAGACCGAGCTGGCGAAACAGCTCGCGGCGAGCCTGTTCGGTTCCAAGGACTCAATGATTCGACTCGACATGAGCGAGTACATGGAGAAGCACTCCGTATCGAAGTTAATTGGATCGCCGCCGGGATATGTCGGCTACGAAGATGCCGGCGGATTGACGGAGCAGGTGCGCAGGAACCGGTACAGTTTGATTCTGCTCGACGAGATCGAAAAGGCGCACCCGGATGTCCAGAACATCTTCCTGCAAATCATGGAAGACGGGCGATTGACGGACAGTCAAGGGCGGACGGTGAGTTTCAAGGACACCATCATCATCATGACCAGCAACGCGGGCGCCTTGGATCGGCAGGTGCATCTCGGTTTCCGGCCGGAAAGCAGCGCCGAGGATGCGAAGGACACGCGGATGAGTCAACTGTCTGCCTACTTCAAGCCTGAATTTCTCAACCGGTTTGACGCCATCGTCGCCTTCCAACCATTGGCGAAGAGCGACGTGGCGCGCATCGTCGAGCTGATGCTGAACGAATTGAAATCCGTTTTGACAGAGCAGGGCATCGCGCTTGAATGGACGGACGACGCAGTGGAAGAACTCGCGAATCGCGGTTACGATCCGCAATTCGGCGCTCGCCCGCTCCGCCGTGTGATTCAGGAACTGGTCGAGGACCAGATTGCGGACGTCCTGGTCGCCGATAGGGCGCCGTCGCGATTGACGGTCGATCGCGACGCAGGGCAAGGAATCGTCCTGCGGCCGGATTGCGACCTTTGATCCAATCGAACGATGCGAATGGGGCAGCCGCCCGGCGATGGTCGGGGCTGCCCCATTTTGTGTTGTCGAAAAAGCTCGAAGGAGGGGATGACAGACAGGATATAATGGATGGGACAAGTCCTGGGGAGATGGATCGTCCGCAGGCGTTGAGGTTGCGTGGGGGTGTGTGGATTGGAGCGTTACATCGCGATAGGCTCGCTGGTCGTCAACGTGATCGTGCTGCTGGTGGTGTGGCTGAAGGGCAACAACCAAGGCTCGACCAGGCGTTTGGAAGGGCAGTTGAAAGGGCTGGAAGGGCACTTCGAGCGGATCGAACGGACGATGCGCGAGCAGATGGCCGAATTCCGCGAAGCAACGAGCCACGGGGATCGACTGGCGCGAGAGGAACAAGCTCGAGCGTTCCAGTCGTTCAGCGAGATGATGCAGCGAGGATTGGCTGACGCGCATGCGCAAATGCAGCAGGCCTTCGCGAACCAACATCGGGCGACGCTGGACGCGATTGGCGAGATGTCCCGTCAGCACAAAGCGTTGCTGGACACCTTCCAAAAGCAACTGGCGGAATTGACGGCGATGAACGAACGCAAGCTCGAACACGTTCGCGACACGGTGGAACGCAAACTCACCGTGTTGCAGGAGGACAACAGCAAGCAACTCGAGCAGATGCGGATGACGGTGGACGAAAAGCTGCATCAGACGTTGGAGAAGCGGCTTGGAGAATCGTTTCAGTTGGTGAGTGAACGACTGGAACTCGTTCACAAAGGGCTCGGAGAGATGCAATCGTTGGCTTCCGGCGTTGGTGATCTGAAACGCGTGCTGACGAACGTCAAGACGCGCGGCACGCTCGGTGAAATTCAGTTGGAGAACATCTTGGAGCAGGTCATGAGTCCGGAGCAATACCAGCGAAATGTCGCCATCAAAAAGGGGAGCCAGGAACGGGTCGACTTTGTGGTTCGGCTGCCGGGCAAGGACAAGCGCGATCAACCGGTCTTGCTCCCCATCGACGCCAAGTTTCCGTTGGAGGACTACCAGCGGCTGATGGACGCGCAGGAAGCGGGAGATTTGGCCGCCGCGACGGAAGCGGCAAAGTTGCTCGAAAGCCGCATCAAGCAGGAAGCCAAGGCGATTCAGGAAAAATACTTGTCGCCGCCTGATACGACGGACTTCGCCATCATGTTCTTGCCAATTGAGGGCCTGTTCGCCGAAGTGCTGCGCAAGTCGGGTCTTTGGGACTCGCTTCAGCGGGACTATCGCGTGGTCGTGACCGGACCGACGACCATCACGGCACTGTTGAACAGCCTCCAGCTCGGCTTCCGCACCCTCGCGATTCAGCAGAGATCGAGCGAAGTGTGGAAGCTCCTCGGCGCTGTGAAAACCGAGTTCGGCAAATTTGGCGACATCCTTGAAAAGACACAGAAAAAGTTGAAGGAAGCGAGCAACACCATCGACACGGCCGCGAGCAAATCGCGCTCCATCGAACGCAAGCTGAAACAGGTCGAAGCGGTGCCTTCGCTTGAGGCGGACGAAATTCTCGAATTGACGGATGGTGTCGTATGAACAGGCCGAAAGCTCGTCGACCGCGCGCCGGAAGAGTATCGGCCTGCCGAATGGCGCGGCAAGCCCAATCCGGTCCGCGAGCAGTGGCTGCGCCACGCTCGCCTGGATAGCGTCGAAATCAGAATATCGGCCAGGGCTTCCGCCATTCTTGCCCGCCGCTTCGCTTCATCTCATAGGCCCGGCGCTGGAAACTGCTCGGCTAGGTCGGCGACTTGTTCCGCAATGCGAGCGAGCTCAATTTCGCTGTTTCGCTTCGCTGCTTCGATCGCCTCATCGATGTAGCGGGCCAACAACCGCATCTCGGCTTCGCCCATGCCGCGGCTCGTCACGGCCGGGGTACCAATGCGAAGACCCGACGGGTTGAAAGGCTTTCGAGTATCGTATGGAATGGTGTTGTAGTTGCTGACGATCCCGGCCTTATCCAACGCCTTCGCCGCCGGTTTGCCGAGAATGTCTTTGGAAGTGAGATTGATGAGGATCAAGTGATTGTCGGTGCCGCCGCTGACGAGGTCAAAGCCGCGATCCATCAATTCCTCGGCGAGCACTCTGGCGTTCCGGACAACCTGTTGTGCGTAGACCTTGAATTCGGGCTGGCTCGCTTCGTGGAGGCACACCGCGATCGCAGCAGTCGTATGGTTGTGCGGCCCTCCCTGCAACCCTGGGAACACGGCTTTGTCGAGCGCTCCGGCATATTCCCCAGTACTCATCAACATGGCGCCGCGCGGACCGCGCAGGGTCTTGTGTGTCGTCGTGGAAATAACAGGCGCGTGACCGACGGGGCTCGGATGTGCGCCACCTGCGATGAGGCCGGCAATGTGCGCGATATCTGCAACCAAAATCGCGTCGATCTCGTTCGCGATATCCGCAAAGGCAGCAAAATCGATTTGTCGCGGAATGGCGGTTCCACCACAGAACAGGAGCTTTGGCCGCGTCTGTTTCGCAAGCCCTCGAACCTCGTCATAGTCGATGCGTCCGTGTTGTCGGCTCACGGAATACTGGACGCTTTTGAACCAACTTCCCGTGACCGACACGTTCCACCCATGTGTCAAATGGCCGCCCATCGGCAAGGCCATGCCCATCACCGTATCGCCTGGCTTCAGGAAAGCTGCGTAAATGGCCAAATTGGCCGGTGAACCGGAGTAGGGCTGAACGTTGGCGTGATCGACGCCAAAGACCGCCTTGGCCCGATCCACCGCCAATTGCTCGACCTTGTCGATCACTTGCTGGCCTTCATAATATCTTCTGTTTACGTACCCCTCGGAGTATTTGTTGGTAAGGACTGATCCTGTCGCCTCCCGCACCGCCCGCGAGACGTAATTCTCTGAGGGAATCAGGGGTAATTTTGCCCGTTGGCGCTGTTCCTCTTCCTGCAGCAGTGCATACAACGATGGATCCTTCTCAGACAGTCCTGTGTCTGCAATGAGCGGAAACTGATTCGGCATGTGATGACGCTCCCTTCTGTCGTGAGAACGCAAAAAGGGCGAAGAGATGTAGACACTCTCTTCGCCCAGGCGTTCGGCTGTTTACATCAACAGTTCCCCCATGGTTCACCATGTTCGCCAGTCGCTGTTGACGTTTGATTGTAATTTCATTATAAATCCGATGGAACTTCACGCAAGAGGGGCAGTTCACAAAATGATATTGAAGTCGTTCTGCTGGTCGGTTCAAATGACGCTCGGTTCATAGTACACTCATGATACACTCAATCTAGCAGAGGGGGGATTTCGTTGGACCACGAGTTACAGTCGTTTTTGGAATCGATGTTCAATCAACAGATTCTCTTCTTCGACAAGCGATTCGCCGAGATAGACGAGCGGTTTGAGCAGATCGATAAGCGATTCGCCGAGATGGACGAACGATTTGAGCAGATCGATAAGCGGTTTGAGCAGATTGACAAACGGTTCGCGTTGATTGACCAGCGGTTTGAGCAGATTGACAAACGGTTCGCGTTGATCGACAAGCGGTTCGAGCAGATCGACAAACGGTTCGCCGAGATGGACGAACGGTTCGAGCAGATGGAAGACCGATTTGTTCAACAGGAGCATCGGTTTGAGAGGATGCTCGTGAATTTCGCGAAGGAGATTGGCAATCAAGTTGATGACTTGCGGAGGGAAAATTCCGCATTGCACAACGACAATCTCACGCTTGCTTGTATGTACGGCCGCCACGAGTTTGAGATCCGACAGTTGCAACAACGTTAGTAAATTCGCTGGTTTCAGCTCACCCCACTGTTTCTTTGCCTGTTCACCAGTTCAACATGTACGGTTCCTGAGACAGCATGAGAGCCCATTCGAGTATCAAGAGAAACATAGAATGAGACGTAATCCCGAAGGCATGTCTACCGGTTTGATCATCGCGACGAGGTGGGGACATGAGGATCGAAGTGGGACTTGACGACTTTTTGGCCTGCTTGGCGAACACGTCGGCAGATTCGGACAATTGGACCGTCTGGTCAAGCTATTGTGATCGATACCGAGTCGTGTTTGACACGATTTTCAAGCAATTCTCGATTCCGAAGGATGCTGAATTGGTCAATTACGTGAATCACTGCTCCCTTGATGCGTTTGCGGACAAAGCGAAGCAATCCGTGGAGATGCTGTCGCAGAGCGACGTCGAACATCTTTGTCGAACTTCTGCCGCGTATTACGGCTTCGACGAAGATTTTGACGTCTACTTCTTGGTCGGCCTAGGCAATATTGGTGGTACGTGTTCGCCGGATCCGCGTTTTTTGTATATCGGATTGGAGTTCGTGGTCTCCGAATCCTTCCGTTTCCTCATTTCGCACGAGTTGAATCACTTGGTTCGGTTTGTCCGTTTGGGCGTGAACCGATTGTCTGACTTGCCTAACTTCACGGTCCAAGATCTCGTCATCGCTGAGGGACTCGCGACGTTGGCTCCACTGGTGATTTCAGAGACGCCTATTCACGATGAGACGCTTCGCCAAGCGTTGATGATTTCACCGGATCATTATGAGAGGCTTGTGCAGCAGGCCAACGAATTGGAACGGAAGATCGTTGCCGATGCTGATAAACAATTGGACAAATCAATGATGCAGAAGTATTTCTCCGTTGTGAATCCATATGGAACACCGATAGCTGGATATTTCATCGGAGCTCGGTGGATTTCGTCTCTGCTTGAAGCAGGGGCCTCGTTCAAGGATCTCACTTCGTGTCCGACGACAAACATCGTCCAGAGGTATCGAGAAATTTCGGCGATGTCGGGGAGCACCGACTGATAGCAGGAACTTGCATCTTGCAGGCATATTCCCACACCTTGCGGAATATTTGCTTGGTCTGCAACATATGAAAGCGCTGTAATAGGCTTGATAGGAGGAACCCAACATGGCCACATTGGTGAAGTTGCCGCGCAGTACGCCAGGTGAGCAAGGTGTATCGGAACAGGGAATCGCAAAGTTTTTCGAGGAAGTGGAAAGTCGACGTCTGGAACTGCACAGTGTCATGTTGATGCGGCATGGCAGCGTGATTGCGGAACATTGGTGGAAGCCGTTTGCTCCGGACAAGCCGCACATGCTGTTTTCGCTCAGCAAAAGTTATACTTCGACTGCGATAGGCCTCGCGGTGGACGAAGGACTGTTGTCGGAAGACGATACGGTGATCTCGTTTTTTCCGGAATATATCACGCCTGCTATCGAAGACAATCTGCGTGATGTGCGCATTCGCCACCTGCTGTCGATGAGCACTGGCCATGTGGAGGATACCATGCCCTATCTGCATCGCGCGGAGGACGGGGATTGGGTGCGGGCGTTCCTGTCCGTTCCCATCGAACGAGAGCCTGGAACTCATTTTCTGTACAATACTGGTGCGACGTACATGCTTTCCGCGATCCTGCAGCGCGTCAGCGGGGAAACGTTGCTCGACTACCTCAAGCCGCGTCTTTTCGATCCGCTGGGCATTTCCAACCCCACATGGCAGGTTTGCCCGCGAGGCGTCAATACGGGCGGTTTCGGCCTCTCCATTCGAACGGAGGATATCGCGAAGTTCGGCGAGTTGTATCTGCGCAAGGGCGTGTGGGGGGACCTTCAGTTGGTTCCGTCTGATTGGATCGATACTGCGACGAGATCGCATATCTCGAATGGCGACGGTGGGGCGAGTGACTGGGCTCAAGGCTATGGGTACCAGTTCTGGCGCTGTCGACACAATGCCTATCGCGGTGATGGGGCCTTTGGCCAATTTTGTGTCGTGATGCCTGAGCAGGACGCGGTGCTTGCCATCACGTCCGGCCTTCAGAATATGCAGGGAGTCCTGAACATCGTCTGGGACACGTTGTTGCCCGCGATGTCGGGCTCGGGGCGCGGTGAGTCAGCGGAAGTTGAAGACCGTGGGTCATCTGGCGGCGCATCCATGTTGTATCGGGTTTCCGATGCGATTCGGGGTCCGGAGGGGATCGAGACGGGCGTGCGAACAGTGCCAGACTGGGCGGGACAATGGTACCGCTTCGACGAAAATCCGTTCTCGCTGACACGTGCCAAATTGGATTTTGCCGAAGATGGATTTCATTTTTCTTTGGTGTTTGACCAGATGGAGTGGACATTTCGCGGAGCTTATTTGGAATGGTTGGGGGGTCAGCGCGGCCAGCGCACTCCCCAAGAGCTCGTGCAGGAGGTGGCGGTACAGGGGGGATGGCGAGATTCTTCGACCTTTGTCTGTGCGATTTGCTTCTCGGAATCGCCATTCACGTACACCTTTGAGGTATCCTCCGCAGACGGCGGTATATCATTGTCGATACAGCCGAATGTGGGTTTCGAGCCCAAACAAGAAGCGCGCCTGCATGGGCGTCTCGTTGCAACCTGATAGGTTGTTTACGGTCGTTCAGTGCTCTGGATCGGCAGTATGTCCTGCCGATCCAGAGGCGCCCGAACAACACGTGTCCCTTATTTCCGGAGGTAGTTTACCAGCGTGACAATCGACCGGATCAAGATGACTGCGGCGGCGACGTAGTACCAGATTCGAATGAGGACTCCGGTCGGGTCAAGCGCCGTCAGCCAGGACAGGAGAATCAGCGGAAGAATGTCCACGAGAATAGGCCGCGTCACGCTTTCGGCGACTGCAGTCCAGTTGATGCTGCCGCGCAGTTGAGTGATCAGGTTCGCAATCACCGTGAGCGCGACGGCAATCAGGACGATCCGCATCGAGTACAACAGCCCTACATGAGAATGAATGATGGCCAACATCGCAATTCCTCCTTCGCTCGCATAGCAGCTCAAAGGTATCGAGATACTGCACAGTACGAGCGAAGCGATTGTCGATGCACGGCGAATGACTATGTTTGCTTACAAATTTCGCAAGAAATGCGCAAACGTACGGTGGGCGACGTATGGATCTCGAGACAGCGCGTGGCCGCGATTCGGCAAAAGCAGCATGTCGAACTCTTTGTCCGCCTTGATCAGCGCATCGACCAATCGCATGGTGAGATTGGGGTGTACGTTATCGTCCACGTCGCCATGCATCAGTAGGAGCCGACCGCGCAGATTGGCGGCCAACGACTGATTGTCCTGCGGCGGATAGTCCGCAAAGTCGCCAAGACCCATGTAGCGTTCCCACCACGTCGAGTCGTACAGGCGGTTGTCGTGATCGCCGCAACAGGCTACGGCAGCTTTGTACACGTCTGGATAGCTGAGCACGGCACGGGCCGAGCCATAGCCGCCGCCGGAAAATCCGTACATGCCGACGCGGCTGAGATCGAGCCAAGGGTATCGTTCTCCTAGTTGGCGGAGCCCTGCGACGTGATCGACGAGGCCCGCAGCGTCGCCCAGATGGTGCTTGGCGTCGTGGAAAGCCTTCGATCTCAGCGGTGTCCCGCGGCCATCCAACAGGACGATGGCGAATCCGAGTTGCGCGAGCGACTGACTGTACACGGTCGTGTCCGTGGACGGCGTGACCGGGAAGCGATGCGGCACCACCGTGGTTTGGGGTCCGCCGTATTCGTACTCGACCACAGGGTACTTTCGGGTTGGGTCAAAGTTGGCGGGCGGAATCACAATGCCGTAAATGTCCGTGACGCCATCGTCGGCTTTCACGACAAATGGTTCGGGCATTTGAAACCCTGCATCGAGCAGGGGCTGAATGTCGGCTTCGACCAATGTCTTCACCATCGTACCATCGGTCTTTCGCAGCACGGTTTTGGGAGCGGCGTTGACGAGGGAATACGTGTCGACGAATACCGACCAATCCGGGGCCGCGTGAACACGGTGATCCGCGATTTCCGGCGTCAACATTGTCAGTTCGGTTCCGTCCAGGCGAACTCGGTACAGGTGTTGAAGGTATACGTCCTCATCGGCTTCGCGGCCGCTGCCCAGAAAGTAGACCCAACCGGCCGCTTCATCGACACCGATCAGTTCACGCACGACCCAATCGCCTTCTGTGATGGCATGAAGTTGCTGGCCTGTGGCGAGATCGTGCAGATAGAGGTGTTCCCAGCCGGATTGTTGCGATGGCCAGACAAATTGTCCACGCGACGAGAGCACGCGGACATCAGGCAGTGGGTTGTCCTTGTGGCGCATATCGTGATCGACAAAAGAATCGCAGACTTCTTCGAACACGAGGCGAGCGCCGCCGTCTGCAGCGTCCACTTCGAAGAACTGGGTCGATCTATAGCCTCTCGTTGGATGGATGAAATAGATGCGGCTGCCGTCTGCATGCCACCAAATGTTGTGCCAGTGGGGACTGTAGAGGGGATCGGTGTTTCGCAATTCAAGCGCAGGCATGCAAAAATCGACGCGCGATCCGTCCACGCCTATCACGAAATACTCCGCCGTGGGCAGGGCCTTGTCGCCAGCCAGTGGATAGCGGACCTGATGCATCATCGCGGGGCTGTGCTCACCATCCGTGACATATTGCATGACTGGCAATTTGCGAACGTGGCGCTGATCCAATCGATGTGTCAGCAACCGCGTGGAATCTGGCGACCATTGCACGAGCGGCTTGTTTTTCCGGCCATGAATCAAATCTGCTGTTTTGGCGCCGTAAAAATCGGGACGGGAGGCATAGTTGTAATCTTTGATGCCGTCCGTCGTCAGTGGGTGGGACTTGCCAGTTTCCAGCGATCTCACCCACAGGTTATGGCCCCGCAAGAATGCGGCCCACATTCCGTCGGGTGACGCAACCTCATGCTCTTGCGCGAACCGTCCCGAGTGCACAGGGCGGCAAGCGTAGGTATCGAATCTACAGTGATACCGTGTGCCGCCTGTGCTGAACGAGATCCCCTGTTCGTCCCGGTCCCATTCAAAGTGATCAAATGGCAGCGCGTCCGCCTCGATAGGCGCGAGGGCAGGTGCACGTTTCGACAAGGACGCGGCCAAACGTTCGTGATCGAACGCGGGTGTCATATCGCCAGTCACCGCATCGACGACGACGAACTGTTTCCCTTTTTCGCCAGACTTGCGGCGGACGTCGAGCTTTGTGTGGAAGCGCGCTCCGGTTGGCGACGAAGACGCGCGTTCAGCGTGTGCTGGGGCGTTCATCCAATGAGGAGCCAGTGACAGATTCAGCGGGAATTTGGGCGTTTCTCCAGGCAGGAATTGGTCAGCCCGGGTAAAGTCGAAGTCCAAAAGGAAACCTCCGTTTCATGGAGCGGATATGATTCAGTCTAGCGAAAGATCCGATTGTTCTCCACTGCTTGTCAGCAACGGCAACGTGCGTACCTAAACTTTTAAACGCGCCAAAGAAGTAGGCAACCTTGCTGTTGACAACGCCTCACTCAGCGGATACGATCACGGTAATTTCTTGCAAGGGGCTGTTTGGATGTCGGAGAGCGTTGTTCTTTTCTAACCCAATTTCATAGGTGCTTTCGGTTTGACTGAACTTGTTTGCCATCGTTGGCCGTGCAACGGCAAGGATGTTGACAGGTTTGTTCGATTCGTCTGCACGTTGGGGAGAAGAACAACGGAAATCGCTCCGTCCATATCCGTCATATAGGGATATCTAAGGATGTCAGAGCGAGATCGTGCGTTGCACGGTCTTTTTTGTTGTTTGTCGACGTTGTTTGTCGACATGGTTTCGGCGTGGCGGTGTTTGGTGTACGGCACTGCGCTTGGCTTTGTTCTGTCTCAGACGTGCCGTCGGTCGACGAACGGTTGTTGGCGGCCAATCGAGCGGCGCGATGAAACGGAGCGTGGATCAAGTGAATCAGGATGTACAAAGGACACTGGAATACCACAAGATGAAGGAAGAATTGTCAGGATACGCAATGTCCTATTTGGGGCGACAGCGGATTGAAGCAATGGAGCCATCCATCCACCTGAGCCAAATTGACGGATGGCTCGCGGAGACTGAGGACGCGCTGCGGATTGTGGCGGGATCGTCAAGTGTGCCGATTCCGTCGCTTGACGGTATGGAGTACGTGACGTCCGCTTTGAACAAAGGACAGTCTCTGCACGTGGAGCAACTGGAACATATTGAGCGATTTCTGACAAGTACGGAGCAGCTTCGCCAGTACATGTCGCGCAAGGCCGATGTGGCACCGCTTGTGAGCGGATACGCGCAGTCGATTGTGACGTTGGAAGACTTGCGGTTGGAGATCCGCAAGAGTGTCGATCACGGCGCAGTATTGGACAGCGCAAGTGACGAGTTGGCCCGCATTCGTAAGCAAATTGGCATTTTGGAGGAGCGCGTTCGCCGCAAAATCGAAGCGTCGTTGACCAAATACAAGGCGCATCTGCAGGAACCGTTTCACAGTATCCGAAATGGGCGTCCGGTCTTGCCCATCAAGCGCGAGAGCAAACGGATCGTCAAGGGCGCGATGCTCGATGAGTCGGCGAGCGGCCAGACCGTGTACATCGAACCTGAAGAAGTCGCGTCGCAGCAGGATGAATTGGTCGAGGTACGGTTCGCGGAGGCGCGCGAAGTCGCTCGGGCAGCGAATTGAGCGTGTTCAAAGACATATTCGTCGATATTGGCGACGGACAGAGCATTGAGGGCGCACTCAGCACTTTTTCGGCTCATGTGGCCAATGTGAACGACATTTTGCGGGGGGCCGGGCCGAAATCGTTGCTGTTGCTGGATGAACTCGCGTCCGGGACCGATCCCGGCGAAGGCATCGGTTTGTCCATCGCGCTGCTCGAGCGGCTCTACGCGTCCGGTTCGACCATCGTCGCGACGACCCACTTCAACGAGATCAAGCGATTCGCGGCTGCGGCGCCTGGTTTCGAAAACGCTCGAATGGAGTTTGACACGGAAACGCTGCAGCCCCTGTATCGCTTGCGTATTGGGGAAGCTGGGGAGAGTTATGCGCTTGTCATCGCGGAACGCCTCGGTGTCCCGAAGGAGATTGTTCATCGCGCGCGCGAAATCGCGCAAGGTACAGGATTGGCGCCACAAGGACTGGAGCAGTTAGTGAAAGTTCACACAGTGGTGCAGGATGAAGGTGTTAGCGGCCGGATCGACGCGACGGATGATCATGTGCAGACGGCGGAACCAGCGCCGCGGGAAGAACTCTACCCAAACATTGAACAGTATGATCTCGACATCGTGCTTGAGCCGAAGGATGTTCGGAGCAAACGGAAGATGATGGAGAAAGGCCACGTGGAAGGATTGTCGATTGATCATCCCGCGGGGGCGAATCATGGTCCGATGCGGCATCCTCGACATGACAACGGCAAAGAGCGTCGATAAGCCAACATGGCGGGGGCCGCGCACGGCCCCCGCCATCACCTCGTGACTCAATGGATAGGGATTTTTTCGCACCATTTTCGGATCACGGCCAGATTCAGAGCCTGCAGTATTTGCGCCGCTGGATACACGAATGCGGAGTACCAGAGGTGCCATCCGGAATAAGTCAGCACGCCCGTTCTGGTCGACAGGAATTCATATCCCAGCGCAAAACAGGTCCAGCCTGCGAGATACTTGACCTTCGACCACACGTGGCGCGAGAAAGGAAAGTAATTGAGGAATATCGTGCTAATTGGAGGAAATATGGCGAAATTGTAAATGAGCGCGACATAGTCGATGCCTGGGTCGAAATAGTTGTACAAATGCATGTGCATATCCAAATACACGTCTATCAGCACGTTGATCAGAACACTGGAGAGTGACGTGCAGTAGATCTCCAATCGGGTCATGCGCTTTGGCATTTGAATGGCAACGGAATAAAAAACAATGGATGATATGAGGGCGAACAAATAAGGGGACACTGGCAGACTCCTTCGCAAAAGTCGGGACACTGAAAACAGTGTTGCCAATGTATGGCTGGGCCATTCCTCAGGCTGTGCGTTCACTGGTCGACAAAGCCGTCGAGCTTCGCGATGCCCAAGGCGTCATTTTCCCAGAGAATCCTTTCTACGAGCTTTTTTTCTTCTGCGTCGCAGTCGATGAGAAGAAACACTTCTGTTGAAATCTGTTCCTTGGTCACTTTTCGGTTTCGCCTTTTCACGAACAGGAGTTTCAACAAGAAGCCGACGACCATTCCTAGGCATAGGCCAATCAAACCCCATAAAATGGGTCCCCACGCGAGGACCATACCGTAAATGGCTCCTAGCAGCATACCGCAGGTACCCAGGACGGCGGCTCCGTCAAACAAGCTCACGCCATCGGCGCGGTGCATGGAGTCGAATAGCTTCCGCTCCTCCGTTCGTTTATCGAGTGGAACGGCGAGAATTTGTCTCTTGTCAATGCCGATTTGTTCCAGAGCTGTGATCGCCAACTCTAAGAAAATGGATTGTTCGAACGATGCGATGATGTACATGGTTTCACCTTATTTGTGAATTGGCATTTTAAAATCCGGGCGCTGATAATGGTCCCGCAGCCACTTGGACTGTTCTTTTTCAAATAACTTGTTGTACTCGACGGCCGCAACGTAGGAATCGTAAATGTTGAACACGTAAATGCCAGGGAGAAACATAAACCACTGCACATTTAAAACAGCTTTTGCCTGTTCAAACAAACCAATCGTCGTATCGTGTACCGCCTGCAAACAGTGGGACATGTACATGACTAGAATGGTCCAAGCGATAAAGAACAATCCCTGAATCGTTTTGTGCACATACAGGGAACCCAGTCCAGGTGTTAAGGCGGACCAAGCTGCAGCGAGCCAGGGACTTCGCCTGTCCAGAAAATTTAAATCGAGCGTTTTGATGACGAATGGTTGGATGGGGGCGTCTTCGCGATCCGCTAGTACATAGAGTTTGTTTACGTCTATCGTGCCGCGATAACCATCCCATATGCTGAACACATACACGGCTACGTAGAGCAAGAACCAGCGTTTGTCGATCACGTGGCGGGCGAGATCGAAATGCCCTGTGAGCGAATAGGAGAGGGCGAGATTGATGTGGGCCTCATTATTGACGACCACCGCCCAAAGGATCAGGATCAGCCCGATGATCTTGCGATCCTGTCGCAAGCTTCCAAGGCCAGGCTCCACAACCGACCAAAACGCGGTTACCCAGGGATTCCGCAAATGGATCATGTTGGTTGAGAGTTCGGATAGGTACGCCCTGCTTCGTCGTGCGTAAGCGTTTTGTTCCAACGAAATACGCTCCTCTACAAAGGCATTTTGAAGTCGGGACGCTGATAATGTTCTCGTAAGAACTTGGATTGTTCTTTTTCGAACAGCTTGTTGTGTTCTACGGCCGTAACAAACGTATTGTGAATGACGAAACCGTATATGGAGGGCAGGTACATCAGCCATTGCATATCCACCATGGATTTCGCGTTGTCAAAATGACCGATCATCGTTTCATGAACGGCTGGCAGCGCGTGTGAATAGAGCATGACCACGATCGTCCATGCGAGAAAGAACACACCGACAACGACTTTGCGTACATAGAGGTGACCCAGTCCTGGGGCGAGAAGTGAGAGCGTGGCTGCATACCAAGGATTTCGTCTGTCCAGAAAGTTCATGTCAAGCGTTTTGATCCGCAAAGATCGGAGGGGGGCATCCTCTCGATCCGCCAGAACGTACTGTTTATTGATATCGACGGTTCCACGATAACTGTCCCAAATCGCGTAGACATAAAGCGAGACGTAGAGGAGCAACCATCTCAGATTCACCACTTGCTTTGCCAGTTCGAAGTTTCCCTGCAGGGAATACATGATGGAGAGATTGACCTTTGCAAATCCATTGACGACGAGTTCCCAAACGATCAAAATGAGCCCTCGCAAAATTCTGCCCTGCAGAAGGTGTCCGCATCCCGGATACGCAAACGACCAAAACGCGGAAATCCAGGGATTTCTCCAATGCATCTCGTTTGAACCCATTGCAGATATGCTGACGCGTAAGCGTCTTACCTTGACGTCGTTCAAACCGATTCCTCCACGTACACAGTTTGTGTAAATCAAGAAACCATTATGTAGGCCTGTCGAAGGATGCGCATAGAAGTGAATAACCCATGAAAATGTAGGCAAGCTATAAACAATCTTTCGGGTATTTGGGGGATTGTATGGCATTTTCAATTTTCTCCGCATTGTCCATTATCTCTATTACCGCATTCGCCGTAACGAACAAAAGGCTTCATCTGTTTGAAATCATGTTTATATGGATGGTTGCGATGATCCTCGATCACAACGTGATGACGGTGGTATCGGTGAACATGGGGATGTACGATTTTGCGGACCAGCCTTCCCGTTATTGGTCGCTGTCACTTGTGAGAATCGTTCTCATCCCGCTCCTGATTGTGTGGTATTTTGATGCGACAGCTTCCAAGGCGATTCTTCAGTGGGCGTTGCTGCCGCTTGGCATCGGGGTTCTGATTGGGATTGAGTATCTGTGCGATGTGCTGAACGTCTTTCACCATACCCACTGGAAGCTGTGGTGGTCGGTGATTGAGTGGTTTGGCCTATTCGTGGTGCTCCACTATTCTCGGCTTTGGTATCGCAACGTGCTCAGAAGGGAGTTGCAGTGATTGCTTCCACTGCCTCGAAGGTTCGATGGAAACGAGTGGTTCATTCTTGGAACCATTGCGCTAGGATTTGTCTGCGTCGTCCTTTTGCCAAAGCGGTATCCCAACGCTGTGGCGACGTTGGTGGTTTTGTTCTGTGTGTCCATTGCGGTCATATTGGATCACACCATCGCGACACCGCCGCTCAACATGTATAACCTGAACGATCAGCAGAAGTACGAGTTGATGGATGTGGTTACGTATTTCATGTACAGTCCGTACGCGTTAATCTCCGTCTACCTGTACGACCGTCTCAACCCAAGAGGAATCTTTTTTGTCGCATATATCGTTGGCTGGTCTGCCTTTGCCGTATGTTTTGAATGGCTGGCCGTCATCTTCCATGTATTCACCTACACAGGATGGCGTCTCTTGTACTCATTTTCCGTTTACCTGATCGCGACGCCCCTCCAGCTTCTTTTCTTTCGATATACGATGAGATATGTAAGGAACTCGCGAACCAAGGTGTAAATACCGATACGTCGATAGAGGAGGCAAGACGAGAACAGGGTCGCATTGCGACCCTGTCACGCATCCGGCGTTGAGCCAGATTCGGTGTGTCAATGGCGCTTGTTCGTCTTAATCCGTCTCCATTTTCGATCGGAGTTCGTCGTTTCGGGAAACTTCTCTCCCTTGTGCAAATGGATTCGTTTCGGGTTGTGCAAGTCGCCGCTGTCAGGATGTGCGCCTACCTCGATATACACGCCGGTGTTCGGCGCTTCATATCCAGGTGTAAACTCGGAACGTTCACCCATGATGACATCACCTCGGGTGATAGTGTGTTTAGCTGCTTCTCAATCCATGCACCTTATCCCGTGCAGCGATGTTGAGAAATGGCAGCGTAGCCAGCGATGAGATCGCAATCAGCAATCCCGCGGTGAGACCCAAGTTCCTGGCCGGAAAGATGGGCAGCAAGAAGCTGGTCAAGGTCATTGAGACGCCGAGTGTCACGCTGCCGACGGTGGACGTCAGGGAAAACGCCCGGCCCTGCTGCCAATTTGACAATGACCTCATGACTGTCGACTGAACGGCGGCGTTCCCGACCCCTGCGCCGATGGTCGCGGCGATGAGACAAAGGGACGCTATCCAGAGTTTGGGCGATTGACTCATCGCCGCATGGCCGAGCCCTTCAACGACAAAGCCCAATACAGCGGTTTCACGGATGCGCCGTGTGAGTCGCACGGTCAACAGACTGCTCACTGCGAATCCGAGTCCGAGCGATCCGTACATCACACCAACACCGACGTTTCCGGCGTGAAACACTTGGTAGCCGAAGACGCTCAACAGGACGTTGACGATGCCGCCGCCGACAGACCACAGCCCGGCCTGCAGGCACAAAATGCGGATAAGCGAGGAGTCTCGTATCCATCGCCGGTACGATCGCTCGTCCCAGGTATCGTCGTTCGGCCGTGGCGGCGCGTCGTCGGACGCCATTGGCCAATCGGGTGTGGCCAAGTGGTTCTCCGACAGCTTCGTCGTCGAGCAGAGCGCGGCGGATACCAGAAAGGAGGCGCTGTTGACGATAAACGCGATCGATGGACCGCATACCGAGGTCACCAATCCTCCGCTCGCCGATCCAATTGCGAGCACGACGCCAAACAGCGATTCTTCGATGGCGTTTGCGACAACGACCCGCTCCGTTTTCACCAACTGTGGAATCACGGCGCGGCGGGCCGGTTCAAAGAGGCAAGAAAAAGCGGTCATGATGCATGTCGCCAGGTACGCGATCCAAACCTGGTCTTTCGTATGGATCAATAAAAACAGCAAGGCGATGCCCATGCGGGCGAGATCGGCCGAAATCATCAACCGTTTGCGGCGAACGCGGTCGGCCAATTTTCCGCCGATGGGTCCCATGACGAGGTAAGGAATGGTGCGGGCCGCCAAAGTCAGTCCAATCGACATGCCGCTTCCTGTGATGTGCAGGAGAAGGCTGAACATCGCGACAGTGTCAAACCAGTCCCCGATCCCGCTTAGCAAGCTCGCAGTCAGGATTCTTCGATATCCATGTTCCTCTCGAATGAGCGTGACAATGTCCGTGGACCTGCCGCTGATTGCGTCCGGTGTCGCAGCCATGAAATCGAAGTCTCCTTTATGTGTTGGATTTCTCCGAACTGGATTTCTCCGAAATTCGCCAGTAGACACCGTTTTCTCGTGCCATGAACCGATTTCCGATGAGTTCGCGGCGCAAGGTCGCAAAATCAGGGTGGTGTCGACCGATGATTTCATTGACTTCAGACTCCGGATAGGTTCTGTCCCATTCAAACTGATCCGCGAGCCATTGTAGAACGACGAGACGCTTCTTCCGACTGGCGGGAATCTCCTTTAATTCCACGCCGTTCAGAAAATCGCGCAATACTTTGCGTTGCCAGGCATCTCCTTCCACATCGGCCAACTGGGCCAATTTTTCCGGCTTCAACAGCCGATTGACTTGAGATAGCGCGTCCGCCTGAAATCGGTACGTGTGCACGTTGCCGTCCTGCCGCATCGTTACGAGACCGAGTTCCCGCAAGCGATTCAAGTGGTGTGACACGGTTGGTGGTTTCAATTGCAGATAAGCGGCGAGTTCCTCAACACTTGCCTCCTGGTTGGCCAAGATACCAAGAATCTTGAGACGGCTCTCGTCGGCCAAAACCTTGAGAAACTGGACGAGCAATTGACTGTCTTCATTGGTCATTGCAATCAGGCTCCTCGTTACATGTAGATACGTAACAATGTAGATCATCATCGAAGTTAGATCAATATCGAATTAGATGGGGGTGGAACGAATCGGAGAATCCACACAAAATGATTGACAAATTCTGAAACTAAGTGGTAGTTTTGAGACGATAGCAAGGCGAGAGGAGGGCATTTCCATGGTTGTGCTGATGGCAAGTGGATATGTGCAGGCGCGTCGGCGTCATTACGCTGGCGGCGAAGACCATAACCAATGGGAATGTGACCTTTCGCTTCGTGTGAACGAAGTTTGACACCGAGTCAGGTGTTTGTGCGGGTCGCATTCAGTGGCCCGCGCTTCTTCATTCATAGAGAATGGAAGGCATGTCGCGAGCGCGGCGTGCTTTTTTCGTCTATTGGGGGTTTCGGTTGTGTTTCAGGTGCTCAGAAAACTTGGTTGGTTCTTTTGGGAACACCGAACGCGGTACATCATCGCGGTTGGTTTGCTGTTGCTGTTGAATTTCGTTGAAATCGCTCCGCCAGACATCATCGGCCACGCCATCGATCTGATGAATCAAGGCTCGATGACGACGCGGGCCATGGTCGAACTTTGCCTGGTGATGCTTGGCGTAACCGTCGTGAGTTACGTCTGCGGATTTACGTGGTGGTACCAGTTGTTCGGCGGTGCGCGGTTGCTGGAGTTGAGTTTGCGATCGCGATTGATGCGTCACTTTCTCCGGATGACACCGAGGTTTTTCGAACAGAATCGGACCGGGGATTTGATGGCGAGATCGACAAACGACTTGAACGCCGTATCGCAGACTGCTGGTTTTGGCATTCTGACGCTCATTGACTCGACGACGTTTTCGTCGACGATCCTGGTCGCCATGGGCGTGTTGGATGGATGGAAGCTCACCTTGCTGTCTTTGGTGCCCATGCCGTTCATCACGCTCGCGATGACGAAGTACGGCAAGTTGCTGCATGAACGGTTCACGTTGGCCCAGGACGCGTTTGGCGACATGAACGATCGCGTGCTCGAGACGATCGCTGGGATCCGGGTCGTCCGAGCGTACGCTCAGGAACGGCGGGAAGAGCGGCGATTCATGGAGACAATGGGCGACGTCTACCGGAAGAACATCGCGGTGGCGAAGATCGATGCCTTGTTTGATCCGACCATCAGCGTCCTTGTCGGCATCACGTACCTCATCGGACTTGGCTTTGGCACGTACCTCGTGTTCCACAGCCAGTTGACGATTGGCCAGCTGACGTCGTTCAACGTGTATCTCGGTATGCTGATTTGGCCGATGATGGCGTTTGGGCAGTTGATCAACATCATGCAGCGAGGAAATGCGTCGCTGGATCGCGTGAACGAGACGTTGGCCTACGTTCCGGACGTCGACGATGCGCCGAACCTCGTTTCGATCGGTGTTCCGGAGCGGATCGAATTTCGCGGCTACTCCTTCCGCTACCCGACGTCGGAGACAGACAATCTGCGGGATATCGACCTGATCATCCGGCGCGGCGAAACGGTGGGTATCGTCGGTCGTACTGGCAGCGGCAAATCAACCTTGATTCGGCAGTTGCTGAGGGAATATCCGATCACCTGCGAAGGTGCTTTGTTGGTCAACGGCGTCCCCATCGAACGAGTCTCGATTGAAGAAGTGCATGGGTGGATTGGATACGTGCCGCAGAATCCGATGCTGTTCTCAAGAAGTGTCGCGGACAACGTTCGGTTCGGATTGAAGGACGCCACGGATGAACAGATCCGTCACGCCTTGGCGGCGGCCGATTTTCTCAAAGATGTGCCGTCGTTGCCGGATGGTCTCGACACATTGATTGGCGAACGCGGCGTGTCGCTGTCAGGAGGACAGAAACAGCGCATCGCCTTGGCGCGGGCGCTCGTCATCGAGCCGGAGATCCTGATTCTCGACGACGCGATGTCCGCGGTCGACGCTCGCACCGAAGCGCACATCATCGAAGGAATTCGCAACGAGCGCCGAGGGCGTACAACCATCATCGCCACCCATCGGATGCCTGCTGTCGCGCATGCGGATTGGATCGTCGTCATGGACGAGGGACGCATTGTCGAGGAGGGCACATTTGAACAACTGCTGACCTCTGATGGCTGGTTCAAGAAACAATACGAACGGCAACAAGCGTCGGAGGACTGGGCGGACGAAGGGACGGTCGCCGAGGTAAGCGACGTTGAAGCTGGAAGCAGGTGGAACGCATGAACGTAAATCGACGACTGTATGAATATGCGGCGTACTATCGACGGACGATTCTCGTCGCCTTGCTCCTGCTCGTGCTGGCTGTGACGGCGCAGCTTGCGGGTCCGTTCGTGGCGAAGACGATGATCGACGAACATATTCTCGGCATTGAGCGAACGTGGTACGAAGTGCCTGCGCACACGCGCGGATCGGTCGAGTATGGCGGGCGTTGGTATGAGCGCGGCGACTACATGGCACGCGGCCTCAGGCGTCAACATCCGATCACGCTCTTCGCCGTCGGGCGCCAATTTTACATCGTCAACGGTGCCGTGGCCTATACGGGTACGCCGAAAGTCGAAGCCAACGCGGTGGTGGTGACGGAAGACGGCAAGCGAGTGGCGCTTGCGGCGTCGAAATTGACGAAATCCCAGTTGTTTTCGTTCTATCAACCCGAGGTGCCGCGCGTGCTGCGCCTGGCTCTGGTGTATTTTGGTCTGTTGGCGGCCGCCGCCCTCTTCCTGTACGGACAACAGTATTTGTTGCAGGTCGCGGCGAATCGAATCTTGCAGCGCATGCGCGGCGACGTGTTTCGGCAGATCCATCGATTGCCGATTCGCTATTTTGATACACTGCCAGCGGGCAAAGTGGTCTCGAGGATCACGAACGACACGGAGACCATCCGCGACTTCTATGTCAACGTCCTAGCCAATATTCTGTCGAGCATCGTGTCGATGGCCGGAATCTATATTGCGCTGTTCATTCTGGACGTTCGACTGGCGTTATTGACCTGCCTTCTGATTCCGGTGCTGATCCTGTGGGTTTGGCTGTACCGTAGGTACACGGTCCACGTCAACATTCGCGTTCGTGCCTTAATATCCGATATCAACGCGATGTTGAACGAGACGATTCAGGGCATCCCCATTATTCGCGCTTTCAATCGGCAACGCTTGACGGAGAAGGAGTTTGACGATCTCAACCAGGCCTACTACGAAAACCAGTCGCGGCTCATCCGGGTCAACGCGGCGACGAGCCACAATTTGTCGTCCGTACTGCGCAACCTGATCTTCGTAACGGTCATCGCCATCTTCGGCTGGCGAACGATCCATCTGTCTGTGGCAGTTTCTTTTGGTATGCTGTACGCCTATATCGACTACATCAATCGCTTGTTTCAACCGATTGTTCAGGTGGTCAACCAGTTGTCGAACCTGGAGCAAGCCCGGGCGTCTGCGGTGCGCGTCTTTGAATTGCTGGACGAACCGGGGACAGACGTGGCAGACGGAGAGATTCCGAGGTTTCGCGGCGAGGTCAAGTTCGACCAAGTCAGCTTCTCGTATGACGGGAAACACGACGTGTTAAAAGGCATTTCATTCGAAGCGTCGCCCGGGCAGACGATCGCGTTGGTTGGACACACGGGATCGGGGAAGAGTTCCATCATCAACCTGCTCTTTCGCTTCTACGATCCGCAAAAAGGCACCATCACCATCGACGGCATGGATATCTCGAAGATCCCTGCGCAGCACTTGCGGCAACATATGGGCATCGTGTTGCAGGATCCGTATCTGTTTACCGGGACAATTGCTTCCAATGTGGGACTCGAAGATGAGCGCGTGTCGCGCGAACGGATCGAACAGGCGTTGAAGGATGTCGGCGCCGATAAATTGCTTGGCCATTTGCCAAATGGCTGGGACGAACCGGTGCTTGAGAACGGTAGCACTTTGTCGGCTGGGCAACGCCAGTTGATCTCGTTCGCGCGGGCGCTGGCGTTCGATCCGGCGATTCTCGTCCTGGACGAGGCGACCTCGAGCATCGACACGGAGACAGAACGCGTCATCCAGGACGCGCTGCAAGTGCTCAAGCGCGGCCGGACGACGTTCATCATCGCGCACCGCCTGTCGACGATTCGCGATGCGGATCAGATTTTGGTGCTCGACGGCGGTGTCATTGTCGAGCGGGGGACGCACGACGAATTGCTCGCGAGAAACGGCCGTTACCGCCAAATGTACAATTTGCAGATTGGCGAGGCTTCGGCTTAGAGCTTGACGATGGTCCGCCCTTTGACCTTGCCTTGCAGGATGGCCGACAATACGTCAGGCAGTGTTTCCAGCGACACTTCGTGGACAATTTGTTCCAGGGCCGCGGTCGGCTTCAGTTCGGCGCCGATGCGCTCCCAGAGCGGCCTGCGGATGGCCATCGGGCATTCGACAGAATCGATTCCGATGAACGTGATCGCCCGCCTCATAAACGGAAACACGGTCGTCGCGAAATCCGGGCCGCCCGTAAAGCCGCTGACGGTGATCACGCCGCCGTATCGCATCGTGTTGACGATGTACGGCAGGGACTTGCCTGCGACGGGATCGACCGCGCCAGCCCAGCGCTCGGGCAGATCTGGGAACGGTTGGTCGGCGGGCAGGACGAGCGTTTCAGGGTGGACGATTTCCGCGGCGCCAAGCTCGCGCAAGAAGGCGTGCTCTTCGGATTTGCGGGACGACGCCGTCACCTGGTAGCCGAGTTGGCTGAACATCGAGACGGCGGTCGATCCGACCCCGCCCGTCGCCCCGGTGACCAACACGGGGCCTTTATCTGGGGCGAGGCCGTTCTCCTCCATCCGGTGGAGCGACAGTGCTGCGGTAAATCCAGCCGTGCCGAGGATCATCGATTCGCGCATCGTGAGCCCTTTCGGCATGGGCACCACCCAATCCGCGGGCACGCAGGCCACTTGGCTGAATCCGCCGAAGTGGCCGGTGCCAAGCCTGTAGCTGGTGACAATCACCTCGTCGCCTTCGCGAAACCGGGCGTCATCCGAATGGATGACTTCGCCGGCGAGATCGATCCCCGGGACCATCGGGTACGATTGCACCAATCGGCTGTTCGGCGTCGCGACGATGCCGTCTTTGTAATTGACGCTGGAGTAGCGAACGCGAATGGTTACATCACCCTTTGGCAGATCGGCCAAGGTCAATTCGCGAATGCCGGCGCGAAATCCCTGTTCGGTTTGGTCGACAACGAAAGCCTGAAATCGTTCCATGCACAATGTCCTCCCGGATTCAATGGATTCAACGCATTGAACGTATTCATCCCAGTGAGTGAACGCCGATCTTGTCGAGCAGAAACGCGTAGATCTCGGCCTGCTCGCGAATTTTGTCCAAGCGGCCGGAAGCGCCTGAGTGACCCGCGCCCATGTTCGTTTTCAAGAGGAGCGAATGGTCGTCCGTCTTCACTTGGCGCAGGCGGGCCACCCACTTGGCGGGTTCCCAATAGGCGACACGGGGATCGTTCAGCCCAGTCGTCACCAGCATGTGTGGGTACGCCTTGGCTTCGACGTTGTCGTAAGGGCTGTACGATCTCATGTACGCGTAGTATTCCGGTTCCGCTGGATTTCCCCACTCGTCCCATTCGAGTGTGGTCAACGGGATCGACGCGTCGAGCATTGTCGTCATCACATCGACGAACGGCACCCCGGCGTGGATGGCCTGGAAATACTCGCCGCCCATGTTGGCGACGGCGCCCATGAGCAGACCGCCTGCGCTGCGCCCGTCGGCGGCGAGTTGGGAAGAGGTGGTGTACCCACGCTCAATCAGGTCCTTCGCCACGTCGATAAAATCGGTAAACGTATTGCGCTTCTTGAGCAATTTGCCGTCTTCGTACCAGCCTCGGCCCAACTCGGAACCGCCGCGGACCTGCGCGATCACGTACACCACGCCGGCATCCAGCATGGGCAGACGCAGCGGCTGAAAGTGGGGATCGGTGCAACTGCCGTACGATCCATATCCATAGAGAAGCAGCGGAGCTGGGCCGCGATCCAGCGCTCCACGGCGATAGACTGCGGCGGCTGGCACCTTGACGCCGTCGCGGGCCGCGATCCACAAGCGTTCCTGCACGTAGTCCTCTGGATGGTATGCGCCGGACACTTGCTGAACCTGGAGTGTGGTGCGCGCTCCGGTGGCGAGATCGACAGCGAATGTGGTCAGCGGCGTCACGAACGATTCGAACTCGATCAACGCTTCAGCCGTGTCGTAGCTGAGGTTGTTGCCCACGCCCACGGTGTACAGCGGCTCGTCCCAAGTGAGTTGGGTGAGTGCCCCATCGCGGTAGATCCACACTTGGGTGAGTCCAGCTTCCCGTCCTTCGATCAGCAAGGCGTCGCGGAACGGATATAACGCAACGAGGTAACGGGATTCTTCGTGTGGAATCAGATCCTCGCGCTGCTGAGCGCGGATGCTGTCGGTACGACAGCGCTCGACTCGAAAGTTCAAGGCGTTCCGGTTGGTTAAAATGACGAACTCGTCGCGCCAATGTTCCACAACGTACTCCACGCCGCGTTCGCGAGGATCGAAGACGGTAAAGTCGTCGAGCGGACGGGACGCATCGAGATATCTCACTTCGCTCGTCATCGTCGCCGACGACACGGCGAATAGATACTTGCCGCTGCGAGACTTGGCGAGTTGCAGCACAAACGTCTGATCGGTTTCTTCGTAAAGCATTTCCGCCGCTTGCGGCTGACCGACAGGATACCGCCAGAGTCGATATGGACGTTGGCTGTCGTCGGCCGTAACATAAAATAGGTATGTACCTGAGGAATCCCATTCGATGCTGCCAGCGAGATACACGTTGTCGACTGTGTCGGAAAGCGTTTCACCTGTCGCTAGGTCCTTGACTTTCAATGTGTATAAATCCGTTCCGTCCCGATTTTCCAAATAGGCCAAACGTGTGCCATCGGGACTCACGCGTTGTTCAGTGACACTGAGAAATTCGCCCGGACGCGCCATCTCGTTCAGGTCCAGCATCACCTCTTCCGCAGCGTGTTTCAGTTCGCTGCGGGAAGCGGCCCGTTTTCTAGCGTAAATGGGGTATTGCAGCGACTTTTCGAGCCGCGTGTAGTAGAAATACTGGCCCAGTTGCACCGGAACTCGGCTTTCCTGTTCAGGAATTCGAGCGACCATCTGTTCGTAGAGCGATTGTGTCAATTCGCTGTACGCCTGCGACACGGTGCGATAGTAATCGTTTTCTTGTTCCAAATAGGAGATCACTTCCGGGTTCGACCTGTCTCGTAGCCAATAGTAGTCGTCCTCACGGATATCTCCGTGGATCTCATGCGGATGCGGGATGCGCTTTGCCATCGGTATTTTGCCCATAATGTCCTCCATGCTCTCGTGCCATGCTTGGGTAACCTTTTGACCCGGGCCACCCGTCATCATGATATCACTAGAACATTCGATCTCCGAAGACGAGCGTCGCAGACGTTTCTTCAAGCAATTTCGTTCATCTAAAGATATAATCAGTGAGGTAATCGTAGCATGACAGAAAAGACTGAAGGTGACCCCCATGAGAGAATTGCTGCGCTACCTGCGTCCGTACAGGGTGGCAATCAGCTTTGTCGTCATTTTTATCTTCACGCAATCACTCCTGAATCTGTACCTGCCCACGTTGATGTCGCGCATCGTCGACGAAGGCGTTTTGACGGGGAATCTGCATTATATCTTCGTCGAAGGCGCCATCATGCTTGCGGTGTCTGTAGGGGCGGTGGCTTTTTCGGTAGCCGCGAGCTTCTTGTCTTCGCGGACGGCAGCGTCGTTCGGACGCGTTTTGCGCCGTGAGGTATTTGCCCATGCTCAGCAGTTTTCGCTTCGCGAGTTTGATCAGTTTGGCACATCGTCGCTCATCACGCGCACGACCAACGACATCACCCAGGTTCAGCAGTTGGTGAACATGATGCTGCGGATGATGATCATGGCGCCGCTCAATACGATCGGCGGCATCTGTATGGCGGTCTACACAGATGCCAGGCTTTCGCTTGTGTTGGTCATCATGCTGCCGGTGCTCGTGCTCGTGATCTTTAGTGTCTTTCGCAGGGCGACCAACCTCTTCCGAGTGATGCAGGAGAAAATTGACACGTTGAATCGGATATTGCGTGAAGGGCTGACAGGTATTCGAGTCATTCGCTCATTTAACCGCGTGGATTATGAAACGAAACGATTTGATGCCGCCAACTTCGATTTGACGAACACCACCACCAAAGTACAAAAGATCATGGCCATCATGTCGCCGGCGCTGATGCTGGTGATCAACTTGTCGATCATCGCCATCATCTGGTTCGGCGGACTCCGCATCGCCCACGGATCGATGGAAATCGGTTCGCTGTTGGCGTTCATCCAGTATGTGACCCAGCTTCTGTTCTCCATCATGATGGTGTCGATGATGTTCTTTATGGTGCCGCGTGCAGCAGCTTCGGGCAACCGAATTTGGGCTGTATTAAGCACCAAACCTAAGATTGTCGATCCCGCCGTCGAGCCATCCGTCTCTGACAGCGAGCGCCTTTCTTCCGACGATCCGCTCCCCATCCCCATGGTGGAGTTCCGCAACGTCACGTTCAGTTATCCCGGGGCGGAGGCGCCTGCTTTATCCAACGTCTCGTTCCAGGCTCACCGGGGGCAGGTGACCGCGATCATCGGCGGTACGGGTTCCGGAAAGTCTACATTGGTCAACCTCATTCCGCGATTCTACGATGTCGATGAAGGTGCCGTGCTGGTTGGCGGCGTCGACGTTCGCGACCAATTGCAGGCCAATTTGCGCGCCCGCATTGGGTACGTCCCTCAGAAGGCCGTTCTGTTCCAAGGGACCATTGCGGAGAACATACGCCATGGGCGGCCGGACGCGACGGACGAAGAGGTGGCGCAGGCGGCTGAAATAGCCCAGGCATTGGAGTTTATCGAGGAAAAACCGGAGGGCTTTCAGTCGCTCATCGAACAAGGCGGACGCAATGTGTCCGGGGGTCAGAAGCAGCGTTTGTCCATCGCGCGAGCCATTGTCAAGCGCCCGGATATCTACATTTTCGACGACAGCTTCTCAGCGCTCGATTTCAAGACGGACGCCAAACTTCGCGCCGCTCTGGCCGAGACGATCACGGATTCAACCGTGTTGATCGTCGCGCAGCGTGTGAGCACCGTTCGGGACGCCGATCAAATCATTGTGCTGGACGAAGGCCGTGTCGCCGGGATCGGCTCGCACGACCAACTGCTCCGCACTTGCGAGGTCTATCGCGAGATCGTGTCATCACAATTGTCCGAGGGGGAGACGGCATGAACGAACAGCGTGGTCGGGGCCCGCAATCGGATATGCGCGCGGCGATGCCGATGGGCCGGGGCGGCATTCGTCCAGGTATGCCTGTTCAGAAACCAAAAGATTTTCGGGGCACGCTCCGCAGGCTCCTTGCGTATTTTCAGCCCCACGCGTGGCGGATGTTTGCTGTATTGATGATGTCCATCCTCAGCACCGTGTTCAGCATCCTTAGCCCCGACGTGATGAAGCGAGCGACCAACGATCTCGTGGCAGGCTTGGCGCACGGAGCTTCGCATCACCACACCGGTGTGAATTTCGCAGATATTGAACGCGTCTTGCTCGAACTCGGCATTTTGTACGTCTTGAGCGCGTTTTTCAGCTACATTCAACAATACGTCATGGCTGGTGTCGCACAGAAGACCGTGTATTCGCTGCGCAAAGAAGTGTATGACAAGTTGGAACGGCTGCCGCTGCGATTCTTCGATTCTCGGCCGACGGGCGAGATTCTCAGCCGTTTCGTGAACGACTTCGACAACATCGGCAATACGCTGCAACAGACGCTGACGCAGTTGATTACATCGGTCGTGACGTTCATCGGCGTGATCGTGATGATGCTCACCATCAGTCCCTGGATGACGCTGATTGTGTTCCTGACATTGCCCCTTTCGTTCTATGTGACGAAGACGATCGCGTCGAGATCGCAACACTTTTTCGTTGGCCAGCAGCGGTCGTTAGGTCAGTTGAACGGTCACATCGAAGAGATGTATACGGGACACCAAATCGTCAAGGCGTACGGCATGGAAGAGAAGGCGATGGAGGAGTTCGTCGAGTACAATGAAAAATTGTACGAATCGGGGTGGAAGGCGCAGTTTGTGTCTGGCCTCATCTTTCCGCTGATGAACTTTATCGGCAACTTGGGTTACGTGCTCGTCAGTGTGATCGGCGGGTTTCTGGTCACGCGAGGAACCATCAACATCGGCGACATTCAGGCGTTTATCATGTACGCCCGGCAGTTTACGCAGCCCATCACGCAGCTCTCCAGCATCTCCAACATCATCCAATCAACGGTGGCGTCGGCAGAACGGATTTTTGAGCTGCTTGACGAACAAGAGGAGATTCCGGAGGCGGAACATCCGATTGAACTGGAGAGACCGCGCGGAGACGTCGATATCGTCGATGTCGATTTCCGCTATGACCCCGAGCGGCCGCTGATTGAAGGCATGAACATCTCCGTGAAAGCCGGCCAGACGATCGCGATTGTGGGACCGACCGGCGCCGGCAAAACGACACTGGTCAATTTGCTGATGCGGTTTTACGAAGTCGACGATGGACACATTTCGATTGACGGAGTGGATATCACGAAGCTGCGCCGAGGACACCTGCGCAGTTTGTTCGGTATGGTGCTTCAGGACACATGGCTGTTTCATGGCACGATTTATGAAAATATCGCGTACGGGCGAACCAACGCGACGGAACAGGAAGTGATCGCCGCGGCGAAGGCGGCCCGGGCGGATCACTTCATTCGGACGTTGCCAGATGGGTATCATACCGTCCTGAACGAAGAAGCTTCAAATATTTCTCAAGGCCAGAAACAGTTGTTGACCATCGCGCGGGCAATCCTCGCGAACCCGTCGATCCTCATCCTCGACGAGGCCACGAGCAGCGTCGATACTCGAACCGAAGTATTGATTCAGGAGGCGATGGCACGTTTGATGGAGGGGCGAACCAGCTTCGTGATCGCCCATCGCTTGTCCACGATCCGGAACGCCGACCTCATCTTGGTCATGAATCACGGCACCGTGATCGAGCAAGGCACCCACCAGCAGCTGTTGGCGAAAAATGGATTCTATGCGGATCTGTACAACAGCCAATTCGCCAATCCGTCAGGGGCCGCCATGTAAGGCCGCTTAAGTCGGTACAGCGCATCCCTCCCGCGCCACAATGTTCCAGACCATTCTCGCATAGCCGTCACTCGCTGAGGGGGAGAATGAGTCGATCACATTCACGGGAGGGATCTCATGAAGAGCAAGCTAGCGTTTGCCGCCATTGCTTGTGCGTGTGTCGTTGGAATGACAGGGTGTGGTAACGCGGTTAAGCAGACGGGTAACGCTGTCGGCAACGCGGCTCAACAAGCCGGCAACGTCGTCGGTGGCGCCGCGCAACAAACAGGCAACGTCGTGGGCAATGCGGCGGGGTTTGTAGGCGGTGTCGGCGGAGCGATGGTTCGTGGAGCTCGCGACGCTGGCAACGCGGTGGGCAATGCCGTGGGTAACGCGACCAACTCGGTAACGGGTGGTCACGTCACAGGCAATCCGGGGGCTGTTGCACGGGGTACCGGTTACTGGACAGGTTCCCGCGAAATTCAAATCAACACGGCTCGAAAAGTCATCAATATCCGTTATTTAGCGCCAACTGCCAATCAAGGTTATACCGACGGCCGTGGTGTGACCGCGCCAGCGAATCGCGGCGCTTTCACCGATGGTCGAGCATCCTCTGCACCATTGGCGCCCAACGCGTACACGGATGGCCGTGGAGTGACGGCGCCCGGCGCAGCCACGTCTCCAGGAACTGGTACTCAGGTGTTGAAGATGACCGTTCCGAAGGGGTGGACCGTTCAACTGAGCGGCTTGCCCAATAAGCAAATTGCCTTCCGAAGCCTTGGTGCGGTTCCAAACCATGCAGCGTCCAACGGCAGTGCGGCGGTACGCGCCTTGACGACGACGGGCCCACGCTTCACCGCACGAGTTCCGGGCAACTATCAGGTCGTTTTGACGAACGGACGAGGCGCCATCCAGCAAACGCTGGAGACCATCACTGTCTCGGCAACCGCGAAACAACCTACGATCCGCACAACCTAACACGCTCAACTCTTATAGGAATGACGCGCACATCAGCCCGAAATACGTGGGAACCTCATAGGACAAAAACCGGGGTTTCCGCGCTTCGGGCGGGATGGCGCCAGCGAGTATCAACGACTGCCAAATGCCGTCCGGTTTGGCGTGATCGACAAAGGCGTCCTCGAATGCGGTCATTCGCTCGATCTCGCCGCTGTTCAACAATTCCACCACTCGCTCATCCAACCTCGCCGCGTCTTCGTGGAATCCATACGGGCCATCCACAGCATGTGCGTGAGACCAATCGCAGCTCGCAATCAAACCTACGCGCTTCCCGCTCTGTGCGACCGCACGCGCCAATGCCTGGCCAAACTCGATATGCATCTCATACGAAAGGGCTCGTGACGGCGTGATCACCACAATCGGCGTTTCCGGCATGAAGTAGAGCGGAATCATCGCGCCCCAATCCAAAGGCAACGAGGAAAATCGCCCCTCCGAGGTGGCGAAATTGGCGTCAGCGACCGGCAGTCCGGCTGATCGGGCCTGGTCGATCACGGCCTTCGCAAGTTCCCTGTCGACGCTGCGGCGCATGGTGATGGTTACCCCTTTGTCCGATCTGTCCTGTCCAACCATTCCTGCCACGGTCTGCTCGGACAATTCCCCATACATATTGGAGCAGTTGGCCACACAAAATGAGCCGTCAATTCGCAAGCCGTGCGGCGTCAAAACGATGATTGCTTCCGGCTTGGCTTCAGCCATGCCTCGCCCCAGTTCCACCATGCTGCTTCGCGTCTTCGCCATGAGCTCAGGGTCGGATCCAGACAGTGGTTCAAGAATAGGGAGCCCGTGGGGAGCAATGCACGCGTATACAAACGGTTGAGTCACACCCATTTCCAATACTCCTCTCGCGCGAAGCGCTCGATTGGTTTCGTTGTGTACATGGTAACAGAATTGGGCCAAGGGCGTGAAAGGCGGGGAGGGAGAGGTGGGCCGGAGAGGTGGGCCGGAGAGGTGGGCCGGGCAAATAGGCGTCTCTCAGCCGCTTATTTCGGTGAAATGGTCGGATCGAAGGTAAATAGGCAGCTCCAGGCCGCCTATTTGCTTCCGGCACCCTCGAAATGGAGTGGTTTCGGCCATTTAAGCGTCTCTACACCGCTTATTCGTCGCAACTCCGACGATTCGACACACTTAAGCGGTCCCGGGCCGCTAATTCGCCTCCGGTTCCCGCCGATCCCACAGAACATGCGGGAGATGGGGCGCGATCACGCCGCCCCAGCCGCCCCCACTCCCCTGCGTCTTCTTCCTATATCATTTCCACCAATCATACGATTGGCGGTGGATACGTCCATTAGGTACTGATAAAATATAAGAAAATGCCGTAAGATAAGATGGACAAAGGAGGTAGCACATGATAGATGTTCGCCGCAAATCGGATCGATTTTATGCCGAGTCCGATTGGCTTCAGTCCAGATTCAGCTTTTCCTTTGGTCCATACAACGATCCGAACAATACGGGTTTCGGTCCAATGCGCGTACTGAATGACGATTCTATCGCGCCCAAGCGGGGATTCGGAGCGCATCCGCACAGTGATATGGAAGTGGTGTCCATCGTATTGACCGGTTCGCTGCGCCACCAAGACAATCTTGGCAATGTCGGGGTGACCTCTTGGGGACAAATTCAGCGTATGACCGCAGGGAATGGCATCATTCATACCGAATATAGCGATTCGGATTCGGAGACGCTCAATTTGCTTCAAATGTGGTTTGTTCCGGATCAGGCTGGGCTTGAACCGTCCTACGAAATCTCTGCGTTCGACGTAGACGCTCTCGGGCAAGCCTGGGTGCCTGTGGTTTCGAAGACCGGCGCTGCGGGTGTCGCGAAGATTCATCAAGATATGACAATCTATTTGACGGAGTTGGCCGCCGGTGAGGCGAGGGATTATGACGCCCTTCCAGGACGTCGAACGTTTGTCTTTATGATTCACGGCAGCGCTTCGCTCAACGGGGAAATCCAATTGGACGAGCGTGATGAGGCGCGGATCGAGGACGTGACAGACTTGTCCTTTCGAGCTGTCCAACCTGCTCGTATCATGTTGATTGATTTGCCTTAGGAGGTCTTCCCTGTGCAAGAACGCCTGCGTATTCACCACGGTATCGGTTCACGGGTGCTGCTTGATTCGGCGCGTGACGGTGTCAGCTACGAGTGGTCTCCAGACGGATCCGGCCACGTCTTCCATGTCCACATTGAACCAGGTCCGATCCTGGACGAGATTCTGCGCCTGAGGCGAGAACTGAACGTGTTTCTCTTTCGCGATGACGAGAATGGCGCAACCATCGAGAAGCAATGGTTTTACACAGGAGATCGGGAACCTTGGTACGATTCCGACACCGGTACGTTGACACTGGTGTCGTCGCGTACGTTGACCTACCATCCCGGTGATTTCGAATCGTAGCGTGGTGCAGATGGTGAACAAGAGCAAAGAACAGGCTTTTAATGAGATTGTACGTCGTGTTCGCAAGGAATGTTTCGGGAAAGGGCCTGAGCGTATCCACACTGTGTTCGTCGAGAACATGGCCATTTCCATCTTGCAGGGGAACTTGACTCCGACCGAGAAATTTATCAGCCGCACACCGGAAGGGGCGGAAGTTGTTCGATCCGCCCGAACCAGCATGATTCAGGCACTTTACGCGGCGCACGTTCCGGATGGTATGGAAGAGTTGATTGGTTCCAAAATGGTGCATCTGTTTTCCGACTTTAAAGTGGAAGAGGATATGGGTGTTTCCGTATTTATCTTCGAAAAACCGATTGCTTGATTCGCGGAAAAAAAGGATATGAATTCGTTTTCTTCCCAGTGTATAATGGAACACGTGGAGTCGTCATTTGTCGTCAAGTGACGATTCTACGACAATTCGCGCATAATTGGTTTGCCTATAGCGTTGTAGGCGGACACAATGGCACAACATCGTTGATGCAGTCACTTGCAGGAACGGGCGTTGTGCTTTTTTGTTCGGCGCTGATACATCACGTGGATGGGCGGGCACGGCATCTTTTTTCATCTTATATCCACAAATGGCGCACGCTATGGAAGAACCGAGAAGCGCAATATACACAGGAAGGTGGAATTTTCATGAGCGGATTTTTAACCCCAGCAGAAATTGCACAGCAGACGGCCATTGCGGGGGAGTCCAAAGCGAAACAGGCCTGGTACAAATTGTTGATTCTCGGCTTTTTGGCAGGCGCGTTTATCGCTCTCGGATTTCTTCTGGACATTCGTGTCACGGCCAGCATTCCGGCGAGTCTCGCTTCTGTGAAAAGCCTGATTGGAGGCGCCGTGTTTCCCGTCGGACTGATGCTTGTGGTGATTGCAGGCGGTGAACTCTTGACGGGAAACATGATGAGCCTTCCGCTGGCGTTGCACCAAAAGCGAATCGGAATCGGTGGGTTGATCTACAACTGGTTCTGGGTGCTGATTGGCAATTTCATCGGTTCCATCTTCGTAGCAGGGGTGTTCGGCGTGGGCGCGAGCCTGTTGACGAAGGACCCTTTCCAAACGACGGTGATTTCGATCGCGACGGACAAAGCGAATCTAGCCTTCGGTCCGACCATCTTGTCGGCTATCGGCTGTAACTGGCTGGTCTGTCTCGCGGTTTGGATGGCAACTGGCGCAAAGACCATCGGCGGCAAAATGTTTGCCATTTGGTTCCCCATCATGGCCTTTGTAGCTATCGGATTCCAGCACGTCGTGGCAAACATGTTCGTGATTCCGGCGGCGATTTGGGTCGGCGCGGACATTTCCTGGGGCAAAGCGATTGTGGAGTGGATCGGCGCCTTTATTGGCAACGCGATCGGTGGCTGGTTGTTCGTGGCGACCATGTACTACGTCGTATATCTGCGTGGGAACAAACAAGAGGCGTAATCCAAACTGTCCTCATCTTCAGAGTCGGCTTGACGGCCGACTCTGAAGACGAAGGGCAAATCTACCGCACCTAGTTCATTTGGTGCAAGGGAGGAAATTCCATTGACTGACAAGTATGTGCACGTGGAACTGAATGGTCACGAAGTTCTCGTTGAGCCGGGGACGACGGTGTTGCAAGCGATTCTTGGCGCGGGGGTCGAGCATCCTCATGTGTGTTACCACCCGGCACTTGGTCCTATTGAGACCTGCGACACCTGTATCGCCGAGGTCAACGGTGCGCTTGTTCGGGCATGTTCCTTGCCTGTCGAAGAGAGCATGAAGATCAACACGAAAACGGTCGCCGCTCGATTTGCGCGTAAGGAAGCGATGGATCGGATTCTCAAGAATCATGAATTGTACTGTACGGTATGCGACAACAACAACGGGAATTGCACGATTCACAACACGGCGATGCAGATGGAGATTGACCATCAAGCGTATCCATTTGAGCCGAAGCCGTATGAGAAAGATATGAGCAACCCGTTTTACCGCTACGATCCGAACCAATGTATTCTGTGCGGCCGATGCGTCGAGGCATGCCAAAATCTCCAGGTGAGCGAAGTGTTGTCCATCGACTGGTCACGTGAAAATCCCCGTGTAATCTGGGACAACGATGTTCCCATCAATGAATCCTCCTGCGTATCTTGCGGCCACTGTGTTACGGTCTGCCCTTGCAACGCGTTGATGGAAAAATCGATGCTCGGGGAAGCTGGCTTTTTGACCGGGATCGAGGAAGATACGCTTGGAAAAATGATTGATATCACCAAGAAAGTGGAACCGGGGTATTCCTCTATCTTCGCGATTTCCGAAATCGAGGCCGAAATGCGAGAGGCGAGGATTCAAAAGACGAAAACGGTCTGTACATACTGCGGCGTGGGCTGTTCGTTCGATGTGTGGACCAAGGATCGGAAAATTTTGAAGGTCGAGCCTCAGATGGAAGCGCCGGCCAACCAAATATCAACTTGTGTCAAAGGCAAATTCGGCTGGGATTTCGTCAATAGTTCGGATCGGATTGTCGAGCCGCTGGTCCGTCGCGGCGATGCCTTCTATCCGGTATCGTGGGAAGAAGCTCTCGACGTGATCGAGACCCGGTTGGGTCAGATTCGCGACGAACACGGCCCGGACGCCATCGCCTACATCGCGTCTTCGAAATGCACGAACGAAGAGAATTATCTGATGCAGAAATTGGCTCGTTCGGTGATGCACACCAACAACATCGACAATTGCTCACGCTACTGTCAGGCCCCTGCTACCGAAGCGTTGAGGCGCACGATGGGATTGGGCGGAGATACCGGGTCCATCAAGGATCTGGAGCAGGCCGATTTGGTGATCATCGTTGGTGCCAATCCCGCAGAGGCGCATCCAGTGCTCTCGACGCGCTTGCGGAGAGCGCAGAAGAAGTACGGGCAGAAGCTGATCGTCGCGGACATTCGCAAAAATATCATGGCGGAGCGTGCCGATTTGTTCCTGCACCCGAATCAGGGGACGGACCTCGTCTGGTTGTCTGGCGTCGCGAAGTATATCGTCGATTGTGGCAAGCACGACGCGCAGTTTCTGCAGGAGCATGTCAACAACGTCGATCAGTTCCTAGCTTCGCTCGAGAAATTTACGCTCGATTATACAAGCGAAGTGACTGGACTTTCGAAGGAAATGTTGATTCAGACCGCAGAGATGATCATGAACGCAGAGCGCGTCTGCATTTGCTGGGCGATGGGCGTGACGCAGCACTTGGGCGGATCCGACACTTCGACGGCCATCTGCAATTTGTTGCTGCTGACGGGGAACGTGGCGCGCCCAGGAACAGGGGCGTATCCGTTGCGCGGACACAACAACGTGCAGGGCGCTGGTGATTTTGGCTGTGCGCCGGCTATGCTTCCTGGTTATGAACTGGTCAGCGATCCTGAGATCCGCAACAAGTACGAGCAGGCGTGGGGCACGCCGTTGCCGACCAACCCTGGTCTGAACAATCATCAGATGGTGGACGCGATTCACGAGGGCAAGTTGAAGGCCATGTATCTGATTGGCGAAGATATGGCCGTCGTCGATTCCAATGCGAATTACGTCCAACAGGCGTTCGAGAAGCTCGATTTCTTCATCGTACAGGACGTGTTTTTCAGCAAGACTGCGGAGTTTGCCGATGTCATTCTGCCAGCGAGCCCAAGCCTTGAAAAGGAAGGCACGTTCACCAATACGGAGCGGCGGATTCAGCGGTTGTATCAGGTGTTGCCGCCGCTTGGCAACTCGAAGCCGGATTGGCAAATCATTCAACTCGTCGCCAATCGCTTCGGTGCGAACTGGAATTACACGTCGCCACGCCAGATCTTTGAAGAAGCGTGCAGCTTGACAGAACTGATGAAGGGCGCCACCTATGAGCGACTGGAAGGATATCAAAGTTTGCAGTGGCCCGTTGCGGCAGATGGAACGGATACGCCGCTTTTGTACCAGGACGGATTTTTCTTCCCAGACAAAAGAGCCCGTTTCTATCCGGTCGATTGGACGCCGCCCATCGCGCTTGAGGCCGAGTATGATTTGGAACTGAATAATGGTCGTATCCTCGAACACTTCCACGAGGGCAATATGACGAACAGAGTGCCAGGCATCCATGAAAAAGTGCCGGAGACGTTCGTCGAAGTGTCCAAGGAACTGGCTGCGGAGCGCGGTTTGCAAGATGGAACGTTGGTGCGTTTGATTTCCCCGTATGGCAAGGTGAAACTGCCTGTCGTCGTAACGGATCGGGTGAGTGGCAAGCATATCTACATTCCGCAGCTTTCGCCGAAGGCGGAGCAGGCAGTGAATCTGCTGACGAGCAGCCATCACGACAAAGCGACCTTTACACCGGCGTACAAGGAAATGCGTGTGAAGATGGAAGTGCTTGAATTCACCGGCAAGTCGCCGTTCGTGAAGGGCAACTTCAGGCTCGGCCACCCGAACCCGCAGCCAGGTGTCAACGTCGAGATGAAGTGGGCTCGCAAAGACTATCGGCCGCTTGTGACGGATCGAAGCTGAAAGATAGGGAGGAGAAATCGTGGCGAGATCGATACAAACTGTCGTTTGGCCGACTGTGACAGAAGAAGAGAAGCAGGAAGCGCGTCTTGGCGAAGTGCGCCGCGAAGCATCGAATGACGCGGACGGTATCATCCAGGCTCTGAAGGTCCTCCAGGCGATGGAGGACCGCGGGATGCTGGATATCCTGTTGGCTTTGCTGCAACGCGGGGAGGGCGTGCTGGCCCACGTGGTCGACGTCCTCGCCAAGCCGGAAGTCACCTCGAGCCTGGAAACACTGATTAAGTCGGTGCAGGCCTTGGGCAAGTTGAACAGTGTGGGATTGCTGAAGACCCTCGACGGCGTTACGGCAGGGCTCGACAGAGTGGCCGAAGCCGCGCCGCCCGAGCAGCATCTGGGGGTGTACGATGTGTTGCGACGGCTCAAAGACCCGGATGTAAACGCCGGCTTGGCGTTTGCGCTCGATTTCTTGCAGGGGATGGGCCGAGCCGTTCGGACGTCTGGCACGGAGGCCGACGCAGTCGGTCCCTGATGGCGCGGATTCGCGGGATCGCGCGGGGCAGCCGATGGAGAGCGGGGGACAGTCATGAAGTCGGTGCCTGAGCCGGATCGGGGCCACGCCGTCGTCACGGATGGGGAATTATTGGCGGATCGCCTCGGTGTGGCCGTCTATCGCTTGTTTCCGAGCGTGAATCAATCGTCGGTCGATCCGTTTTTGCTGCTCGACGATCTACGGATGGAGCAAGCCGGATTTCCCATGCACGCCCATTCCGGCTTCGAGAAGATCACGTTGGTGTTGGACGGTAGCCTTCGACATACCGATGAACTTGGGACGGATCTCGTCGCGCGTTCGGGGGATATTCACTTGCTCCGGGCCAACGCTGGAATTTCTCACGCTGAGTGGCCGGCTGATTCCACATGCCGGGCGATTCAAATGTGGTTTGACATTCCTGACGCTTGGAAAGAAGCCCGTCCAGATGTGGCGTGGTGCGCTCGGGATCGCGTTCCCGTTTCGCGAGAAGCGTGGGGGCTGGTTCGACATATCGCGGGACGGCGTGGTGCGTTGAAAACCCAATCTTCCATCGAGGTCCGCGAGTTCAAGTACACGGACGCAGGGACTTGTGTGCTTGAAGCTGCCGACGTTCACCTCCTGTATGTTTTGGCCGGGCATGTCATTATCGCGGGCCAAACCGCCGTGGTCGGCCAACTCGCTGTTGTGCGGGGAAGTGGATCGAACGTCATGGACGCAGGCGAAGGAAGCCACATCCTTCACTTGTCCGGAAATCCGCTTGGACGCCACGCGACGCTTTGGGGAGGCCACGTGGACTAGCCGAGTGAGTTGGCCGCGCGGATTCGTTCGGGGGCGGGCGTCTACGACTGCGCTGTTGCTGTCGAAGGGTCCGGCCATTTCTCGGGAAATGTCGACGGGGACATGAGGCTCTTGTGAATCCATATAGCTGCTTGCGATCCGTCGCCCATCGCGATGGTCACTTGCTCGGAATGCGCGACGACGTCGCCAGCCGCCCACAGATATTTCACTGAGGTCGCCTTCGTGCGTGGATCGACGAGTACGTGATGGTTGTGATGCAACTTCACACCCAGTGAATTCACGATGTCGGAGTTGACCCAGTTGCCTCCGTATGCGATGAACGCCCGCTCACCACGGATCACGCGCCCGTCCGCCAGTTCGACGCCTTCGAACTTGGATGGGTCGTCGGATATCACGCGCGTGATTCTTGCTTCCACGTACGGGATCGACAGTTTGTCCAATTGCGCTTTGTGTTCGTCGTCAAATGGCTCAGTATCGTCGTGGATATAGGTGATACGCCTGGTCCAATAGGTGAGCGTCGTTGCCATGTTCACACCGGCTTTGCCCGCGCCCATCACGATGGTTTCCCTATCCTTCACTTCATAGCCGTCGCAATCTGGGCACACATACACGGTCAGCCCAAGACGAGGGACGATGCCGTCTATCTCTGGGATGGTATCGACGATGCCCGTCGCCAACAGCAGCCGCCTGGTTTGGTACGTGTGGCCTGACTGACCCGTCAGCGTAAACCCCTCCGCGGCCGGTTCGACCGCCCTAATCCAGTCGTCGATAAATTCCACGCCTAGCCGAAGCGCGTGTTCCTTGCCGCGCTGCCGGAGACTGGGACCGCTGATTCCGTCCGGCCAGCCGAGGACGTTGTGATAGCACTGGCACAACGTGCTTCGTCCAGTTCCTCCGTCGATCACGCCGACTCGATGCCCATATCTCCCTAACTGAATGGCGCCTTGCAGTCCCGAGATCCCGCCGCCGATGATCGCGCAGTCGAATGTCGCACTTCCTGCATCCATTTGCCTGTCTCCTCATGAAAAAAGTATCATGGCCGACATGTTCCATCTGCCATGATACTTTGCCCAGCATCGATTCGGTTAAATCTCAATCCACTGTTTTCGCTTTTCCAACAGAACGTGCGGTCCACCCAGATGCATCAGGTATTTCATCTTCGATCCGTCCTTCAAGAACAACGCCATGAGCCCAGTGGCGTGATGGCGGCCGATCTCGGCGACACCGTACGTCGGACCGAGCGATGCGACCATACCGTGATCGTGATAGACAAACGGCTCCATGGTATCGTTGTCCAAGAGGCGGAGCAGATTGTGCGCAAGGTGCGTCCCCATTTGCTCGGCCACCTGTCCGGTTGGAGCGAGCACGGCTCCGTCCTGCGTTTCAAAGCGGGCGCAATCGCCAACGGCGAACACGTTTGGAACGCCTTTGACTTGGAGATAGGCGTCGACCGGGACGCGGCCGCGATCGTCCACAGTAAAGCCACTCTCCCGCAGCAGCGGCGGGGCCTCGATGCCGCCCGTCCAGACGAACGTGTCCGCTTTGACTTTGCTTCCGTCGGACAACGTCACTTCGCCCTGCGCGGCTGCAATCACGCGTCGGCCGAGGATCAGGTTGACGCCTCGATGGACCAATTTTTCCTTGGCGACCGCCCGCAAACGTGGGTCGACGTCCGGCAGCAGATCGTCGTGCGCGTGAATCAAACTGAGCCTTACCCAATGCGGATCCAGGTGATGTCTGCGCAGGAAGTGCGGGACGTAATCGGCCAATTCGCCAATCAGCTCGACACCTGTCAATCCGCCTCCGCCGATCACGATATCGAGCGGCGCGGATGGCGCCTGCTCGGGCAGCGAGGCGAGTTGGCTGTCGATTCGCTCCCGCAGATCCCTTGCCGATGCGAGCGAGTTGAGAAAATACGCGTGCTCTTTGATGCCTGGGATGGAAAAGTCCGACGTTTGGCTTCCGAGCGCGATCACCAAGCGTGCATACGGATATTCTCCGTGATCGCCGTAAACCACTTGTTCACGCCAATCGATCCGATGGACCGTATCCTTGACGATTTGGCTCGTCGGTTTGCGCAAAACATCCGTAAGCTCAATCGCGTATGTTTGTACGTCGTTCCTGCCGCCTGCAGCTTCGTGCAGCAACGTCTTGAAATAATGATAGGTATGCTTGTTGACGATCGTAAAAGGGACATGATGTTTATCTAATTCACGGGCAGTCGAAATACCACCATATCCAGCTCCGACAATCAAGATTGGATGACGAGTCAAAGGCCTCACCTCTCTTCGATTTCTAGTATAGCCTTGGCGAGTGGGAAATGCAGTCCCGAACCTATATAATGGAATCGAACAGATGTACATATAAAGGAGGCAGAAGCATGGCTTTGACCTTTATGCAGATGGTGCAGAAGGCGAGAGAGAACGTTCCTGGGATTACCTCCGCCGAGGCCAAGGAACGGATCGCCGCGAAGCCGGAGACGTTGGTGATTGACGTTCAGGATGCCGCAGACGCGGGCGCGTGCGGACTGATTCCGGGCGGTGTCAACATTTCGCTCGGGATGCTGCCCATTCGCGCTGATTTGGAGTTGCCGGAAAACCTGCGCGACCCGCGGTTGGCGGATCGCAATCGGCCAATCATCACGACCTGCGGAGCGGGCGGACAAGCTGCGCTCGGCGCCTACATCTTGAAACAGATGGGCTTCACCGACGTGGCGTTCATCGATGGCGGAACGGCCGCGTGGAAACAGGCTGGATTCGAGGTCGAACCGCTCAAGTAACCGCTGTTGACGAGATGTCTTGCGGGGACGTTGCCCGCAGGTGATGACAAGAGATTACAAACAAAGGCCTCTCTGCAGAAATTCTGCGGGGAGGCGCTTTGTGCGGTCGTACCTGGCTCTGGCGATGGCTAAAATCAAAGATGGCTAAAACCAAAACTGATCGTCCGGATCTCGACGATTGTGGTAGGGTGGACCTGGCCAATCCGGATACCGATATCGGATGTTCGGGTGAAAGCCCATGATGCACAGCAGGACGACGAGACCCACGTCCGTCAAGAACGACAAGCCTGGAATCAGGAGTCCGAAGAGTCCAAACAGGTAGACGGGGGACACGCCGAACGATTTGAGCAGAAGATACAGCCAGCGGATCGCGACGATGATGTAAATCACTGTCGCTACAGCGCTGAGCACGGCGCCGACGATGTGAAAGGCGAGTACGCTCATCGCGGAAAAGGCCGGGAGCAGGTACCATAGGAAATTGAGCTGGCTGACCCGGATTGTTCGAAAAAACGGATATGCCTGAAGAATTGGAACATAAGCAAGCCACGGAAGCGGCGCATGGGCTTTGCGGAACATGCAAAAGAACGCCGTCGCGATAAGCAAGTACATCAGCAAACCGAAGCCAAGCAGACCGGATAGGAATCCGTAAAACATCCCGGTCATCCACCCGAAGAAGAACGGGTGGATGAATGTGGGCGTAAATGTGAACGTTGACAGGGTGGATCGCCCCCAATGACGGATCAACTCAGGTTACATTGCTCTCTAGAACGTGTCGGGGTCGGGACCATACCGATGATTGCGGTTGAGGCTGCTGATGAGCCGCATGTCCTCTGAACTGAGCTCAAAATCGAAAATTTGGGCGTTCTCGATAATCCGCGCCTGATGCACCGACTTTGGAATGGTAATCACCTCGTTTTGCAAATCCCAGCGCAGAACAATTTGTGCCACTGTTTTCCCGTACTTGTTCGCCAGTTCCACGAGCGTTGGGTGGTTGAGATCGCCCCGCATCAGAGGACTCCATGCCTCCAACTGGATGTTGTGCTGCTTGCAGAACTCGTGCAAATCCTCTTGCGTCAAAAACGGATGGTACTCCACCTGGTTGACGCTCGGGACAATCTCGGAATCCATCATCAGATCGTTGAGATGGTGGATGTTGAAGTTGCTCACGCCGATCGCTTTGGCGCGCCCATCCTTGTAGATCTGCTCCAAGGCACGCCAGGTGTCTTTGTACTTGCCCTTGATGGGCCAATGGACGAGATAGAGATCCACGTATTCCATGTCCAGTTTTCGCAGGCTCGTTTCGAAGGCCTGCAGGGTCGAGTCGTACCCCTGATCCGTGTTCCATACCTTCGTGGTGACGAAAATCGACTCGCGAGGTATCCCTGACGCCTTGATGGCCGCGCCGACACTTTCCTCGTTCGCGTACAGGGCAGCCGTGTCGATATGGCGGTAGCCCGCGTCCAAGGCGTATTGAATCGCTTGCTCCACTTCCGCGCCGGCTTGCGCTTTGTAGACGCCAAGCCCAAACCAAGGCATTTCGATCCCGTTGTTCAGTGTTACCGTATCCGCGACGTGACGAGCGATCATGCGTCCAGCCTCCTCATTGCACTATTCACTCCAAATTATATCAGACAACTCGGGAAATCAGACGAACACTGTCGTCAAGACTGGACAATTGGCGCCAAACCCTTCATAGTTATATTTCGAATAGTTAGACGATATAGGGGATGAGCGCATGGCAAAGGTCTATTTGCTGGACACCACACTACGCGATGGAACCCAGGGTGAAGGCATCAGCCTAACCGTGGCGGACAAGTTGGAAATCGCGCAGAAGCTGGATGACCTAGGTATTGCGTACATTGAAGGTGGATTTCCAGGCGCGAACCCGAAGGATCAGGATTTTTTCCGCACGGTCAACGAACGGATGAAGCTGAAGCACGCCAAGATGACGGCTTTCGGTTTCACACGCAGGCCAAACGCTTCGGCAGAGACCGACGAAGGTCTCAAGGCGTTGATTGCGGCCAACACGCCGGCCGTCGCCATTGTCGGCAAGGCATGGGATTTCCATGTCCACGAAGCCCTGAGGATTCCGCTTGAGACAAATTTACAGATGATTCGGGACACAATCGCCTTTTTGAAGCAGAACAACCGCGAAGTGATCTTTGACGCAGAGCACTTCTTTGATGGCTATAAACGCAATCGGGACTACGCTTTGGCGACGCTCACCGCAGCGGCGGAGGCCGGTGTCGACTGGGTTGCGTTGTGCGATACAAACGGCGGCACACTGCCGAACGAAATTCACGCGATTGTCAGTGAAGTGCGTCGGACGATTCCGGTCGCCGTGGGCATTCATACGCACAACGACGGCGAACTCGCCGTCGCCAATACCTTGGCCGCGGTGCAGGCGGGGGCGACGATGGTGCATGGAACCATCAACGGGATCGGCGAACGCTGTGGCAACGCCAATCTGGCGTCCATCATCCCGAACCTCGAATTGAAGATGAACGTATCCTGTCTGCCCAGCCCCGATCATCTTCGGCTGTTGACGTCCACAGCCCGGTTCGTCGGGGAAGTGGCCAATCTGGTGTCGCATTCGTATCAGCCGTTTGTCGGGCACAGCGCCTTTGCCCACAAAGGCGGTATCCACGTCAGCGCCATCGCCAGAAATCCTGAGACGTACGAGCACATTCGTCCTGAACTGGTCGGCAACGAACGGCGGGTTCTGGTGTCCGAGTTGTCGGGTCTGTCGAATCTGCAGAGTCAGGCTGAATCGTTCGGCATTTCGGTTGAAGGACGTACCGAGGAATTGCGCAAACTTCTCAATCACATCAAGGAACTTGAGTACGCCGGCTATCAATTCGAAGGTGCCGAAGCGTCGCAGGAACTCCTGTTCCGGCGCAGTTTGGGCGCGTTCGATCCGCCGTTTGAAGTTCACTCGGTCCGTGTCGATACCGACGTGCAGACGGATGACGAAGTGACATCGCAGGCCATCGTGAAGATATCGATTGGCAACGAGACGGTGTTGACGGTATGCGAAGGGAACGGCCCGGTCAACGCGCTCGACGGCGTGTTGCGCAAGGCGCTGCAGCCGTTCCGCCCGGAAATCGCGGCCATGCATTTGACCGATTACAAAGTTCGCGTGCTGGACGAAAAAGACGCGACGGCCGCCAAGGTGCGCGTCCTGATTGAATCCACAGATGGGCAGGCCGTGTGGCGAACCATTGGCGTTTCGGAGAACGTGATCGAGGCAAGCTGGGAAGCGTTGATCGACAGTATGAACTACTTTCTGGCGATTGTGGTGCGTCGTTGACCGCTCGTTCGATCCCGGCTCGCCAAGGTACTTGGACGAACTTGAGATGGGCCTCTCGGAAGGGCAGAATAGGGTTGAGTGATTTCGAGAGGAGGCATGGCGGTGTCGACCATGAGAGCAGTTCAGATTGTAGATCGGGGCGGTCCGCTTCGATTGGTGGAGATACCCATCCCGGAACCTGAGGCCAACCAGGTCCGGATTCGCGTGGAAGCCTGCGGCGTCTGCCACGGCGAGGTGGTGGCCTTGGAGGGGCATCATCCGAACATGCGCTATCCCAGAGTGCCAGGGCACGAAGTGATTGGCGTGATCGACAAACTCGGCGCAGACGTCCAAGGTTGGGACGTCGGAACGCGGGTCGGTGTCGGCTGGGCTGGCGGTCACGGTGAAGTGACGGGCCTTACATACGACGGTGGCTACGCGGAGTATATGATTGCCAACGTGGACGGCCTGGCGCGCGTGCCAGATGGATTGAGCCCGGTCGAAGTGGCTCCGCTGATGTGTGCTGGCAACACGGTGTTCACCGCGCTGAGATCATCTCAGGCGAAGCCTGGGGACGTGGTTGCCATCGGCGGGATCGGTGGATTGGGCCACCTTGCAGTGCAGTACGCTCGCAAGTCTGGCTACCGGACCGTCGCGGTCTCCCGCGGGCGTGACAAAGAGGCTTTGGCGAAGCAGCTCGGCGCGCACGTGTACATCGATGCGAAAACGGAAGACGTCGGCGCGGTGCTGAAATCCCTGGGAGGAGCCAAGGTGGCCATCGCCACGGCGCCCAACTCGACGGCCATCAAGCAGTTGTTCGACGGGCTCGCGTACGGCGGCGAAATGGTTGTCGTGGCCGGTTCCGGCGATCCGCTCGATCTAAGCGCCGCCGATCTGCTCGGCGGCAAACGCGCCATCCGCGGATGGACGGCAGGGCCCGCCGCAGACTCGGAAGCGACCATCGCGTTCAGCGTGTTGACCGATGTGCGGCCGATGATCGAGACATTTCCACTGGAGAAGGCCCAAGAGGCGTTTGACAAGATGATGTCCGCGGACGTCCGATTCCGGGCTGTCCTGACGATGTAACGGAAATCCCGCGTATGGTTTGAGCGAGGTTCTCTCGACGATAGTTTGTTCCCCAGGCTGCCAGACGGCATGGAGGCACTTCCAGATGGAGGCATACTTCCTTGTGCCGTTTGGCAGCCTATTTTGGTGTGCCCTGCCGCAAAACGGTATATCCATACCGGGCCGGGCCAGCGTCCCCAGACAGCCATCAATCCAAATGACGAGGTGCAAGGATGGGAAAGACAGACTTCGATCTTCGCGAACGGCGCAAAATGGAACGCAGTTTCGAGGCGATCAGCCCGTTTGAGCTTAAGAACGAATTGCTTCGGTTGGCGGATGAATATCAGAAGAAGAGCAATCGGGCGCTGCTGGACGCAGGCCGCGGGAATCCCAACTGGATTGCCGCCGCACCGCGCGAGGCGTTCTTCGCGTTGGGCCAGTTCGCTGTGCAGGAGAGCCGCCGGGTTTGGGACGATGGCGATCTCGCCGGCAAGCCGCGCATGCCAGGCATCGCGCAGCGGTTCCGTGCTTTTACGGCCGATCACGCGTCCACGCCCGGCGTCGACTTGCTCAAGCGCATTGTCGATTACGGCGTAACCGCGCAAGGATTTGACGAGGACGAATGGGTGTACGAGTTGGTTGACGGGATCATCGGAGACAACTATCCGATGCCGGATCGCATGCTGACGCACATGGAAAGCGTCGTTCATGATTTTATTCTCAAGGAGTTGTGCCAAGGGGACGAGCGTCTCGCCGAGTTTGATTTGTTCGCCGTCGAAGGCGCGACGGCGGCCATGTGCTACATATTCGACTCGCTATCGGCCAACGAGCTTCTCAAGCGGGGCGACAAAGTGGCCATCATGGTGCCGATTTTCCCGCCGTACGTGGAGATTCCGGAGCTTGATCGATACGCGTTTGACGTCGTGGAGATTCGAGCGTCGGCTGTCAACGATCGCGGCGAACACACGTGGCAATATCCTCCTGAGGAACTGGAAAAACTCGCGGACCCGGCGGTCAAAGCGCTGTTCCTCGTCAATCCCAGCAACCCCCCGTCGGTGGCGTTGGACGCCAATTCGGTGAACAAGCTGGTCGATATCGTCCAGAACCACAATCCGCACTTGATGATTATCAGCGACGACGTGTATAGCACATTTGTCGATGGATTCCGTTCTCTGATGGCGGATTTGCCGCGCAACACGATCGGCGTGTACTCGTTTTCCAAGTATTTCGGCGTCACCGGGTGGCGTCTTGGTGTCATCGCGTTGGCGAGAGACAACGTGTTTAACGAGTTGCTCAAGGAACTGCCGGACGAACGCCAGCAGGCGCTTTCCAAGCGTTACGCGTCGATGACGCGGGAGCCCGGGAAGTTGTCGATGATCGATCGAATCGTTGCCGACAGCCGCCAGGTCGCGCTCAATCACACGGCTGGACTGTCGACGCCGCAGCAGGTGCAAATGGCCTTGTTCTGCGCATTCGCGCTGCTCGACGAACACGATGTCTACAAACGGAAGACCAAGGACATCTGCCACCGCCGAATGACCTTGCTGTATGACGGGTTGGGCTTGCCATTGCCGAATTTGCCGAACGACGCGGATTATTACACCGACATCGATCTCGAAAACTGGACCACCCAGACGTATGGCGCAGCGTTCACGGAGTACATGAAGAGCCATTACGAGCCGATTGACATCCTCTTCCGCCTGGCCGAAAACTCAGGGATCGTTCTGCTCAATGGCGGTGGCTTTCACGGTCCGACATGGTCGATCCGCGTTTCGCTGGCCAACTTGGACGACGAGGCGTACGCCCAGATTGGACAAGATCTGAAGGCCGCCTTGCAGCAGTATGTGAACGAATATCAATCTAACACTTGATGTTAGATGCTCCTAACTGTAGAATATCGATTGGAAACATGACTGCGTTAGTCAGGATTTCAGAGACGAGATGATTCACCATCGGCTCACTATCGATAGAACAGTTGGGAGGAACCATCGTGTCCATAGCGAGATGGAGTGCGAAGAGAATCGCATTGGGTATCATGGGCGTCATCGTGATCGGCATACTGGTTTGGCAAGGCTTCGCCGCTGGCGGCAATCCGGATCCGACGCAGCATAACATCGGACGTGGAGCGGCAATTGTCGATACCGGTATTCTCGTCTTTCGCGAAGGCCTGGAAACGATTCTCGTGCTGTCGGCGATCACGGCGAGCCTCGTCCGCACCGGGAAAGGGTACTGGAAGCCCATTTCTGGAGGTGCCGGATTAGCGTTTGGGGCGACGCTTGTGACATGGTTCATCGTCGTTGGCATCATTTCGCTGGTCGGGCAAACTGCGCCTGAGCTCTCCATCCAGGCTGGCACCGGATTGCTCGCCATCGTCGTGCTCTTGATCGTGATGAATTGGTTCTTCCATCGGATATACTGGACTGGATGGATCAGCATGCACAACAAGAAGAAGCGCGAGATTATCGACACCCTGGAGACTTCGGACAACGGCGAGGGAGGGGCGAGATCGCTCGCCTATCGCGGTCTCTTGATTCTTGGTTTCAGTTCGGTATACCGAGAAGGTTTTGAGGTTGTGCTGTTTCTGCAAAACACTCGGATGCAGGTCGGGTCTGGCGTCGTCGTGATTGGCTCAGCCATTGGCTTGGTTCTGACGATGATGGTCGCGGTCCTTGCGTTCTTCGCGCATCGCAAACTGCCGTACAAGAAGATGCTCGTTCTGACGGGAGTCATGCTCGGCGCGGTCCTGCTGGTGATGGTCGGCGAGCAGGTGCAGGAGATGCAGCTTGCCGGATGGATGCCGACAACGCCGCTGAACCTTCACATTCCTGCATGGGCGGGACTGTGGTTCTCGTTGTTCAACAACGTGCAGAGTCTTGTTTCGCAGGTGATTGCGTTCGTGCTCGTCGTAGGTTCCTACTTCGGAGCACAGTATGTTCGAGTCTGGAAACCTCGCCGCGCACACGCCAAGAGTGTCACTGCGTAAAGCCGTGAGGCTGGATTTGAATCGGAGGAAGGATGCGCATGATCTTCGGATTTGGATTCGGCAGTCCGCTTACAAGCATTTTGATGCTGCTCGGCACGAGCGCGTTGAGTTTCCTGTTGTTTCGCGGGTGCAACCGCGACGCCCAAAAACGCCGCAAGCCGTCGCGCGACGAGCTTCGGAAGTATTATTACGAGCAGCGTCAACGCGCCCGCGAGTTGTCTGCCAAATTTGATTTGACGGACGAAGAAATTGAAAAGAAGCTCGATGAATTCGAATGAGAACCGCTCCATGGAGAGCGGTTTTTTCATGGGAATTCGCGTGCGGCGATCTTCGTTCATCTCACGTTCATAAACGAGGATTACTGTTCTACGTGGCAAGATTTATGCGAGGAGGAGAGAACATGGAAGAGCGCAACCCGGGGAACGCGAACGCGAATCTCCAAAACCTGGCCGTCGAAGCGCACGGACTGGTGAAAATATTTGGCCAACACCGCGCGGTCGATGGCGTGGATCTGCGCGTTGAAGCAGGTTCCGTATATGGCGTATTGGGACCGAATGGCGCCGGCAAGACGACGACCATCAGCATGCTGGCGACGCTGTTGCGGCCAGATGCCGGATCGGCCAAAATCTTCGGGTACGATGTCGTGAAGGATCCACATATTGTGCGCCAGTTGATTGGCGTGACGGGGCAGTATGCCTCGGTCGACGAGACGCTGAGCGCCATGGAGAATTTGATCATTTTTTCGAGGCTGCTTGGACTCAGCCGATCCGACGCACGGCGCAAGGCTGTGGAATTGCTGGAGGAATTCGGCCTTACCGAAGCGGCAAAACGGCCTCTGAAGAAATTTTCAGGAGGCATGCGCCGGAGACTGGATTTGGCTGCGAGTTTGATCGCTCAACCGCCGCTTATCTTCCTGGATGAACCGACGACCGGACTGGATCCCCGCACGCGGGCCCAAATGTGGGATACGATCCGGCGTCTGGTGAAGACGGGCTCCACTGTACTGCTGACGACGCAATATCTGGACGAGGCGGATCAGTTGGCGGATCGAATCGCCGTGATCGATCACGGCCGCGTCGTCGCAGAAGGCACCGTCGACGAATTGAAAGCGTCCATCGGCACGTCGTCGTTGCACCTGCGCCCCGAGCAACGAGAACACATCGACGAGGTGCGCCGCACGGTGGATCGCGTGCTTGGCGTGCAGGCGGTCGTGTCGCCCGAGGCGGGCAAGGTCACTGCGCCGATGTTGGACGCGGATAAAGTGACGGATCTCCTGATAGCCCTGCGCGAATCGGGCATTCGGTTGACCGAGATGAGTGTACAGAAGCCGACGCTGGATGAAGTGTTTCTCACGATTACCGGACACGGCGTCGATCACGATTCCACCGATGAGTCGGGGGCCCTTGACGGGAAGGAGGCAGCCATCTCATGAGCATGTCCACCATCACACCAGTCTCTCAGCGCAATTTGAAACGTCACACCAGTTTCGGGCAATCGTTGCGGAACTCGTTCACCATGGCTTATCGCGGCCTCTTGAAAATTCGGCGCACGCCTGAGCAGCTGTTTGACGTCACGTTCCAGCCCATCATCTTCACACTGATGTTCACCTACATTTTCGGCGGAGCCATCTCGGGCAGTGTGCAGAGTTATCTGCCAGTCATCATTCCTGGTATCCTGGTGCAAACGGTGATCACGACGTCCGTTGTCACGGGTGTGCAACTGCGTGAAGATATGGACAAGGGCGTGTTCGATCGATTCAAATCGCTTCCCATTGCCCGCATCGCACCTTTGGCAGGCGCGCTGTTGGCAGACACGATTCGCTATACGATTGCAACCGTGCTCACGTTCGCCATGGGCTATGTCATGGGGTATCGACCTGCTGGCCATCTGGATCACGTCGCGATCGCCGGCATTCTGGTGATTGTTTGCTCGTGGGCGATGAGTTGGATCTTCGCGTTCTTCGGGGTGATTGCCCGCACGGCATCCAGCGTGCAAGGGATTTCGATGATCATTCTCTTCCCGCTCACGTTCTTGTCCAACGCCTTTGTGCCCGCGCAAACGATGCCGAAGTGGCTGCAGTGGTTTGTTCACATCAACCCCATCTCCCATTTGGTCACCGCGGTTCGAAATCTCGCAAATTCGGGTACAATTGGCAGTGACTTTGCAATATCACTGATGGGCGCGGCTGTCGTCGTAGCTATCTTTGCGCCGCTGACCGTGCGCGCCTACATGCGCCGCACGTAATGAGGTCGCTTTAGGCGACCTCTCCGTCAACGTGTCCGTCTATTTTCAGTGATTCAGCGGCGAGCCTCGCGCCCTCGTGGCGGTTGTACAAATGGAGGCGAACGCCGCAAAGCGAATCATTCCGGCGATTCGATCACCCGTTGGATGTCCATCGATGCCGCGATGGAAGCGAGTTTGTCGAGCCCGCCCAGCAGTCCTTCGAGTTCCTTCTCAGAGAACTGTTTCAAGCAGTGCTCAATCACGCGTTTGCGGATGGCCAACACGTTCTCCAAGGCATTTTCTCCGGCCGGCGTCAATTCGACCGTGACGACTCTTCGATCCTCCGCATCTCGTTCCCGCACGACGAAACCGTGGCCTTCCAATCTGTCCAACATGAGCGTGATGGAGCTCCGGGCGACTTCCATTTTGTCTGCGAGCCGCGAAATTGGGCATTTGCCTTCCTTCTTCACAAGATGCAGCAGAAATACTTGACTGGGCGTGAGTTCGTTTTTCAAGCGTCGCATCAGGTGTGGGCCCAAATTTTGAATGACGAGAACGAGCGTGGCGTCGAAACGTTCTGTCAGTGACTGGGTGTTGGAATTCATTCGGCTTGCCCCTTCTCTGTTTACCATCCAATTTGCTCAAATATTGAACTGCTTAACGTTTCGGCTTTAGAATGGTTATACAAGATAAGGGAGGTGGAGTAAAGCTCAATAGATGGGCTTTGCGGTCTATGAAGATTGCCAATGGAGTAGAGGTTCTCGAATTAACGATGAATATGATGGGTCAAGCCAGTGTGATTCATCCGACCTTGCTTTGGGACGAACAAGAGGTCATCCTCGTTGACACCGGCATTCCCGGCCAACGTGAAGACATCGCCGCAGCCATGTCCCAAGCGGGCGTGTCCATCGACGCCTTGACAAAGGTGATTTTGACGCATCAGGATATCGACCATATTGGCAGTCTTCCAGAGATCCTGAAATCTGCGACGAAACCGGTGGAAGTGCTTGCGCATGCCGAGGACAAGCCGTATATCGAAGGGGACAAGCCGTCGTTGAAGATGACGCCGGAGCGCGTGGCCAAGATGCTTGAATCGCTTCCGGAGGATGCGCGTCAAAAAGTCCAGGCGATGTTTGGTACGCCGATCACGGCGAAGGTGGATCGGACCATCGGCGACGGCGAAGTGCTGCCGTACTGCGGCGGGATCTCAGTCATTTTCACACCCGGCCACACACCTGGCCACGTCAGCCTGTACCATCAACCGAGCAAGACGTTGATCACGGGAGACGCGCTTGTGGCAGCCAACGGAGAATTACTGGGACCCAATCCGCAGGCGACGCCCGACATGGAAATGGCACTGAGATCGTTGAAAAAATTCACGGAGTACGATATTTCGACGGTGATCTGTTATCACGGCGGCGTCTACACGAACAATCCCAACGCTCGACTCGCTGAACTGGCAAACGGATGATCGGTGAAGCCTAGGAGATTCGTGGGATGATAAGAACTTTCTCTTTGTCAGATACTGATGCAGTATTCCAACTATGGCGGGACGCCGGATTGTCGCTCGGCCGGACCGACACGTCCGAGGGGTTGTCGAAACGGCTGCAGCGCGATCCCGATTTGTTTCTCGTCGCGCAATCCGATGGGAAGGTTGTCGGTTCGGTCATGGGCTGCTACGATGGATGGCGCGGATGGGTCGTCGATTTCTACAAGTGGCTCGGCTTTTCGGTAGATGAGTTGATCTTCATGGAAAAGTGGTTGTGAACGGCATTGCGATAGAGACACAGCTAGGAGCAGGAGATAGGAGAGAACCCTTCGTGGGATACGACATCGTATTTTTTGACATTGACGGAACACTGATCGATGAAGAAAAGCGCATACCTTCAGACACGAAACAAGCCGTGAAGGCGTTGCAGGATTCCGGAACGATCGTCGCGATCGCGACGGGCCGAGCCCCAAGCCAGTTCGCCCACGTGGCGCAGGAGTTCGGCATTGACTCGTATGTTTGCCTGAACGGCGGCTACGCGCAATATCAAGGCAAACCAGTATTCGGGCGCCCCATCGCCAAGGAACTTCTGGAGTCGTTTGTCAAGATGGCCGATGCGGCTGGTTATCCGGTGGTCTTTGCCGGCAGCGAGGCGTGTTATGCCAATCGCGAAAATCACGCGTATGTCAACGAAGCATTTGACTATTTGGACATCCCAACGAAACCGGATTTCGATCCCGACGGGTGGAAACACCACGACATCTACCAAATGTACCTGTACTGCGACGAGGGCGATGAAGCGCCGTTCGCGGAACGCTTTGCCGACGCGCTGCGGTTCATTCGTCCGCATCGTTATTACCTCGATATTTTTCCAAAGGACGTGTCAAAGGCGGGCGGGATCGAGGCGATGCTGCGCGAGCTCGGAATCGACAAAGAGCGCGCGATGGCCTTTGGCGACGGCCAAAACGACGTGGAGATGTTGACGTTCGTCGGCATGGGGATCGCCATGGGCAATGCCTCGCCAGCCGTGAAGTCGCACGCCCGGTACGTGACCAAAGACGTGGATGACGGCGGCATCGTCCACGCGCTTGTGCACTTCGGCTTGCTCGGGAATCCATTCGCTGCGTCTCGCGTCTGACGAGGCGTGTGGCCCAGACACAAGGGGCTGAACGTCAACGACGCTGCCTCCGCCGGGGCAGCGTCGTTTGTCGACCAGCCAGGCGAATGGAGCCGAGCGAACGGAGCCCGGCGAACGCCGTTCGATCACTCTGGTGGATGAGGACGCTCTCAGATGGTGTACGGTGTCGCTTCCATCGTTTCCGCTTTGGCGACGGCCTCTTCCAGCGACATGCCAGTGAACGCTTGCGCGTGGAGGAATCTGCCGCTCTTTTTGTCGTCGACGAACGCTCCGACACAAATCCCAGGAATAACGGTTTCGACGGCGTTCGGCGCGTTCGGTCCGCCGAGATCGGTCCGGCACCATCCTGGATCTGTCAAATTGATCATGACGTTCGTCCCTTCAAGGCGGGACGCGAGGTCTTTCGTGAATTTGTCCAGTGCGGCTTTGCTGGCTGCGTAGCCGGCCTGCTCTGGTTCGTTTTTGATACCGCTTGTGGTGTTGATGACACGCCCAAAGCCACGTTCGATCATCTTCGGGATCAACCGATTGCAAATGGTGACTGCCGAGATAAAGTTGATCCGGAAACTCGCTTCGAAATCTTCCACAGGTGTATTCCAATAGTTCGTGCGATAGGCAATCTGGACCGCGGCGTTGTTGAAAACGATATCGACTTGTGTGCCTTTGGCCTCAATTTCGTCCAGCATGGCGAGGACTTCTTGATGATTCCCGAGTTCTGCCTGAACCGAATAAGCCTCGACTCCAAGCGCTTTCACTTCTTGTTCCAAATTGGCCGTATGTTCCAAAGAACGGCTGTGAAGGATCAAATTACATCCTTGCTCCGCCATGAATTTGGCGGTCTGATAACCGACGCCTCGGCTCGCGCCTGTGATAAGAGCCCACTTTCCTTGTACGTCTACCAAATAAAACGCTCCTTACGAATCAATTCAAAGTTGCTAATACGATTTTAGCACACCATTTGGTTGAGCTGATAAAACCCTTGTCGGACAAGGGCGTTGAAGGCATGAACAGGACTTCACTTCAACCGCAGGGTTACGACGGCGGGAACGTGCGGGGGAGGGTTTGGGTTGGGCGTCATAGCGGACAAAAGTACCGCTATGGCGGCGGGAACGTGCGGGGGAGGGTTTGGGTTGGGCGTCATAGCGGACAAAAGTACCGCTATGACGGCGGGAAGGTGCAGAGGAGGGCGTGGGTGAGTCGGC
>NZ_BCQI01000007.1 GCF_001544355.1 Alicyclobacillus acidiphilus NBRC 100859
CGGCGACGCGGCTCGCCGTCACGCGCCGCACCTCCGTTCGCATAACGGAACTTTTGTCCGCTATGGCACTTTTGAAACGATCGCAAACTGCCCCCGTTCGGTTGTTCGGAGAGATTTTCAAAGACGGGTGTCCATCGGTCTGGTAGAAGAGGTCACAACCGTTGTCCAGCCCTGAGACTGCCGTAGAATCGATTTTGGGGGTTCAATCGGCGAAAATCTCCCCGGCGAGGCCGAAATACCCGGGAGGCTGAAATGACTTCTTAGAGTACGAGATCTTCTCAGGAGGGTCAAACCAATTTTGTTTCCTGGTTACGAGACACTTTGCTGTCTACCCTTTATCCGCCTCGATCGCCGCGGAATGGGCCGCTTACGAAGCTGGCAGACGCTTCATTCGGTGCAAGTCGGATCAAGCGACGCACTTAAAGAGGTTGTCCGAAAAGGGGCAAAGAACGCTGCAAAGTATCACCAGTCGCCGGGCAAAAATGCTTTCTCACGCACCTTGTGTACGCCCAGTCCGCATTTTTGCCCTCTTCCTTGTGCTGCTCGGCACCTGGGTGAGACTAGAGCTTTCGCTTCGTAGCGAGACCTACCCACTCTGCATTGCCGTTTCCGATGGATGCTAAGCACGTCCTCTGGCTGATCAACACTGTCAGGGTGTTTGGGTGGGTACCTGCGACCTTTTCAGACATGCTCATATATAATTCGACTTTACTTTACTCGCACGCCGTACAAAAATTTCCCCTGCCAGTATTGAGAGTTCAGTTGTATCGGCATAATTCCTTGCGTTGTTTTACCCACAACCTCGCCGTTGCCAATATATATGCCATCGAACGTGGGCGTGTTCGGTTGGTCAGTCAAATCAAAAAAGACGATATCGCCGTATTGGAGTTCATTCTGCGAGGCTACCTTCGCACCGGCCGTCGCTTGTTGGGTCACGGTCCGTGGAACGGTAATGCCTGCTTTCGCATACACGTACTGGACCAGGGCCGAGCAATCCTCTGGCTGCGTCCCCTGTTTTGACAGCAGTTCCTGGACCGTCGCCTGCATGGAACTCAGTTGGGAAGCGGATAACGATCCGCTCCCGGTCGTCGTATTGTTCGTCGTCGTATTGTTCGTCGTCGTATTGTTCGTCGTCGTATTGTTCGTCGTCGTATTGTTCGTCGTCGTATTGTTCGCCGTCGTATTGTTCGTCGTCGTATTGTTCGTCGTCGTATTGTTCGCCGTCGTATTGTTCGTCGTCGTATTGTTCGTCACTGTGTTGTTCGTCGTGGTGTTGTTCGTGGTGTTGTATGGACGATACGGAACGACGGAGTTGCCGCATCCGACCAAACCCACGACAACCAAAGACGCGAGTCCCATGACAAGCGTTCTATTTCTCATGTAACCAGTTCCTCCTCGCAACCACGAAATCGCCGAGTGGCAAATGTACTGTATCACATCATGACTGCCTGATTAGTTTACCAATCCGAGGACGTGATTGCGAATAGAGAAACCGACTCGCCCAACCGCTCCGCCGCACCGCACAATCTCAAATCGAATGCCAAATCCGATTGCGATGTCGATCACGACGTGGATTCGACTCCGTCGTCCGCCGGACGGTACGATAGAATGGTCTTTTGATACGGATCGATGGCAAAAATCCAATGATCGACTCGAATCTGCACCGGATCGCCGCCGAGATTCGATGCCTCGGACTGTTCTGGATATCTACAAGCTCTCTTTGAGGATGGAAAACTGTAGTAACTCAATTTCGCCAATTGCTTCGAATCAATGTCGGGCCAATCCATTTGCATCAAGATCCCTCCCCATCGCTCACTTGGAGTGCGATCATATTCGACTGCAGGCTCCGATCAAATAGTAAGCCAGAAATTTCAAAGTCGAATCAAAGCAGAGATTTCACGTCCGAGATGAGCGCCATTGCTAGGGAGATTCGAGCTCGCCAAAATTCGACATCTATGCCCGGGAGCACCTTTTGCGGTAGACTAGGGTGAATCGCTCGACTCTATGACATCGAGGTGATCATCCTGACATTAGGATGGAGACGTTTGGTTATCCGAATCGCAGCGGTTGTCGTGTTCGCAATCGATGTCGGACTATTCATCTTTATTGTGCACCATAATGAACGAGAGAGGGCTTTTTATCAGAGGATCTCCTATTCGTTCTGGAAACTCGAAGACGGTCGGGTAGCATTTGTCGATTTTCGCGGAAAGCCATTGCGATTGGACGGAATCTTTGATTCGGACGGATACAATGGCGGAACATATACCATCATGGATCAAAGACACCATGAATGGCGAGCGACAGTGAATTCGTCGGGAAAGGTCGTTCGTGCTGTTGAGACAGATGCCAACTAATTTCCTGACCCTGTGGTCTTCGGAGGTGCACAAGTATTGTTTAAACATCCGCCGAGACTGGGGCACGTGACGATGATTCGAAAAGGCCAGCACAATATGCAAGAACGGACACCACCGAACCGGAAGCCGGCCAACATCAGACATATCGCCCTCTCCGCAGCGCTGTTGGCAGTTGGATTGTTGCTTGTCGTCGGTTTCTTCTATTTGGATCGACACAACCGCATTGGCCGTCTGATTCAGTCCGCGGGTCCATTCGCCGTGATCGCATCCATTGTCTTGATGTGTATTTTCTGCATGCTCCCGGTCCCGTCCGAGTTTTTGATTATCCTCAATATGAAAGTGTTTGGCGTGTGGTGGGGCGTCTTGTACAGTTGGGCCGGATCTCTGTCGGGCAGTATCGCGGTCTTCCTGTTCGCCAGATACATCGCAAGAGATCTGCTCAAACGGTTTATCGCAGAAGAACATATGCGGAAGGTTGAAACCTGGATCAGCCAACGCGGTGTCATGGGACTGATTCTCGTGCGGATCATCCCAGTTCCGTTTATCGTCGTGAATTATACGGCGGGCGTGGTGCGAGACATCTCGCTCTGGAATTTCACCTGGACATCCACTGTCGGCGGGATCCCCTACTACCTTGCAGCCGGATTGCTGTTTCTCGGCTTCTCCAAAAAATTGGTGGTCTGGCTCTTCGTTGGCGGAACGGCGGTGTTAGCCATTTGGTTAGTCGGCTACATGTACCGCCGCAAGACGAAGGTAAAAGATTAGAGACACCGGCTTCATGCGCGATCGCGCCATCGTCAAGGGAGTTGGCGGCTCTCTCAACCTACATCGGCGGCGTCAGTTTCCCGAGTTGGGTGCTCTGCGTCGCACCGGTGGCCGATGGCACATTCGTCGGGCGATCATGCAGAAATTGCCAGGCGAACAACGCGAACGCCATAGCCTCTTTCATATCGCTCGGGATCCCTAGATCGGTCGAGTCAATCAAGCGTACCGGCTGACACGAAACCCGAATCCACTCCATGAGCGTGCCGTTTCTTCGTCCACCGCCGCCTGCAATCAATTCAAATGGTTCAGTTACGCATTTGGCGATGTTGACTGAGATGGATTCGGCGACAAATTGGGTGACGGTCGCCACTTGATCCACCACGGACAAACCTCGCATGTCCGTCATCAATCGCGCCAGATAGTCGCGCCCATACCGTTCTCGCCCCGTGGATTTCGGAGGCGGCATGGACACATACGGATCGGCCCGCAGCCAAGCCTCCACAAGATGCCTAACGGGGTTTCCACGTTTCGCCAACTGTCCATCCTCGTCGAACCATTGTTCCCCGCCGGTCAATTCACGGACCAAACCATCAATCAGCATGTTCCCAGGCCCTGTGTCGAACGCGGCCACGCGATGGAAATCTCCAGCGGCGGGCAGGATGGTGACGTTGGCGATCCCGCCGATGTTCAACGCGACGCGACACATCGCGTCATCTCGCAGATACGCATAATCGAAGTACGGAATGAGCGGGGCACCCTGCCCGCCGAGGGCGATATCCTGCCGTCGGAAATCCGTGACGACCGCACAGCCAGTCGCGCGGGCGATTCGCGCCCCATCCCCAATTTGCAGAGATACGCCCAGATTGGGAGCATGATATACCGTTTGGCCGTGCGATCCAATCACCGCGATCTCGGCTGGTCCTACATCGGCCTGCCGCATGAGCTGCAGCGCCGCCTCGCCAAGCCAGTCGCCTAATTCAATATCCATGCGGGCCACGAATCGCGCGGATACATTGGGATCGAACAAGCGAAATAGCTTCTTTCGCTGGGATTCCGTATAGGGAACGTAGTGGCTGGACACCAATTTCATCACGGGGAATTGTTCGCCTTCCTCAGAAAACTGGACCAAGGCCGCGTCGATGCCATCTCCCGATGTTCCCGACATCATGCCAATCGCCAGACCTCGCTCCCGCTCCATGGCCATTCTCCCTTCATTCGCTCCATAGCTTGATTGCGCATCGATCCCGCCGTACCGTTCGCACACCGCCAGACTGCTGGATCTTATCCGTGCAAGAATTGCACACGCTTCGTCAGCGCGCCGCGCGGCACGGCAAAGGCTTGGGCCCGTTTGAAGCCAGCTGGGGCGCCGCGGACGATAGTCAACGCCTTGTAATATTCGATAAACGGAAAGCCGTACGTTTCCCCGCGGGCATACGCGTAGACGTTCATCGCTCTGACCCAGGTCTCGTACGCTTCATCGGGAATATCGACAAATACTTCCGGATTGAAATCATACGGATCTTCCCAGTTGTCCGCATAGTAGAGGTGTGGTGCGTAGTGTGGAGGAAGCTCTCGTTCGATGGTCTTCAATCCGGCGTAAAAATGGGCATCCTGGACAATCCAGTACGTGTTTTCGTGGTCTTTGTGGATGCTGCCGCGCCAATGCGTGATGATGATATCTGGCTTCACCTCGCGAATCACGTCCGCAACTTGGTATTTCACCTCGTCGTTGACGGGCAGTTCCGCATCCTTGTAGGCGAGGAACCTCACCTGCGCACCGACGATTTCCGCGAATTTTTGCGCCTCCTCGATTTTCTGCTTGGCGTAATCGTTTGGACTCAAGCGTGGATGCCCCTTTTCGCCCGGAGTCAGATGGAGAAACGTCGCTTTGTGTCCCGCCTGAACGTACTTGGCGATCACGGCGCCCGCCGTCAGATCCATATCCCCCGCGTGGCCGCCGATGGCCAAAATCGTCTTCGTCTCACTAGGCATCCTGTTGCCCTCCTTTATATTCTCCAGCACGTTTTCCATGCCGGCGCACGTCACGACAGTTGTTTGCGCATGACATCGAAGCGGCGCGTCACTTCAAACCCCGCGCGCTGGTACAAGTATCCGGCCGGGCTGGTTTCACCCGTCCACAAGAACCAAGCGCTGTGCAGCCCGTTCGCTTTCATCTCGCCCAAACACGTGTAGAGCAAAATTTTCCCCAATCCAGTACCTCGCAATCGATCATCGACGCCAAACGGCCCAAACCGTTCACCCACACCGTCGTATGCTCCGTACATGCAAAAACCGACCACTTGCTCGTTCTGGCGCGCAATGAGGATTTGTCGAAACGGAATCCCGTTGGCGACGGCTTCCCGGACCGCACGAGCCCAATCCGGATTGAATTTGGAGTCGTTCATTTCAATCAACTGGGTGAGGTACTTGGGCGAAAGAGGTTCAAATTCGTACCCTTCCCGCCGCCGTGCTTGTTCCAACTCGATCACGTCGCTCGGCAGCGCGTAATCCACCAGGTTCTTATCCATCGCGACAGGAGAGTAGAGAACGCGAAACCCCTGGTGCTCGAGAAACGATTTGGCCCGAGGATAGCGGGTCGCGTCGATTCCGGGGACGAAATAGTTTGGCGCGTACGACGAGAAGAAGATGTGGCGGCGGGATCGAGCCTGGAAAAACTGGTCTGCGGCTCGAAACATCTGTTGTCCGATACCTACGCCCATTCGGTCGGGGTGGACGAAAAATGCGGTGATCCAGCCGTTCTCCGGTTCCAAATCACCTCCCGACAGCGGAAGCTTTCGGACGACACACAGAGTAAATCCAACGATCTCGCCATTCTCTTCGAACAGAATGAGGCCATCCGGATCAAAATTGGGATCGACGAGAACCCGTTTGATAAACACCTCCATCGAAATCGGATCTTTGGGACATGCGGTGTTCCACAATCGCACAATCGACGATTCGTCTCCGCTCCGGTAACTGCGAATCACGGTACGATTCCCCCTGGCACATCAATTGGTCTTACACATAGCGCTGAAAAGGGTGGATGTCGCGATGGAACTGCTCCAACCGCTCCTTCGATTCTTCCAGATAATCGAGCGCGCGCCCCGATTGAACATAGGCCCGAAGTTTGGCGGAGCCCGCCAGCAAATCGATAAACGGATGCGAAGACTGATTCGCTCCTAAGAATTCGAAATCCGACTCGTAGAGTTCCGCGATGCCCTGCAGCAGTTGAACCCCCACGCGAACCGGCTGCAGCGCGCGGGCATCCGTCACGTGCAAGGAAATGCCCTCACAAAACTCGCCCGCGTACTGTGAATACGTGGGCACGAAGTAAATCGGACGCGCGACAATGCCTGGAAACGCCTGTTGGTTGAACCAGTCCGTCAAAGCGTGGGCTTTGACATAGGGCGCGCCAATATACTTAAAGGGATGTGTGGTTCCACGGCCAAGACTGACATTCACGCCTTCGAACAGACACGTTCCAGGATAGAGCAGGGCCATCTCCAAATCTGTTGTGTTGGGGGACGGAGGAACAAACGGAACGCCTGCATCCGTGAGTAGCATGTCGCGCTTCCATTCCGTCATCCCGACTACCGTCAATGGACACGGTGTAGCAAGGCGATCGTTGATCCAAATGGCCAGTTCCCCCATCGTCAGCCCATGCCGATTCGGAATCGGATGCATGCCGACGAATGACTGAAAATCGAGATCGAGTATATTTCCCTCTCGATGCACCCCGTCGATGGGATTGGGCCGATCAGGCACCACACAAGGCAACCCAAGCTCGCCGCACGCTTCCATGCAGTACGTAAGCGTGTTCATATTTGTGTAGTAGCGCGATCCGATATCGACCAGATCCACCACCAGCACGTCCACACCATCCAGCATGTCTGCAGACGGTTTCTTGTTGGGACCATATAAACTAAACGCAGGAAGGCCAGTCGCCTCATCGATGACCGAATCGACCGCCTCCCCCTCCTTCGCGCTGTTCCTCACGCCATGCTCTGGACCGAACAATTTGGTCAGCTTCCAATCGGTTGAGTTGGCAAAATGCCGAATGACGGGAACATAGTTCGTGTCCGTTACAGCGTAGTTGGACACCAATCCAATCCGTTTGCCGTTCAGAAGCGCCCGGTGACGTGTCAGCAGTTCTTCAAGTCCGATCTTACTCACCTGTGTCCCTCCCTTCGGGGATTCTGGAAGCGTTTCACCTAACAGGGACAATGCCTATTTGACTGCCATGGTAAGCCCCCCGCCATCGCACGTCAATATTTTATTTCAATTTATATTATTGATAACAGAAACAATATTTCATATCGTGATCGCTTCGTCCGCATGGTGGCAGGCTGCGGCATGATTGGCGCCTACCGCGCGAAGCACGGGTCGATCGCGAAGACATACCTCCGTCGAGATTGGACATCGGTTCGCAAATGGACACCCGCGGCGTCCTTCGAATAGATCAGGTGCCTCAACACTCGTATTGAGCTTGGTGTCGCGTGACCATGCACCCGAAGTCGAAGAAAGCAACAATCGCGTATACGGGTGAGCGGGACTCGCAATGATTTCCGCCGATGTTCCTGTCTCCATGACTTGCCCGGCATACAACACCATCATCCGATCCCCGAAGTATTTCGCGGACGCAAGATCGTGTGTGATATACACGTAGCCTAGGTCAAATTCGCGCTTCAGACGATTCAACAGCTTGAGAATGTCCGCCCGGATGGACACGTCCAACATCGAAATGGGTTCGTCGGCCACGATGAAACGCGGCTTCACGGCGAGCGCTCGGGCAATCGCGACGCGCTGCCGCTGGCCTCCCGACAATTCGTGAGGATACTTCAAAATCATCTCCGAAGCTGGCGAAAGACCCACGGTTTCAAGTAACTGCAAAGTCTGTTGCCGCAAGGCATCTCCGCGCAAACCCTGGTGCTTCCTCACCAACGCGCTGAGATGTTGTCCGACACTGCGAACAGGATTCAACGATCCGAATGGATCCTGGAATACCATTTGAATTTGGCGCCGCAACGTTCCGAGATCCCGCTGGCCACGGACGTGCGTGACATCGTTCCCATCGACGAAAATCGTTCCAGCGGCCGGTTCATTGAACCGGACCAAAGCACGACCAAGCGTGGATTTTCCGCTCCCGGACTCGCCGACCAGCGCCAGGACCTCGCCGGTGTGGACCGCGAAACTGACGCCGTCGACCGGTGTGATGTACTTCGTCCCCTGTTTTGTCTTCACAGGGAAGCGGACGACGAGATCGATTGCCTGCACAAAAGGTTGGTCAGTCTGCATGGGCGAAACTCCTTAACTCGTCTGTTGTCAGGTGACATGCGATTTGATAGTCTCCATGCCTGGTCAAATCCGGCTTAATGGAGGCACACGCGTCTCGGACATAAGGACAGCGAGGGTGAAACGCGCATCCTGGCGGCATGGACAATGGAACCGGCGGCGAGCCTGGAATGCCGGATATCTCGTCATCTCCGGCGTCGAGTGTTGGGATCGCCCGATGCAACCCCATTGCGTACGGATGATAAAGCGGCGGTTCCTCAGTCGCCAACTGCGAATCGGACATCTCGACAAGACGGCCCGCGTACATGACGCCGACGCGGTTCGAGATGCGGTTGACCAGCGTGATATCGTGACTGATAAAGAGGATGGAGAAACCGAACTGCTCCTGCAGTTCCATGACCTGCTCAAGAATGGATCGCTGCACGACCACATCCAGCGCGGTTGTGGGTTCGTCCATGATGACCAGCTTTGGCTTGAACGCGATGGCAATTGCAATCACGACGCGTTGCCGCATCCCGCCGGAAAGCTCGTGTGGAAAACTGCCAAGCCGCGCCGGATCGATTCGGACGATGCGCAGCAGTTCCGCGGAACGCTCCATAGCTTCCCGTTTGGACATCCTCGGGTCGTGCGCGCGAAAGGTATCGACCATCTGTTCCCCAATCGTGCGAACGGGATTTAACACGTTCATCGCGCTCTGAAAGACCATCGACACATGTGTCCAGCGAAACTGCCGAAGCTCTTCCCGGCCCATCCTATAGATATCTCGATCTGCGATGCGGATGCGCCCACCGGTGACATAGGCGCCGGGCCCGAGCAGACGCATGATTGCCATGGCCAACGTCGACTTCCCGCAGCCCGATTCCCCAACCAATCCGACCGTTTCGCCTTCGTGAATGGTCAAGCTGACACCGTCTACCGCAGTGGCAAAGCCGCGCGGCGTCATGTATCCGACAGACAGATTTCGCACGTCAAGAACAGGTTTTCCTGTCATACGGCTCCCTCCTCAGCGGCCTGGAGTCGCAGCTTGTCGCGAATCGCCTTCGACAGTTTCGGCGGCTTTTTCAAACGGGGATTGCTCACTTCGTCGATGCCGTAGTTGATGAGCGTCAAGGCCAGGATGACCATCGTGATCGACAAACCCGGGGGAATAAACCACCACCACGCCCCTTCCATCATGGCGTTGCCATTTTGTGACGCGTTCAGCATATTGCCCCAACTTGGCGTTCTTGTGCTGCCGATGCCAAGAAAACGCAGAAACGCTTCTCCAAAAATCCCCCAGGAAATCATGGAGATGAAGGTGTTGAAAACCAGAGAAACCATGTTGGGCAGCACTTCCGTGCAAACCGTGCGAAAATCGGAAAAACCGCCGAGCCGTGCAGCGAGAATGAAGTCGCGGGTTCTGAACGTCATGGCCTGAGCCCGCTTCATCCGCGCGGCGGCAGGCCAACTCGTCAGGCCCAATATCCATACAATCGCCTGCGATCCCGCGTTTGGAATGTACGACGAGATCATGATGATGAGTGGATATCCCGGCAACACGAGCATGACCTGCGTCACCCAATTGACGACCGCGTCGACTTTTCCCCCTTTGAACCCGGCATAAACACCCAAAATGACAGATAACGATGTGGCGATGACCGCGACTTCGAGGCCGATACAGATGCTCGTGCGCGTCGCATAGATCCACTGACTGTACACGTCGTCTCCATAGCCGGTCGTGCCGAACCAGTAGGTTTTGTTGGGCGGAGTCAACGGTGGCAGCGCCCCTTCGTTCATCGGATCGAAACGCGCAAGATAGGGTGCGAAGATGGCGATGATGACAAATATGCCAAGAATGGCAAAGCCAATCACCGCCTTCGGCTCTTTGAAGACTTGCCGAATCGCTTGCAGCCATTGTGGCTTGGGTGCCCTGGAACGTGCATCGGGCGGAGACTGCGGTTCCATGGTATTTGCATCCTGTCGACTCATGCGCTCGCCCCCTCTGTACGAACACGCGGATCCAAACGTGTGTAAAGGATGTCAACAACAAAATTGGCCAGCAGCATCACGACAGCGATGATGAAAAAGATGCCTTGCATAAGCGGATAATCCTGCGTGATCACCGCTTGCGCCAACTGATAGCCAATTCCGGGATAGGAGAATATCTCTTCAATCAATATCTGACCGCCAACAGCGTAGCCAAGTGCAATGGCAAACTGCGTAACGCTTGGCAGAATGGCGTTTCTCGCAGCGTACACCATCATGATGTTCCACGGTCGCAGCCCTCTGGCCCGCGCATATGCGATGAAATCGTCACTGATGATTTGAATCATGTTGTTGCGCATGGCCAGCATCCAACCGCCAATCGTTGTGAACAAGAGCGCACAAGCCGGGAGAATGGAATGCCATACTGCGTCGGACAAAAACTTCAAACTCCAAGATGGCGAATCCCCATAATTGTAGGAATGCATTTCTGGAAACCAGCCCAGTTTGAATGCGAAGTAGTAGAGCAGTAGGAGAGCCAGCCAGAATTGCGGCACGGAACCGAGAAACATCCATATGGGGCCCATGATTGAGTCAAATAGTTTGTTGCGTCTCCAAGCGGCGACAATACCAATCAATGTGCCAATCAAAAACGCAAGAATCGTCGTGACGCCGACCAAAATCAATGTCCAAGGAAGCGCTTGTCCGATCACGGTTTTGACATCAACCGGATAGTACGTGATGGAAACACCCAGATTCCCATGCAACAATTGAGTCATATAGTCGATGTATTTCTGCCACAGCGGCTTGTTGTCAATCCCAAATTGCAGCGCCAAAGCATGCATGACCACGGGGCTGATTTTGCCTTGTGACTTTGCCACCAGGGCTTCCATCGGGTTTCCAGGCATCAGATGCGGCATTAGAAAATTGAGCGTGATCGCAACCCACACCAAGACGATGAAATGGATGAACTTCTTTACGTAATACATGCCCGCAGCCCTCTCTTCCCAATCCGCCGCAGGAGCCCGCTCGCCCCTGCGGCCCTCCCGCAGAGCTTAATGAACGGCCTTGATATGCGTTAGTACGACGCCGTTCGAAAACGCGGTCGCCGGCGAAGGATCGGCGTAGTTGTTTTTCGCCGAAGGCCAGTTCGTGTAGTATTTCGTCGAGTATTGACTCCATTCGGCCGCATACACCAGCGGAATGACAGGAAGCTGCTTCTCAAATTCGGACTCCATCGTATACATGGCCTTCTTCTGGGTCGCGAGATCCGCGCTGGCCTGGAACTGATTCAGCGCCTTGGTCATCACCGGATCGCTGAACTGTTCGTAGTTACTCTGCATACCCGGATAGAAGTTGTTGCGGAAGCCCTCAAACGGCGTGTTGCCGGCGAAGTTGCCAGATTCAAGCGCGAGATCGAACTGGTGGTTCAGCAGGTCGTTCGACCAGTCGGTCTGCTGAGGTTCTTGAACATTGATTTGAATGCCAATCTGCTTGAGATCCTGGGCAATCAGCGTTTCGTCCTCATTCCAGTCCGTCCAGCCATTTGGCGCAATCAAATTAAACGATAGTTTTTTGCCAGAAGGACTCACGCGCACGCCTCCTGGCCCCATCTTGAACCCGGCTTTGTCCAATAGTTGGTTCGCCTCTGCGACGCTGTACGTGAACTTGGTACTGAGACCCGGTTTGAGCCACTTGTTCTCATCCGGCAGAATGAGTCCAGTCGGGTTGGATGGCGCTTCGTATCCAAACTCTCCGACCGTATCGATCTGCTGGCGATTGATAGCGTCGCTGATGGCTTTTCGAAGCGCAACGTTGGCCAGAAGGGGATTCTTCAGGTTTGGAAAGATATCGAGATCGGCAACTGGAGGGAAGTAGTAATGATTCGTCGTCGGTGCCTTGGCGACGTACAGTTTGTCGATATTTTGCAAAAACTCGTCTGCCCAATCGAGCTGTCCACTGGTTAATTGCAAGTTTGCGGGCTGGGCGCTTGGGATTGCCGGATAAATCAGCTCAGGCGCGGCTGGAGTACCACCCCAGTAGACTGGATTGTATTTCAGGCTGTAGGTTTGCGCGCTAAATTTATCCAGCATATATGGGCCGGTTCCGACTGGATTCGGATCCGTCCACTTTGAAGGATCGCCTTGGATCTTGCTCCAAATGTGCTGTGGCACAATGGGAACGTCGCCAACGACAATTTGGGCAAACGGCACTTGCGCGGATACGAAATTGAACTGCACTTTGTTACCGCCCGCAGATTTCACAGACTTCAACGATTTCCAGATGGCGTTCGTGTCGAGCGAAGGATATTTTTTGAGCAGGTTATAGGTGAAAATCACATCATTGGCGGAAAAAGGTGTCCCATCATTCCACTTCACACCGCTGCGAACTGTGACCGTCAGCGTTTTGTTATGATTGCTCCATGTCATACTTGTGCCAAGCATATTGTACTGAGGCCCCGTCGGGCTGAAGTAGAATAACGCCTCATAAATGGTGCCATTCGGCGTTTGCAGGTTTCCGACAGCGAACGGGTTAAAGTTGTCGGTCCATGCGGACGTCTCCTCCGCCAATATGGTCAGCGGTGGATGATTCGCATTGCTGGCTTGACTGGCGGCAAACGTGGGCGTGGCGGCGAATATTCCGGCAACGCCAATGACTGCGGCAGCCGACGAAGCTGAGATGGTGCGACGAACATACTTTCTATTCACTCTGCAATCCCCCTTAATACCATCTCCATGGTTTCTTGCTGGTCTTGACCACGCTCTCCACAGCAGGGAAAACTCCTAAAATTTTGTTTTACTATATCGTGTCACTTTTTATCATTCTTATTTCCGACATCGCTCGCTCATGCAAGACAATTCTCTTCCATTTCTAGCAACGCAGAAGGGCTGCACCACGTATCGTCAAACATGACACGTGATACAGCCCAAGCCTGAAGTCAAGATATGCATCTCAAGACCGACGGACTCTCGGGATCGTCCGTCACCTTCCCCGATTCAACTTGTAGAACTGCACAAGCGGACGATACACGCACATCGCCAAACCGAGAAACGAAACAAAATGAAAGAACGGTACGATAGCACCGAATGCGAGAAATACCAACTGGGCGAAATATTGTTCACCGATGATGAACCCCCGAAACGGAACGAATCCTCGCCATTTCTGGGCGCGCGCAAACAGGTCGGCACGCTGGCCGTCATATTGCTCATGGGATGGCGGGACGTTGCCGCTCGCGCCAACAGCGACCACGTCGACACCGTGCCTGGGTTTGGGTTGAATCTGAGCGAGATACTCCAACAGATACAGCGTAAACAAGGCGATCAGCGTCCATTTCCAGATCCACATTTCCGTTCCATGCGTACGGGTATAGCCGTAGGCGAGTGAAAAGTATATAGCAAATTCTTTCACTCGATCCGACACCTGATCCAACCAGCCTCCAATGGACGAGAACATCTTCTTATAACGGGCGAGTTGGCCATCCGCGCAGTCGATGACGTAGGACAACTGCACGAACAGAAGACCGATGCTGAGGTTGTCTCGTCCCCCAAATCCCCAGAAGACACAGCCGACGAAACAAATAAACATGGACAACAACGTCAACTCGTTTGGAGTCACTGGTGTTTTTCGCAATATATACACGAGTCGAATCGACAGTGGATAATATAAATAGTTTGTCCAAATGTCGATAGGGCGCTTGGCACAGTCATTGATTCGGGACAGCTCAGAGGTCGGCATCGCGATTTGCCCCCTCACCGCGTTCGAATAGATCTATCGCATACGTATAGTCTTCGGCAAAATCAACCTCGACACATGGCAAGCCTGTGATGTCGATTGCGACCAACCAAGACTTGTCAGCCATCGTATGCAAGGCGTATTCGAAGAATTGCATTTCGTTCCCTGGCTTGGCTTCAGCCGCAACTTGTTGGCGAAACGCCTCGGCAAACGATCCAGAGAATTTCGCGACACCGATAAATTCGCCGTATGATTTCTTTGGATCCAGGTGCTTTCCAATGTCAACCACCGTGCCGTCCTGGACCATCACCTTGACTTCCTCTTCTCGACACTGTTTTCGATCCACCGCCAAGCAACCCCCATCTCGTTCATCGAGAAGGCGCCGGAGAACACCGGGATCGAACACAACGTCGCCATTTAAATAGAGGAAATCGCCCTCGCAAAATGGAAGCGCGTCGCGCAAGGAAAACAGCGTATTGGTCGTTTCAAAGTTCTGGTTGACGACGCAGCGGACCGCTAGGTCAGGGTGATGCCTGCGAATGTGCTCTTCAATGGCTTGCCTCTTGTAGCCAACAACCATGACGATGTTCGTTACACCGTGTTGCCGCAGTGCATCCAATTGCCTATCCAAGATAGTCCTCTTTCCAATTGGCAAGAGACACTTGGGCCTTTCATCAGTCAAAGGACGAAGCCGTGTTGATAGTCCAGCCGCAAGGATGATTGCATGAGTTGAGGCCAATCCTCATTCCCCCTAGGTTCTGTATGTCTATAATCCTTTATCAGACAATATCTTCATCAAATTTACATCGAATTACTTTCCCGGAATTTTTGATGGATTTTTAAAGTGAGAGCGGTATTGTTCTCTTCGGCGAAAAGCCAATCAAAAATAAGAGAAGTTTTGGAGGGAACCGATCATGAACAAACGCATCGTAGCATCGATGGCGACACTCGCTTTGCTCGCAACGCCGTCCATTGCAATGGCAGCAACGTCCAACAAAACCGTCGCACATCACACAGCCGTTCACGCGACAACTCACTCGACAAAGAGCCATTCGAAATCGACATCCAAGACCAGCAAGCTGAAGTCGTCGCACAAGTCGACCACAACTCACGGCAGCAAGGCAAAAACGTCGGGCAAGAAGAAGTAAATCGTCGCCTACCCAGCGGGTGGGTGATGTCGTGATCGACGAAGTCCATCCAGAACGACAACAACCTCGGCACGAAAAAGGCGCCCCCTCGGCATACGCAATGGCCGGAGAAGGCGCCTTTTGAACATTGGACCGATTAGGATTCATCCTCCAAGCTGCCTTGCGGTCCAAAGAACTCGTAGTGGATTTGATCGGCTGGCACGCCCCAATCCTTCAGCGCGCGGTAGACGGCTTTCATAAACGGCGTAGGACCGCAGAAGTAGAAGTCGGAATCCTTCGCGACCGTTTGTTTCAGCCATTCGAGATCGACAAATCCCGATTTGGCAAAATGTCGATGCGCCATATCGTCCTCAGAGGGTCGTTCATATACGACATGGTAGCGCAAGTTCGAGTGCGTGTTCGCGAGATGGTTTAAATCCTCTTGCAGCGCGTGCATCCCGCCGTGAATCGCGGCGTGGATGTAGGTCACGGCGTGATCCGGTTGTTCTTGCAGCAACGTCTTGACCATGCTGACAAGCGGCGTCATACCTACGCCGCCGCTCAGAAATACGATCGGCTTGTCGATTGGGCGGCGCATGACGAAGACGCCGGACGGTGCACTCGCCAACAACACATCCCCTTCATTGACGTGGTTGTGCAGGTAGTTGGACACAATCCCCGCTGGAAGCCGATCTCGAGCATCCTCGCGCTTGACGCTGATTCGGTAGTATCCGTTGCCTGGCGCATCCGACAGACTGTAGTGGCGAAGTTGAGTGTAGCGCTCGCCTGGAATGTCCACTTTCAACGTGATGTATTGGCCTGGCACAAAGCCGGCGATGTCTCCGCCATCCTCTGGAACCAAGTAGAACGATGTGATCACGTCGCTCTCTCGCACCTTGCGGCTTACGACAAACGGGCGAAAGTCCCGCCAACCTCCTGGCTGCGTCTCGGCTTGTCGATACATTTCACTCTCTATACCGATGAACGCGTCGGCGATCACGCCGTACGCCTGCGCCCACGCGTCAATGATTTCATCGGTCGCGGCGTCACCCAGTACGTCCTTGATAGCCTTTAGCAAGTTTTCCCCGACGATCGGATAATGTTCCGGACGAACGCCCAAGCCGCGGTGTTTGTTGCCGATTTGTCGCACCACAGGAACAATGTCCTCCAGGTGATCGATGTGCTCTGCCGCTGCGTAAATTGCGTTTGCCAACGCGGTCTGCTGACGTCCCCGGCTTTGGTTCGCTTTGTTAAAGATATTGAGCAGTTCCGGATGGCTGTCAAACAATCGTTCGTAAAAGCGGCTGGTGATGGCAGTACCATGCGTGGCAAGCACCGGCACCGTCGATTTAATGATTTCTCTGGTCTCCTTAGATAGCATTGCGGAACCTCCTGACTGTGATTCAGCGTCTGACTGCATTTGTTTTCGTCGTTTCCATGGGTGATTATACTCGCGCAGTTGAATAAAAGGTGTATTTTATATACACCTTTTATGAACGTTCTTTGTCAGGCACAGAAATCCGTCACGCAATGATTCGCAAAAAAGGGCCACTGCGTCATCGCAGTGGCCAAAGAACATCTATCCAAAGGGGGTCAAGAAGGGGTGCAGCTGCACTTCTTGGTTATATAGTAGATCGGGAACCTTGAACCAACCTTGAAGAAGTGGTTCGAACAGGTGTTGACCGAACGGGTTACACAGCTCTACGACCTTTCACGCTGTTGAATACCAGTCTTTCATTCTCTCGCTCCATGTCATAGAATGTCGATTATAGACGAATCCACTGAGGAGACTCGATAGATTGAAGGCGAGATCGACATTTTTCATGACGACCGTCGCATCCTTGGCCGCAAGTTCGCTGATTGCATTCCACTTCCCCGCTGTCGTTGCCGCAGCGTCCGTCGATCACGGACAAACGGCGCCGGCCGCGTCGACCAGAGCTTTCAACTCAGCCACATCCACACCAGAGCTGCAAACCAGTATTCTTCATACTGCGGAATCGTACGAGGGTCTCCACTATCTTTGGGGTGGCACAAGTCCCCGAACAGGTTTCGATTGCTCCGGTTTCATCCAGTACATATTCGGTGTCCATGGAATTCATTTGCCTCGGACGGCGAGCGAACAGGCGAGCGTTGGCACGCCCGTGTCGAAAAACAATCTGCAGCCGGGCGATCTGCTGTTCTTCACCAACACGTACGCAAACCATCTCGCCAATCAGGTGACACACGTGGCACTCTATTTGGGCCACGGGGCAGTGATAGAATCGTCGTCCGTAGGGAACCAAGGCGTCGTCGTGCTCAACGACATCTTTGCCAACCCTTGGTACGCGTCCCGTTACTACGGCGCGAGAAACGTGCTCCGATAGCACGTACCTGCTCGTGCTATCGGAAATTTCGCGACTGTCGGTAGTCAACGGCTGCCGTACGTGCTGTACACGGTCGATCTTGTGCTTTGGCCAGCCTGTTTCGGCGGGATCGACGGTTTTTGCGACGTCTTTGGCAACGGCGGAACATACTGGCCTTCGACCGTCACAAGCGTCCCGTAGTACAGCAATGACCACACGACCTTGGCGTGATCCACGGGCAATTCGACACAGCCGACGCTTTGCGGATAGCCGTAGGACTGTCTGACAAACCCATGAATCGCCTGACTTCCGTTGTAGTAGTTCACGTATGGAACGCCGGGATCGACATACTTGGTCCCGTCTGGGTTCTTCCCCTTCATCGTCTGCGATAGATATCGTTGATAGACTGCGAATGTCCCGTCCGTCGACGGCGCGCCAGCAATCCCCGTGTTGACCACCGACTCATACACCCACTTTCCTGCCTGCCACACGTGCAGCATTTCAGGATCCGGATTTTTTGTGACGAGTACGTATGTATACGGATATGGATTCTTCACCGCGTTCGGCTTCAATATCGCCTGCCACACCGATGCTCCGGCAATGCCGTCGATGGCCAAATGATTGAGGTATTCCACCTCGATCACGGCCGCGCGCGTCATTTCCGTGTAGACATCGGGCGCCCACAGGTTCTTCAACTGCGCAGGCACATTGTCGAATTTCCACTGAAACGCGACCTGCGGTGGATTGAGAAGATTCTTCTTCGTGATTTGCGGCGCTGTGTTCGACGCGATGGCGACAGGCAGATAACCGAGTTCCGCAAGCCGCTCGTTGAGCGCGAGCACGTCCTTCCCTTCCGTATCGAGGCCGAACACAGGATATTGAAACGGCCGACTCCGAGGCTTGGTTGTCACGCCGGGCCCCGTTCCCTTCCGGTGGTTCGCCGGCGTCTGATTCGAAGTCGCAGAATTCGTCGTCCCCTGGGATCCATTCGCCGCATTGTGATGCAGGCTAGGCCCACTGCACCCAGTCACTATGCATACGACAAAGAGAATAGCAAGCCCCAGGATATTTTTCGTTTTTTGCATCATTCTGGAACGCTCTCCTCGCTACTTCTCCTATCCTGCCTATTGTAATATAGTAAGGGTTCAGAGGTAAGAGAATTCAGCTATGTGAGGTTAGTCCATGAATCACAGACGTTATCAGCCGCAGAAGGAGACCAAACCGTCATCGACGCCACAGCCTAAGAACGTTCGCTGGGCGACACTTGTGCTAGCTTGTTTGATCTATTTTTTCGTCTCCAGTTCACTCTGGGTATTTCATGGACCATTTGGATTGGTTCGCAACTATGTGATCGACACATTCGACGAAACCAGACACGGCTACCTACTGCGTCCGCTGTCGCTCTATACGCTGTCCAATTCGGTCATTCAGTCGCATTCGTTGGCGGACAGCGGCATGTTGTCGGAGACGCTGCCAATCAGCCTGTTTGGGGGGAAAGACTACAACAACGATGGCGCAATCCATCTATACACATACCATGGGACCACGTTCACGGCGCATATCATGGTGGTCGACAACCCCAAGCGGATCCAGGTTGTCGCGACGAAGTATATTGGCAAGACAGGACAAACTGTTCAGGAAATGGTTGAAGAGTCCGGGGCTGTCGCCGGTGTCAACGGCGGCGCGTTTTCCGACAACAATCAGCAAGGAACCGGAGCGAATCCATTGGGGATTACGATCCACGATGGTCAAGTGTTGACAGGGAAGCATTCGAAGGGAAAGTATCCGGAAATCGGATTTACGGCTGGAGGCCAGATGATTGCCGGCGATTATTCGTTGGCCGACCTCGAAAAGGCGGATGTGCAGCAGGCATTGAGTTTTGGACCCGTCCTGGTCTTAAACGGCCAGCCTGTTTCAGTGCCTGACCAGGGCTTTAACCCGCGAACGGCGATCGGTCAAACGGCCAGTGGAAAAGTGATTCTCATTGTCACGGACGGACGAGGACAATTTGGACATTTGGGTGCCTCCATGTCGGATTTGACCGAGTTGATGTTGCAGTACCACGCCGAAATCGCGGCCGATCTCGACGGGGGCTCATCCACGACCATGGTGTACAACGGCAAATTGGTCAATACCCCGGTCGATTTAACCGGCCCGCGCAGCGTCGCAACGTCGATTGTCGTCATGCCCGCAAACGGAGGAACCTAAATTGCTCACCAAACGCGCTTTCGGACGAATCTTTGTATCGTTTGTCGCCCTTCTGACGCTGAGCCAAGTCCTGTTTCTTCACCACATGAATCGATTGTTTTACGTACAAGAGAAGCGGACGCAAGCCGAAATTGAACAGTTGCTCAACCCATCGCTCATACTGAGCGCCAAGGCGAAACAAATTCTCGCACAGCTCCAGCACGAATACGCAGGCGTAACCGTTTCGCCGAACGGCCAATATGCGACCTACCTCGAGGAAGGCGCTACAGATGCGGTTCATGTGGAATCTTTGGCCACTGGCAAACCGGTCAGCGTTGCAACGGATTTGTACCCTGTGCAGTATATAGGTTGGCTCGACGACGAAGAAGTATTCGTAGGCGAGCAAATTACGCCTGGTGAACTCGAACTGAACACATTTTATGTATCGACGGGACAACAGGCGGATGTAACCGCCGGAAGCGTTCCAGTATTCTCCGAGTTGTCCTCCGACGCCCAAATTGTCAAAGTGACCTACAGCAGCCAAACGAACGATATCTTTGTGCTGATCAATTCGAGCGAGTCGAGCGCGTTGTACCATATCGGCACCATGGAAGACGTTCAGAGCGTTCCTTACGGCGGCGGCTACGTGAAAAACATCGCACTGACGCAGGACGGAACGACCCTGTATATCGAGGAGAATATCGACGGCTCGTGGGATGTCGTTCGCTTGCGCCAAGAAAGCACGACAAGCAGCTACAGTCCGGAGTTCGACATGAGCCAACAGGTTGTTCAAAGCAACGCCGCGCTCTTGGGCACGGTCAACAACACCCTGTACTATGGGACAGTGAATCAAAACGGACTCGTCGTTGCCATCTATAAAGAGGATGCGAACGGCAAAACGGCCCTTGTTGAACATCTGAACTCGCCGACGATGGCGAGCGACATTCTGATCGACGAAGGCGGGCACATTTTTGTGCATCCCGTCGCATCGACAAGCACCACGGTCTCCTAAAATGCAGAGTCGCATATTGATACTTCTTGCGAGATAGTTGTATACTAAAAACAATTGTTTGTATCACGCAAGCATTTGCGAATTCGTATGAAGGAGAACGATGGATGGTGGAACAAAATTCGTCAGACGCGCAGAATCACGCCCATTCACGTGCCGTATGGGCGGTTTTCTTTGCAAGCATCATCGCATTCATGGGCCTTGGACTTGTGGATCCGATTCTACCTGCCATATCGAAACAATTGCATGCGTCACCCAGTCAAGTGACCTTGCTGTTCACCAGTTACAACGCCGTGATGGCGGTGGCCATGTTGATCACCGGCGCCATTTCCAGTCGGTTGGGCACGAAGGTTACGCTGATTTCCGGCGTGATCATTATCGCCATCTTCTCCACATTGGGCGGCCTGTCCAACAGCGTCTGGTGGATTGTCGGCCTGCGCGGCGGCTGGGGGTTGGGAAACGCGCTGTTCGTCGCCACCGCGTTGGCGGCCATCGTCTCGTTTTCCAAGAACGGCACCGCAAAAGCGGTCATCCTCTACGAAGCTGCCATCGGTCTTGGCATCTCCGTGGGCCCGTTGCTCGGCGGTGAGTTGGGCGCTATCACGTGGCGCGGGCCGTTCATTGGCGTCGGCGTCCTCATGGCTGTTGCGCTGGTTTTCCTCTCCATATTTATGCCTGGCTCGAAGAAACAGGCCGTAGCCAAGCGACCAGCGACATCGATTGCGGATCCGTTTCGCGCGATGCGGTATCGGTCCATCGTCGTCTTTGGTCTAACAGCTTGCCTGTACAACTTTGGCTTCTTCACGTTGCTCGCATACGCACCGTTCGTGATGGGCCTCAACGCCCGCGGCATCGGTTTCGTCTTTATCGGTTGGGGGGTTTTGCTCGCCATTACATCGGTCTTTGTTGCCCCCATTCTGCAACGGCGTTTTGGCACCGTCAACTCGATGGCCGCCATGCTGGCGGCTTTCGCGGTGGTTCTGATCATCATGGGTATCTGGACATCTGTTCAGTGGGTCGTCATTGCCGCCGTCATCTTTGCCGGTGCGCTGTTGGGTAACAACAATACGCTGATCACGACGGCCGTCATGAACGCGGCTCCCATCGAGCGCTCGACGGCGTCTGCCGCGTACAGTTTCCTGCGGTTTCTCGGCGGCGCAATCGCTCCTTACCTGGCCGGCAAGCTGGCACAATGGTTTTCGCCGCATGTTCCGTTTGTCGTCGGCGGCTGCTTTGTCCTGCTGTCGGTGATCTGGGTCCTGAGCAACCGCCGTCACGTGTCTCATGTCGATCACGCTGAAGCCCACCACTAATCGAGCTGTGAGGGCTGTCCTCCAAGTCATCTGCGATGGCTGCAGGACAGCCTTTTTCTACTCATTATCTATCCAGACTTGCCAGCAATCTCATAGAGACATCGATCCAACGAGATGTTAGCCTAGTATCTGCAACGAAAAAAGCTAAGCCGAATCCTGCAACAGCAGGTACGGGGGACGATTTACATGGGGTGAATCGCGCATTCGCGCGTAGGGACATCTTCCACCGAACCCGACAACTAACCTCGGAGGCTAAGGGGGAAATTTCATTGTTCAAGAAGGCTTTGGTAGGCACTGCTGTCACGGCTGCTACACTCAGTTTCGGCGCGTCGGTCGCAATGGCCGGCACACTCCCACCGGGTGTTACCGTCGATCACTCCATTACGCCGCTCGCTGCGCAATCTGCCAGCAGACAGGTGAAGACCAATGCGGTCTTAGAGGTCGCCGAGAGCAAGTTAGGAACTCCATACATCTGGGGACACAACGAAGACCGTGGCCAATACGGCTTCGACTGCTCCAACTTCGTTGAATACGTCTATCACCATGCACTCGGCTATAAGATGACCACGTCATCGAAGCTTCAATATACGTCTGTTGGTTACCGCGAATCATGGGCCAACGTGCAGCCAGGCGACTTGCTGTCGTTTGACGATGGCGGCCACTCTGGCATCTACGTTGGCAACGGCGAAATGATCCAATGCGGCGGTGGGCTTGGAAAAGTAGGATACCTGAGTGTAAAACCAGGTTCGTACTGGGGTAACCACCTCTCGGCAGTAAAGAAGATCTACTAATGCCATCGAACCGACTGTCATTGAAGAGGGCTGTCCTTACGGACAGCCCTCTTTGCGTGCGATTGGATGCGATTATTGATGCGATTTGTCGATCCAGATGGCCTGCAATGGATCCATCAACGTCGGGTTGATGTAGAAGCCATGTACCCAAGGTTGCACCGCGTACACGAATTCGCCGTAATACAGCGGGACCCATGGAGCGTCTTTCATGATTTGCACAGTCGCCTTGTCGTACAACTGAATGCGTTGCGCTTGGTTGGTGTCGGTTTCGGCTTCGTTCAACCACGAGTCGACTTGTTTGTTGTCGTACATGCTCGCATTGTTGCCCGACGCAATTTCGTTCGAGTTGAACAACGTGTTCAAGAAGTCGGAAGCGTCCGGGAAGTCCTGAATCCATGCCAATTGAAACGCCTGAGCCTTGCCTTTCTCCGTTAACGTGAGGAAGGAGTTCCAATCCATTGAGTCGATCTTGACGTGGAAACCGACCGCGTTCATATCGGATTGGATTTGGTCGTCGATCTTTTCCGCATCAGCTGTGTTCTCCGAATACAGGGTGACGTTGAGATCCTTGACGCCGGATTGCTTCAGTAATGCTTTCGCCTTGGCCGGATTGTACTTGTAATCCACACTCGCCGGCAAATTCTTCATGTAGCCGTCGATGCCCGGTGGCAACGGCTGATCCGCAACCATAAATCTATTGTTCAGTAGTTGAACGATCCGTTGCTTGTTGATGGCGTACTCGACGGCCTGGCGCACCTTCACGTTGTTGAAAGGCGCCAATTTGTTATTCAGGCCGAGATAATACGTCGCGTTGGACGGTGCTTTGATAATGTCTTTCTTCAACGTCGGACTGTTCAGGAACGTCGGATAGACAGATGACGGAATGCCTGCGAACAAGTCAGCAATAAGGGCCGTTTGGCCGTCTTCGAAATGAAGCGCGTCGACCTGATCGTTCTTATTCACGTTGATGGTGATTTGGTCCAAATACGGCAGACGGTTTCCGTACTTGTCCTTCATGAAGTAGTCCGGATTTTTCTTCAGTACCACTTGGGTTCCCGTGTACTTGCTCAGTTCAAACGGGCCTGTCCCCATCGCGGTCTGCGAATCGAACGCCTTGTTGCCGACTTTGTCGATAAACGCTTGATCCACTGCGGAGAAGAACGGCATCGCAAGCACTTGCAGGAAAAACGGCTCCGGCTTGGTCAACTTGATTTGCAAGGTGTACTTGCCAATCGCCTTGATGCCCGACACCGTCTTGGCTTTGCCCTTGTTGTAGGCCGTCGAGCCGACAACAATCGGATCCAGGAAACCTTCACCAGGCGAACCGACCGACGGGCTCAAGACGCGTTGGAATTCGTCGACGAACGACTGCGCGGTTACCGGATCCCCGTTCCAGAACTTCACACCAGGGCGAATCTGGAACGTGTACGTCTTGCCATCCTTCGATACCTTCCAGGATGACGCCAAGTCGCCTGTCAACTGAGACGTGGTACCCTTGTACGTGACCAATGGATTGTACATTTGGTCCACAATTTCTCCCGAGATGGTGTCGTACGCAAGCGCTGGATCTAGGTCTTTGAAGTCCCCATCTGTGTCCAGCGTAATACTGCCACCGGGCGTCGGCTTGCCAGAACTGACGGCATCGGCGTTACCGGCGACCGTCGCCTTCGGCGTCGACGCATGTGTCGTGATTCCGACAGCGAGGAGGCCAAGCGCAGCGATGGATGCGCCAACCGCCGTTCCTGTCTTCCATAGTTTACGTGCCATGCACATATCCCCCTAAACTTTATAACGTAAGATACTCTCCCATGAAATTGGCCATAACGTCTTGATAGGACACCATGCGCCGGATTTCGCAACTATTTCGTCAAGTATCATCACGATGTCAGTTATTATAGCTACACCATTATCAAAATTCAATATAGAAGGGAACTTTCTAACAACTTCTAAACAAATCTCAGTCGCGATTCTCCCAGAGCGCCCGGTTAATCGTAACGGATACGCGGATCGACGAAGACATAGACGATATCCGTCAACAGATTGAACAGGACGACGAGCACGGCGGTCAACAGAACGGTTCCCATGATGACCGGGATGTCGGATTGTTGAATGGCCTGGTAAGCCAGCATGCCAAGCCCGTTCCAGTTGAACGTCGCTTCAATCAGAATGACCCCGGACAAGAGCGTTCCGATGTCAATGGAACCGTACGTGATCACGGGAATGAGCGCGTTGCGCAAAGCGTGGCGCCAAATGATCCGATTCTCGCCCGCCCCTTTCGCTCGAGCCGTTCGGATGTAGTCCTGGTTCATGACTTCGAGCATCGACGATTTCAAAAGTCGCATGTAAACAGCCGCACCGGTTACACCGTAGGTCAGCGACGGAAGGATGAGACTCGTGAAACCGCTGTTTCCGCCGAGCGGGAACCAGGGGTGAATGAAGCCGAAGTAGTACATGAGAATCAAACCGAGCCAGAACACCGGCAGCGACATCGCGATCAGCGCGAGTGCGCTCACGACATAATCGCTCGGCTTGCGAGCGCGGCGCGCTGTAAATATTCCCAAGGGAATACCGATGAGCAATTCAGCGATCCAGCATCCAAGCGCCAACTCCACCGTCGCGCCCAAGCGGCTCATGATGAGCTGCGTCACTGGTTCATTGTAAATGAAGGAGGTGCCCAAATTGCCGTGAAAAAGCCTTCCCATGTAATCGATGTACTGAATCGGAACCGGTTTGTCCAGACCGAGATTGTGACGAATCTCTTTAATGGTCGCGAGCGACGCGTGTTGTCCGGCGATGATGCGCGCGGGATCGGACGGAATCGCGTAGATCAGGATGAACGTCAGCACCGAGATGCCAAACAGGACGATGACGGTCGCGCCAAGGCGTCGAATAATGAACGATAACACGTGTGGTTCCTCCCCTCTCTCGCTTAGCGCGTGACGTTGCGCGGATCCAGGATGTCACGCAGACCGTCGGCCAACAAGTTGAATCCAAGCACAGCGATGACCAGCGCGATACCTGGCGCCCAGAGCATCCACGGCGCAAATTGATACGTCTGCAACCCTTCGGCAATCATGTTGCCCCAAGATGGAACAGGCTGCTGAACGCCGATGCCCAAGTAGCTCAATCCGGATTCGAGAATGATGTTGCTGCCGACGTTCAACGCCGCCAGAACCATGACAGGTCCAAAGATGTTGGGCAGCAGCGCCACGAACATGATCCGCCAGGACGAGGCGCCAATCGCTCTCGCCGCCTGCACATACTCAAATTCCTTGACGGCAAGCACTTGGCCGCGGACGACGCGGGCCATGGTTCCCCAACCGAGCACGCCGATGGCGAACAGCACGTTTTTCTCACTGGGACTGAGGATAGCCACCAAAGCCATACAGAAAATCAGGAACGGAAACGCCAGCACCGTGTCGGTCAGGCGCATGATGACCATATCGATAAATCCTCCGAAGTAGCCGGAGATGAGCCCGAGCACGGTGCCGATGAGCAAACTGATCGCCGTGGAGAACACGCCGACGGTCAACGATACGCGGCTGCCGTAGATCACGCGCGAGTACACGTCGCGGCCGACTTCGTCGGCGCCCCAGATGAACTGGGCGTTGGGCGGATGCGGCTGGCCGTCTTGAGTCAAGCCGTCCATGAACTGCTTCTGATATGGGTAATGCGCAATCTCCGGCGCGAAGACGGCGCACACGATGAGCGCCAGAACAATCAGAGCACCGAGGTACAACATCGGAAACTGCCGAATCGATTTGAAAACTTTGAACACGAACGAGCGCTCTTGCGCAGTGACTGTCTGGTTGGTTGCTGGAGTCGAGATCGACACGTTCTATCCCCCTTCACGATGTTCGCACGATCACGCCAAATGGCATGCGACGAAATGTCCTTGTTTGGCTTCACGCCACTCCGGTACTTGTTCCCGACAGATCTGGGCAGCGACAGGACAGCGTGTGTGGAACGGGCAACCTTTTGGGGGATTGGCCGGACTGGGCAAGTCGCCTTTCAAGATGATCCGTTCGCGCCGCACATCCGGATCCGGAATCGGCACCGCGGACAACAGGGCCTTCGTATACGGATGAAGCGGATCCGAGAAGATGGAATCGGTGTCCGCGAGCTCGGCCATGCGTCCCAAGTAGAGCACGAGAACGCGATCGCTAATGTGTCTCACGACACTCAAGTCGTGCGCGATGAACAGATACGTCAAGGCAAACTCGTCTTGCAAATCCTTCAACAAGTTCAACACTTGCGACTGAACCGATACGTCCAGCGCGGCGACAGGTTCGTCGAGAATGAGGAGTTTGGGATTGAGCGTGAGCGCGCGGGCGATGCCGATGCGCTGGCGCTGTCCGCCTGAGAATTCGTGCGGAAACCGCTCTGCGTAATCTGGATCCAGCCCGACTCGTTCAAGCAACGACTTGACGCGAGACATGCGGGTCGCCTTGTCGTGCAGTTTGTGCACGATCATCGGCTCCATCAACGTCTTCGCGACGGTGAAGCGAGGATTCAACGACGCGTACGGATCCTGGAAGACAATTTGCATCTGGCGGCGCATCAACTGCATGTCCGCCTTCGACAGATTTAAAATATTTTTGCCTTGAAACTCCACGGTGCCGCTCGTTGGCTCAATCAACCGCAGAATGCTGCGTCCCATCGTCGATTTGCCGCAGCCCGACTCGCCGACGACCCCCAACGTTTCTCCCTTTCCAACGCGAAATCCGACACCGTCGACCGCACGCACGTGACCAGTCACACGCTGCAGAACACCACGGCGGATTGGGAAATGTTTGCGTAGTTCCCGAACCTCAATCAATGTATCCGACATTGTTCCACCTCGTCTCCCTTATGCGTGTAACCAGCATTGCGATTTGTGTTCTTCTTCGATCTCGAAAAATTCCGGTGCGGATACGCGGCACTTGTCCAAAGCGTGCGGACAACGAGGCGCGAATCGGCAGCCTTGCGGCATATTGCGAAGCGATGGCACATTGCCTTCAATCGGCTGCAGTCTCTTGCGTTCTCCCGTGATTTTCGGAATGGAGTTGAGCAGACCTTTCGTGTACGGGTGCTGTGGATTGTGAAAAATCTGTCTCACGGTGCCTTGTTCGACGATCTTCCCCGCGTACATGACCGCGACGCGATCGCACATTTCCGCGACAACGCCGAGATCGTGCGTGATGAGCAAAATCGACGTGCGATGTTCGCTGGCGAGGTTTCGCATCAGATCGAGAATTTGCGCCTGAATCGTCACGTCGAGCGCTGTCGTCGGTTCGTCGGCAATGAGCAAGCCTGGATTGCAGGCCATCGCGATGGCGATCATGACACGTTGCCGCATACCGCCCGACAATTGATGGGGATACTCCTGCGCAATCTGCTCAGGGCGCGGGATACCGACGCGAGCCAGCATCTCGATGGCCGTGTCGGCGGCGCGCTTGCCCGTGAGCCCGCGGTGGAGCAGGAGCGACTCGACAATTTGGCGCCCAATCCGATGCACCGGATTCAGCGATGTCATCGGTTCCTGAAAAATCATGCCGATCTCGTTGCCCCGAATTTTCCGCATCTGCGACTCGGACAACTTGAGCAGATCCCTGTCCCCATACTTCACTTCCCCAGAGATTTTCGTACCTTTCGCGAGCAGGCGCATGATGGACAGAGACGTCACGCTCTTGCCGCAGCCCGATTCGCCAACGAGGCCGAGCGTTTCGCCTTGGCGGATTGAAAAGCTGACATCTTGGACCGCCTCGTGATATCTCTCACCGATCTTAAACTGAATTTGCAGATGGTTTACTTCTAGTACGTTCGACATAAATCCCCTTCTTCCAAGTCGTTCGGTAATGTCGGGCACAGGGAACCAACGTGATATTTGTTAACTTTAAAAAATCGATATATCTAATAAAATGGATGGATACTCTCCAAGTCAAGGGAAAACACAAAGTTTTTCTATCACTGAAGCCGAAACATTCCTTTTTATACCAATATGAAAACGCTGCATATCATTCGCCAGAAAGTGACATGTTAGAAATATGGACGCTTACCGAAGATCTATCGTTCTATGTTTGTTGGGGTTCTGCCTTGTCGCTTGCACGGACTCCGTGAAACGACATCCGATTGTTCTGGGGCAAACGACACCCGAGGAACACCGTACAGAAACAGTGCAGTCGAACGCCATTTCGGTGTTTGGCCGTCGTTACGACATTGGACACTATCGAAGAGAAAGCGAGACATTTACGGTTACCGCGTACAATCTAGATCGATATTCGACTGGAAAAGGGCCCGGAGATCCAGGCTTCGGCGTCACTGCTACGGGGACGCGCGCAAAGACGGGACGCACCATCGCGGTCGATCCGACGGTGATTCCTTATGGAAGCTTGGTGTACATCGAAGGGATTGGCTGGCGAATCGCAGAGGATACTGGCGGGGCGATTCGCGGACACCATATCGATTTGTTGGTGGGAGATCGCAGAGACGCCATCGAGTTTGGCGTCAAGCGTCACTGCAAGGTCACCATTCTTATACCCGACTCATCCAATGTCTAGATTGCCTGCGGGTAAATCGAGGAATGTTTGAATGCCTTCGACGAACGGCAGGAACATGGGTGTGTAGGTGTCGACCGCATTCCGCACTTCCTCTGGTGTGATTTGATGAAAATCGCGGAGGAGTCTTGTTCGAAACTCAAAAATAGGCTCGAACGCGCGAAACCACGCTTCGCTCAAAACGTCTTCCTCCACAAGGACTTTGACGATGTCCGCGTAGCCGCCTGGATCGCGCATCACCAAGGCGTCAATCACCAACGACGAGATATCGGTCATGTATTCCAGGCAGGTGTGCATCGCGCGCTCGGACGCCATACGCAAGCCGAGATCGCGTTCCCATGCATCCTGTCGGCGGCTCAACTCCGTCAGCCAGCTGACGCGATTGGACAGCGCGGTCAGCCAATCGCTGATTCGCGCCTTTTGTTCACTCGTCACGAACATTGGGTTTCACCTCATTGGCTTCGAAATAGTTCCGAAATTCCGGGCTCATTCGGCCTTCGATGAGCGGCCAGACTCGTTCGTAGACTTGGTCTATCATGACCGGGCTGACGTCCGCCATCTGCCGAACGACGTCAGGGGTCCAAAGGGGCTTCGGGCATCGCACGTCGACGATTTCCGAGGTCTCGGGCCGCGCGCAAACGTCGTAGACGTCTGCCACATACACCCATTTCGGAACAAGCTTGCCGTCAACCTGAATCCAATACTCCGCAATCCACTCCACGCCTTCGAGAACCAGTCCTGCCTCCTCCATCGCCTCACGCCGGACCGCGTCTTCCGGAAGCTCACCTGGTTCAACCTTGCCTCCCGGCACTTCCCAGCCGCGAACGGGGTGCTTGACCCAGACCATTCGCTGCAGCAAAATTGCGAAAAGCAGCACGGAGTGCGGTCTTTGCGCGCGCCTGTCCAAATCAAAATGAAGATTGACCGCTGGCGCGATGGCGCCATCTCCAGAATGACTCACCGGACTACCACCACTTTCCGAAGGCAATCCCGACAATCAGGCCCAACAACGCGCCAATCAGGATTTCACTCGGCTCGTGGCCGAGAATCTCCTTCAGCCGCTCCCCCTCCGACTTGCCGACGGCGAGCGTCTCTTCGCGCTGCGCAAACTCCATCGCGATTCTGTTAAGCAACACCGCGTGTTCACCCGCATGGCGGCGGATTCCGCCCGCGTCGTACAGAACAATCGCGGCAAACACCACGGCAGTGGCAAAGACAGGGGACTGCGGGCCCACAACAAACCAAAGCGCGCTGGCCAAGGCCACCACGCCCGCAGCGTGGGAACTTGGCATGCCGCCCGCGTCGATCACTTTATGTAAATCCCACGAACGCGATAAGACAAAATGGATGGGCACTTTGGCGAGTTGTGTGAGCACAATTGCGCAAATCGCGGCCATCAACGACGCGTTCGCCCAAAGCCCCTGCACAAAGTGCGGAACGTCCGACATGAATCAAGGCCTCCTTACAGGAAGGGCGCCGTCACCAGGCGCCCAACAGGTCAAGTCCACTTTACCACTCTTGGATTTCCTTGACCACTCCTCCGTCGAGACCCTTAACCAACTCGGTGACAAGGCGGATTGCGTTGAAATAGTCGTCTTCGTGAACGATTGCGTTGTGACTATGGATGTAGCGCGTCGCAAAACCGATGTTGACACTCGGGACCCCAATGCCATGCAAGTGGAACGCGCCAGCGTCCGTGCCGCCGCCGTTCAGACTCTCTGTCTGCACAGGGATCTGGTGCGATGCCGCCGTGTCAAGGACAAAATCGCGGAAGCGGTTGTTTGGAATCATCGAGCCGTCGTAAATCATCAGCAGAGGACCCTTGCCAGCGTCGCCAAGGTGCGCGCGTTCGTCGTCCTTGATGCCAGGGGTGTCGCCTGCAATCCCGACGTCGATGGAAATCGCGACATCCGGATTGACGAGGTTCACCAAGGTCTTTGCGCCGCGCAGACCAACTTCTTCCTGCGTCGTCGCACCAGCAAAGACGACATTGGGATGCGACTGGCCTTGCAGTTCTTTCAACACCCCGAGCGCCGTGGCACACCCCAAACGGTTGTCAAGCGCTTTGGACATATACATCTTCGGGTTGCCCATTTGCGTGAACGGACCGTACGGGATGATGGGATCTCCTGGACGAACGCCCATCTCCTCCGCTTCTTCCCGACTGAACGCGCCAATATCGACGAAGACGTCGTTCATCTCGACCACCTTGTTTCGCTCCGAGGCCGGGAGAATATGCGGTGGTTTCGACCCTGTCACGCCGAGCAGCTCGCCCTTGCGCGTCTGTACAATCACACGCTGGGACAGGACAACCTGTGACCACCAGCCGCCAATCGTCTGGAACTTCAGAAACCCTTGTTCGGTGATGTGCGTGACCATAAAGCCAATCTCGTCCAAGTGGCCTGCAATCAACACTTTGGGGCCCGATGCGTCGCCGGTCTTGCGCCCGACGATGCCGCCGGAGCGATCCCGCAAAATTTCTTCAGAAACACCCTTCAAATGGGATTCGAGCAGTTTGCGAACGCCAGATTCGTACCCAGAAATGCCGTACGCATCGCACAGTTCGCGTAACACTTCGATGTGTGCAGCCATATGTAAGTAACCTGCCTTTCCGTTTGCATCGTGGAGTCGATGCAGGCTTGTCTGAACGGTCCTATCTTACCATATCCGAACGGCGTTCGAATGCCTGCCGACCCTGAACATCGATAGCAGCGGATGGGAAAACCGAATACGCTGAAGAGGCACGTGAACACGCGGAAGGAGAATGAGAGAGATGGTCACTGTTCAACCTATATGGATTGATCGCTATCCATTTACCGCCACCCATGTGGCGTTGCCGAAGACCAACCTGCTGATGGTCAGCAACGATCTCGGTTACGTGATGTGCGGCGCGCTCGACGTCGAACTGCTTCGCACACAATTGGCCGATCGCGGCATTGTCGCCGCCCGCGCAACGGGCGTGAAAACAATGGAGCAACTGATTTCAGGCACCGTGGAGAGCTGCACACAAGCGGCGGAGGAACTCGGCATTCGAATCGGCATGCCCATTCGCGACGCGCTGATCCGCATCGGCGAAGCTGCGCAAGCGCACAATTGACGTCGGGTCATCATCGGACGCGGCGCCAAACGGAAGCCAAGAGCGGAGTTTGAATCGATTGAGCCGCGGTTTCTGCGGTTGCGCAGGGCAGCCGCGGCTTCATCGTTTCAAACTCTTCAAGCTCCTCGCACCGCCTACTGTCCATCCCCGCTTTGCGGGGCCGTCCGGACAAGTTCAATCTGGTCGAAACGCGCGGCATATCGTAGACTACATGTTGGACAGGCTCTCGTGGAAAGGGAGACCTGTATAGATCGGAGGATTGCACTTGTCCAACATCGACACATTTGTGACGCACCATGGAGAACTGGCGATTCTCCTGCTCATGGCCATTGAAAGCTGCTGCATTCCGATTCCGTCCGAGGTCGTCATGCCGCTCGCCGGCTTTTTGGCCTATCAGCATACGTTGAATCTGTGGACGACGATTCTCGTCGGCACGCTCGCCAACCTGATTGGCTCGCTCATCGCGTACACAATTGGCCTGTATGGAGGCCGTCCGCTGATTGCGCGATTCGGCAAGTACGTGTTGCTGAATGAACGCCATCTGGACAAGGCCGAACGCTGGTTCTCGAAGTACGGCGAAGTGACTGTGTTGTTCGGCCGCATGGTGCCCGCTGTCCGGACGTTTGTGTCCCTGCCCGCCGGCATCGCCAGAATGCGCGTGTGGCGGTTTGTCGTATTCTCCGTCATCGGATCGCTCGTTTGGAACATCGCGATGGTGTACGCGGGCTATGAACTGAACGCCAATTGGAAACGTTTTTCCGATCACGTCAAGCCATTCACTTATGTCGGCTTGGTCATCATCGTGATCGCCTTGGCGGCGTTCTGGATCAACCGCAGCCGCAAACGTCAAGACTTCGAGTAAAGAATCGACCGAACGCGGTGGCTGAGCGGGTCCGGGCCGTCTCCAATCAACTCCTTGGGAAGGAAGAGACGGTGCTCCTGGCTCGGCACCAGCGTTCGAATGAGTTTGGATATCTGGCTCAAGTCCGTCTCTTCCCCATCCGCTCCAATCAATGTGATGCCGTGGCCCAAAATGTCATATCCCGGAATGTTGCAAACTCGCTCCGACACGTAGTAGTCGGGGTGAAAGCCGACGGCCTTCGCCGTCGTGCGCAGGGCCGCCCACTCGCCTGGTGACGGCTTGTCCCGGACAATGGGCGCGAACAGCCGACGATCCAGAAAACGCGACGACAAGTCTTTCAGAATGGCATCCCGCGATTCACTCCACAGATGAAACGCGTACAGCAATACCGATTCGTCGAGCCGAAGATAGGCCTCGACGGATGGATCGTTCCCCGAAATCACTTCCTCCAAGGCAGGCGGAATGTCGACGCGTTCACCTGCGCGCAACAAGTCGCGAACGCGCGTCAAGATCTTCTCCACCAGGACGTCCGAGCCGACCGTGACAGGATGCAGATAGACTTGAACGTACATGAAATAGCGAGCGAGCAAATACTGCTCCACCGTGTGCAGACTGGATCGCTTCACGAATACCCGCCCATCTCGCACAGTGAACGAACGAATCAGGCGAGTCAGTTCGAACTGGCCGTAGGAAACGCCAGTCGACAAGGCGTCGCGCAACATATAGTCCATGCGATCGACGTCGAGCTGACTGGAGATGAGCGCCTCAATACCGGGAAAGCGCCCGTCCTTCCGCAGGATCGACACCAAATCCGCGGCAAAGGCCTCATCCACCTCGTCGAGTGTCGAACGCAATGCGCCGTCTTCCATGATGATTCGATACGTCCACGACTCGTGATGAACATCGAGAACCGCTTCGAACGTATGCGAAAACGGACCATGCCCTACGTCGTGAAGCAAGGCGGCACACAACGCCAAACGGACCTCCCGCTGGTTGTTCGGCCAATCGCATTCTCGCTGAAGGTGGCTCACCACCTTGCGCATCGTTTCATACGCGCCAAGCGAATGCGCAAACCGCGTATGTTCAGCGCCATGGAACGTCATATACGACGTCCCCAGTTGCCGTATCCGTCGAAGGCGCTGGAAAGCCGAGGTATTCACCAAGGTCCACAGCAACGGATCCTCAAACAAGATTTCATCGTGTACTGGATCTTTTAAGACTTTCTCAAACACCTCCGTCACCTCACAAAAGCAGTGTAACAAAAAAGCTGCACCGGCGTATCGTCCGAAGACGATCCGGTACAGCTTTGCCCAAGCGACGGCTTATTCGCAAGACCCAGGCTGACCTGCGCGAGTCGCCGTGCGAAAACTTGAACCGCACCCACACATCGAGGTTGCGTTGGGATTGTGGATTTGAAAGCCTTGCCCTGTCAAATCGTCGATATAATCCACTTCGGATCCATCGACGAGTTCGAGACTTTCGGGGTCAACCACGAGATGGACACCGTTCATCTCGAACACGTGATCATCCGGCTTCTGCACATCGAGCGCCATACCGTAGCTGAAACCCGTGCAACCGCCCGGCTTTGTATACAATCGAAGCGCATTTTCTCCAGACGTCATCTCGCTCAACAGTGCACGAACGCGCTCGGCTGCGCTTTCCGTCAAAGTCACCATATCGTGTCGCCTCCTTCATAGCCTAACGTGTTCGAAACGCACTGGACGTTTCGAACCACCTCTTTCTATTATACGCGCATGTCCGGCGAAAGGAATCACCAAGACCCATCCAACTGTGCCAACGAAGTCACTGGAGTTCACGAACCTTCGACAAAACCGCGTCCGCGTGCCCGTCAACCTTCACCTTTGGAAAGATGGCGGCGATTTTTCCGTCGCGATCGATCACGAACGTCGTCCGCTCAATGCCGATGCTCTTCTTCCCATACATGTTCTTTTCTTTCAGCACGCCGTACCTTTCGCACACTTCCCCGGTCTCGTCGGCAAGCAGCGGGAAATTCAGACCAAACTTGTCCCGGAATTTCTCATGCGATTTCACCGAATCGCGAGAAACACCGTAGATGGCGGCGCCAGCTTGGGCAAACTCCGCCGAGAGGTCGCGAAACGCGCAAGCTTCGGTCGTACATCCAGGAGTGTCGTCCTTCGGATAAAAGTACAGAACCACAGCTTGTCCTTTCAGGCTGTCCAACGTCACGGTACGGCCTTGATCATCCAGCGCCGAAAAATTCGGCGCAGTGTCTCCCACCTGAAGTTCAGCCATACTCATTACCTCCTTCAGTCAGTCGTGCTTGACCACCTTGATCAACCGGATTTCCGGATCATCCGGCCCTTGCACAGGAAGACCCGCACGCAGATTTTCCTCGATGTAATCCACGTTGTCCTCTGTGATAACTTCACCCGGCAGCAAAATGGGAATTCCCGGCGGATAGACCATGACCATTTCCGCCATGGTCCGACCCACAGCCTCCTGCAACGGGACGACCTCCGTCTTCGCGTAAAACGCGCTGCGGGGCGACATCCGAAGCTCCGGCATCGACGGCAGGACGACTTCCACGTGATGGCGACGCTCCCCCCGATCACGATACCGCTGCGAAATTTCCCGCAACGCCGTCACCAGGTGGTCGATATCCTCCACCGTGTCTCCCCACGAAATAATGCAGAGGATGTTGTAGAGATCGCTCAACTCTACCTCTATATTGTAGTCCTCGCGGAGCATCCGTTCCACGTCGTAGCCCGTCAGGCCCAATTCTTTGACCGATATGGTCAGTTTCGTCGGATCGAGCGCGAATGCGGCGCTTGTCCCAAGGCACTGGGTGCTCAAACACGTCAACCCCTCGATTTCCTCGATGTCCGCGCGGGCCTTCGCCGCCAAGTCGATGGCGTACGAAATCCGATCCCGGCCGTACATCGCCAACTCTTTCCGCGCCACATCGAGCGACGCAAGCAGGAGGTACGACGTGGACGTCGTCATGAGCATGCTCAGCACCACTTGGACGTGGCGGGGATCCACCATGCCTTCCCGCACGTTCAAGATGCTCGATCCCGTCATGGATCCCCCGAGCTTGTGCACGCTTGTAGCCGCCATGTCGGCTCCAGCCTCCATCGCGGAAAGCGGCAACTCCGGGTGAAAACCGGTGTGAACGCCGTGCGCCTCGTCCACCAATACCGGGACCCCGTAGCTGTGCGCCACCTCGACAATACTCGCGAGATCAGCCGATATGCCGAAGTAGGTCGGGTTGATCACGACGAGCGCCCGTGCGTCCGGATGCTGCGCAAGCGCCGCTGTGACGCTTTCGACGGACAATCCGTGCGAGATGCCAAAGAAGTGATCCAGCTCTGGATGCAAAAACACAGGATGCGCATCCGCCAAGATGATGGCTGTCAAGACCGACTTGTGGACGTTACGCGGAACCAGAATCTTGTCGCCGGGCCCCACCGTCGCAAGCACCATGGTCATGATGGCCGTGGATGTCCCTTGTACGGAAAAGTACGTATAGTCAGCTCCGAACGCCTCGGCGGCCAACTCTTGCGCGTGTTTGATAGCGCCAGTTGGATGGTGCAAATCGTCGAGTGGAGCGATATTGATGAGATCGAGCGAAAGCGCGTTGTCGCCCACAAAGGAGCGGAACCGCGAATCCATTCCCCGCCCTCGTTTGTGGCTTGGGATATGGAATTGAATGGGCCTTCGCGACGCATGATGGAGCAACGTGTCAAACAACGGCGTGTCATTCTGATTCAACCTTGTAAAATCCCCCTCGTCCTTCCCAGTCGAAAACTGACCTCGTCAACTGTCAGCGGCATCCGCAAAAGCCGCTTTGAACGTCTCGGGCGCATTCTCCCACAAATCTGCCCGAAATGTCTTCAGGAACGTTCCAAATTTGGCGACGATCTCCGGCGAGTACCGACTGACGTCGACCTGGCCGCGGACGGCTTTGTCCATGTGATTCACTTGTTCCGACAGCTTCTTGTACCCCAACTTTGCTTCCGCGTCAATCCACAATTCAAACGGCATCGCGCCGTTGTAGCCCATGCCCTTGTCCGTGCGCTTCAACGTGACCCACAAACCCGCGATATATCTGGGGTTGGGCACAGCATCCTTGTCTTCGACGAATTTGATGCCCGTCTCGACCCTGCTCTTCGCGTGAATCGCTCCATTGTCGACGAAGACTTGCTCGCCGTCCAACAGCACGGCGGATATCCCCTTCATTTGATCGTCCGATTGATGCTTCGACGCCCCCGTCAAACCTAGCTTCTGCATGTAGATCACTCCTTCTCCGTCAATCGTCAATGTTCACATTCTAACGCGCCCCCCGCTCGATGTCACACTTTTTGAATGAGTGCATGGCTCCGATATGGATGGGCAAAGTAAGGGCAAATTACCACACGAATGAGGGAGAGCCATGAAACGTTCGCGACTTCGATCCGCCGTGCTGACGTTGAGCTTTGTCGTTACGCTGCTCGGTGTACTCTCAGTACCCAAAGTGCAAGCTGCACAAACCATTTGGAACACCAGTGAACCCAGTGTGATCCGAGTTGCCATTCGCGAAAACAATCCGAGTGGCGAACCCGACCCTCGAGGCCGCATTGTTTACGTTCAGTCCGTGCCATTCATCCAGTATTGCGAGGACGTCCTGCCGAACGAATGGATGCCAAGCTGGCGCCCTGAAGCCTTGAAAGCCGGCGCCATGGCGGTCAAGATGTTCGCTTGGTATCACCATCTGCATCCGGTGACCGTCGACGGTTTCACGTTCGATGTCGACAACACAACCAATTTTCAAACGTTCCAATACATGTCCGATCAGCCGACGACGGATGCCGCCTTCAACGCCATCCGAAACATTGCGTTTGCCATGCCCAATGGAGAGATCATCGAGTTGAACTATCGGGCCGGGATCGAGAACGATCCCAACTGGCAATACCGAAACGCGCAGAAAATGGCGCAGTGGGGTACGCAATACTGGGCCGAACGAGGCCAGACTTACACGCAAATCTTGCAATTTTACTACCAAGGACGTTCGCTTCTGCGGATTCAATAGTCATCATCGACAACCTGTCGCCATCGGGCGAGACGTCTGCCACGATGGCCGAGGACATCATGACACAGAGGAGATTTGGGAAGCATGAATCGTTTTCCGTCGCTTAGAAGTGTTCTGTACTGCTGTGCCGCTGCCACCGCGATCGCGCTGGCCATTCCGGTAAACCCTGCGTCGAGCATACACCAACGCGCTGTCGACAGACCATCGTACGGCGCGGTACCCGCCATGTCGAGCGCTGTGCAGCCGGTCGTCAACGGGGGACTTGCGAACAACAGCACGCCTGCAACACCAGGGCAGCCCGGTGCCGCTCAGCAGCCTGGCACCCCGCAGCAGCCGGGGACGGCAAATGGAACACAAAATGCAACAGCCAACGAACCTATCGGACCAGAGTCGTGGGGATACACCAATCGCAAGACGTCAAAGCTGCGGATCCGCGTGATCGATGGGCGTACACATGCGCCGCTCCCAGGAGCCGAAGTCGTCCTGATTGAAACCGAGCAGCGGTTTACGACCGACAGCAACGGCTACACGCCGTGGTTCGACGCGCCGATTTTCCGCAATCCGAAATACCGCCCCATGGTGGCGGAACTGCACGGGCAACTTGGCGTCATCGCGTACAAGAACGGCTATCGCGACTCCATTCACCTCGGGATTCGCATGCACGAAAACATTCGACAGCAGGCGACCGTCTGGATGTACAAAATCGGCCCCGGTGACAGGCGGATTGAACCCGTCCTATACCAGGAACCGTACCATCATCTGTGGTTGATTCAACTCGCCGACAAGTTCCGTCAGCGTTCGCAAATTGGCGAGGGCCCTGAACGCCCGTAACGGTCGCGAACATGGCTGCAAGCAGGAGACAGTCCCGCTTCGCTGGGGAGTGAGCCATTCACTCCCCAAATCCTTGGGGATGCGTGCGATGCCAGTTCCACGCGCTTGCGACAATCGTCTCCAAATCGGCGAACCGCGGGGCCCACCCAAGCGTGGACTTCGCGAGGCTCGACGAGGCGACGAGGCGTGCCGGATCCCCTGCGCGACGGGCGGAAATCACCGCTTTAATCGCGTGTCCTGTCACCTTCCGCGAAACCTCAACCACCTGTCGGACGGAAAAGCCTGTCCCATTCCCCAGGTTGAACGACTCCGCACCGCCTTCACCGCGGCGCAACCGCTCGATAGCTAGGCGATGCGCACTCGCGAGGTCCATGACGTGAATATAGTCGCGCACACAAGTCCCATCTTCCGTATCGTAATCGTCACCGAAGATGGCAACGTGTTCGCGCTGCCCCAAAGCCACCTGCAGCACCACTGGGATAAGATGCGTCTCCGGCCGATGATCCTCGCCTATCGGCAGCGTCGGATGTGCGCCAGCGGCATTGAAATACCGCAGGCGGATCGACTTCAGCCCATAGGCTTTGAAGGACCAATCGAGCATTCTCTCAATCGTCAATTTCGTGTCGCCGTAAGGATTTGTCGGCGAAGTCGCGTCGGTTTCCGCAATCGGCACCCGCGCCGGCTCTCCATAGACCGCGGCCGTCGAGGAAAACACGATGTTCGTTACGCCAGACTCGACCATTGCCGCGAGCAGCCGCCCCGTTGCCGCAACATTGTTTTCGTAGTACTTCAGAGGGGCTTGAACGCTCTCTCCGACCAGCGAATTGGCCGCAAAATGGACCACTGCGTCAACCGCATGCCGACTGAAAATGTCACGCAGACGCTCCGTGTCGCGAATGTCCATGTGGTAAAAGGGAACGCCGAGCACAGAGATGGCGCCCGAATGCCCTGTCGACAGGTTGTCGACCACCACGACCTCTTCGCCGTGCGCGACAAGTTCAGCCACGGTATGACTCCCAATGTAACCTGCTCCACCCGTCACTAAGACAGACATTGAAGGACCTCCTCCGTCATTTCTTGAACCCCGTCCCCGACACCCGTTACATAAAACGAAGGCTCGTAGCCGATGCTCGCGACGTATCGCGCCTTGACCACCGCCATGAATTCCTCCAGGGAATCGGTCGAAACGAGGCTGACCGTACACCCGCCGAAGCCGGCGCCGGTCATTCGCGACCCGATGCATCCCTCGACCGACCACGCGGCCTCGACCAAAGCATCCAGCTCCGGGCCGGTCACCTCGTAATCGTCGCGCAACGACTGGTGCGACGCGTTCATCATCTCGCCAAAACGCTGTGTGTCACCCGCCCGCAGCACCTCCACCGCGCGCTTGGCCCGTTGATTTTCAAGCACCACGTGACGCGCGCGCTTTTTGAGCGTCGTATCGGTCAAGTAAGGTTCGATTTCCGGCCACTCGTCGCCGATATCCGCGAGGGTCCTGAGTGCCGGACGAATCTTTTGCAGTTCGCGCAGCGCTTGTTCGCATTCGCTCCGGCGCGCATTGTACTTGGAGTCCGCCAGCGTGCGGCGCTTGTTCGTATTGGCGATGACCAACGTCACCCGGTCAAGCGAGACTGGCACCAATTGATAGTGAAGCGTGTGGCAGTTAAGGGAAATCGCATGGTTTTGTTTGCCCATGGCGACCGCAAATTGATCCATAATCCCGCAATTGACACCGACGAATTGATTCTCTGCCGCCTGTGACACGAGCGCCATGTCTTCAAACGACAGATTTGCGCGCACCAGCGCGTTCACGAGCGCCGCCGTGACCACCTCAATCGACGCCGAACTCGACAGTCCAGCGCCATTCGGCAAATTCCCGTGAAACAACACGTCAAACCCCGGTACCGCGAATCCCCGTTTCTGAAACTCGCAAATGACGCCCTTTGGGTAGTTCGCATAATCATCCGCCTGACGATAGACCATCTGCTCCACCGGCGTCTCCACGATCTTCGCGAAGGACGTCGACGCAAACCGGATGACACCGTCCCCGCGAGTGCGAACAAACGCCCACGTCCCCAGGTCGAGCGCCGCCGGAAGCACGTAGCCGCCGTTGTAATCCGTATGTTCCCCAATCAAATTCACGCGACCCGGCGCGTAAAACACGCGGACATCTTCGATGGCACCGGGCGACCACAGGAGAAATCGGGATTTGGCCCGCGCCAATTGTCGAATGGCCGCCGTCTCGTTAATCAATGCCAAGTTCCTCCTTCTTCCGCACGATGGCTTCGCGCAAATCGCGCGCCGTATCCTCCACCGCAAGCGGGTTGCATGGCGCCCACGCCCCGGTCTCGGACGATGCGAGATATTTCAGCCTATCCTTCGAACGCAGCGGTGGATAGAACTCGATATGGAAGTGGTAGTAGGTATCCATGCCATGATCGGACGTCGTTGTCGTATCCTGACTTGACGCCTCGACCGGCGCGGCAAAACCTGGCCCGCCCAACCCGCCTGGGAGATTGACCGGGCTTTGGTGCAACACCATCATGTATGGAAACTCCCTGTCAAACAGCGCGTCCATCCCTGCCGTCACGATTTTGAGGATTTTCGCCAAGTCGTCGCGCTCCGCATCGGTGAAATCGAGAATGTTCGACTTGTGCGCCTTGCTGGCGATGAACGCCCCATACGGATAATCTGTAAAAAACGGAATATAGCTGACGAACGCGTCCGTCTCGATGAGCATTCGCTCGCCAAACGACGCCTCCTCGCGGTTGATGTCGCAGATGAGGCAGTGTCCGGTTTGCGCATGGTGATCTCGACAGGATTCAAGTTCCACGCGCAACTTCTGCGGTACATAGGGGTACGCGTAAATTTGCCCATGCGGGTGCGCCATCGTCACGCCGACTTCCGGTCCGCGATTTTCAAAAATCAGGATGTATTTGTGGCGAGCGTCCTCGGAAAGCGCTTGAAACCGATCCGTCCACAGATCCACCAGCTTGCGAATATGCGAAACCGAAAGCTGCGGCAGTGTGGCGTGGTGATCCGGCGAATACAAAATTACTTCACATTTCCCGTACGATGGGGCGGTTTGATACAAGCCCGTGGCGACCTTGTCGGGTTCGGGCGGCGTCGGCGACAACGCAGGAAAATCGTTGTCGTATTTGTACACGTCGTAGTGGTCAGGCACCTTGCCTGACCCTGGACAAAACGGGCAGTCTCCTTTCGGCATATTCGGACGTTTTTGCCGATTCGAAGCGACCATTGTCCAATCCCGCAACAACGGGTTAAAACGCAGTTCTGCCATGGTTGTCGGCTCCTTCCGATTGCGAACTTGAAACGGTCAAAACTCCCAGACCCAGTTGACGAAGTTGGGCAATTTCGCGAGCGTTGTCCCCTTCATCTGTCACGACGACATCCACTTCGTCCAATGCCGCCAGGTGCGCGAGCGCGCGGATGCCCCACTTCGTGTGATCGAACACCAAAACCACTGTTTCAGTGCGCTCCATCAACACCCGGTCAATCGCCGCCTCCTGCAGATTGGGCGTGCTCACACCCGCGGCGAGATCGATGCCGTGAACGCCGAGAAACAGGAGATCCGTGTGCAACCTTCTCGCACTCTCCTCCGCCAGCGGACCGACAAGCGCGTCCGATGGGGTGCGAAAGTGACCGCCAGTCAAGTGGATGTCATCCCATCCGTTCGATTTCAGCGCGATCGCGACGTTCGTCGAATTCGTAACAAATGTGAGCCGTTCGATGCCGCGAACGCCGTACCGCAAGCGGTTGGCAAGCGTCCAAGTGGTCGTCCCCGCAGACAGACCGATGGTCATACCGGGCTCGATGAGTGTCAATGCCGCGGCCGCAATGCGTTCCTTCTCCGCCTGCTGGAGGACGCGTTTATGCATAAAGGTTGGCTCATTCGCGCTCTTGGTCAACTGCCCGCCACCCACGACCTTTTCGACCAACCCCTGTTGCTGCAAAACCTTGAGGTCGCGCCGAATCGTGATTTCCGAAACATCCAACCGAGCGGCCAAATCGCGAATGGACACAAAACCTTCTGTAGACAGCATCCGAACAAGTGCGTCACGACGTTGCGCCGGATACATGCATCCACCTCCGACTATTGTCACTTTTAATCTTATGTTATCACTTTTGTTCACCTTTCGATGTATTATTTCATCTAATTAGCACAAATTATCATTTATGAATCAGAAATGGTCGACGTTTGGAGCGCGGCATGAAATTTTATGATATAGTATTGCCAGTTGAAGCGCTTCCGCGACATCAATCCACCGCTTCACGCACCGCATTATCGAACTGCGGCTGAAAGGAGATGCATCCCCGTTGAAAGGTCTATTTCACGCAGGCGCTATCGATTATGTCATCATTCTCGCCTACTTTGTGTTCGTCTTAATGGTTGGGTGGCTGCTGCGCAAATACACCCGGACAGGTGAAGACTTCTTCCTCTCCGGCCGCTCGCTTCCAGCTTGGATCACCGGTATCGCGTTTATGTCAGCCAATCTAGGTTCGCAGGAAGTGCTGGGCATGAGTGCTGGCGGCGCGGAATACGGCATGATTGAGACGCACTTCTACTGGATTGGCGCCATTCCCGCGATGATTTTTATGGGTCTTTACATGATGCCGTTTTACTGGGCGTCGCGCGCGAGATCGGTACCTGAATACCTGAAACTGCGCTTCAACGAAGCAACACGCGGCGTGAACGCTTTTTCGTTTGCCGTGATGACCGTGTTGGTTTCCGGTATCGGCCTCTACTCCATGGGCATCGTGTTGCAGGCGCTGTTAGGCTGGTCGTTGGTCGTCAGTATCATCGTGTCCGCGGTCGTCGTCCTCGCCTATGTCTTCCTAGGCGGGTTGACGTCGTCCATTTTCACCGAGGTCACGCAGTTCTTTCTCATCTGCTTAGGCATTCTGCCCCTGACCATCATCGGTTTGGTGAAATTCGGCGGCTGGCACGGACTGGTGTCCCATATCCCGCACAACTACGGCCACGTTTGGGCCGATCTCGGCACATCGCACAACGCGCTGGGAACGAACTGGTTCGCAGTCGTCTTTGGCCTGGGCTTCGTGATGGGCTTCGCCTACTGGACCACGGATTTTCTCGTCGTCCAACGCACCTTTGCCGCGCGCAGCATGCGGGCCGCGCAGGTCACACCGATTTACGCGTCGTTCATCAAAGTGTTTGTCCCCCTCGTCGATATCGTCGTCGGGTTGGTTGCGCTCGCCGTCTTCCCGCACATCGGACACGATGGAACGAGCTACAACATGGCCCTGCCGATGCTGATGGCGAAATACTATTCAACCGGCATGATTGGACTTGGCATCACGGCGCTGCTCGCCAGCTTCATGACCGGTATGGCAGGCAATATCACCGCCTTCACGACCGTATGGACGTACGACATCTATCAGGCGTACATCAACAAGAAGGCGTCGGATCGCCACTATGTCTGGATGGGGCGCCTGGCGATGACGGTCGGCATGATCCTGTCGATTTTCACGGCGTTTATCGCTGGGAGCTTCCCGAGTATTATGGACTACATGCAGACGCTGTTTTCCTTCTTCAGCGTTCCGATTTTCGCGACGTTCCTGCTCGGTATGTTTTGGAAGCGCACCACCGCGTGGGGCGGATTCAGTTCGCTGGTGTCCGGCATCGTCTTCGCCTGCATTTTCTACTGGGCACTGCCCATTCATTTTGCCACGCCAAACGCGAAGACGTTCTGGCAATCGTTCTGGGTTTGGGTGGTCGCAACCGCTATCGGCATTCTCGTCAGCCTGTTCACCAAGCCGAAGACGGACGAAGAACTCAAAGGCATCGTCTACGGCGTCCAAAAGTATCCTTCGTACAAACACCTGCGCTGGTATAAGCGCCCTGGGTATTTGGCGTGTATCTCGCTGGCGCTGTTCGTCGCCTTGGACATCATCTTCTGGTAAGGGGGAGTCAACATGAACGATTCACAAAAGCCAGCCATGCTCGATTTGCGCCGGCTTCTCGGCATCCTCTTCACATTTTACGGGTTGCTCCTTGGCATCTATGGACTGGTTACGGCACACCAACCGCGGTCGATATCGTTCAATTTGAACCTCTGGTGGGGGGTTTTGATGCTGATCGTGGGGATACTGTTCCTCGTTTTCTCCATCAAGCCGCCGCGCACGTGGGATCCGGATGACGACGAACACGTCTGAGACAGCCAATACGATGTCAGTTCCGTCGCGACAGCCCCAAGGCAACCCGCCTCGGCTGTCGCGACATGTTGTTAGAAGGCACGCTTATGCAAAGCGCCCGTGCACAAACTCCGCGATTCGCACAGCCGCTTCGCGCAACCGCTCCTCCGAATTGAGCAGCCCCACGCGCACATAGCCTTCACCGTGCTCGCCAAACCCGCGGCCAGGCGCGACCGCCACGTGCGCACCGACCAATAATTCTTCGGCAAACGCCGCCGAATCCACGCCCTCTGGAATCGGCATCCAACAGAAAAACGAGCCCGCCGGCGCTGGCACCAACAGCCCATGCCGCTGTGCTTCGGCGACGAACGCGTCGCGACGGCGCTGATAGGTGTCGACAAGCTCTTTCACCGACGTCTGATCGGACGTCAAAGCGACGATTGCCGCCTCCTGAACCGCCGGAAAAATCGAGACATAGTAATGATCTTGGATGAGATTCAAATGGTCGATCACATCCTTGTTGCCTACCGCAAACGCCACGCGCCAACCGGCCATGTTGTATGTCTTGCTCATGGTGTAAATCTCGACACCGACCGTTTTCGCTTCAGGTCTTTGCAAGAACGAAGGCGGCTGAACGCCGTCGTAGCCAATGGCCCCGTAGGCAAAATCGTGCACGACGACGACATCGTGAGCCTTCGCTCGCTCTATCACCGCGTCGAAAAACTCGGGCGCGGCGCCGGCCCCGGTTGGATTGTTCGGATAATTTAAATACCAGACCTTCGCCCGCGCCCACTCCGCTGGCGACAACACGTCCAAATCCGGCAAGTAGCCGTTCTCCGCCGTGATGGGCATCGGCCTTGCCACTCCCCCCGCCAGTCCGATGCCGCTCAAGTAATCTGGATAACCGGGATCAGGCACCAGCGCGAGATCCCCTTGGTCCAAGTACAATTCGGCGATCTCGACGAGACCGGTCTTCCCGCCGACAAGGATGGCGACTTCCGTTTCCGGATTCAACTCGACGCCGTAGGTGCGCGCGTAGAAATCCGCAACCGCCTGCTTGAGTCGCGGCAAACCGCGAAAGGGGCTGTAACGGTGTGTCGCAGGGTCCAAGACGGCCGCGCGCAAAGCCTCGACGATGTGCGGCGGTGTGGGCAAATCCGGATTGCCCTGGCCCAAGTTGATCACATCGTAGCCCTGCGCCTGAACCTTGGCGACGCGACGGGTCAGCGCAGAGAAAAACTGAGACGGTAAGCGCGATATTCTATCTGCTACAGGAAATTCCATGAGTCACCCCTCCTTAATTGAACCGCAGTTTACGCCGCCGCAATCCGATGCTGAGAATAATGCCCATAGCAAGGTAGTTTACCGCCAGTGACGTACCCCCGTAGGAAATGAACGGCAGCGTGATGCCCGTCGAAGGGCTGAGATACATGTCCGCGCCGATGTTTTCAAATACCTGAAACGCGAACATGCCAACCACGCCAATCGCGATGTACATCCCAAACGGATCGGAGGTCGTTCCCGCAATCCGGATGATCCGGTAACACAGCATCAAAAACAGCAGGATGAGCACAGACGAGCCGACAAATCCGAATTCTTCACCGATCGCCGAAAAGATGTAGTCCGTCCACTGGTTCGGCACCCAGCCGCCGCGCGTCAACAACCCGTTGCCAAAACCTTCGCCAAACAATTGGCCGCTGCCGATGGCCGTCGACGCCATATGGATGTTGTAGCCGTACTCGTTGGTGCTGAAGTTGGGATCGAGCCAGGTCAGAATCCGGTTCATCTGATATTGCTTAATGATGTGGTGTTTAATCACCACATTGTTGATAAACGAAATCACTTGCTTCGTGTAGAGCGTCGAGGCGAGACAAGCCGCGGTGACCACCGCCACGACACCCGCCATAATCAATATGAAGTGAGAGCGTTTTGCGAACGCGGTGTACATGGTCAGCGTGATCGCAATCATCACCAGGGCCTGTCCAAGCGCCGGCTCAATGTAGATGAGCGCGAAAGGCACGAGGAAGATAGGCACGATAATCCACGTTTTGCGCAGACCGTACACGGGTTCTTCGGACTCGTCCACATTCGCCATAAACGTCGCGAGCCAGATGATGAGCGCAAGTTTGGCAAGCTCCGACGGCTGAAACTGAAATCCGTGGAACTTAATCCACGAATGCGCTCCTTGCACCGCCGGAAAACCGTAGACGGCCATCAGCAAAACGATGGACAATCCGTACAGCCACCAATGGATACGCCGCAGCAAGCGATAATCGAACAGCGTGCCAACGATCATGACGACGATGCCGATGATCTCCCATTCAATTTGCTTGCGCAGAGGATGGGACGGAATATATGGATTCGGATTGCCGCGCGTCGTGGCATCGACCGCCAAACACGCGAACACGCCGAGCAAGATGAGCACACCAAAGATGGTGTAGTCGAGATCGCGAAAATTTCTTCGAAGGGTGTCCACCCGAGTCCTCCTCCTCGAGGTTGTCCAATACAGCTTTTCTAATCATCGCACGATCACACTGGAGAATCCAGCACGATCTTGCGCAGAGTGCTTGGCGAATTGGTGACAATCCCGTCGACGCCAAGCGCAATCAGGCGGCGCATCTCGTCGGGATCGTCGACAGTCCACACGTGCACTTCGACGCCGATCGCCCTGGCCCTGCGAACGAACCGGGCGTCGACGACGGTTCGTCCGTACGCCTTGTTCGGCACTTGCAGCGCGACGTATGGGACTTTGCGTCCCAGCCCCAGCCTTGCCTTCCACGTGGGAATGCCGGCCAGAAACTCGACGACTTCGCGCGTGGAGGCGCTTGTAGCCAGTTTGGGACAGCGCGATCGCGCTTCCGCCAGCGTCCGGTGATGAAACGAAGCCAGTGTGACGCGATCGAAGGCGGACGCCTGGTCCACCACTTCCAAGAACGCCGGAACCCGCGCGCGCTTGGGTTTCAGATCCACGTTCACGCGGACGTTGGGCCAGGCGTGAAGCAGTTCCAAAAACGTGGGAATCATCACACCCTTGCCGCGAAACGGGTACGTCTGACCGCCGTCGGGTGAAAAGCGGTAACCAAAGTCGAGTTCGCGCAACGCCTGGAACGTCATCTCGTCGATGCGGCCGCAGCCATCGCTCACGGTTTCGACAACGGGATCGTGCGCCACCACAAGGACGCCGTCCGCGGTCCAGTGCACATCCGTCTCAATCACATCGGCCCCCTCCGCGACGGCGGCCGCAAACGCCGGCATCGTGTTTGCGGGCCTTGCGAGGCTCGCGCCCCGATGCGCCATGACGAGGCAGGCGTGAGCTTGGTGTGGAACCCATGGTCGATGCGGCGTGAGACCTGACACAAGGCGTCTCCCCTTCCCTGCAGATGAGCTGCGCTTTATTTTCGAGGAATTTCCGAGCAATTTCCGAGCAAATTCGACACGGCGTCGGCCCTGCGCCGATTGTACATCGGACAATCTGTGCATTCGCCGCTACACACGGGATACCCGCCCCATACCATAGGCAGTGCAAAGGAGGCGTTTATCCATGATTACGTATCGCGATATCCGACCATACATCGGCCAACACATTCAATGCCACACACATTTCGGCACATTCCAAGGTGTGATTATTCACATCAGCAAACACCACATCATTCTGGGCAGCGTCAAGGACGCACGTCCATACGTCGATCCCGTCCTTGGCGAATACCGACCAATGCCCATGGGACCCGGCGGACCGGTCGGTCCAGGCGGACCTGGCGGACCCGGGGGTCCAAGCGGATGGCAGCTCGCGATTCCCATTGCCGCCATTCTTGGCATCACAGCCGTTGGGATGCACTGGTGGTGACGAAGCGGGGCACGCGCTCGTAAGCAGGTGGGTAGACAGGTACGGCCTGATATTTGACAAAAACCTGGTCTACCCACGCCGAGAATGGGCAGGGAATTTTGCACCCATGTCGAATCTGATCACAGATTGTGTTCATTTTGCGGGGTGGGGTGCAAAGGTGCGGGCCGAACGACATCAACCTGATTATATCCTCATGATTACGGTCCTAATGCTCACAGGAATCGGCATAGTCACAGTATACTCCGCTTCCATGGTGTATGACTTGCACCATGGTTTGAGTCCGGACCACTACGCAATTCGCCAGTTGTTCGCCGCGATTGTGGGCTTGCTTGCTTTCGCCGGGCTCACATTCGTACCATACGAATTTTGGTATCGAAACGCGCCGAAGGCGCTTGCCGTGAGCATCTTCCTGCTCGTTGTCGTCATGCTTCCCGGCGTCGGCCATCGCAGTCAGGGCGCGACACGTTGGATTGGCTCGAGCAGTTTTCACGTGCAGCCGTCGGAAATTGCGCTCGTGGCCGTGATCATTTACTTGGCCTTCCTATTGACGAAAAAGCTTCCCGTCATCCACAACACCAGCCGAGCGTTCCGTCCGGCGATTGTCGTCGTCTTTCTGGCGACCCTTCTCGTTTTCGCAGAACCGGACATGGGTACGGCGATGGCTTTGTTTGGATCGTCAATCGTATTGCTGTTCGCCTCCGGGCTCCGAATCCGTCCGATTGTCATTACACTCGGCGTCACGATGGCCCTCGCCTATCTCGCAGGGCACTTTTCCTATCGGGCAAGCCGCCTGACCTCGTTTATGCATCCGTTCAAAGAAGCGAAAGGCTCAGGCTACCAATTGATTCAAGGTCTGACGGCCATCGCAGGCGGCGGTTGGACAGGCCGCGGCTTCGCGTCGAGCATCGCCGCGACCGGTTATTTACCCGAATCTTACACAGACTTTATCTTCGCCGTGTTCACCGAAGAATGGGGTTGGCTTGGCGATATCGGCCTTCTCGCGATCTTTGGCGTGCTGATCTGGCGCGGATTTCACATCGCCCGCTATGCACGCGATCGCTTTGGTGCCATGCTGGCCATCGGCCTGACATCGACCATCATCATTCAGGCGGTCATCAACCTCGGAGCCGTGACCTGGCTTCTGCCTGTCACGGGCATTCCGCTCCCGTTCATCAGCTACGGCGGCACGGACGTCGCCATCAACCTGGCGGCGATGGGCATCTTGATGAGCATCTCCAGGCAGACCGCCGATGAAATGCCGAGAGAGGATGTCATTGCCGACATTATCTCCGTGGACGAGATCCGAGCTGAACGAGACGCGTCGGCGTCTGCATCCACAGCGAGACTGCCGCGCCGTCCCGCGAAGGTTGCAAGTCTAACCACGCGTCGAGGGCGGGAGCCACAGCGACAAGCGAAAGAACGGCGCGATGTCGGCAGCGGATCGTGGTCCCGCGGGCGCGACGAGACGGCAGCGACTTCTGTGCGCCGCACCATCTCGCTGACTTGGCGGGCCCAGCAGGAACAGCAACAGCGCGATCGCACGAGGGACAGCCGAGACGCGAAGGGCGGCCGCGGCAAGAAGTCGCCGAAGAAACGCTAGGGCAAGGAGGACAAGACGATGTCGTATGGTTTCGTTCCACCGCCGGTTGAGGTCGCCAAGGACGTGTACCTCATCGATCTTCTCGAATCCGGCAACCGGCACCGCACAGGCGCCTATGTGCTCCTCGACGAGCTGCCGACGCTGATTGAAACGGGCGCCGCCGCGTCGCATGAGGCCTTGTTGTCCGGACTCCGGCAACTCGGCGTAGCTCCGGCCGACCTGGCCTACGTTGCGGTGACGCACGTTCATCTCGATCACGCCGGCGGCGCCGGTCATCTTCTGGCCTTGGCGCCGCAGGCCGAGTTGCTCGTCCATCCCCGCGGCGCGCGGCACATGCAGGATCCTTCCCGACTCTGGGCTGGCGCGAAAGCCGTCTATGGGGACGCGACCGAACGATTATTCGGCGAACCGATCCCCATTCCGGAAGAGCGGATTCGCGTCCAGGAGCACGAGTCGACGCTGACTATCGGCTCACGCACCTTGACCTTTCTCGACTCTCCAGGCCATGCGAGCCACCATTTCACGATTCTCGATCCCGCCGCCGACGCCCTATTCGCCGGCGACGCCGTCGGTCTGCTCTATCACCGGGGATTCACGGGGCTGCCGTTTGATTTCCTCATGCCGTCATCGTCTCCGGTCGACTTCGATCCCGTCGCGGTGCACCGGACGATGGACATGCTGAAGTCCCGCCAGTTCTCGACGGTGCTGCACACGCACTTTGGCCCGTCGCCAAAAAAAGAAGCCATCGAGTCGACAAAGCGGCTCGCTGACTTGTTTGCGGACGTGATTGAACACATGTACCACCCAGACATCACGTACACCGCCGTGGCAGACGCGCTCCAGGAGAGAGTCCGCGAAAGCCTTCGCAAGGACGGTTACGGCGAGGTGGATTTGGACTGCATTCGAATGGACTTCGAAATTGACGCCATGGGTCTCATTCACTATCAGGCGCGCAAACAGCGCAAGGCCCGGACGGCCCCTCCAAAGGAAAGCTCTCCAACACCGGATACGTGAGTTCACCGTGAAGGCGTGTGGACTCGAACAGCGACAGAGCCGTGATCACCGTGTCGAGCTGCGGCTCAGGCGCCGCCAACCGCGAGACATCCACGGTCATCTTCATCTTGCGGGCCAGCGTAATGTGCGGGCGGTAGTGCTTGGCGTCGAGATCGAGCGGCACCCGCGCCAGGACCTCGTCCGACACCCGCCGATGCAATTCGTGAAGCTTCTGCCATTCCGACCGTTGTTTGTCCAGTCCCAGCCAGAACACCTTGTTGCGTGAAAATTCACCGTACGATCCGCTGCGGATGGAAATGGGCTGCAAGCCCACGACGGCGGCTCGTCCGGCTTCCACGATGGCGTCGTATTGATCATCTTCGATCATCCCGAGAAAGACGACAGTGATGTGCAACAAATCGGGGTTGGACCAGGCCGCCGCTTCCACCTTGCGGTCGCGAAGCGCATGTTGCTCCGCTTTCAGCCGCGCCTTCCACGCCTGAGGCAGATCCAGTCCGAAAAACAGCCGACGTGTCATTATTGATCCTCACCCAGCGCGATTCTTCGGTATGCGCCTTCGTGATAACCGATGTACACGCGATTCGCAGGCGTGACCAAAATCGGCCGCTTCAGCAGTTTGCCGTCTCGCGACAACTCGCGAATCCATTCGTCTTCCGTGAAGTTCGCCCGCTTCAAATCCCGCTCGCGATACACGGTGCCGCGCGTATTCACGAACTCCTCGATGGGCCGTCCGGACTGGGCAACCCATTCTCGAATCCGATCTGGAGAGGGAGGTTGCTCGACGATGTCGTGAAACTCCACCTTCACGCCATTGGCTTCCAGTGTCTTCTGCGCCTCGCGGCAGGTCGAGCAGCGTTTGTAACCATAGAGCTTCATTCGAACCACTTCTCCGTTCACGCAAATGTCGTATGTTTCAGCAGAACCTGAACCAGTCGTTCGAGTCCAGCCTTGTCCGCTTCCCCAAATCGGTTCGGCTGCGGAGAATCGATGTCGAGGACGCCAATCAGCCGATCCTGCGCCACCATCGGCACGACGATTTCCGATCTCGACGCCGGATCGCACGCGATATGCCCGGGAAATGCCAGGACATCCGGCACAATCACCGTCTCACGCCGCTGTGCGGCCGTACCGCACACGCCTTTGCCCAGCCCAATGCGGATGCAGGCGGGTTTGCCTTGAAACGGTCCAAGGACCAGTTCGCCGTCGTCGGCGTTCCACAGATAGAAGCCAACCCAATTGATGTCCTGCAAATGGAGCCCCAGAAGCGCCGACATGTTGCTCAGATTGGCGACGGCGTTCGCTTCCCCTGCGAGCAGATGATCCAGCTGTTTGGCCAGTTCCTGATACCAACGCTCGAGATCCGTTGCTTCCAGTTTCGTCTCGCTGTACATATCCCATCCCCCAGTTCACCGGCCGACAGGCTGCTGGGCGCACTGTCGCACCGTTGGCCGACAGCCAGCTCGCCCCGGCCATTCCATGCGCTACATGTAGTATAATCCACAGTAACGCAAAGTCTCGAGGCTTGCCAACACTGTAACTGACTTCGGAGAGGACGATCCATATGTTCGCTATCTGGGCAGGCAAACTGGTTACCCTGCTCCTTCGCATGCGAGGCAAAGACGCCACCAGTTTTCCGGGCAAGGTTGCCTTGCGCATCTCCCCAAAACTGCTGGCCTGGTTTGGACGGCGAATCGAGCGCGTGATCGTCGTCACCGGCACAAACGGAAAAACGACGACGACCTCGCTGCTGGCGTCGATGATCGGACACCAGGAGGCGATTATCACAAACCACAAAGGAGCCAATTTGGCGCAGGGGATCGCCACAGCGTTCATCCAAGCCGCCTCGTGGACCGGCAAACTCCGCGCCAAGACGGCGGTGCTGGAAGTTGATGAGGCGACATTTCCGACGATCGCGGAGGCCCTGCCGATCGTCGTGATTGTGGTCACGAATATTTTTCGCGATCAATTGGACAGATACGGCGAACTGGATACCACGGTCGAAAAATTGTTCGAAGCGATACGGAAGACAGAGGCATGCCTCGTCCTCAACGGGGACGATCCCATCTCTCGCCGCCTCGGTCTGCGGTCGAGCCGCAAGACATTCTACTACGGCATGGCGCGAGAGACGGCCCGCCAGGACACCCGCAGGCAAATTCGTGACGGGCAGTTCTGCCTCCAATGCGGGCACGAGCTTCGGTACGACGGCTTTTGGTATGGCCAGCTCGGATTGTACGCTTGTCCACACTGTGACTTCGCGCGGCCTCACCCCGAGTTCATCGGCACGTACCTGGGTCCCACGCTGCGCTTCTCGGAGGAAGGCCTGCCTGATCTCACGCTGGACATGCCGGTCGAGGGATTGTACAACGCCTACAACGTGCTCGCCGCGACGGCTGGCGCTCGCGTCGTGGGCTTGTGGTCAGAACACATTCACGCAGGGCTCGCGAATTACGTCTCGCCCGACGGCCGCATGCAATCGTTCCAACTCGACGTGCCTGTGAAGCTAAATCTCATCAAAAATCCCACCGGCTGTGACAGTGTTGTGCAAGCCGTGACCAGCGATCCCGCCCAAAAGGTCGTCGTGATTGGCATCAACGATCTCGCCGCCGACGGCAAAGACGTGTCCTGGCTGTGGGATGCCGACTTCGAGATGCTCACGGACGATCCGAGCATCGTGCGCGTCATCACAAGCGGCCTGCGAGCTCACGACATGGCGTTGCGGCTGAAATACGGAGGTTTGTCTTCACATGTGATATCGGTGATTGCGGACATGGATGAAGCCTTGGACGCCGCGCTCTCCATCGCCTCGTCACAGTCGCTGCCCATCTACATTCTCACGACCTACACGCTGCTTCATCCGACGGTTCAGACTCTGACGACAAAGGTAGGTTCACATGAATCGACGAACGTTGCATATCGCACATCTGTTTCCTGATTTGCTGAATCTCTATGCGGATAGAGGCAATATCCTCACGCTCACACAGCGGCTTCGCTGGCGCGGTTTTTCTGTGGAGGTTCACGAAGTGACGCACCGTGATGTGCCACGCCTGTCAGCCTATGATCTGATTCTCCTCGGCGGCGGATCGGATCGCGAGCAGGGAATCGTTGCGGAGTACCTGAAAGGATACAAGGCGGAACTCAAAGCAGCCATTGAAGATGGCCTGCCCGTACTGGCCATCTGTGGGGGATATCAACTGCTCGGTGCTTACTATCAGTTGCCAAATGGTGAAAAACTGCCGGGACTCGATATTCTCAACATGTACACGTCCGCAGGCGTCGGACTGCCTCGGCTGATTGGCAACGTAGCCATCGAGACGCCGGACGCCGGGATCGTGATGGGATTCGAGAATCACGGCGGACGAACCGTTCACGAACACGAACCGCTCGGCAAGGTCCTTCACGGGCATGGCAACGACGGAGCGAGCGGCTTTGAGGGCGTCCGCTATCACAACGTCTGGGGGACATATATTCACGGGCCGCTGTTGCCGAAAAACCCGCGCTTAGCCGACGTCGTGCTCACGACCGCGCTCCAGTACGCCGGCGTGAAGGAACCGCTGGAACCGCTCGACGACGAGTTGGAGAACCAGGCCCGGCAGGCGTTTCTCAAATTGCGCATGCCTGAAGTCGAAACGAGCGTTCCGTCCCTTTGACCATGTGAAGCCGCTTGCTCGTCTGACCCGCTCGTCAGAAACCATATATCGTCATGCCGCCGTCGACGAACAGCGTTTGCCCCGTCACGTAGGACGCGGCGTCGGAGGCCAAAAACACCATCGGTCCAATCAACTCGTCCAGTTCGCCGACCCTGCCAAGCGGCGTGCGCGCCAGCACCTCGGCGAGATAGTCCGGCTGCTGCAACAGCCCTGCCGTGAGCGGGGTTCGGAAGTACCACGGTCCAATACCGTTGACGCGTACGTTGTGCTTGCCCCACTCCAAGGCAAGGACCTTCGTCATCTGAATCACGCCCGCCTTCGCCGACGCGTACGCGACGCCCGTTCGAAGCGCGACATGGCCGCCGACGGACGAGACGTTGATGATGCTGCCCTTGCCGCGCTCGACCATGTGCCGTCCAAAGGCTTGCGCGACAAAAAAGGCGCCACGCAAATCCGTATCCATCACCGTCTGCCACTCCTCCGGCGTGACATTGAGCGCCCGCGATCGGATGTTCATTCCCGCGTTGTTGACCAAGACATCCACCGGACCGTCGCGCAGGACGGCTTGGGCGAGATCGCCAATCGCCTCCGTGTCGCGCAAGTCGCACGTGTGCACGTCGACCCGCCGCTCAGGGAGATGGCGCCCCAGCGATGCGGCCACCTGCCCTAAGGCGTCGCGATCGCGCCCCAAGAGGACCACATCGGCACCACTCGCCGCCGCACCGACAGCCAAAGCCGCACCAATGCCACGACTCGCCCCAGTCACCACCACGCGCTTGCCTTGCAGGGAAAACATGCTTGCTCCCGACAACCAGCGCGTATCGATCACGCCTTCATCCGTACTCATCAGCAATCCACCGTTCCTTCATTGCAGTATTCGCATGGGTAAACAAATTGGACGACGCTGGGCGGCCGACGGCAAGCTGGACGACGGGCGGCGAATAAGCGGCCGATGGCCGCTTAAGTGTGTCGAATCGGAAGATTTGCAACGAATAAGCCGCCCGCAGACGCTTAAGCGGCTCCCATCCCCACGTCTCGGGCGTGTCGAAGGCAAATAAGCGTCCTGGAGACGCTTATTTGCCTTCCGATCCGACCATTTCAACGAAATAAGCGGCTGAGGGACGCTTATTTGTCCGCGCCTGCCTCCAGCCTGCCTCCAGCCTGGCCTACCCACCAGTCCGGAGCGCACCTCTCGCCGACCGCGGTCAGCGCTTCTTCACAACCGCCACCGTGCAGCGTGATACACACACCAGCCTGTCGCGATCGTCCGTGATTCTCACGTCCCAGACCATCGTTGTGGCGCCGCGATGAAGCGGTGTCGCAATCGCGGTGACGGTCCCTTCGCGGACGGAACGGACGTGGTTCGCGTTGATTTCGATACCCACCGCCGCCTGATGTTCGGCATCCAGGTTCAGCATGGACGCCAGGCTTGCCGCCGATTCGGCAAGGGCGACACTCGCGCCGCCGTGCAACAGCCCCATCGGCTGGTGCGTTCGGTGATCCACGGGCATGGTCATAACCACGAGATCGCGCGATGATTCGACGACCTTCATACCGAGCGTCTCCATCAGCGTTCCCGCCAACATATCCTGAAGTTCCATACAGCCTTACCTCTTTCGTGCGCCTTTAAGAAAACGGTTGGTTCGCCGTCGTCTCATCATACCACGATGGGACCGTTGGACTCATGCTGGGGAGCAGCACGAGCGATCGACAGGGCATGCCAAGGTTCCGCCACGCGAGCGTCATCTCGTCGGCGACCGTCGTCGCCACGTCGCTCTTGCACCATGCGAGGAGCGTTGGTCCGGCGCCGCTCAGCGTGACGGCGAACGCGCCTGCGGCCACGGCCGCTCGTTCGACCTCGTCCGCCCCGACGACGAGCGGCTTCCGATACGGCTCGTGCACTTTGTCGATGAGCCCCCCACGCAAGAGATCCAAGTCCGGTTTCGCCAAGGCGAGCATCAGTCTTGCGGTCTGGGAAACGTTGTCGATCACGTCGCTCCTTCGATACTCCGTCGGCAGAACGCGTCGCGCCATTTCGGTGCTGAGCGCGAAATCTGGGGTGGCGGATACGAATCTCAGTCCAGCGGGGATGGGAACTGACGTCGTCCGCAACCCGGCCTTGTCGCGAAACGCCAAGACTGCTCCTCCGAGGAGCGCCGGTGCCACATTGTCGGGATGGCCTTCCATCTCTGTGGCGAGATCGAGCAGCCTCTCTCGGGTAAAGCGCTTCTCGGGATAGAACCGTTCGACCAGGCCATTGGCGAGGACAATGCCGCCGACGATGGCGGACGCGCTGGAGCCAAGTCCGGACGACACGGGAATCTGGTTGTCCAATGCCAGCGCGAACGAAGGAAAGTCCGACAGCGACAATCCTGCCGCATCGAAAACGAGCCGCATCGACTGCATGACCACGTTGTCTTCGGATCGCGGCAGGGAATCGGCGGATTCGCCCGTGACTTCGATGGTAAACGGCTGGCCGACGCGGAGTGTGAACGTGTTGTACAATTGCAAGGCCAGACCGAGACAATCGAACCCTGGCCCAAGGTTCGCGCTCGTCGCGGGAACTTGCACGACGAGCGAAGCATCCGGAATCTGCGACGTCATGCGCGGCCTCCTAACAAGGCCGTGACCGACTGCAAATCGCTGTCGACAACTTCGGTAACGTCCCCGGCCAAGCGAATGGCGCTGTCCGGATCTTTCAGACCATTGCCCGTCAAGACGCAGACAATCGTATCGCCTTCATCCAACAGGCCCAAACGGTGACGCTTCAGAAGCCCCGCGACGCTCGCTGCGGACGCAGGTTCTGCGAACATCCCTTCGCGTGCGATCAAACGGTAAGCGTCCGCGATTTCCTCGTCGGTCACGAAGTTGATTTCGCCGCCTGACGCCTTCGCCGCATGCACTGCCTTGTCCCAAGACGCCGGGTTGCCGATGCGGATCGCCGTGGCAAACGTCTCAGGATGCTCGATGGGCTCTTCGCGGACGATCGCCGCCGAGCCTTCTGCCTCAAAACCGAACATTTTCGGCTTGTTCTGGACCTTGCCTGCCGCAAAATACGCTTCGAAGCCCATCCAGTAGGCACTGATATTGCCGGCATTGCCCACTGGAATGTACAGCGAGTCCGGGGCTTTGCCGAGCACGTCGCACACTTCAAACGCTCCGGTCTGTTGTCCCATCAAGCGAAATGGATTGATGGAATTGACGATTTCCATGCCAAGCGGCTGCGCAACCTCGCGGACGATCTCGAGCGCCCTGTCGAAATTCCCGCGGATCGCGACGATCCGCGCACCATATTGCACCGCTTGCGCCAGTTTCCCAAGCGCGACATACCCATGCGGAATCAGAATGACGGCTTGCATGCCGGCCCTCGCCGCATACGCTGCGGCAGAAGCGGACGTATTGCCCGTGCTGGCGCAAATCACCGTCTCCTTGCCCGCTTCCTTCGCCTTCGCGACGGCGAGCACCATCCCTCTATCCTTGAACGATCCCGTCGGATTAGCCCCTTCGAACTTCAAATAGACGTGCTTCTCCACCTGTTCGCTGATGCGGTGCGCGTAGACAAGCGGCGTGTTGCCTTCGTGAAGCGTCAGTTTCGGCGTCGCTTCCTCCACTGGCAGAAACTCTGCATACGCTGCAAGCAACCCTGGCCATCCGCGATAAGGCTGTCCGGCTATGTTCATGGTCGAATCTCCTTTGAATTGCTATCTGTTTACCCGAATTTTCATAGAAAAGCGTCCATGCGTCAACGTTTGATTCGATCCCGCTCTCAAACCTCGCCCGACTCCATACAAAATGTCTCCCCGTGCTCTCGCGCAACGACGCGCGATTTCGCGTCGCCCGCCGCGACTAGCAGCCGTCGCAAGGGCTCGTCCACCGGCTCCGCCGACAGCACGAACGTATCGTGGTGAATCGGCACGAAATACGCCGCACCTGTGGCGACGAACATGTCCCACGCCTGTTCCGGCGTGCAATGCGCGCCTTGAAACGTCTCCGGCGAGTACGCGCCAATCGGCATCATCGCCACCTGCGGCCGCTCCTTGGCCACGTCGGACATATCCGTCATCGCTGTATCTCCAGCGAAATAGACCGCATGATCGCGATAGCGCACGACGTACGACTGGTACCCCATCCGTCGATTCCAGGGAAATCGGCTGCCCCAATGGCGAACCGGATACGCCGTGACAACGATGCCGTTGGCCAGGGTGATACGCTCACCCGGTTCGATTTCGTGAACTTCACGCGGACGGCACGACGCCAGCAGATGCTTCGTGAACTTTGCCGTGACGACGATCGTGCTTGGTTTCACAACCTTGCGCAAGGTAGGGATATCGGCGTGATCGAGGTGGGCATGAGACAATAGGACGAGATCGACCGGGCCGCACCTTTCGGCGGAAAGCGCCGGCGCCACATGGCGTTTCGGACCGATCACGAGGCCAGGAAGCACACGGAGGCCCACTTTCCGCTCCAGCACCGGATCGGTCAGAATGCGAACGCCGTCCATGTGCATCAGCACGGTGGAATGGCCAAGCCAGGTGAGGTACAGACCCTCGTTCGGCCAGTTGGCCGGATTCGGCGTGCGAGCGGGCATGCGAAACGGCGGCTTGGGCCAAGTCCGCGTGAAACGGCGGTAAAGGAAGTAAAACGTGAACACCGCGAGCAGGATGAGTGCGATGATAACGGCAACGATGACGATTGTGACCATGACTGGATTCGCTCCCGGCGGGCTGGTAATGTAGAGGCGACGAAACGATCGGCGATTGGGCGATGTTGCAGCAGCGATGCCGCAGGGCCGCGGCGGGGTCGGCAGCGGCCGATCCCGCGCGCACCGCAATCATCCCACCGGTCAAGTCCTATGCTTTGTCAACGACCTGGCTTACGACCATTTGGGCGGGATCGAAGTGTTCCAGCAGCCGCGCGTTCGCGTCGTCGATCCGGAGGCTGTCGAGAACCGCCACCGTGTCCAGGAAATCGGCGCCGCGAAAGCGGTACGCAATACAGGATCGAACGATGTGCGACACGTGATCCAGGCTCGTGATAAATCGCCCAATGGCCTTCTTCCGGGCCCGCTCGAATGCTGCTTCATCGACGCCGCCACGGCGAATGCGGTCGGTGTATTCGCTCACTCTGTCCACCAATTCGTCCGGCTTGGGCGAATTTCCTCCAATCACGCTGTATCCGTACCACTCGGTGAGCTCGTATTCCCACGAGAAGCCTTTGTCAATCAGCCCATTCTCCAGGAGTTCCGCATAGAACGCGCTCGTCTTGCCGAACAGCGTATCCATGATAATGCCTGTGAGCATCTCCTGATGCAGCAGTTTTCGGCCGTCCTGCTCTCCAGATCTGTCCTTCCATCCAATCAGACAACGCGGCATCGCCACAGACAATTGCGTGCGGTGGCGCGGCGTGCCGGGGCTCTCCGGTTCCGCAGGGTACTTCCGGTCAATCGATCCGCCTGGGCCAAACGACTTTTTCGCCTGATTGGCCTGTATCCAGCCTGCGGCCCCAGCGGCGTCGAAGCCGCCTGCCATGACCAGCATCATATTGCTCGGGTGATAGAACGTATGGTAGCAATCCAGCAGATCCTGGCGCGTAATTTGGTAAATCGATTCGACGCTGCCCGCGATGTCGATGCGCACGGGATGGGCGGAATACATCGCCGACAACAGTTCGCGAAACACCCGCTGATCCGGATTGTCTTCTCCCATGCGGATTTCCTGCGCAATGATCCCCTTTTCCTTTTCGACGTTTTCGTCCGTGAGATAGATGTGCTGCACGAAATCGAGGAGGATGTCGAGATTCTCCTTGACGTCGGACGTGCTGGAAAAGTAATAGGCGGTCTGATCAAACGTGGTGAACGCGTTGACCGAAGCCCCGTGTTTGGCAAATTGCGCGAAGACGTCCGCCTGTTCGTCTTCAAACATCTTATGCTCCAAAAAATGGGCGATCCCGTCGGGCACACGCCGCTTTTTGCCATCGACGAGAAATTCGTTGTCGATCGATCCGTACTTGGTCGCGAACATGGCGAACGTTTGCTTGAAGCCCGGGCGGGGAATGAGGATGACGCGAAGCCCGTTGTCCAAGGTCATCTCACGAACGTCCAAAGCTGTGGCGGGAATGGCATGGCTCATGCTGTGCCCTCCTCCCTCGTCAAGAAATAGATGGTGCTGGGTTCAATTTCCTGCGCGACCTGGACGAGATCATCTTTGCCGACTCGGCGCAGGTCTTGAATCAATTGGTCGACGTCCCTCGCCGCCCCGCTCAATACGCCGGTATAGTGCCAATTCGCAAGTGCCGCAGGGCCGTCGGACATCAGCGTGTACTGATTTTCGAGCGCTCGCACCGTGAACTCCATTTCGGCGTCGGAGATCTTGCCGGCGCGTATCTCTTCGAGCTGCTGTTCGACGATGTCGACCGCTTTGTCGTAGTTGTCTGGACTGATTCCGGTCATCACGGCCAGCACACCCGTCATCAAATCGAGATGGGACCACACGGTGTAAGCCAGCGAGTGTTTCTCGCGCACGTTCAAGAACAGCTTGGAATGCGTGAATCCACCAAATACGCCATTGAGCATCAGGAGTGCCGGGTAGCGGTCGTCCCCGAAGCCGATCCCGGTGCGGTACGCGATGTCGAGCTGAGCCTGCGCCACATCCTGGCGCTCCGTCACTTTTTGGAACGACCGGCTGGACTTTCGCGGCAGAACTTCCGCACCGGACGGGGAATCCCGCCGGACCGCTTGCGACTTCGGCAAGATGCCGCGGAGCTTTGCCAACAGCTTGTCGGCCGTCTCTGTGAGATCCGCGTAAGGTCCGACCAAATAAGCGTGGATCTCACTCGTCTCGAGCAGTGCCAGATAGACGTCAAACAAGGTCGCAGGCGTCAACTGCGGCAAATCGTCGAGATAGCCGAGCCTGGGCAACGCGGCAGGCGTATTTTCCGCCACGTGGGCGAGGCAGCGCTGCAACGCGTAACTCATCTTGTCGTCCCGTGCCGCTTCAATGCGCCGGCGGTGCAAGTCGATCTCCTGGGCCACCGCGGGGGCGCTGAAGCAGCCTTTGTCAGCGGTGTGATCGAACAGGACATCGCAGGCCAGATCGATGGCCCGGTCGACCACCGACTCTTCGGTCAGGCCTGTGACGTCCGGAATGCTGGCGTCAACCTGCAAGATGTGCTTGCCGCCGCGTTTGCCCAGCGAGCTGCGGACAAGCGTCCCGTACAAATCGTCGGCCGCGATCGTCAGCAGCGTCGTCGAAGGGCGCCCGTCAGTCCCGTTCATCCACATATGCGGCAACAACGCGGTCGCTGTCACGCGATCCCGCCGGATTGGCGTATGCAGCCTGATACTGAATTCCTTCGTACGATAATTGCTGTGTCGAAGCATATGTACATGGACGCGACCGTCCGATATCGTTTCAAACGAATCCATACACACCCTCCATTTCACGCTTATCTATGAATTATACCCAATGGACGAAAATCAGATGACATGAATCCGCTCATGACGTCGGATTCATGCGCCGTTTCGCTGCGGATGCTTCGCGCTTGGCGTCGGGATCGAACGAAGCGAAGGTTCCGCGATCGCCGCCGCCTTCGTGCCCGACAGGCCACACGAGGTAAAGGGAAATCAACTGAACGAGACCCAAACCGAACGACAACCAGCTGAGCCCTTTGACGTTGGTGACGCCGCCGCCGGTGCAGATGCCAAGAAAGAGCAGACTTCCTCCGATGCGGCCAGCGTTCTCGAACCACTCCCGAACGATGATATGGGTGGTTGGCGGGGCGTCGTTCGCGACGGTTTCGTCCATGGCATGGTAGATGTAGCCCTGCATCGGCACCAGGAAAAACGGAAGTGTGGCCGATGTCAGGCATCCGTACAGGATGATGGTCCACGACCGAATCGGCACGAGAAATAGGCAGGCAGCCACGGACATGCCGATCGCGCCGAAGGTCAACAGGCGGGATCGAAAACGGCTGGACAAGCGGCCGGCGAGGAAAAACGCTGCGAACGACAGGGCTCCTTGGAGCAACAGAAATTCGCCGAGTTTCATTTCACTGCCTGTCGCCAGAAACACGAGCAGTCCAATGAGGAACATAAAGACGCCTTCCCGCAATCCGTAGATGGCTGAAGCCACCATCAGGCGCAGCCAGGCACGCTTGCGAAGCGCGGCGATGCCTCGTCTCAGGTTCAACTTCTTCATGGCTTCGCTTCGCAGACGCATGCTGAAGACCGTGGCAGCGACAAACAGCACGAACGAGATGCCAAATACGACGTGATACCCTGTCAGGCCGCCCAGGAATGCGTCCTCGCGGCTGATGAGAATACCTGCGACCGGCGGCGCGACGACGTTGGTGACGGACGTCAGTACGCCAAACAGGCCAAAGAACCGTTCGTGGCCGGTCTTGTCCGTGTATTCGACCGTCAGGACATCGAACGCGAGCCAGTAAAAACCTTCGGCAACACCTGTCAACAAGCCGAGCAATTCCGGCATCCGCGCCGCCTGTTCGCCGACGATCAGCGTCACCGCGTAGAACACCGCGTGCAGCACAATACCGATCCGCAGCGCGAGCGCCGTCGACGTCCGGCGGGCAACCCAGGCAGCGAAGATGAACGTGAACGGCAAGGCGATGAAAATCGTCAGATTGTATTGCGCTATGGCAGCGAACGAATGATCGACCTTGAACACGAAGATGTTGATGAAGATGCTCGACAGTCCGACGGACAGGTGAAAGAATCCACTGACTACAAGCAACCACCAGGACATACGGGACAGTTGATGCTCACGAACCATGGTTTGACCTCCTGCTGTGATGGCGATGTTCCAGATGGCCATGTGCATGCCAAATACTAGGGCAACATGCCGTCCTGTGTTCCTTTGGCCGCCGCCGTCTCGCGCCACGCAGAGACGCTCGGCGCTTGAGAATCATGCGTCTTCTGCGCGAAGTACGCATCCAGCAAACGGCGCGCGAGCGGAACAGCGACGTCGCTCGATTCGCCGCCTCCCGGCACCATCACGGCGATGGCGACTTCCGGCTTGTCCGCCGGCGCGTATCCGACAAACAGCGAGATGTCCGTCTTCTTCCCCCACTGGCTGACTTCCGCCGTACCGGTCTTGCCTGCCGCGCGATAGGACGCGCCGGCAAACGCGCGGTAGGCCGTGCCCCCAGGCACGTTGACCGCCAGGTACATGCCGCGCTTGACAGCCTTCAAATGAGACGGATTGACTGGAACCTGTTCGACGACGACAGGTTCGACTTTGCGCTCCACTCGCGTTCCGTCGGCGGACAGGATGGCGTCGAGAACGTGGGGACGCAAACGCCTTCCGTCGTCGGCCAGCGTCATCGCGTACACGGCGAGCTGCATCGGCGTGAACTCCTGCATTTGGCCGATGTTGGCGAACGCGTTGTCGTACAGCAATCCTGCGTTCGGAACATGGTGCGATTGGGCCATCTGGGCCTCCGACGCAATCAGGTCGTAAGGGACAATCTGATGCCGCAAACTGTCGTTCGCCCAAAATCGTCCGACCGCCTCGCCTGGCAGGTCAATCCCTGTCTTCGGTCCCAGTCCGAATTTCCATTCCCAGTCGAATGTCTCGTTGAGCCCTTTGATTCGATCCCGCTGGTTCCACCACGACACGGACTGCCCCTTCGGCGGCCCGTCCCGCCAGCGCGCCATCCACATGCCGACTTGATACATGTACGTGTCGCAAGAGACCTGGATCGCCTTGGCGACATCGACGTCCCCGTGGCCGTAGGGAGCCCAATCGTGCGCTTTGTACGTACCGACCATCAACGTCCCGCTGTCGTGAAGGGTCGTGTTCGGATCAATCGCGCCTGTGGCCATCGCGGCCAACAAGTTGACCGGTTTCACGGTCGAACCCGGATAGCGCGGACTCGACAGGACGTGATCGATGATCGGCGTAAGATGCGTGTTCTCAATGTACGAGCGATGCCTGGCGTAAGCGTCGGGATCGATGAACCAGTTTGGGTCGTAGTACGGGTAACTGACCATCGACAAAACACCGCCGGTACGCGTGTCGAGCAGCACGGCCTCCGCGTCTGTCGGATGTCCGGGCAGCGTTTTGCGCGCCCGCTGCAACTGCTCCCACACCAACTCTTGCGCCGTGGCCTGCAATCCCGCGTCGAGTGTCAATCGGACGCTCTTCCCTGGGATGGCCGGCACCGTTGGCTGCGCTTCGGTTGGCACGCCGTAAATGGAAGTCTTCCACTCCTTTGCGCCTGGTACTCCAGCCAGAACGTGTTCGTACTCGCTTTCGACGCCAGTGATTCCAACCTTCTGCGACGGCAAGTAGCCCGCCGCCCGATATCTATCCGCTTCGTCGGCGGGTTGAGGCTGAATATATCCGAGGACGTGTCCAGCCAAACTGCCGTACGGGTAAGTCCGCGTCCAGGTTTCCAGCAGGTGAACGCCCGAAAGTTGAGATTGATGTTCCGAAACAAACGCCACTTGCGCTCGATTCGCCTTGTCCGTCACCATCACTTGCTTTTCGCCTGGCAAGGCGGTCATTTTTGCGAGCAGCGCTTGCTTCGACACCCCCATCACGGGAGCCAAGGCAGCCGCCAGCCGAGGCAGTTGGTCCTTCGATACTTCCATGCGGTTGACGACGATGGCCACCGCCGGGGTGTTCGACGCCAAGACGCGCATGTGATTGTCGTAAATCCAGCCGCGATTGGGAAGTATGCCAATGGTGGACGTCAACGTCCGACCTTCAATCTGCCGCATGTCCTGTCCGCGCACGGTGTCGAGAAACCCGACTCTCAATGTGAGGCCAAGCATCGCGGCGAAGATGCACAGATAAATACACACAATCCGTGGACGGTGCGGATTTTCGTAAAATCGCAACATCCATCACCTCAAGCCAAAATCCTTTGGAGTATGCCCATCGGCCGCAGAAACATGTCCTGGATTTTGCTCGTGTGCTACGATGTTCCTGAAGAAATGGAGGAATGTTGGATGAAAGGCGAGCACGACGGTATCCTGCTGGGAGCCAATGTGTCCATCGCGAAAACCGGTCTTCTGGCGGCTGTCGAAGAAACCATCGCATATGGTGCGAACACCTTCATGATTTATACGAGATCGAACCGCGGCGGCAAGGCCCGGCCCATCGAACAATTCAACCGCGACGAGGCCCTTTCGCTCATGCGCGAACACGGCATTGTCGATCCCGTCGTCCACTTGTCCTACCTTGTCAATCTGGCCAGCCCGAAAGCGGACACGCGCGGCTACGGGATCGACGTCCTGCGCGAGGAGATCGAACGGGTGGAATATTTGGGGTTTCGCTATCTCGTCATGCATCCGGGTTCACATGTCGGCGAGGGCGAATCGTTTGCGATTCAGCAAATCGCGGATGCGCTCAACGAAATCCTGACGGGCGAGGAAAAACTTTGGCTGTGCCTGGAGACGATGGCTGGAGACGGATCGAAAGTGGGCAACAGTCTCGAAGAGATTGCCGAGATCATCAGCCGAGTCCATCACGAGGACAAGCTTGGCGTATGTATCGATACGTGCCACAACTACTCGTACGGATACGATGTGGTCAACGACTTCGACGGCTTTCTCGACCGGTTTGACCGGGTGATTGGCATCGATCGTCTGAAAGTGGCACATATCAACGACTCGAAGAATCCGTTTGAGTCGAGGAAGGATCGCCACGCCAACATCGGGGATGGGTCGCTCGGGGGCGAAGCCATCAAGCGGATCGTCCACCACCCGACGTTGCGCGGCATTCCACAAATTCTCGAAACGCCCGAAGGCAAATACAAGGAAGAGATCGACTTTCTCTTGGATCGCGTCTAAGGGGCGTCCGAGAGGCGTTACAGATATCCCTTTTGCCGCAGCTTCTCGACATGGCGGTCCATCTCTTCGCTCATGTCGATTCCGTACATATCCTCGATCACGAACATCATGGACGTCGCCGTCTGCGCGACGTCCAGCAACTCGGACACGATAGCCCGAACCACTTCTTCATCCGATTTTCGATCCCGCTCCCCCGAGAGCCCGCGAAACTTGCCGATGGCCTGCGCCAACTCACCGACTTCTTCGGTGATTTTCAGCATCGTTGACTCCATGGTGGGCGTCAGGCCGCTTAGCCTTGGCAGTGAAATGGTTTTGCGTTCCACCTTGGTCTTCTCCCTGCGTGTGATGTTATGTACGGCGTCACTTGTACTCGACGTTCGGTCAGTTCTTACCTCGCGCTACGACCTCGGGCCGCGCACCTTTTCGCGATACGCTTCCCGCAAGCGCTCCACCAGCTCGAGCGACGCGGCTCGCCAAATCACGCTGCACGAATTTGGCTGCAGGACGATCGGATGCGGTGAAACCTCCGGCATGTCGCCTTCGACATCGAGGGATGGATGGCTGAGCACGGTGTCGATGGGGAAAACTTCAGAGCCTGTTCCAGTAATGAATATCCCGTCCATCGACGACAGTTCGGCGACAGGCACTTTCCGCTCTTCGACAGGGATGCCGAGCGAACTGGCGAGTTCCAACACCAATCGCCGCGTAATCCCAGGTAAAATAAAGCGATCCGTGGGGGCCGTAATGAAGTGGCCGTCCTTCACAAAAAACAGGTTGGAACTGGCTGATTCAATCATCTTGCCGTCGCGAACCAGCAGCGCTTCGTCGGCCCCTGCATCGTGCGCGGTCTGTTTGGCGATAATGTTCGGCAGCAGGTTGATAGTTTTGATATATGCGTTTGCCCAGCGCTCGTCCCGCATCATGAGCAATTTTCCCGGCTGGGTGCTGCCGGATGCCGCGGCGGGCCGGATGGTCGCGCTGACGTTCGAGGGCGCTGGCGGTTGTGGGAAGTAGTGGTTGCGAATCGCCGAGCCGCGCGTAATCTGGAGATACACCAGGGCCTCTCGCTCGCCGCTCCGTTCAATCAAATCGTCGATCAGACGGGTATATCCATCGCGATCCAGCGGACTGTCGATGCGAATCGCCCGAAGACTCGCGAACAACCTATCCAAATGCCACTCCAGAAGAAACGGGCGCCCGTCGTACACGCGAATGACCTCGTATATCCCATCGCCAAACTGATGTCCACGCTCGTCGATAGGCACGACGCCTTCTGTCGGATCGACGTATGCACCATTGAAGTACCCTACCACAGTCACTGGGCGTCCCCCGCTTTACGGAATTTTCAACTATTATAGCATCTCGATCGCCCATGCAATACGGCGGACAGAGTCCGAACGCCGTCCATCGCCGCGGACGAAGGTGGTATAATGACGAAGAGTGTGCGAAATGGAGGATGGACAGGGTGGAAGATTGCTTATTTTGCAAGCTTGTCGCCGGAGAGATTCCTTCGGAAAAGCTCTATGAGGACGATGTGGTCTTGGCCTTTCAGGACATTCGTCCGCAAGCCCCCGTACACGTGCTGGTCATACCGAAACGCCATATCGCGTCAGCCCAGACCGTGACGGCAGAAGATGCCAACGTGCTTGGGCACCTTCACGCAGTCATCCCGCAAGTCGCGGAAAAGACCGGCATCGCGGAAAAGGGCTACCGCGTGGTGACGAACATCGGACATCATGGTCAGCAAACCGTGCCGCACCTGCATTACCATGTCATCGGCGGACGGCAGTTGGGATGGCCGCCAGGTTAATCTGGCTGGCCATCTCCTTGCGTGACCACGTCGAGCGGCGGAATATCCGTGCCGTTCAGCACCAGATGCGGAACGACTTCAGCGCGAATGCTGCCAATCGCGGAGCAATATTTTTCTTCACTCAAGTGAATGGCGCGCCATGCCTTGGCCGCAGGCACATCACCCGTGATGTGATACGTGAGATGAATGCGCGTGAACGCCTGCGGAAACTCGTCCCGGCGTTCGCCGACCGCCTCAATCTCAAGTCCCTCCATGTTGACCCGCATGCGCTCCAGGATCATCGCAATGTCTATACCTGTACATCCGACAATGCCCATCAGAAGCAATTCCATGGGACGGTTCCCTTGTCCTGTGCCACCGTCCTCACGCTTCGCGTCCATGTAGATGGTATTGCCAGATGGTCCGTCTGCTTGAAAATGGCGTTTCCCCAGCCATTTGCTCGTAACCTTCATCTCCAACGTCGACACCCCCATGTCCACTATTGTACCTTGGGACATCAGGTTCGTCACGGTCGTTCCGAAACGGTCATCGTACCTTGCATGCCTGGCTCAGGGACGCCCTGCCGATCCGAGTAAAAGGAGAACGCACCGGTCTTGTCCGGCACGAAGGAAACGCTTGTCCGTTCGCCCGGCTGCAGGTTGTGTGTAAAGATATAAAAGTCGGGGATGACAAAGTTGTGGATTTGAGCGCCCTTGTTCTGAATGGAGATTTCGACTTTGACCCCCTTTGTGGCAGTCAGATGCGTTGGCGATATCCTTCCATCCTGGAGTGTAACCTGCGTTTGCGCGCTTGCGATTGTCCAGAGAGAGGTCATCGTCAACATCCCCATACCCGCGATCAACGCCTTGTGTATCGCCTTCATTTCACGATAGTCCTCCGTCCCACTCAGCTAGAAATCCACTATGGGTAGGATGACTTTTCCAAGGCCATTCCATTCTTCTCGATGTCGGTAGGGACTGTGGCCTACACAAAACCTAGGCATCTGGCGAACGATGCGACAACCAGCCCCGTTCCGATGCCTCCGAGCGAACCAATGACGACGTCAGTCGCATGGTGCAGCCCACAGTACGTGCGTGAACAAGCAAGTACAATCGCAAGGCAGAGCAGAATCGGAAAATAGCCAGGCAAGTGGACGGCTCCCATCGCCAACGCGAATCCTCCAGCCGCGTGATTGCTCGGAAACGACTCGCCTGGATCATGGCGCAAGAGCGGCTGAAACGGCTCTGTGTCAAACGGCCGAGGGCGGCTGACCAGGCGGCTGATCGGCTCGTGGATTCCGCGTATCAGCAAGGCCGCACATATGGATGACGCCACGTTCCAAGGAGCTTTGGCCGCGTTTGCTTCGACTGGCAGCCAGCCCGTTGAGGCGATGACGAGCGTCACCAGCATGAAAATCGGCGTATATTTCGCAACGATGACCATCGTCGCGTTCAATAGGTGGGACACTTGCCAGAGGCGCTGCATGGCGCGCGTAATGGCGGCATCCATGCGCTCGGCTCTGTCCCACAGCCACTCGGTTACGTCCATGTCGACTCCTTTTCCTTCAGCGGATCATCGGTCCCTCTCGCCAACTCCTGATGCAAATCCGTTTCAAGCGCCGCCGCAAATTCAGGCACATCGTGCAACTCCAGATCCGCCTCGTGGTTGTAGGTATAAGCTTGGTTGCTGAAGTTGGCGCTGCCAATCAAAAACGTGCGTCCGTGGTCGATGTCCACGATCTTCGCGTGCATCAACTCACCTTGATAGGGCCGATAATATCGTACCAGAGCGCCAGCGGCCTGCAACAGCGAGACTCCGGATTCACTGTAGGTCCGTTGTGTTGGATCGACGAGGATGGAAACCTGCACGCCGCGCAGAACGGCCTGATGGAGCGCGTCGATCACGTCGCGATCGGACAAGTCGAACGCTTCCATATCGATAGTCTTACGCGCGGACGAGATGGCCGTTACCATCGCCTCCCCGATCCGACCGTCCGTCACGAGCGGCAGTTCTGTCACGGGCGCTTGGGCGACTGCTCCGCTTGCCCGGCGGAAATCCCAGTCAAACATCGCCTGAAACTGCCCATCGGCGTGGGGAATGTAGACCGACGCGTCGTTGTTCTCCCAACTGCTGCTGCCGTAGTTCATGCCGCCGATGAGGACGTCGTTGTCGACAACCAGCATCTTGACGTGATCGATCCCGCTCTTGATATGAATCAGTTCCGTCGGAATGCCGTCCTTTTGCAAGGCAGGGTAACCAGTCCCCGTCGAATGCGGCTCCGTGGCGTCCAACACGACCTGCACTTGAACGTGCCGATGAAACGCCTGATTCAGCGCTTGGATCACGTCGGGATCGGACAGCTCATACATATCGAGATCGATGCGCGTGTGACTGTTGCGAATCATCGCCAACGCCTTCGCCTTGACGTCCTTCCCCCACACGAGTTCCATGCCATTCGCGGCATACGCGGGCTTGGGCAGCGACTGCACCGATCCCGTGTGTGACACAGGAAAGATGGCACATCCGGCAAATGTCGGAAGGATCAGCAGCAACAGGCCAAAGGTCAGGCCTCGCGACATCTGTCTGCGATCTCGCCCCTTCACCGCTTGAGCGAGCCGCCCCATTGACCATGTCCTAGAATTCGTAGTTTGCATCAAAGTTCCCCCTGTCCGATCATGTCTGGACAGAGAATTCCACAGCCAAATACCAAAACCTGTTTACTATACGTATATTATCCAAAATGAACGCGATATTTCCGATAATGAAATCGGATTGACGAACAAGGCAGCCTGACAAGCTGATTCGATCAAAGCGATCAGGTCAGAGACCAGACGTGTTCAACAAGCAATTGCGACCGCTCGCCTCCCCGGTATTGCACCGTTCCCGATACGCCAAGCAACCGCCCGGAAGGCGTGAACAAAATAGCGCCTTCCGTCTTGTAAACCGACTCAAACATGGTGGCATCCAGCATGCTCTCTTCGTCTTCCAACGTAAAAAATACGACCGTCCTTCCGCTCTTGGTCGGCGGCCGATGCGGCCGAATCGCCACCCCGGCGACAGTGACCCGCGTTCCTTCCGCAGCCTCCAGGACTTCTTGAATCGTCTGATAACCGAGCGACTTTAGGCTTGACCGATACAGCGAAAGCCAATGGCCCGATACGCCGACACCCAACAGTTGATATTCGTCGGCCAAGCGCTTGGCCATGGACGAATATCCGGATCTGGTTGACGGCGCGGGAATTGCAGGGTTGGAAGCCAGCGAACGCCTGGGTGGAGCCGCGGCGATCACCGCCTCGTTCCAAGCTCCCTCGAGCAGCGGCAGATTGTGTTCGTCGCGTCTTGCCAGCCATTGCGGCAAATGCCACAGGAGCACCTGTCGATCCGCCGATTCAACCGTGTCAAACGCCCCCACGCGGACCAAGTGTTCGAGATGAAGCCGATCCACGTGCGGTACCCTGCACACCATATCCGCCACTGACAGATACCGCCCCCGCCTGTCGCGTTCCCCAGTGATGGCCTCCGAAACAGGTTGTGAGAACCGTTTTATCAACCGGAAACCCAAACGAATGCTGTCACTCGAAGGAATCGTACAATTCCAGTCGCTTTCGTTGACATCCACAGGCAGGATGCGAATGCCCCGCCGTTTGGCTTCGGCGCAAATGACATGGACTGGGTAATAGCCCATGGGATATTGATTCAAAATGGACGCGTAAAACTCCGCCGGATAATGCTGAACCAAATACGCTGTCTTGTACGCCGTCGTAGCGAACGCCGCCGCATGCGCTTCGCAAAATCCGTAACTTGCGTACGCTTGGATATACGAAAAGATCGTTTTGGAGACATCCTCCGGAATGCCTCCCTCTTTCGCCTTCGCCATGAACCGTTCTCCGATGTTCACCATCTCCGCGTGACTTCGCGCATGGCTCATCACGCGCCGCAATTCATCCGCCTCACCAGGCGTAAAATTGGCAATGGCCGTTGCAATTTCAATCACCTGCTCCTGAAAAAGCACAACGCCGTAGGTTTTTCCGAGAATCGGTTCCAGTTTGGGATGGAGATACATAATGGGTTCATGCCCATTGCGCCTTGCGATAAACGGATCGACCATGTTTCCCAGAATCGGACCGGGCCGGATCAGCGCTACGCTTGCCACGATATCTTCGAGCCCATCGGCGTTCAACCTGGACTGCAAGGCCCGTTGCGCGGGACTTTCGAGCTGAAACACGCCGATGGTTTCGCCCCGGCGAATCATCTCAAACGTCGCAGGATCGTCGAACGGCAGATGATCGTAATCGATCTTTCCTCTCGCTCCTGCCGCGCTGAGCTCAATGGCGCCTTCGACGGCGGCCATGGTCCGCAAGGAGAGCAAATCCAGCTTCACAAGGCCGACATCCTCCACCGTTCGTTTGTCGTACGGCGTCATCCATTCTCCCTTGGCAGACGGCTGCAGGCTCGTCGTTTCATACAGGGGATGTTGGCTGATCACGATCCCGCCGCTGTGCATACCGAAGTGCCGAGGAAAGCCCGCGATATGGCGAGCGATGGCAAAGAGCCATTGCAACGCTTTGCGGTGCGTCCGGAACTCCCCGAGTTCCGGAACCCGATCAAGCAGGCCGTCGAGTTGATCCGCGTGCGCCGACCAAGGAACCCGCTTAGCGAGACTGTCGAGCAAATGCTCCGGCAACGCCATAGCCTGGCCGATTTCACGGACGGCGGAACGGCCCCGAAACGTCTGGTATGTGGCGACGCGCGCCACTTTGTCCCGACCGTAGGTTCGATATACATACGCCATCACTTCATCTCGTCTGTCGGCGGCAAAATCGATATCGATATCCGGGCGTTCCGCCCGTTCAAGCGACATAAAGCGTTCGAACAACAACCCTCGCCCAGCCGCGTCCACATCGGTGATATAGAGACAATAGGCGACTGCCGAATCGGCCGCGGACCCCCGGCCGGCACAACGGATCCCGCGGCTTCTGGCGAATCGGACAATGTCCCAGACGACCAAAAAATAGTCGACATAGCCGAGTTCACAAATCATCTCAAGCTCGTGGTTCAACCGCGCAATCAGCGAGTTGTCCACATCGGAATAGCGTTCCTTGGCCCCTTGAAACACGAGTTCCCGCAGCATGTCCGCACCACTCTGCCCATTGGAGGTGCGAAAATTCGGGAAGTGCGTTTCATTCAAAGCGAGTGCGACTTCGCAGCGAAGTGCAATTTCCATAGTGCGCGAAACAGCTTCCGGAATGCTTTCGAAACGCCGCAGCGCCTCCTCTTGATCATGCAGCCACCTTTGCCGGTTGAGCGGCCGATCCGGATGCGGCGTGTACACATCGCAGCCGAGCCCAATACAGCGCAGGACATCGTGGACGGGAAAAAGCTGCTTATCGACATAGTGAACATTGCTTGTGGCCACGAGCGGGACACCTGTCTCCTCCGACAACTGCGCCATCAACCGCCATGCGGCATAGCGCTGCGGATATCCATCGGCTTCGCATTCCAGATACAGCCGATCCCCAAAAACGCCCCGATATTTGTCGACCCAAGCGCGCGCCCTGCCATATGCCCGGCGATGGAGAGCGTTTTGCAAAAAACTTTTGCGGCATCCGGACAATACGAGCAAACCGCCATGGAGCCGAAATAAATCATCCTCTGACAACCTGGGCTCTGTCCGCTTTTCGGGACCGTCGTGAGCAATGGTCAACAGTTCGCACAGATTTCGAAAACCTTCGCGGTTCTGGACCAACAGCGTGATATGCGTTCCATCGGCCATGGTCACTTCTGCGCCTGAAATCGGTTTAATCCTATAGATTGCGGCCCATTTGTGCAGTTCAGGGAGCCCGGCGATGGTATTGTGATCCGTCAAGGCGAGCGCGGGCATGTTATACATGGCTGCTTGCGCCACAAGCGACTCGATGGAGGACGCTCCATCCAAAAAGGAATAGGAAGAGTGACAATGCAGATGGACAAACATGGTTCCACAACCTTAGTCCCAAATTTTATAAATCCTCCATTCCCCTGACTCACCTTCGAGATCGAGCAAATCGTTTGCTGAAGTCCAAACCCGCATCATGAGCCGCTCCCCTTCGCCTTGCCACCAGTTTCCCATTTCGCGCCACCTGTCGAGGACGTCCACAATGACGTACTCCGTGTCGTGATCGCGAAATGCTTCTGGTTCCATGCCATTCCACCGATAAACCGCGACAGGTCTTTGCACGATCCGAGTCACGAACAATCACCCTCGCAGAATGATATCGAGACGCCGCTCGCGAAATGAAAGTGAAGTGCCCATCCTCAGGTTGGGAAACTTGCGGCTCAACTGTTCATGCACATCTTTCAGGCGAGCCCGCTCCCGCTCCGGCGCCAATGGATAAAACGCGTTTTCATACAGGAGAAATCCCGACTGCACGGCATCTAACGGCCTTACTTCAGAAACGTACAGATCCAGCGACTCCAATCGCTCGCCGTATACCTGGCACCATCCTTCCATCAGTTGAACAACCATCGGCAGCGGCTGATAAATCGGCTTTTTCGCCAGTCGTTCATACGTTCCACCACCCTCGTCTGTCCGCCAGTCCATAGCGAGCCGCAAGGCCCCCGCAGAGATTCGCTGCAACTCATCACACAATTCACTGGCCAGCGATTCGAGAATCCTCTCCATGGCTTCGACAGGCGCATACTCATCGACCGGAGCCCGCCACGACACCCGTCTCTCCAATGGGGGATAATTGCTCTGAATCTTTCCGCCTGGCACTTGTTCCTGCAGATTTTTCCACAACAACGACTGTTTTCCGAAATGGGAGAGCAGCAGACTGTCCGAAATCCATATCAAATCTCGCAATCGTTCGATGCCAAGGTGTCGAAGTTGTTCGCGGACATCCATTGGCATGAACCACGCCATGGACAAGGGAAACTCGGAAATCCATCCTGTGTCGAGCTTACCTTGTCCAGAACATCGAAGTATCCCAGGAGAAACCACCAATTGCTGTCTACCAACGCGATAACAGCCCGCTCCAGGTATCCGCTCCAAGCGGCTCCAGGCCACCAGTGCCTGAGCTAAAAAAGGATTTTCGGCCAAGCCGACGCGAAACCGCTGTTCTTTGTTCAAACCAGAGTCGAATACTTTTAACAGCGATTGCACCTCTGATAAAGGAGGGATTGAGTCAGGAATTTGCACAAAGAACGCGTTGGGATCCACCGCCTGCACATGCGGAGAGATTCGCCACAGGGTCTGGCAGACAAACTCCATGGCCGGCGTGCGTGTATTCGGTTGAGCGGCCACATGAATGCCTGGAAGCATCGATTGAGCCTCTTGAACGGACCAGCCCGTTCGGATGCCCGCCGTTCGTGCCGAGATGGAGGCATCTGTCACCTTGTTGTCGAGCACGGTCACAAACGGCCCTGTATGCTCCGCTGTCACGCCTTCCCCTTCTCCGAATAATGTATACCGCATACCCATGCACCACCAGAACGTATGTTCTCATGATATTATATGCAGAAGGCAGCCTGCATACAAACGTATGTTCGGATCCAAAATCGGCCAAAACGGTTCATCACCGGGATTCAGCAAATCTTTACACGGAATGTCGAAAAATTTTTTGCTTTAATAGAAATCCATGAAACATTTTGTAGACGGCTATCGTCTAAAATGGTAAAGGAGGCTGAAAACTATGGGGATTGGATTTGTCGTAACCATCGTACTACTCGCGGCAGTGTTGGGTGTTTTTTCGAAGCAAGTGTTGGCCTCTCAAGATGAACCGACGGATCACATCCACATCGAACCGGACTTTGCGGACGATTCATTGGACATGCTTGACTCCGCATCGCTTCAGGAAACTGAGGCAGACCGTTCGCACGCTATCTAGCGGTCGCCGCTGTTCCACAGCGAATGCAGGCTTCATACGTCAACTGTTTGAAGTTCCCGCACGAAATTGTGGAACAAGACGACCGCTCGGCGTGCTCTCTTCCACTTCATACATCCAGTCGCACGTCTCTCCATCGGATGGCGTTTTTTGCTCGGCAATCGTTCGAATCCAATTTGATTGAACCGTCTCATAGATATCCGCGCTCATTTGATGGACCCCGTCCAGTAAATCCGTTTCTTCCAACCCGACGAACCGAAAGATTCGCAGCGGCCGCTCTTCCGCTTGAGCAACCATCTCCGCCAACACGGTCAGAGCGTGGACACACAGCGGCTCCCAATCGGAACATGTGCATTTTGTCCCCCACTGCAACTTCTCCAGTGTCGTGTCATTTGGGAATACAGCCAGTTCGTTCTCTTCGATGAACGTCCAAAACCCTTCGTCCCATTGACCCGCAAAATGGGCGGCAATCCACCTTGGACAGTAGGTCAACCACCGCACCACTTCCTGTCGATGCGCTGTGTAGTCGGCCAGCAGAGGGATGGACACGTGGTACGATCCACGCGTTGGTCCCCCGGTCCGAACCACTGCCTGAATTTCGCCTTCCTTCACCGCCAGTTGGGCGACAGCGCCTGCCTTCGCCTCCTGTTTCGCCCGTCGGATTCGCGATTTATCGATGTCCTTCCACACCAGTTTCCACAGCGATTCAAGTGTGCGTTTTCGGGTTCCCGCCTTCATGGCTCTTCCTCCTCCCACACGCCCTGTGGCCCGAGGGTAAACAACTCGCGCAGCGTCTCGTCATCCAACTCGGTCACCCAATCGTTCGAAGATGACACAATCACCTCGGACAATTCGCGTTTGCTCATAATCAGCTGATCGATCCGCTCTTCCAGCGTGCCTGAACAAATCATCTTGTGCACCTGAACGTCTTTCGTCTGGCCAATCCGATACGCCCGATCCGTCGCCTGATCTTCCACCGCCGGATTCCACCATCTGTCGAAATGGAACACGTGGTTTGCCCGCGTCAAATTCAATCCGACGCCGCCGGCGCGCAGGGATAGGACGAGAAACGGCGATGGATCGAGTCCCGATTGAAACGCGTCCACCATCTCCCCGCGGGCGGCGGCCGTCAACCCTCCATGCAGGAATTTGGGTCGAACGCCAAATTCCGCCTCCAGCGTATCGCACAATATCTCGCCCATTTCGCGAAACTGCGTGAAGATGAGCCCGCATTCCCCTTCGTCGATCACGGTGCTCAACAGATCGACCAGTTGCCGCAGCTTCCCGCTCCTTCGAACGGTTGGCGCGCCGCCCGAGATGAGACAAGGGTGATCGCACACCTGCTTCAAGCGGACCAGCGTGGCCAGAATCCGTCCACGCCTGGACATGGAAGTGACATCGGGTCCGCGGATGCCGGAAAAGAGCTGATCCACAAACGCCTGATACATGGCAGCCTGTTCTGACGTAAGATACGCGCGTTCTTCCACTTCCCATTTCTCGGGCAACTCCGTCTGGATGTCCGGATCTGTCTTGCGCCTTCGGAGCAGGACGGGACGCAGCAGCAGCTGCAGTTTTGTCGCGGACTGTCCTCCTCGCCCTTGAACGAGATTGGAAAACGTCTTTCGAAACCAACTCAACGAGCCCAGATACCCTGGATTGAGAAAATCCATGAGCGCCCACAATTCTTCCAGCCGATTCTCAATCGGCGTTCCCGTCAAGGCAATTCGATGCACCGCCCGAATCATGCGCAATGCCTGCGCCTGCTTCGTATCGGAGTTTTTGATATTCTGCGCCTCATCGACGACGACGCAATCGAAATCCATGGAACGAAAGGCGTCGAGATCGCGCACGAGCGTCGCGTACGTCGTCATCACCACATCCATCGATTTCGATCCCGACGACACGTGATCCCAATCACGAGCGGCGCCGTGGTGGACATACACGTTCAATCCGGGGGCAAACCGCTTGATCTCGGCCTGCCAATTGGCCAAGAGGGACGTCGGACATACGAGCAAATGAACGCCTTGGGCTGCGTTGTCCTCCTTTAACTTCAAAAAATACGCCAACACTTGGACGGTCTTGCCAAGCCCCATGTCGTCCGCCAGGCAGGCGCCGCAGCCGATGGAGCGAAGGTGCATCAACCACGCATATCCATATGCCTGATAATGGCGCAACTGCCCCATCAAACCTGCGGGCGACGGCTGATCCGGAACATGGACAGCATGAATAAACGCCTCGACGATCTGCTGAACATGCGCCGCATCGTCTTCATATTCGATGTCCATGGGCAAGTCCGATTGCGACAACAACGACATCGTCCGCGATAAATCGAGGATGGTGGTGGACGACTCGCCCTCCGTGCCAAACGCTTCCACTTGCCGCAGAATCTCTTCGACTGGAACCAGCCGCCAGGAGCCGTTCACCTGAATAAACGGCGTTTGACTGTCGACCAGCCGCAAAAACTCGTCGCGGGACAGCGTCTGATCCTCCACAACCACGGACCAATCGAACTCGACCAGCCCATCCGCCCGGAACCACTGGCCGCTCGTCGACGACACTCTCCTGCCGTCCCGAGGCCGCGCGCTTCCTCGAACGCGAACGCGGACGCGGGTATTCCCCGCCTTCAGCACCTCCGGCGCCTCTACCGGAAAACCGGCCGCCTGTAGAGCGGGCGTATACTGGGCCAAAAACGGATACACATCGTCGACCGGAATCACGCAGCCAACTGGATCTGGTCCAGACAGTGCCGTTCGAATGAGCGGACAAATCACAGCAGCCTCGAGCAGCTTCGGAAACACCCACGCGTCGGGTTCAACCAGTACCGCGCCTCCAATCCGCCAGCGTCTCGACTTCTGCCGCCACCATTCTGCGAGCGGGATCGTCTGACCCGAATACCGATGGCGCAGATGGAACGACACGTACCAGTCCGCCATCGTTCCTTCGCCAACGGGCGGATGCAACCGAAAAATCACCTCGTAAAAGAATCGCCCGCTCCTGTCGGTAAACGCGTCCGAGGCCCAGCCGGATTTCACCAAAGCTCCCCGCATGGACCTCGCCACCAGCCATCCATCTGCTGAAAACGGCGGAGAATTCGTTTGAAGAGCTTTGGACCAGACAGCCATCACATCCTCTTCGCCGCGGTACATGACGCGATACGTCTGACCCGTGGAAACCGTCGAATCGGAGACTGCGAACAGCTCTCCTCGAACCATTTCGTCCACCAGGCTGATGAACAACCAATCGACATCTTCCACGGACAGCGAAACACCCAAACCGTCGATGGCTTCGATCCCGCTGGAAACAATCTGAAATCGGGCTGCCAACAAGCGGTTGGACGACCACGCTGGAACCCACTTGGCAAGAAATGAGCCGTCGCCTGACGACGGCAGAAAATCGTCTCCCGCTTTCGCCGTTTCCCCAAGCAAGCGATGCGCCGCAGCCACGGAAGCCCGGGCTGGAAACGCGCCAGCAAATACGTCCCGCGCTTGAACAATCGTCCGCGCCAATCGCCAGACTTGATTGAGCCAACGCAAACACAAAGACAAGGAGACGGGGGATTGCGAAGACGAGACAGCGCCATCCAGCCGGGTCAGCCACGCTGCCAGCGACTTCAGCGGAATTTCCAGCTCACCAGCATCCTCGTGAAAGCGCGCGCCCTCCACTGCCCCTTTACCCTCGACGAGTTCGCGAAGTCCGAACGGAGTATTCAGTTGCTCGGTGCTCTCCGGAATTTGCCAGCGAAAAAACGTCTGACCATCATCAGACACGCTGCTCGGCAGAGACAGCCGAACGTCCAGCATCAGGTTGTCGATTGTCTCTCGCATCTTCCCACCACTTCTCGTCCATACGACTCAATGCGACGTTCATGAAGACCGCCAACCGATCGTTTCGTCAAAAGACTGTTTCTCCATCATAACATTTGCAGCGCAATACCGAAAATGAGGCTTCGACACAGGGAAAGAGCTGCCCCGCCACAGCAGGAACGCCGATGACGGGACAGCTCTTCAAAACAATCACTCGCGATCTTCCACGCCGAGATCGTCTGGATTGTCTACCGGCGCCAACGTGCGCAAATCGCCTGGCACAGAGGGACCCATTCGAAACGGCGGAACGTTATTCGCTTCGTCCGCGTGATCATCCGGTCCGCGCTCATTGCCATGCAGCTTCTCTTCGCGTTTTGGCGCCAATCGCGACGGTTCGTTTGCCCATCGATTCATTCTATGCCCCCCCTTCCCACGCCATCGCCCGTATCGGGCAACGACGCACAATTAGAGGATGTCCTAAAACAGCGCTTATCAGCACCCGCGCGGTCTTGGAGGCATATCCCCTGGGCATGTCCCGTACATTGGAATAGCAGCTGCAGGAATCACTCCGGGAGAAGGGATCATTGTGTTCAACAGCATCGCCGCAAACTGCCTGCTCGATTTCTTTGTCTCGATGGGACTCGTCATCGGCGGATCGCTGCTTGGCGGTGTCGCGGCGCTTCTCACGCACCACAACCCCAGCGCAACGATGGACACGTTGGCTGGCGAACTCAAAGTTTGGGCCATTGTCGCCGCACTCGGAGGGACGATGGACATGCTTCGGGTGATTGACAAAGGCGTTTTTGGCTTCAACCTGATTCCCATGGCCCGACAGTTCCTTTACTTGTTCGCGGCGTTTCTTGGCTGCCAGGTGGGCTACATCATCATCACCTGGATCACGATGGGGAACGAGAAGCCATGAAAGCCATGAGGCGAGCCATCGGACTCCTTCTGCTGGGCGTTTTGATCGGCGCCGCGATGGCGACCGCATACAGTTCACGCGATCTCAATCGGTTGCATATCGCACTTCGCCAATTGCAGCAAGCCAACGACCAACTGGAGAACGAAAACCAGTTCCTCGTCGCGGAACAAAGCAATCCATCCAACCATATTTTGCGCAGCATCAAGGTCGACTGCCCGCAGGGAACGAGTGTCATGCTGCAGACAGCCATCAAGAAACAGGTTCTGCAGAGTCTATCGTTTTTGCAAGGCAAGTCGAATCAAATATTGCTGCAAAATCCGTATATTCCGTCTGCAATTGTCGACGTACAGACAATTGTGCTCGAGAAACGTCGATACCGCCTTCACGTCTCTGTTGTTATAATGACTGACGACACATTGTATCTCAATGTGAGCGGACAGCCAGAACCAGCGAGCTAGGAGGATATCGATGCTGTACAGCGATATGAGCAAGGAACAACTGCGGGCTGAAATGAAAGATCTGCAAGAGAAGGGCCAACGGGCTTACGACGCCGAAAATTGGCCCGAATACGAGATTCACATGACGAAATGGTATTTGGCCAAAAGTTACGAGATTCGGGATGACGCGCGGATCGAAATCGGCCGTACCTACCGGATTGCGGAAGAGTACGACCGATTGACCGTCACCGCGTTGGAAGGCGTCATGGCGTGGGGAATTCGGCAATCGACAGGTGAGACAACAGCCGTCCCCATCGCCCAGTTGGACGACACGGACGACGATTTCAACTAGATCTCCCGCCCATCGGCTCCACACATCGATGCAGCCCCACGGGCTTACGCCGGAACGATGACGTCCGCCAACTGCTTGGGGGCGCGATTCAACGACTTGGCACCCGTTTCGGTGATCACAATCAAATCCTCGATACGAACGCCAAACTCGCCAGGCAGGTAAATACCAGGTTCGATGCTCATCACCATGCCAGGTTGCAAAACCTGCCGGTTTCCACCCACCACAAACGGAGCTTCGTGAATATCGAGACCGACGCCGTGGCCCGTCCGATGCGTAAAGTACGGCCCGTAACCGGCGGACGCAATGACCTCTCGAACGATCCCGTCGAGTTCTTCCAAGGTCATCCCCGGCTTCGCCGCCCGAATCCCCGCCTCGTTTGCCCGCAAAACCAGTTCATAGACTTCGCGAACCCGAGCGGAAGGTTCCCCAACGACAAACGTCCGCGTGATATCGCTGCAGTAATGCCGATAAATGCCGCCCGTATCGACAATCAGCGTCGTTCCAGCCTCAATCGGGGCGTCTCCAGGCTCGTGGTGCGGCTCGGCTCCATGCTTGCCGCTCGCGATGATGGGCGGGAATGACATTCCTTCCGGACTCGCCTCATCCCAGAGTTGCACCAGCCGCCGCGCCAGCTCGGCTTCCGTCATCCCACTCCGAATCTGCGCCTTCAGCTTGCCAACCACTTCATCCGCCTGCTCGGACGCCTTCGACAGCAGTTCGAGTTCCGCCTCGTCCTTGCACACCCGGACTGCTTCAATCAGCGGATCGCCATTGACCGTCGTCCACTGACTCGCCATCGCGGCTTGGACACCGAGGAGATGTCTCGCTTGCCACGTGCCGTCGACCGCCAGCTGGCCTTGGAGCCCTGACAAGGCTGCCATCACCATCGCATAGGGATTCTCCCCATCGCGCCACGTGCGCATCTTCAAGCCCATCTCTTGCACCGGCATGCTGAACATCTCATGCGCAACGACACTGCATTGTCCATCCTTGCGAACGATGAGGGCCCCTGCCCGCTCCCCCGTCTCCAACCAAACGCCCGTAAAATAATAGAAACAAGCTGGATGTGTAACCGCGATCGCAGAAACATCGGCAGTTGCCAGTTGGGCAATCAACCGCGATCGACGCTGCTCGAATTGGCTCGTCAAAATAGATTCAGCTCCTCCGTATTCAGTGCACGATCCCTTTCAGCACGAAAGCGACGTTCGCGGGGCGTTCCGCCAACCTGCGCATGAAATAGCCGTACCAATCGTCGCCATAAGGGACGTAGACGCGCAGCGGGTACCCTTCGTCGACGATTGCCTGCTGCAAATCCGTTCGAATTCCATAGAGCATTTGGAACTCGTATGCGGATTTCGGGACGGCGTGTCTGCGGATGAACGCTTTTGCGTGATCGATAATCCGCTCGTCGTGGGTCGCGATGGATGTCAGTCCAGGACTCAACAGATGGGTTTCCAGCAGTTTGATATAGTTCGCGTCGACATCGGACTTCGCGGGATAGGCGACTTCGGGCGGCTCCTTGTAAGCGCCCTTGACGATCCGGATGCTTGCGCCTTCCGCCGCCAAAGCGGAGACATCGTCAAAACTGCGATACAAATACGCCTGAATCACCGTTTGCAAGAACGGAAAATCCCGGCGGAGGGATCGATAGATGTCCAACGTCTCTTGACACCGAGCGAAATCTTCCATATCGATGTTGACGCCGACATTCGCGTCTTTTGCCGCCTCGAGTATCATCTGCATGTTCTCCATGCATAAATCGCGGCGGATATCCAACCCCAACTGCGTCAACTTGACGCTCAAGGTGGCGTCCGATCCGGCGTCTCGAATCGCGTGGATCGTGTCCACGCAGACCTTCGCCGACTCTCTCGCTTCGGCTTCGTCGGAGACGAACTCGCCCAGGTGATCCAACGTGGCCGCAATGCCCTTGGAAGCCAGTTCGCGAATGACCGAAATCGCAGCATCAATCGATTCGCCAGCGACAAATCGGCTGGCTCCAAAGCGGAGACCGTATTTCTTGGCCCACCGATTCATGGCTCCGCTGGTCGAGAGCCCAATTAACAATGATCGTAGTGCCTCTTCCACGTTCATCAAGTTCCCTTCCGAGATAAAAGAGCCTCGGCGAGGCTCTTCGCTCATTTCGAAATATGAAGCAACTTCAAGATATTGAAACCGTTGTTTCCGGCAGCATAACCGATTTCATAGCCAAGAAGTACGATGAACGCCACCCAGACGATGACCGCTGCGATGGTCGTCAGCGTGCGCCCTCTCGTGCGGCGCTTCAGGCGCGCACGAACAATCAGGAGGCTGATTGCCCCGAGGCCCAGTATGACGATAACTAGATATACCAGAATCGACAGCCCCTATTCCCGCACCGAATCAATGCGTCGCTGAACTGCGCAACGCAGGCAGAATCTTCTCTGGCCGCAGCGTTCGCACAGGTGTGTGCGTCGACGGATCGTTCGGATCGAATTGCTCCAGGTAGTCAATCACCTCTTTGGTAACGACCGTTGGCGTACTGGCACCGGATGTCACTGCGACACGCTTGGCGCCCATCAGCCAAGCGGGATCGATCTCGCTGACATCCGCCACCCGGTATGCCTTCGTGCCCGCGATTTCCTCAGACACTTGCGCCAGGCGATTGGAGTTGTTGCTGCGCGGATCGCCAACGACGATACAGACGTCCGCCGCTCCCGCCTGTTCAGCCACAGCCTGTTGACGGGTCTGTGTCGCCATGCATATCTCGTTGTGAACCTCGGCGGTTGGAAACTTCTCGACGACAGCCTGCATCAATTCGCGTGTATCCCACTGACTCATCGTCGTTTGATTGGTCACGACAATCTTGTCCGTCGTCAATTGCAACGCAGCCACATCGTCCAGTCCCTCAACCAAGTGCACGTGCCCCGGTGCAACGCCCATGGCTCCTTCTGGTTCTGGATGGCCGCTGCGTCCGATGTACACCACCTCGTAGCCATCGGCAACCTTCTCACGAATCAGATCGTGCGTGCGGCTGACGTCCGGGCAGGTCGCATCAATTACGAACAGCCCGCGTTCCTTGGCCCTCTTCTTCACTTCGGGCGATACCCCGTGCGCGGTGAATATGACGGTACCCTTGTCCACGCGCTCAAGCAATGACAAGCGATCCTCACCGTCGACCGTGATCACGCCCTCGCGTTCAAACGCGTCCACGACGTGCTGGTTGTGGACAATCATTCCGAGAATATAGATTGGCCGCGGCAGCGCTTTATCTTCGGCCGCGCGCTTCGCGATGACCATCGCGTCCACGACGCCATAGCAATAGCCTCGTGGCGTAATTTTGAGGACTTCCATGTTTTCGCCCCCTTCTCATTCATATCATACATCATCGAGAGGAATCGGGATCGAAAATTCGCTGGCAAAACCGTCACGGGCTTCCGACAGCCCGACTTTCAAGACTACGGGCGGCGCCATTGGTGCAGCAATTGCTGTTTCAGATCCCACAGCGGTTTCGACAAATCCACATGATATTCGTGCGGATTGAGATGCCGCCTTACTTCCGACGGAAATGCGCCGAGCTGCGTTTCGACGCGCGCCTGGATGTCAGCCAAAGTCGGCAGCTCGTAGACCAGCGTGCCAGCCTCGAAGATAGGAACCAGCAGTTCCTCCATTTGATAATCTTGCACCGTCTTGCGCTTGTACGTGTGAATTGGATCAAACAACTCCAGCGGCTCCGAGGGGTCGTACACTTCGTCCGCCAAGGCAATCAGGTCCGCAACCGCCAAGCCGTCGACAAACAGCCGAAGCACTTTCTTTTTGCCCGGATTTGTCACTTTGTTCGGATTCTCCGACACCTTGATCTTCGGCTCCAAACGGCCCTCGGTCTCTTGCGCCGCCAGTTTATAGACACAGCCCAACGCTGGACAACCGGCACTTGTAATCAGATGTGTGCCGACGCCCCAGGAATCGATCTCGGCGCCTTGCGTCAGCAAGTCGCGAATGGTGAACTCGTCGAGATCGCCGGACGCGACAATCTTGACGTCCTCCAAACCGGCAGCGTCCAACTGACGGCGCGCCCGTTTCGACAAATAGGCGAGATCGCCGCTATCGATGCGGATGCCTTTCAACGATTGCCCTTGAGCTTTCATCGCCTGGCCAATGCGAATCGCGTTCGGCAGGCCGCTGCGGAGCACGTCGTACGTGTCCACCAACAGCACCGTATTCTCCGGAAAGGCCTGTCTGTAGGCCTCAAACGCTTCGAGTTCCGAAGGAAAACTCTGAATCCAGCTATGCCCCTGGGTGCCCGCCACAGGCAGATTGTACGACTGCGCGGCCATGACGTTGCTCGTCGCGACACAACCGCCAATATATGCGGCGCGCGCCCCGAACAGCGAGGCGTCCACATTCTGCGCGCGGCGCAAGCCCATTTCGATCACGCCGGACTGCGGATGCGCAACATTCGTCCTGGCCGCCTCGACGATCCGGCGCGCCTTGGTCGCAATCAAACTCTGGTGGTTGACGAACGTCAACAACGCCGATTCAATCAGCTGCACTTCGGCGATAGGTCCTTCCACGCGCACGAGCGGCTCATTGGGAAAGACGACGGTTCCTTCCGGCACCGCGTACACATCGCCGTGAAACGAGAAGGAGCGAAGATAGTCCAGAAAATCGTCCGAAAACATCTGCAGCGATCGCAGATACGCGAGATCGCTCTCGCTGAACTTCAGATGGTACAGGTACCAAGCCACCTGTTCCAGACCAGCCGCGATGACATACCCATTTCCGCAAGGATTGTTGCGGTAGAACAAGTCGAACACGACTCGCTCGCGATGTCTGCCAGCCTTGAATTGCCCATACATCATCGTCAGTTGATACAAATCTGTCAGCAACGTAAGCTGTCGATCTCGATAGACAGGCAAACCTGCCAAGGTCTCCATTCGCGATCGAGCACGTTCCACCTGGTTCACCAAACCCATTCATCTCCAATGCGAAAACGATTTACGATTGTGCGTTCAAAAACTCACGAACGAAGCCGCTCAACGTCCCGTCCGAACTCGCGGCCACATCTCGCGTGTCCAAGCGGAACGGCTGTCCATTCAAGTCTTGGACGATCCCGCCGGCTTCCTGAATGAGCAAAACACCGGCAGCGATGTCCCAAGCATTCAAATCAAACTCCCAAAACACGTCGATCCGCCCTGCGGCCAAATACGCGAGATGCAGCGCGGCAGCGCCCAATGTGCGCAAACTTTTGACCCGACTGACCAACCGGGCAACGTTCATCATGACGAGATCGCGATCACGATGGCGGACGGGAAGTCCCGTCGCCATCACCGCCCGCCGCAGCTCGTCGACACCTGAGACGGACATCCGTACGCCCGGCAAGGAAGAACCATCCGTCTGCGTCTGTCCCAACCATGCGCGGACATTGGCCTCGTTCGAGCGATAGGCGCCCTGGCCGCGAACAGCGTAAAACACCTCGTCGCGGTACGGATCGAACACGACGCCCGTCTGGATGTCGTCGTGTTCCGCATACGCAATCGAGACAACCGAGAGCGGGATGCCGCTGACGAAATTGGTCGTGCCGTCCAGCGGATCGACAATCCAGAGGTGCGGTTGGCCGAGCACGTTTCGAGTCGCCTCGACGGCGGCGTCGTGGCCAGGGGCGACGCCTTCTTCGCCGAGAATCTGGTGATCCGGATGGTGACTGAGAATCAGACTGCGGATGAGCCGCTCGCACTCGGCATCGACGTCTGTGACAACATCGGCCAACGAGGACTTGGTCTTAACAACCAGCTCCGTCTGGTATCGCGACTTGAAATAACCGCCTGCTTCCAACGCCGCCAGCAACGCCGTGTCAAGGGTATTCATTCGCCGTTCGTTCGTCATCTTCACGTTCCTCTCGAACTATGTTCAGGCTATTCCTTGAAATGACGCCAATCCAGCTTCGACTCCTGCAACAGATCGGCAAACGATTCGCCCTCATCCTCTTGCGGATCGAACAATTCGGCAAACGACAGATTCGGGTTTTCTTCGAGCCTCTCTTTGGCGTCCTTCTGCAGCGACGCGGAGGTCCTCGCCGCTTTCTGCGGCACAGGAGGCTTCGGACTCGATTCCTCCGCCAATTTCTCTTTCAGTTTTTCCAACTGAGCAGCGATGTCGCCAGAAACCGTTTCACCAAGGTGAAATGCTTCTTCCTTTGGCTTTTCGGGTTTCGGTTTTTCAGGACTCTTGATAACGTCCATCGCATACGCTGGCTTGTCTTGATAGTCGTTGTTCGTCGTCTGTTTTCGCTTCGCACGTTTCGCCATGGCTTCTACTCCTCAACGCTGTTCTCTGCGAGCCACTTGGCTAAAAACGCCTTCTCCTCATCCACCACAGCGGGGTGATCGTTCAAGTAACTGCGCAGGACTGCATCTTCATAGGCAGGATCGTCGGGCGGAACAGACACGTCCGCCAATTCCGCGGTCAATCGCCGATCATACACGATATCCCACGATTCGGCACCATCCACGCGCTGTCGAACTAACATCTGCATATAGATCCCGTCGTCGTCCTGCCCCTCGTGCCGCACGTACATAAACATTTCATAGTCGTCAAACGAATGAACCCAGTCCAATTGATCGAAAGGACGCATCCTATTCCCTCCGCTCCCCGCATTCGCCATACACGCACAGCGTTCATCTGGCTCCTGACGGACGTTCCTCGAACGTGAACTTTCCCGACAATTTTGCTACAATACCGTTAGTCTCGCAACACTTCCGAGGAGGCATTCCCTTGCGCAGATTTTTCTGGGTCTTATTTTTTGTCGCATTAGCGGTTGTGGCCGTTGAAACGTTCATCCCGCGGGGTGCTTGACAACGAATCGGACAGACCTTTTTTCGCCACCATTCACCACCATGTTCGCCATCAATGGAACGGGAAGTTCCGACAGCGTCAGAACTTCCCGCAGCGTGACAACGCATGTACTGGCGAAAGGTATTCGAGCTGATTATACTGACTATAAGATCAGCTTTCAAATCAGCTTTCACACTGGGAACGGTACAGAAGGGAAGGGTAAGCCAATGAGTACGCATCGCTCGGAAGCGTGGTCTGATGCTCACTTTCAGGTGAATGAAGCATTGGGGAACCTGCTCAACCAATTGCGGGATCACGGATATAACCCAAGTTTGCACATCTCATACGACAAGGAAGAACATCACTTGGTTGTGGACCCAATCATTCTCCATAAACACGAATCCGTCAAACAAGTGTACCTCACCTACCTCGACGCATGCCGAGCCCGCGATAGCGCCGTTGAGCAGATCCAGGAGCTACCGAAGCTCGATTTGGGCTTTTGATTTCCATGCACCCAGTCAGACATTCATGGGCACTTCGTCGCGCATCACATCAGCCAGACTCAACGCGTCGAGTGTCCGTGTGATGGCGACCATCACCCGCATCCACACATTTCTCGTGTGGCATCCAGCGTAGAGATCGCATACGTTCTCTGTTTCGCTTGAGCTCGCCACACATGCGATTGGCGCAAGTGACCCCTCCAAAACGCGAACCAACTCTCCGACCGAAATCTCCTCTGGCGGACGACTCAGTTGATAACCACCATTTGCCCCACGGACGCTTTTCACAAAGTTGGCACGGCGCAATTTTGCCATGATCTGATCCAAAAACTGTTCCGGAATCGATTCCGACTCCGCGACTTCCCGCAACGGCACCGGGCGATCAACTCCGGCCATCAACGCCAACGCCACCATCGCCCGCAGGCCATACTCCGTTCTGCTAGAAACTTTCATCACGACTCTCCTCCTTTTACCTCAGTCATCACGATGTCGACCTGTTTCATGAGAAGAGCACAGACAGAAACTTCATTCATCGTAATCAATCCAGATTTCACCGTCTCGAATTTCCACCGGATACGTCGCAATAGGAATCACACATGGAAACGCCGTCGGTTGCCCAGTACGAACGTCAAATTTGCCGCCATGCCTCGGACAAGCGACAACGGCCCCCTGCAGAGTGCCCTGAGACAACGATTGTGCAGCGTGTGTGCACACGTCCGACGTCGCGAAAAAGCCTTCCTCGATATGGTACAGAGCCAGGTCTTCTTCCTCCATCGAAATCTGCTTCATTTCGCCAACAGCCAAATCGCTCTCGTGGCCAACTTTGATCCAACTCATTCCGAAAACTCCCATCATCCACTGTTCGTTAGAGGCAACCGCGATGGGTGCTCGAAAGCGAGCACCCATTGCCGTCTGCGGATCCACCCCATCGCGGATCAGCCGATAGAGCCTTCCATTTCAAACTTAATGAGACGATTCATTTCAACCGCGTACTCCATCGGAAGTTCGCGCGTAAACGGCTCGATGAATCCCATAACGATCATCCGCGTCGCTTCTTCCTCCGAAATGCCGCGGCTCATCAGGTAGAACAACTGTTCTTCGCTTACCTTCGACACCGACGCCTCGTGTTCGAGCGTGACATCGTCGTTCATGATCTCGTTGTACGGAATGGTGTCCGACGTCGAATCGTCATCGAGAATCAGTGTATCGCACTTGATGTTGGCCTTCGCGCCCACCGCGTTCGGAGCGAAGCTAGCCAAACCGCGATACGTCGTCTTTCCGCCGTGCTTGGAAATCGACTTCGACACAATCGTCGACGTCGTGTTCGGTGCATTGTGAATCACCTTCGCGCCCGCATCCTGATGCTGGCCTCGTCCGGCTACCGCAATCGACAGCACCATCGCCTTGGCGCCTTCACCGACCATGTAGACGGAAGGATACTTCATGGTAAGTTTCGATCCGATGTTGCCGTCGACCCACTCCATGGTCGCATCGCGGTGCGCAACCGCGCGCTTCGTCACAAGGTTATAGATGTTCGGCGCCCAGTTTTGAATGGTCGTGTAACGACAGCGACCGCGATCCTTGACGATGATTTCGACCACGGCGCTGTGCAACGAGTTGGTTGAATAAACTGGCGCCGTACATCCCTCGACATAGTGCACAAACGAATCTTCGTCGGCGATGATCAAGGTCCGTTCAAACTGCCCCATATTCTCCGAGTTGATTCGGAAATATGCCTGCAGCGGAACTTCACAGCGGACGCCCTTCGGAACGTAGATGAAACTACCGCCGCTCCAGACGGCGCTGTTCAACGCCGCGAACTTGTTGTCTTCCGGCGGAACGATGGTGCCAAAGTACTCCTTGAAAATCTCAGGGTACTCGCGCAGCGCGGTATCCGTATCCGTAAACAGGACACCCATCTTTTCAAGATCCTCGCGCATTGAGTGGTACACGACCTCCGACTCGTACTGCGCCGAGACACCGGCCAAGAACTTCTGTTCCGCCTCCGGAATACCCAAGCGATCAAACGTATTCTTGATTTCTTCCGGAACCTCTTCCCACGTCTTGCCCTTCTTCTCCGACGGCTTGACGTAATAGGTAATGTCGTCGAAGTCCAATTCGCTTAGATCTCCGCCCCATTTGGGCATTCCCTTTTGAAAGAAAATATCTAAAGAACGCAAGCGAAAATCGGTCATCCAGCCCGGCTCGTTCTTCATCATCGAGATCTCTTCAACCGTCTTGCGCGTCAATCCCTTTTCGAATTTTACGACCGAGACGTCTTTATCTCGGAAACCATATTGGTACTCATCCAATTCCGGCAACGATTTGGCCATCGTAATACCCCCCTCACATAGTCTTCCATCAATGGACTGCGTCTGTGTCCGCTGCACGTTCCAAGGCCTGCCAAGCAAGCGTCGCACACTTGATGCGGGCCGGAAACTTAGAGACGCCCTGAAGCGATTCGAGCTCGCCGAGTTGATCGAGATCGACTTCATTGCCCTTCACCATTTCGCGGAACTCGCGAGAGAGCTCCAACGCTTCCGCGATGGTCTTGCCTTTGATGGCATCCGTCATCATCGACGCGGAAGCCATCGATATCGAACAACCAGATCCTTTGAACCGAACGTCCTTCACGACGCCGTTCTCAACCATCATTTGCAGCGAAATTTCATCGCCGCAACTGGGATTCCGCAAATCCACCGAGATGGCTTCATCGGACAGACGCCCTTGATTTCTCGGATTCTGATAGTGGTCCATAATCACCTGGCGGTATAACTCATCCAATTGCATAGCCGAAGAACTCCTTCGCTTGTTCTAGTGCCTGTGCAAGCGCCTCGACATCGTCTTCGGTGTTGTACAGATAAAAACTTGCCCGCGCAGTCGATCCGACGCCGAGCAGCCGCATCAACGGCTGCGCACAGTGGTGGCCAGCTCTGACCGCAACACCCACGGAGTCGAGAACCGTCGCCACATCGTGCGGATGCACACCATCCAGGTTGAATGTGACAAGCCCTGAACGCGGTTGGCCCGCTGCCGGACCGTAAACCGAGATACCATCCATTTTACTCAAACGATCGACAGCCAACGCTGCCAAATGCGCATCGTGTTCAGCAATTTCCGCCATCCCGATGCGATTCAAGTAGTCAATTGCGGCACCCAGTCCAATCGCGCCCGCGATGATAGGCGTTCCGCCCTCAAACTTCCAAGGCGCTTCCTTCCACGTCGATTCATGGAGTTCGACGACGTCAATCATCTCGCCGCCAAAGTACGTCGGTTCCATTTCTTCAAGCAGCGACTTCTTGCCGTACAGTACGCCGACGCCAGTTGGCCCCAACATCTTGTGCCCAGAGAAAGCGAGGAAATCGCAATCGAGTTCCTGGACATCGACGGGCATATGCGGGACACTCTGTGCACCGTCCACCACGATAATCGAGCCATTCCGATGCGCAATATCCGCGATGTCCCGCACAGGGTTGATGGTTCCAAGGACATTTGACACGTGCGCGATCGCGACGATTTTTGTGTCAGACGTCACAGCCGCCTCGACGTCTTCCAACCGAATCGTTCCGTCGCCTTGCAAGGGCAGATACTTCAGTCTGGCGCCAGTCGCCCGCGCCACCTGCTGCCACGGAATCAGATTGCTGTGGTGTTCGCTCGGCGGCAGCACGATCTCGTCGCCTTGCTTCAACTTTAACCGCGCATATCCATACGCGATCATATTGATGGACTCCGTCGTACCTCTCGTAAACACAACTTGATTGGCAGACGGCGCATGGATAAAGCGGGCAACTTTCTCCCGAGCGTTTTCATACGCTTCGGTCGCCCGTGTGCCCAGTGTATGGACGCCGCGGTGGACGTTCGAGTTCTCCCGCTCGTAATAGCGTTGCAGGACTTCCAACACCTGACGGGGTTTCTGAGATGTCGCGGCACTGTCCAAGTAGACAAGCGGATGGCCATTGATGATTTCCTGAAATATTGGAAAGTCCTTGCGAATTTCGAGCGGATTCATCGTCCAAGCTCCCTTTCAATTCGTTCGACTACGAGGTCTCGCACACCTGCTGTCGGCAACGCGTCGACGGAATCGCTCAAATAGCCCCAAATAATCATCTTCATGGCCTGCGCGTATGGAATACCGCGCGACATCAGGTAATAAATCTGCGTTGGGTCAATCTTGCCCACGCTTGCAGCGTGGCCGCAGCGATTCACGTCGTTTTCGTCGATGAGCAGCATCGGGATTGCATCCGCGCGCGCGGTGCCGTCAATCATAATCATCCGATCATGCTGCTCGCTCCCGGCACCAACCGCACCTTTGACGATTTCAGTCCGACTGCGGTAAATCGTATTCGCCCGATCACGCAACGCCGCATGCATGACGATCTCGCTCTCGGTATTCCGGCCGACGTGTTTCATACTAGCCGTCAATTCGAAGTGTTCGCGGCCGTAACCCAGGCCAACGACTCGAATGAGGCCTGTGGCGCCAGAGCCTTGCAAGACGTTTTCGATCGTTTCGACGCCGAACCCGTCACTCGTGTCGCCGACCGTCCAACGCACGTCCGCGTCTTTTTCCACCTTGGCGCGGCGCGTCAAGAAGTACGTCGGCCCCTTGTGCCATTCGTCAGCCGCAGCCACGTGCACGCGACTGCTTGGCATTGCCACGACTTCAAGCACATGGCTGCTCGCCACTTTCACGTCGCGAGCCGAAGAAAATGTCGTCTCCACGTATTGGATATCCGAAAGTTCCTCGGCCACAACGAGCGATCTCGGATAACTTCCAAACTCCTTGCCCGTCCATACATACACCGTCTCGAACGGCGCCTCAATTTGCACGTTCCTCGGAACATGCAGGAAAACACCGCCGACGAACAATCCGGCGTTGAGCGCAGCCCACTTGCTCTCGTCCGTTGCGACGACTGTGCCAAAGTGTTTACGCCAAACGGCCCCGTTCAAACGGGCACCCTCATGAATCGTTTGGTAGACAACGCCAGCCGCCTTCGCCTCGTCGGTCAGCTTTAGATCCACCAACAATCCGTCGACAAACAACGCGTACGAGTGCTCAATCCCATCCACATACGCCTGCACCTCTTGCGGCACCTTCTCGACGTCTGTGGAAAACGTTCCTGTATCCCATGTCCGTTTGCTCAAGTCGGTCTTTTCGATCCACGGCTGCGGCATCTCGACAAACCGCTTCCAAGCCTCTTCGCGAAGGGCAAGGAGCCACTCCGGCTCGCCAAGCGCCGAACTCACGCGATGAACTTGACCCGATAACGTGTTCAATTCGGTCACTTTGCTCCCCCCTTACGCTTCGACACCCACGGTCTCGTCTTCGATACCCAGTTCCGCCTTCAACCAGTCGTAACCCTTCGCTTCGAGTTCCTCGGCCAGCGTCGCGTCGCCGGATCGAACAATGCGTCCCTGCATCATCACATGGACATAATCCGGTTTGATGTAATTCAACAGACGTTGATAGTGGGTAATGATGAGGAATCCAATATTCTCGGACCTCAGCGAGTTGACGCCGTTCGCGACGATCTTCAGCGCGTCGATATCGAGACCGGAGTCAATTTCGTCGAGAATCGCGATCCTTGGCTCCAGCATCGACATCTGCAAAATCTCGTTGCGCTTCTTCTCGCCGCCCGAAAAGCCTTCGTTCAGGTAGCGTTCAGCAAATTCGGGATCGATACTGAGCGCCTTCATCTTCTCCTGCAGCATCCGGTGGAATTTCAAAACCGGAAGTTCATTGCCTTCGCCCAGTCGAGCGTTCAAAGCTTGACGAATGAAGTTGGCGTTGGATACGCCCGGTACCTCAGCAGGATATTGCATAGCGAGGAACAGACCCGCACGAGCCCGTTCATCCACCGACATCTCCAACAGGTCTTCCCCATCCAGGGTCGCGCTGCCCCCCGTGACTTCATAATGCGGATGACCCATCAACGCTGAAGCCAACGTACTTTTGCCCGTACCGTTCGGCCCCATGATGGCGTGAATCTCGCCGCCCTGAATATGTAAATTCAGACCTTTGAGAATCTCTTTCCCATCAATGTTCACCCGCAGATCGTTCACGCGAAAATCTGGCTTTGCCACTTGCAACCAACCTCGCTCTTCATCTATTGGATTTAATGTTGACTGCATTAGTCATCTTTCTGTAAATAGGGTATCACAGCGGTGTAAAAATGCAAGTTTTCGAAGGCATTTTCACCATATCAGGCGGACGAGATTCAGGGTGGACGAGATGCGCAGGCCCAAATCCAAGACGACAGGAGACGGTCGGCATTGCGGCATCAAGGCTGAGGGAATGGAGAATGGGAAATGGGGAGTGCGGCAAGGCGGGGCGGGCAACTTACGAATCGCTCAAGGCCTTATTGCCTTGGCCACGCCAGTCAAGCCTCGATCCCGCCGCCAATTTTCCGATTGTGGCCGAGAATGTGTCGACCTATCCGTCGGCGTACCATCAGAAGAGGTACTTGAACACCAGCTTCGCCTCTTCCGACATCATTTCTTTGTCCCAAGGCGGATCGAACGTCAACTCGACGTCAACTGTCTCGACGCCCTCCAGGAGCGAGACCTTTTCGATGATCTCTTCCTTGATGTCGTCGAACAGCGGACATCCCATGGTCGTGAGCGTCACGGTGATTCGAACGCGCTTGCCCTCGTCCAACACCTCAATGCCGTAAACCATGCCGAGATTCACGATATCAATCTGAATTTCCGGATCCAGCACATCGAGCAACATGTTGCGAACCACTTCTTCAGTTACCATGCAGATGTCTCTCCTTTCAAGCTATTGTATGTCGATCCCGCTGAGCGATCCGCCGATACTCCGTTTCGCCGCAATACCTGGCGGGCGTCCGGCGCGATTCGGCCAGCCTGTCAACGGACTCAAATGAGCGACTCGAGCGGCGTGTATGGAATGCCCAGGGCGGTGGCGACCGCCTCGTAGGTCAACTTGCCAGCGTAGACGTTGACGCCTTTGGCGAGGGCGGGATCAGCCTTCACAGCCGCCGTCGGACCTTGCGAAGCGATGCGCAGGGCGTACGGCGTCGTCGCATTCAGCAGAGCCAACGTCGACGTACGCGGGACCGCCCCTGGCATATTGGCGACAGAATAATGAACGATGCCGTACTTTTCAAACACAGGATCGCTGTGCGTCGTGATTCGATCAATGGAGGCAATCGACCCGCCTTGATCGATCGCGACATCGACAACGACCGCCCCAGGGTTCATTTGCTTCACCATTTCGTCCGAAACGATCTTCGGAGCCCGCGCACCTGGGATGAGCACACATCCAACGAGCAAATCCGCGCCAACGATCTGCTGCGTCAAGTTGTAGGAATTTGACATCATGGTGCGCACCCTGCCCCCGAAATACTCATCGAGGTAGCGCAAGCGGGCTGGACTGCTGTCGAAGACGGTGACATCCGCGCCGAGCCCCACCGCCATGCGAGCGGCGTTGGTGCCGACAATCCCGCCGCCGACAACGACGACGCGCGCCGCCGGAACGCCCGGCACACCGCCAAGCAAAATACCGCGGCCGCCGTGCGATTTTTCCAAAAAGTGCGCGCCGATTTGAATCGACATGCGGCCAGCGACTTCAGACATCGGCATCAACAAGGGCAAACTCCGATCCGGCAGTTGAACCGTCTCGTACGCGATCGCCGTCACACCGGTATCCATCAAAGCTTTGGTCAACTCCGGCTCCGGTGCCAAGTGAAGGTATGTAAACAACGTAAGGCCGCTGCGGAAGAACCTGTATTCTTCCGGCTGCGGCTCTTTGACCTTCATGACCATATCCGCTTGTGACCAAACGTCGCCGGCATTCGTCAGAATCTGTGCGCCGCTCGTCTTATAGTCATCATCGGAAAATCCGCTACCGCTTCCCGCTGTCGTCTCAATCAAAACTTGATGTCCAGCTTCCCTAAACGCCTGGACTGCGGCAGGCGTGATCGCAACTCGATTTTCGTTGTCCTTGATTTCCTTGGGTATGCCTATGATCACTGGTTCGTCTCCCCTTTGCCCGCACTATCGGGCATCAATCCGGATGTTTCAACCGGGCCGACTCGTAGGACAGGCATTACCAGTGTAATTCTCGATCACGTCAAACGCAACGAATTCTCCATAACGCGCATAGCGCCGCGACATTGGATACCCGATGCTACGGCTGTTCCTGCGACGGTTGTTTCGATACCAGGCGCTTGGCCCGGATCCGGCGAGAAGCGGCGAGCGCGTCGGCCCGCAGTTGTTCCTCGTGATCGATGATCCAAGCCTGAATTCGCTTGACATCGCTTGGTCCGATGCGCCAATTGCGATCGTCAAAAGGAAAAGATTCCCCCGTAAACTCGGACGACAGGGCGTCGACGGCCTGTCGGATATATTGAACAGGCACGTGCAGCATCTCGGCTAATTCAGAAATCGAAAACCGCGTCGTCAACTTTTTCTCACCTCGTCACGAAGTCACGTTCGGCGCATGAATCACCATCACATGCGGCGTCCGGCTGAAGAAGTCAGAGTTCTTATCCGAAAGCACTTGGAAACTGACGTGAATCGTCTGATTGGGTTTGACGTTGACGGGCCAGTGCTGAGACGTCGTTTCGGGGGCCATGTGATACAAAAAGCGGATCGACTGATCAGACAAGAACGTCTGGGACGAATTTTGTGCAAACCAGATCACCGCACGCATGTTGTTCAAGTCGATCGTCTGCTGAGATGGATTGTGAATCGTCGTCTCAATGTCAACCGCCTGCCAAGTCGCTTTTGCTGGGCTCGCGACGGGCTGAACTTGGATATTGGTCACCTGTAGTCCGCTTTTGACCCACACGGCATCCGCGTTCGCAACAGGCACAAATTGCGACGTGTAAAATTTCAGATGCGGAATTTCAGATATCACTTCTGAGCCAGCCTTCGCGTGCGGCCCCGACGGATGAAAACTCCACAGCACGCTCTGCCCCGGCTGCAATGTCCGACTTGGTCCATTGACGAACGTCAACCAATTCTCGACCGATGTGTTCGCATTGGGCGTAAACGATAATACACCGAACACATCCGCTTCCGAAACGGGCTTATTCGACGTATTTTTCACGGTCGCCAACACGTCCGACTGAGCCGGATCCCCTTTCACGGAACCAATTCGAACGTTGGAGACTTGCAATGGCGCGTTGGCCAAACCAAAGGCCGACGCCGACTGGACCGATTGCGCGATGTTCGCCGTGGTATGTTGACTGCGACCGCTGGAATACATCACAAACCCTATCACAATCGCAACACATGCCGCCGCCACGCCGCTCATCATTGGAATCAGCTTGCGCCGCCTGGATTTGGGCGGTACGCGAGTGCTCATCTCGACCTGTGCGCGTTCCAAAACGCGATCGCGAAGCTCGTTCCGAAATGGGACGTCCCCAAGCTTTCCCATCAACTCAAACAATTCCTTGTCGTCTTGGTCATGCATGAAACACGCCCCCCTTCTCACCCAGCGCTTCCTTCAACAACTGCCGGCCTCTGTGAAGTCTTGTTCGCACCGCCTGTTCGCTGATGCCCAGTACCTCCGCGACCTCGCTTCCGGACAGCGACCGGGCATAGTAAAGCACGACGACTTCTCTGTATTTCTCCGGCAATTGATTTACACATGTCCAAAGCGCGTCTTGCTGAAGCCTTGCCTCGACCTGCGCCTCCGTGCTGGAATCCGGTACGTGCTGCAACATCGTTCCGTCGTCCGTCATCTCGTGCTTGACACTCCACGAACGTAGAACGTCTTTTGCGCGATTTGCCGTGATCGACAGCAACCAAGTCTTGACGGAACTCTGCCCTTGAAAACTGTCGTAGTTCTTCCAAGCTCTCAGAAAAACGTCTTGTGCGATATCTTCCGCCTTGTGGAAATTGTGAACGTATGAGTACGCGAGATGAATCACGTCCTGTCCGTACCGATCCATCCATTCTTCCAGTGGGGCGACTTGTTCTTTCGCGGAATCCCCCTGACTCGCCTGATGCGCTTTCTGCATCTTCATACCCCTTCAGAAGGCGCGTTCGTCAATATGACGCAGCACCCGCCTCAAATGTGACATAGGTTGATTGTTTGGGAAAACATGCTACACTTTCGAACAGATTTACGCGCAAGTGGATACGCGAGGATGTCCACGCGCGACCTAAGCATATCAGTACGGGAGGCCGTTATGTACTCAATCGCACGATCCGCGTTATTCAAACTGGATGCCGAACGGGCCCATCGCATCGTCCTCCACGGACTCTCCAAACATCCATCGTTGGCCGGCCTCGTCGCTCCCAGAATCCGTGTATCGGATCGCCTGGACCAAGTGATTCGCGGGTTGCCGTTCGCACACCCGGTTGGACTCGCCGCTGGATTGGACAAGGATGCGATTGCAGTCGAAGGCCTGTTCAAATGTGGTTTTGCCGCGATCGAAGTCGGCACAGTGACGCCTGTCGCCCAGCCGGGCAATCAGCAGCCGCGCCTCTTTCGGTTAAAGGAAGACGAAGCGCTGATCAACAGAATGGGCTTTAACAATCTAGGTGCCAAAGCGTGCGCTGAGCAGTTGGCACTCCTTCGGAACAAAAACGGTATTGTTGGCGTAAACATCGGCCGCAACAAGACGACCCCGAACGAGGACGCCGCCCTCGACTACAGCCGAGCCCTGCGGGATGTCATTTCCTATGCCGACTACGTCGCAATCAACATCAGTTCGCCGAACACGCCGGGCCTTCGGGACTTGCAAAGCGTCCAATTTATCGAAGATTTGCTTCAAGAGCTTCAGCCCATTCTCGATCCCACCGCTGTCCCTGTTTTTATCAAAATATCGCCTGATTTAGCCGATGAATCCATTCTTGAGATTGGCACGCGTTTAGCAGCATCCAGATATGCGGAACGACTCGGCATCATCGCGACGAACACCACCATCGCGAGACCTCCGCTGAACAGTCCCAACGCGCACGAACAAGGCGGACTGAGCGGACGACCACTCGCCAGCCGATCCACAGAAGTCATCCGCCTGCTCAGACAATCGACCCGCGGCGAACTCCCAATCATTGGATGTGGAGGCGTTTTCGACGCCGACGATGCCTACGCGAAAATTCGTGCCGGCGCGAGCCTCATCCAAATTTATACGGCGTTCATCTACCGCGGGCCGCAAGTCATCAAAGACATTGTCGAAGGCTTGGATCTGCGCCTGCGACAGGATGGCATCTCACACATTCGGGATGCCATCGGTATAGACGCTTGAAGGCTGCTTCGCGTTACATGCAACGACCTACATCCCAATAATATGGTACCCCGCATCGACGTGAAGGACTTCTCCAGTTAATCCCCTGCTCAAATCGCTCATCAGAAACGCCGTCACATCGCCCACTTCCTCAGCCGACACGTTGCGGCGAAGCGGCGCGCGCTCCTCGACAGCGTGCAGAACGTCGTTAAAGCCGCGAACCCCCTTGGCCGCAAGCGTTCGAATGGGGCCCGCGGAAACGGCGTTGACGCGAATCGCATCTTTGCCAAGGTCGTTCGCCAAGTATCGGACACACGATTCGAGCGCGGCTTTGGCGACACCCATCACGTTGTAATTGGGCACGGCTCGCTCCGCGCCCAGATAGCTCATCGTCGCGATGCTCCCGCCCTCCGTCATCAGTTTGCGGGCCGCCCTTGCCACTGCGACCAGCGAATAGGCGCTTACGTCCGTCGCAAACGTGAAGCCCTCACGCGAGGTTGCGACGAATTCGCCCTGCAAGTCTTCCACGTTCGCGTGAGCAATGGAATGAACCACGCCATCGATGCATCCGTGCTTGTCCGCGATGACGTCAAACGCCTGTTCGACGGAATCGTCATTGGCCACGTCGCACTGCACGACCGTGACAGGCGTCTCCGGGAAAGACTCCGAACATAGTTTGTGTATTTGTTCTCCAGCGCGATCGCTGCGATACGTCAATACCAGGCGTGCGCCATGCCTGTGCGCGGCCTCAGCCACACCCCATCCGATGCTGCGGCGGTTCGCTATGCCCATAATCACAATCGTTTTGCCTGCCAATAGTGCCAAACGGATCTTTCCTCTCTCATCGAAATGTCTCTTCCATGTATACCACCAAGTTCCTGTTGGGTAAACCTGCTCAAAATGTCGCAGCGATGGCCGACGTGTTTGGAAATCCACGGACGCGTGCGCTACAATAGGATTGAAAATACGTGTTGAACACGAAAAGGAGGTATTTTCATGGCATATCAATTACCACCCTTGCCCTATGCTTTCGACGCACTCGAACCACACATCGATGCCTTGACGATGGAAATTCACCACGACAGACACCATGGGACCTATGTCACGAATGTGAATAAGGCTCTTGAAGGACATCCCGATTTGGAAACGAAGTCGGCCGAAGAACTCATCAGCAACCTCGACGCGGTTCCGGAAAACATCCGCACTGCTGTCCGCAACAACGGCGGCGGCCATGTCAACCACAGCATGTTCTGGAACCTTCTTTCTCCGAACGGCGGCGGTCAACCGACTGGCAAACTCGCAGAGGCCATCAACTCGACGTTCGGCAGCTTCGAGAAGTTCAAAGAGCAATTCGCAGCGGCTGCAACCGGTCGTTTCGGCAGTGGCTGGGCATGGTTGGTTGTCGATGGCGGCAAGTTGGCTATCACCAGCACACCGAACCAAGACAACCCGCTGATGGAAGGCAAAAAGCCTGTTCTCGGTCTCGACGTTTGGGAGCACGCGTACTACCTCAAGTACCAAAACAAACGTCCAGATTACATAAACGCGTTCTGGAACGTTGTCAACTGGGATCAGGCCAACAAGAACTACGAAGCGGCGCTGTAATCTCGGCCAATGCTTTGATCCTTTGAGCCTGTGATCGGACTCGGCAAAAAACCGCTCCTGTGCACCTTTCGGTGACACAGCGGAGCGGTTTTTTTGTTGGTAACTTGACAAGTGTGGTCCGGACCGCCAGAAATTCATGAATCCATGAAATTCGGAAACAATGGAAGAGCGAGTTCGCGCGTTTCGCTTGAGACAGGGATTCGCGATGGAGGATAACGATGAGTGTACTGACCATTATTCGCGGCGCCCACGTCTATGCGCCGAAAGATTTGGGAACGAAAGATATCCTGATTGGCGGGAGGCAAATTCTCGCGATTGGCGATGACCTGTCCGTGCACGGAACGGTGCCGGATGTCAACGTGATCGACGCGTCGGGGATGATGCTTTTTCCAGGACTCGTCGATCAGCACGTACATATGGCAGGCGGCGGCGGAGAAGGTGGATTTCACTATCGCACGCCGGAAATTTCGCTGTCTCACATCACCACGGCTGGTGTGACGACCGCAATTGGCGTGTTGGGCACCGACGGCGTAACCCGGACTACCCGAGAACTGCTCGCAAAGGCGAATGGGCTCGACTTTGAGGGGGTATCCACGTACATCTACTGTGGCGCGTATCAGATACCCACTCGGACGATCACAGGAATGCCCAGGTCCGATATCGTCCTCATCGATAAAGTCATTGGCGTGGGCGAAATCGCGATTTCGGACTCGCGATCCAGCCACCCGAACAAAAGCGAGATCGCCGAACTGGCTTCGGAGGCCCACGTAGGAGGGTTGTTGGCAGGCAAAGCCGGCGTCGTTCATTTTCACGTCGGCGACGACAAAAGCCGCTTGGACCTCTTACACGAGGTCGTCGACATGACGCAGCTTCCATACTCCACATTCGTGCCGACCCACTTGAACCGCAATCCGGACTTGCTGGATGCGGCGGTGGAATGGGGACGAATGGGCGGCTTTTGCGATGTCACGTCAGGCATCCGCCCTGACGAACACGACAACATATCCGTGAAACCTTCCAAAGCGATCCTCAAGCTTCTGGACTCCGGCGTGAAGCCGGGGTACATCACCATGAGTTCGGACAGCAACGGATCGTCGCCCATTTTCGACGACCAGGGCCAACTCGTCGCGATGGGTATCGGCAGCATCGCGACATTATGGGAAGAGACGGTCGATCTCATCCGCCGCGAAGGCGTTCCGATTGAGACGGCGCTTGGCATGGTCACTCGAAACGTCGCCCGACTCCTGAAACTCCACTACAAGGGACGCATTCACCCCGGATGCGATGCCGATCTTCTTCTGTGCGACGATCAGTTCAGAATCCAATCTGTCTTCGCCAAAGGGCGCCTGATGGTGGAGCAAGGAAAGCCGATTGTGTTCGGAACGTTTGAGAATGTCGAGAAGATACCGGGATCACCAGATGAAAGCAAATCTTCGGGAGGCGTGAACCAGGAGCGGGGACGGCCGATGATTGCCCCATCGCTCGACGACGAGGACGATTTTCCGGATCGGGACGAGCGACAGAAGCGCACAAAACGGTATTGTTGCTGAATATTGGGATGGGATGTTGCGGCGGGCGCAGGGGACGCGATGCAGAGGACCGCGGCGAACGGTGAGGCGAAACGCGAGCGGCAACTCGATGAATCCACTCAGCGTTCAGCCTCGCGCCGCAACGCCGGATCTGTGGCGGCTGGCCTACTTTCGCTCGTATCGGACGAGTTGGAGAACTTCTTCCCGAAGGCGCAAATCCGTTTCGTAACGCCCCCGCACCGCCACCGTCATGGTGCGGCTGCCCGGCTTCTTGATTCCGCGCATGTTCATGCACAGATGCTCCGCGTCGATCACCACCATGACCCCCTCAGCACTCAACTCTTCCGCCAAGGCGTCCGCAATCACGTTCGTCATCCGCTCCTGCACCTGCGGCCGCTTCGCAACGGTATCGACCAACCTGGCCAACTTCGACAATCCCGTCACCACATTGTCGTGCGGCAGATAGGCCACGTGGGCCGTCCCGAAGAAGGGCAGCAAATGGTGTTCGCACATGGAATAAAACGGGATATCTCGAACAAACACCATCTCTCCATGCTCGACGTGGAAACGAGCACTCAACTCGGCCCGTTCATCCTTGTGCAGGCCGCCAAAGATCTCTTGATACATCCTGGCCACCCTGGCTGGCGTATCGACAAGTCCCTCTCGATCCGGGTCTTCCCCGACAGCCTCCAAAATCATTCGGACAGCCGCTTCGATTTTCGCGACATCCATCTGACCTGCTTCGATATCATCACGCCCTCGCGGATTGGAAAGCGGATTGGAATTTGGTTTCGATTCACTCAACTCACTCGAGAACTCGGTCTCAGCGTTCACTCTGTCTAAAGGATTCGTACCGGTTGATGCCAAGATCTTCTCCCCCTAGAAAACAGCATGGCTTCGACCTATCCTACAATGTTGCGCGACCTATGTACAGTTTGTCCCTCGCGAGTCTGCGAAATCTACGCTCTCGCGACTATGTGATGTCGATAGAAAGAAACAGCTCTCAAAGAACGTCCATACATTACTATGAATAGAAATTTTATAAATCTGTTCGGCCCGGTTCATGATAGGCGTTTGCAAATGGCGCCGTAAACAGATAGTAGGGCCTTTCATATTCGAATCCGAGTTTCTTCGCCAGGTTGACAGACGCTTTATTCAACGTATCGCAGGTCCAGTTCGGCGTGATGTCCATCTTCAAACAGTCCTGGATGAAGCGTTGGGCCAGACAAAATCCTACCCCCGATCCGCGGAGAGACTTGTCAACGTCAATCCCGAGTTCAGCGCTTCCTCCCCCCACGAAAGCGGAGTAACACTTGCCGACGAAGCGCCCATCTTCGGAGATAGCCACCCAGCCGCAACCATAGTGCAAAAATCGCTCCACAGAACCCCACAATCCTTCGATGTTACGTGTTAACTCGGGAAAGGCGGAGGTAACATCGGGATCGATCCGGCGCACGCAGACATTGACTTCGTCCGCAACTTGACCTACGGGCAGCCGCTCAAAAGCATCCCGATGAAATCGGAATTGCGTCCGATCCGTTCTGAAAATTCGGTAACCGAACACTTCGAATAAGGCGCTGTCCCAAGTCTCCGACACCGTGGAGTAAAACACGAAAGGCGCCTTCACGGTGCCATGCTCGGAAGTAAATCTCTGTCTCATCGTTTCCACAAACCCATTCACAAATGCAGGTTCTGTCGCAGCGCCAACGAGTCGCCCACCGATCAAATTGGGACTCATGATGGCAGCACACGAGGGATTGTCAGCATGATCCACAAACACGACACCATCGATGCTGCCTTCGAGAATCGAGAGAGGGCTCGGCAAAAACACCGCTTCCTCGCCCATAAGCAACGACTTCACACTGGAGTACTTGTCAGATGTTAAGCGAACAAACGCCACGCAATCCCTCCACATTGAACTGTTGCACCTGTCCAACAGGTAATTATCTGTCCATCCTCATCTTACCATGCCAGACAATATCCGCAGTTGACCATGTAACCGGACGACGATGTCACCACGTGACGGCAGCGGCTCCGACGATGTCCCTCTCCCGCGATCGAACCGTTCAGGCCGCATGGTTGCTGATAGCAAACGAAGCGCCGGAAGGCGGAACGCAGTGGGGCGCGGAACGCAGTGGGCGCGGAACGCAGTCAAGTTTGGTCGCCAAACGCCCCACTGCGCGATCACGCGACCGTAACGGTACTTTTGTCCCTTACGTGGCTCAGGGAACCGG
>NZ_BCQI01000008.1 GCF_001544355.1 Alicyclobacillus acidiphilus NBRC 100859
CCCGCATAGCGGTACTTTTGTCCGCTATGGCGACGCTCACTCAGCTCATCCGGCCCTCCCGCACCCGCGTAGCGGTACTTTTGTCCGCTATGGCGACGCTCACTCAGCTCATCCGGCCCTCCCGCACCCGCATAGCGGTACTTTTGTCCGCTACGGCGACGCTCACTCAGCTCATCCGGCCCTCCCGCACCCGCATAGCGGTACTTTTGTCCGCTATGGCGACGCTCACTCAGCTCATCCGGCCCTCCCGCACCCGCATAGCGGTACTTTTGTCCGCTACACGTGTCCATACATCAATTTCTCGCATCCGAAAACCGCTGTTTCGATCCGGTTTGTGATCCTGACTCGATGCACTATTCCATATTATGCAAATTTGCGCCCCATTTGCTGTGTTATTTACCGTTGTAAACCTCTGAAAAGAACTCGCTACGGGAAGCGCGAAGGTGCTCACAGCGACCTCCCAAGCGACCTCCAATGGATTGGCCCCGCCCCGGGACACCCCTTGACGATCCGTTGCGCAAATCTCGCCTTCGAACGGGCGAATAACGCATTGGTGTTGTAATGATCGCCGTTCGCCGTGCTTCAGGGTTATTCCGGAATATACGGCAATTCCAAGTTCTTGGGCACATTGATCACGTGCGTTTCGGTGTAACCCAAGATCCCTTCCTTGCCGTACTCGCGTCCGACTCCGGATTGCTTGACACCGCCGAACGGAAAACGAACATCGAGTCCCTGAACGGCCGCTGTGTTGATCATGGTCGTGCCCGCTTCCACACGGCGGGCGACTCGGATGGCGTGCTCCTGTTCTCCCCATACCGAACTCGTGAGCCCATAGATGCTGTTGTTCACCAGCGCAATGCCCTGCTCTTCGTCATCGTACGGCATGATCGGCACGGTCGGACCAAATTGTTCATCCACCGCGATGGGATCGTCGTAACCCGCACCCAGGACCAGCGTGGGCTGCAAGAAGTAGCCTTTCTCGAACACGTCTTTGTCGAGGATCTGCCCGAGCGGAATCACTTCACAACCCCGGCTCTTGGCGTCGTCAACCAGACTTTGCACGTACTTCTTCTGTCTGAGGTTGTTCACCGGCCCCATGGTCACATTTGGATTGAACGGATCGCCGACTCGAATCCATTTGTTTGCCGCTTCGATGTACTTTTGGACGAATTGATCGTAGATGGACCGATGAACATACACCCGCTTTGCGATCATGCAAATTTGCCCGGCGGTCAGGAAGTTCGAGATGACGATCCGCCGCATCGCCCGTTCGTCGTTGACGTCGAAATCGGGAAGAATCAGCGCGGCGTCTTTACCCCCAAGCTCCAGGGTCATGTGCTTAATCGTGTCGGCGGCCGCTTTCATGATCGACTTTGCGGTATTCGTGCCACCCGTGAATGCGATTTTGGCGACCTTCGGATTCGACGTGAGTTCAACACCCACATCAGCATCGCCGTGGACGATGTTCAGAACGCCTGGAGGAAACTCGCCAGCGATGATCTCCACGACTTTCGTAACCGTCAACGGCGCGAAAGGACTGGGCTTCAGCACGACGGTGTTGCCTGCCAAGATGGCGGGCGCAATCTTGATGGTCGACAAGGAGATGGGATAGTTCCAGGGCGTGATCGCCGAAACGACACCCATCGGGTCATGCGAGATAATCGTCTTTCCGCCGTCGTGTTCTTCGACGTCGTCACTCAGAACTTCTCTGGCCGTCTGGCAGGCATAGTCCATCCACATGAACGATACGCCGAACTCGCCCTCGGAATCGTACAGCGCTTTACCATGCTCGCGCGAAAGCAGACGAGCCAATTCCGGTGTCGCGTCCTTCAGCTTTTGGATCGCGCGTTCCATTCGTTCGATCCGTTCGTCGAGTGACGTCCATCTCCAGAAGGAGAATGCTTCGTGAGCCGCATCGATGGCACGAATGGTATCTTCGCGCGTATTGACTGGGGCGTATCCGACAATCTCGTCTGGGTTCGTCGGATTTTCGCGGGAATAGCGCTTGGCAGTTTCGAAGCTCTGCCCATTGATAAACGAATGAACGACAATAGGTTCGTTTGTCATCAAAAACACCGCCTAATCTTTGTTATTTGGGATGTGTCTCGTCTTACCGATCTCGCCGAATGTCAGATATGGTTTCGTTCCAACGGGCGATCACGTCGGACGGATCGTTCAACTGAAACCGAACTCCACCGAGCAGCTCCGCATACTTCGCTGTGTCTTCGCGAATTCCATCGACCATCGCATCGAAGTGAACGAGATGGTACTTCGTCTCCTCGCTTGTTCGTCCCGACTTCAGCGCGAGTCTGATGTAGTATGCCTTACCGTCGTTCACGACAACCAGTGTGGCCCGTCCCGTCCGCAGGATGTTGGCGGTTGTGGTCGATGTCGGCCAGATGGCGATTCGCAACGTCGACTCGTCCATTGCCACAACTTCACCGACACTCAACATGGCGCAATGCGGCCAGAAGTCTTCGGTGACTGTCAGCAGCAGCATGGCTTCATGCTGCTTCTCCTCGAGGTTTCTCCCATCCAAAAACGCGATCAAATTGGATGGGAGTTCGGTCAAATTGCCAAACATGACGAGCCCCCTGCGCGATCCATGCACGAATTACTTGCGCTGTGCAATCTCGGGCACATGGATCGCCTTTGGAATATCCGCTTGCCTCACCTTAAAGTCTGGGTTGTACAACGACGACGACGTAAATTTCGGGTCTTCGCTGGACCGCCATGTATAAAAGCAGACTGGACAAGCGTAAATGGTCCATGCTCCCGAAACTGGAGAATCGGAAACCTTGCCAGCTTCCTTCGAGTCGCATCGTGGACAAGTGCTCATATCAAACACGCTCCTTCGCGCATGCCGCTTACTGTTTGTTCAATAAACCCTGGAATATCTTCTCCCATTTCTCCGTCGCGATCGGCGCATCCAATGGCTGCGAGTAGTGACCGCGCGTCTCAGGCGCCACTGGTGTGGTTGCGTCGAGAATCATCTTGTGCGTGATGCCGGCTGGATTTGAGCCGGGATCGAGCGGCAGGACGGACATATCGGGCAGAATGATGACGTCGTGCGCAGGATGCATTTTCGTCGACAGCGCCCACATCACTTGCGGGAGGTTGAACGGATCGACCGTCTCGTCGACCAGGATCACGAGTTTGCAGTACCCCAGGCCGTGCCTTGTCGCCATGGCGCTCATGCCGACCGCTTTCGCAAAGCCGCCGTAGCGCTTTTTGGTCGACACAATGCAGACGAGTCCATGGGTGTACATGGCGTTCACGGCAACGATCTCATCTGGGAAAAGGTCTTTGAGCTGCTTATAAATCGGGACACAGGTGTTGATGCCTACCATGTAGTCCGTTTCGGTCCATGGCATGCCAATGTAGAGATGTTCGAAAATCGGATTTTTTCTGTGATACACCCGATGAATTTGAATCACGGGCATACTTCTCCCGCCCGAATAGTGCCCGGTGAATTCTCCAAACGGGCCTTCAAACTCGCGCGTGCCGGCGAGAATTTCACCTTCGAGCACAATTTCAGCGCCCCAAGGAACATCCAAATTGGTGCCAGGCAAGGTGAATACCGGGTACGGCTCACCTTGGATAGCCCCTGCCATTTCGTATTCAGATTGATCGTACGCGATGGGGGCGGCAGCCATCGTCGTGATCACCGGTTCGCAACCAATCGCAAGTGCGACGGGCAGATTTTCACCGCGCTCTTCGGCATGTCGAAGGTGAATCGCGATATCGTGTTGGGGAACCGGCTGAATGCCCAAACGATCTTTACCTTTCACCTGGATCCGATAGATACCGACATTTTGCTTGCCGAAATGCTCCGGATCGGATGGATCGCGCGATATCACACACGCCTTGTCGATGTAGAAGCCGCCATCATATTGGTTCAGGCGAAACAAAGGCAATAGGTCAAACAAATTGACGTTCCCGTCGACGACGACCTCCTGAAACGGGGCACTCGCCTCGCGTCTGACTGGAACCGGATAGTTCTCCCAGCGACGGGCGAATTCAAAGAACTGTTCTTTCACCGGCGTGGTTTTTGGCAGTCCCATCATGAGCGCATGATTCGGCCACGATCCGATCACATTCATGGCAATCCTCGCGTCGCGATACCCGTTGATATTCGTGAACAGGAGCGCGGGGCTTTGATCACTGACGTTGCTGATGGCACGTCCGGCTGATCCCAAATCTGGTTCGGGCATCACTTCGTCTTCAATCGTCAAGAGTTGACCTTCCTTCTGCAAGGTCTCGAGAAAATCGCGAAAGTCCCTATACGCCATGAATGGCCCCTCCAGTATTCTTTCGATTCTTAAACCCTTCCCACCGCTTCGCTTCGCTCTGGGGCAAGCCAATTTGGTCCATGACGCGGAAAACGATGTGGTTCACCATATCATCGATTGTTTCCGGCTGGTTGTAAAAGGCCGGCATGGGTGGGAAAATCACAGCTCCCATTTGGGAGAGACCCAACATATTCTCCAGATGAATCGTGCTCAATGGCATTTCGCGTGTTAAAAGAATCAACTTCCTGCGTTCTTTTAACATCACGTCGGCTGCCCGAGTTATCAAATTATCCGCGAGTCCAACGCGAATGGAAGCCAATGTTTTCATGCTGCAGGGCGCGACGATCATCCCATCTGTTGGAAACGATCCGCTTGATATCTTTGCAGCCTGATCCTTGTGCGAGTAGTTGTAACTCGCCAACGCTTGCACGCGCTCTACCGAATAGGTTGTCTCGTACGGGATGGTTGTTTTTGCCCAGGGAGACAACACAAGATGTGTCTCGACACCTGCAGAGTGGAGGACTTCCAGAATGCGGACACCAAATATTGCCCCCGTAGCGCCTGTAATACCGACGACGATTCTCAAGATTCTCCCCCATCTGCATAGGAATTTGAATTCGTGACGAAGCAAGTGTAGTATACCCAGAAGGATATCAAAAATATTTGTTTAATCTATTTATCATACGAATATCGTATGATTATGTCATATGGTTATGGGAGACACGTTCATGGACCTTCGGCAATTGAGGTATTTTGTCGCTGTGGCAGAGACTGGACAAATCACAGCGGCAGCCAAACGCTTGAATATCGCACAGCCGCCGCTCAGTCAGCAGCTGAAAATCATAGAACAGGAACTTGGCGTTGTACTCTTTGAACGAGGAAAAAAGAGCGTCACATTGACGGCTGAAGGGGTTTCGCTGTATCGGCGGGCAGTCGATCTGCTCAAAATGTTCGACGAGATGGTCGTGGAAGTGCAGGAACTTGGCGGAGGCGTACACGGCATGCTCAGTGTCGGTACCACCCTCTATTCGGCACCGATGTTGTTGGATCATCTGACGTATCTTCGAAAGACGTATCCCCGTCTGACGTACAGAATTTGGGAAGGCGAACCCGACAGACTTCAGGAACTGCTCGACAGCCGTTCCATCGAGGTAGCCATCACGAACATCCCCGTGCGCATCCCCCACGCCCATGTTCATCGAATGCAACCCGACCCGTTTGTGTTTGTAACCATGAAAAAGACGGCGGACGTATCTGTCGATTCTATTCATATGGAGACCATCGTTCAAGAACCCATTGTCCTTCTGGGACCCGTCTACGGAACCGGTATTTACAACCAAATCGTGGATGAACTGCATCGCTTCAGCGACAGACCCAATATCGTTTGCGAATGTCACGACTCGACGTTGCTGTTCCGACTCATCCATGCAGGATTCGGATCGACCATATTGCCCAAATCTGTGCTGTCGCTCATCCCTCATGACGATCTCGCTGCCATTGCCATCGAAGGATCGAGTTTGGCTTATGAACCAGCGGTTGTTTATAAGGAAGGCGCACATTTATCGAACGCAGCCAAAATATTGATCAGCAGACTCGGCGTTACAGCGCCAGGGCCATCAGGCTCCGAGGCCTGACAAACTGGGCGCCCTGCGCCCTGAAGCAAAGAGGACGAAACCGCGTCTCGTACGCGATCTCGCCCTCCAACAGGTATTTCGTTGTATACGTCCGGTATTACTTCGCGAAGGTCAAGTTGCCAATAGTGGCAACAGTCGGCTGCGACCAAACCCAATTGCCTGCTGACGTTTGCGAAGGATTATAGAAGACCAATGCGCCTGGCACTTCGTCGGTGCCGTCTTGCAGCACGTCTTTTGCCGCCTGAACGCTGGAGGCGTTTGCCGGATGATAGATATATCCGTTCGCGACACTCGAAAACTGATAAACACCGTTTTCCCGCCCGAACACGACGTCATAGACGCTGTTGCCGCCGTATTGGCCAGACTGGATGCGATGCATGATGACATCTCCGACAGCAATTTGCGTTTGCAGCGATTCCCCGCCGGCCTCGGCGTTGATGACCTGCCCCAGCCAGTACAAGTTGCCGGGCGTATCGTACGCTTCAAACCAACTGGGCAACTTCAGCTGTGTTCCGGCCAATATCCAGTTCGGATTGACACTTGGATTCGCGTCCTGCAGCGATTGCAACTGGATACCATCCTCCTGCGAAATGCTCCACATCGATTCGCCGGGTAGGACTGTGACCGTATCAGCCAAAGCGGCGGCGGAACTCAATCCCCAGATTGCGGCGCCCGCGACAACACCCATCATGGCACGCGATATACGCATTGAAACACTCCTTTAGAATTGGTTGACATGGGTAGGAATGCGAGAGCATCTCACGTGTTTCATGAGCGAAATCGGACCATCAATCGCAACCGCCGTATGCGAAGACAGGGGACGATTGGCGTTTCGGATCGTCGCAGATCCGATTTCGTTCTCGAAAGACAATTCGGAGCGGCGTGTGTGCCGCGGCTCTCGCACAGATTTCGGTGAGCCTGCATCTCGTGCGGCTACAGTGAATGAGTCTAACAGGGATTGCGGTAGAGGAAAACCCAATCATTTTTGTAACAGAACAAGAACTTGCCAAGCCGTGATCCATCAAAAACCAATTTTTGCGCACATGTCATGGTGTGACTGCTTGGCGTATCGGCTGTTTACAACACTTTGAACACATAGCCCTGAGTACGATAATATCGAATCAGCACTGGCAAGGCCTGTACCGTGTAACGGCTTTGGCTGACGCCATCGTGAAACAGGACAATCGATCCCGGCCGAGCCCAAGTCTTGACTTCATGAATGATGCTGGCTGCAGAAGTCGCCTTCCAATCCAGGGAATCGACCGTCCAAAACACCACAGGATGCCCCATTTGGAGAATCATAGGAAGTTCCCTTCTATCGATTGCACCATACGCTGGCCGAAAATACCGCGGCTTTTTGCCCGTCACCTGCACAATCGCAGTGTCTGCCATTTGCACTTCACTTCGGATCACGTGCTCCGGCACGTGAGCGAGATTGCGGTGATCATAGCCGTGACTACCGATCTCGTGGCCTTCACGCTGCATCCGTTTCATCACGTCAGGCAGTTCCGTGCAGCGAGAACCGAGCACAAAGAACGTCGCGTGAACGTGCTCACGCCGCAATACATCGAGAATTTGGGGCGTGTATAATGCGCCCGGACCATCGTCAAACGTGAAGTACAACACTTTCTGCTGCGCTTCTTGTTTCGCCTGCACCGTGTTGGCGATGAACCCGCTGAACATCGTCGTAAGACCCGCGACGAGCACAGTGATACCCATTCGCGTGCAGGCGCGGATGGAAGAACGATGTTTGTTGCGCAGATGTTTGTTGCGCAATGATATCACCTCACCATCCACAAAGATGCCCTCATAGGGAACAGAATATGAGGACATGGGTGGTTGGCAGGAGTCTGTACGGGGATTGCTGCCAGATCGGATCGGGCTGTACAATAAGTCAATTGAGAGTCAACTGAATACGGTACACGGACGAAGGAGCCGACAGCATTGTTTCATCTTTCCGTTATGCATATCGCAATACTCGCCATATCCGGATTTGTCGCCGCATTTATCGATGCGACCGTCGGCGGCGGCGGACTCGTCTCACTGCCAACCCTCCTTTTTTTGGGCCTTCCGCCCTCGATGGCGTTGGGGACGAATAAATTAGCCGGAACGATGTCGGCCGTGACGAGCACCGTTTCGTACTTGAGATCCGGAAAAGTGAGTTTTCGCCTCGTCGGTCCGCTGTTTCCGCTTGGCGTCCTGTCCGCGGCGGTCGGGGCCGTCGTGGTTCACCATCTTCCGTCGTCGTTTTTGCGACCGTTCGTCCTGGTGATGCTCATCATCGTCGCGGCCTATACCGTATTCAAAAAGAATTTGGGCTTGCACGCGCGTCCAGAAGGCTTGCGTCCACATGCCTACCTTTGGACCGCGGCATTCGCCAGTGTGATTGGTTTTTACGACGGATTCTTCGGTCCAGGCACGGGTTCTTTCTTAATGATGGGATTCGTTCTGCTTGGTTTTGATTTTCTGCAAGCGAGTGGAAACGCCCGAACACTCAACTTCGCAAGCAACGTTGGCGCCTTGATCGCCTTCGCGTGGGTCGGCGCGGTGCGCTATGAGGCGGGCCTGATTCTCGGCGTATGCATGATGTTTGGGGCGTTCATCGGTTCGCGGTTCGCCATCCGCAAAGGCTCCCAATACGTTCGTCCGATTTTCATTGGCGTCACGATTCTAGTCATTGGTCAGCAAGTTTACACATTGCTTCGATAGATTCGTCGAGTCGGTCATAAGCCTGTCCCAGCGGCCATATATTGGACTGGTGGGGGTGCTTTCGTGAACGACACACTCTTTCTATTTTTATTGGTCCTCGCCGCTTCGTTCGGATTCAGCACGTTGCTCAGCAAAATTCCGCTCTTGCGAATTCCAACGACTGTATCCTACATGATATTCGGCATGGTCATGCAATCTCGCGTAGTCCCGATGACGCAGTCGGAGACCGTTTGGCTCAACCATCTGGCCGACTTTGGGCTGCTCTTTCTGATGTACATCTCGGGCATGGAGGTCGACATCCACAAACTGCGCCCGTCACGCCACAAAGGGGATGCTCCGTCTGCGCTGTATCTCGGACTCGCTACATTTACCGGCACCCTGCTGCTCACATTCGGTATCTCGTTCCTCGTGGTCCACCTGACTTCATCCACCATCGATCCCTACATGCTCACCCTGCTGTTTGCCACCACCTCCCTCGGCGTCATTCTCCCGGTGCTGGAGGAGACACATGTACTCGACAAACCGTTTGGCCAAACGCTTCTGACGAGCGCGCTCATCGCCGATTTTCTCACCATGCTCCTGATTTCACTGTTCGTCAGCACACGCACGGACAGCAGCTTCGGGCATGTGCTGATGACGCTTGCCATCATTCCGTTCGCCGCGATGGTATATGTTCTGTTGAGAGCCATTCAACGCGTGCCGGGCATGCGCCGACTGGCGGGTGATGCGCAGCTCCGTGTCCGCGCCATTCTCGCACTTCTGTCGATCACGGTGGCGCTTGCCGACTCGACGGGCGCCGAACCAATTCTTGGCGCCTTCTTAGTGGGAATGATGGTTTCCGCGATGCCTTTCGCCTTCAAGGACAAACTTCGCGATTACAGCCACGGGATCGGCTATGGATTCTTTATCCCTCTGTTCTTCATCTCCGTCGGACTCGACTTCGACTTCCACGGTCTGGCTCTCTCCGAAACATTGCTGTGGATTCCAGTGCTCGTCGGGATCGCATTTGCCGTCAAGCTCATCCCGGCCATGCAGTTGATCCCCTATTTCGGCCTTCGCAACGCCTTCGCAGCGGGCTTTCTCCTGTCCGCCCGGCTCAGCCTCATCGCCGCCGCGGCACAGATGGGCGTACGCATCGGCGCACTCTCCCAACAGTTTGCGGACGCAGTCATCCTCGTCGCGATTGTGACCAGCATGGTCTCTCCGATTCTCTTTGTCGTTGTCGGCAAACACGCCGAATCTGCGGCAGAATAGTCTTGCATGTGAGGTTCACTGTCGAACAAAGAGGAGATTTGACTTGCCGCGTCGAATCCGAAGTTGGGATATTATCCGATCCGTTACCACATCTTGTACGTTGATTCCATGGGCGGTGACTTCGTGGCCGGTGAATTTCTGGGCGCTCAGCGCGACGCATTGACGAATTTGCTCTCCCGCAGCCAATTTTTGTACGCGGCTGGACACATGATGCCAAATGCTTCCTCGGCTGCCGTGTTGCTTGTGAACTTGGACCGATTCAGACTGGTGAACGACAATTTTACATACTCGAACGGGGATTTGGTTCTGCGGGAAGCCGCTGGCCGCCTCGTTCAGGAAGTGCCCCAGGATGCGCTCGTCAGCAGGTTGAGCGGGGACGAGTTTGCAATCGCGTTGTTTCATTTTGACAATGAATCCGTGCACGCGCTCGCGGAACGAATTCGCAACAAATTGGCCGAACCGTACCGCGTCAGCGGTGCGGAAGTCGTGGTTACGGCGAGCATCGGGATCGCGTTCGACGACGCCCGCGCGTTCAATTGCGAGCAGTTGCTGCAACGTGCCGATTCCGCTTCGCGCACGGCGAAAGAACAGGGCCGAAACCAAATCTGCGAGGATGTCGACGAGTCGACTGATGGCATGTCGCCGCTCGTGGTGGAAACACTGCTGAGATCGGCGTTGCGCAATTCCGATTTGGAAATTTACTATCAACCGAAAATCCAGACCAAATCGATGCAAGTCGTCGGTGCTGAAGCGTTGTGCCGTTGGCGTCATCCCGAACTCGGCGAAATTCCGCCGCAATCGTTTATTCCCATCGCCGAATCGAGCGATTTGATCCTTCCGGTCGACGAATATGTCCTGCGAGCGGTTTGTATCCAAGGGAGCAGTTGGCTGCGTGACGGCTACCGTGTGCGCATGAGCGTGAACGTGTCCAGTCGCCAGTTTCTTCACCCGTCCTTCACGGCCCTCGTGAGGAATGTGCTGAACGAGACTGGCATGGATCCGACGCTGCTGGAACTGGAAATCACGGAGCGAACCGCGATGACCGATGTCGATCACGCCGTACACGTGCTGCACGAACTACGCGATCTCGGCGTGCGCACGGCCATCGACGACTTCGGCGTCGGCTATTCTTCGCTCAACTACTTAATTCGATTCCCTGTTCACACGCTGAAGATCGATCGTTCGTTCACGGCTGGCATTCAAGGATCCATCAATCAAAATCCGGTGATTGGCGCCATCATCTCACTGGCCAAATCGTTGAACCTCAACGTCGTGGCGGAAGGCGTGGAGACGGTTCAACAATTTGACTTTCTGCGCGACAGCATGTGCGACGAAATTCAAGGTTATCTGTTCGGGGAACCTGTACCTCCTTCGTCGTTCCGCGTGGCCTCGTTCGTAGTGTCGCCACAATACAGAAATGCGCATACCATCGGGCAGGACGAAGGCACACTCGCTGTTCGTCTCCATGAATTTGAATGGCTGGATCGAATCAGCCAGCACGTGAACCGCAGGCCGCAGCTTCACGAAATCGTGTCGCACTTGACGGACGCGCTCGTGGATCGAATGCCCTACGACCGTCTCAGCGTCGAACTCGCCGCGCCGGACGACGAATACTTCAGCGTCCACGAAGCTTCCATACGCGACGACGTGCCTGCGCGACCGGTCGGGACGCTGCTGCCGCTTGCGCACAGTGGATTATCCTACCTTCGCAAGACGCATCAGCCCTCGATGTGCGGAGATATCCTGCGCAATCCTGAATTTGCGGAGGACTACGAATTGAGCGCGGAGGGAATTCAATCGATCATCCGCGTTCCGCTTATCCGAGGCCATGAGGTATTTGGCCTGTTGTCGGTGCAATCCGTTCATAAGAACGTCTATTTTGAGGAAGACCGCGCTACGCTTTGGCGCGTTGCAACCCGGTTGGCAGACGCCTTGTACGCGTCTTTCCTGGAAGACGCCCGCTTGCGAACGGTATACGTCGAACCCGGAACAAAGCTCTATTCACGGGGGTTCTTGTTGGAATTGCTGCACGCGGACGAGCCGTCCACCTTCTTGTCCAACATGCTGCGCCGCCCCATTCACCCGGTCGACGTGGTGACGGCGGTGTACGTGTCTGTGTGCGATTTTGCAAAAATGCAGTTGGAGGAAGGGGAATATGCCATGAGTTACCTCGGGCAGTTCCTCTCCACGCACACCATTCACGACAGTATCGGCATCCGGATGGGCGCAAGTGATTTCTTGATCCTCGTCTTGAACGACGTACAGCTTCCGATCGCGCACTTCACACAACAACTTCGCGACCACCTCGGGCTCCTTCACGTACGCGCGGCTCGCATCGGAGACGCGGGTCAAAGCTTCGACGTGAAACTCGGCAAAGCGACGGGTACTTGGAAGGGTTTCTCCGACATCTATCACCAGGCGATGGAAGACGCCATGACAAAAGACCCACTGGGCATGCCGCCGCGCCTGTGAGCGGCTGGCCCAATGGGTCTATTTGGAGACGTGCCAGTGTCCATAATCACGCTTGCTTCGGATGTCGGCCCTTGAACTGATTCACGGCTCCGCATTCTGGGCATTGCAATTGGATGGCCATATGCACGTACGTGGGGTCCGATCCAATCACGCTCACATCGGCCCCGACTTCATTGCCGTGAGCCACCACAATTCCTCCGTAAATGTCGCCAGCCCAGCCCATCGTGTGACCGCAGGCGAAGCAAGTGTGAGACGCGTGAATTTCGTGGTTGTGCATTGGCATCTCCTCCGAGCATAGTCTTCACTACGCCCAAGCGGCGTTATACCCCGTTCGAATTTGCGCGTTCACACAATACAGTCCCGCAGAAAACGTCAAAATCCTCGTTTGCTGTCGAGCAGGATGGTCACGGGACCGTCGTTCACCAAATGCACGTTCATCATCGCTCGAAATACGCCTGTTTCAACGTGGATTCCCCGCTCCGCCAGCAACCCGTTAAACGCCTCGTACAGGGCTTTCGCCTCATCGGGTGAAGCTGCCATCGCATAGCTCGGCCGCCGGCCCTTGCGCGCGTCGCCGTACAACGTAAACTGACTGACAGAAAGTACGGATCCGCCCGATTCCCGAATATCGCGATTCAACTTGCCCTCGTCATCTTCGAAGATCCGCAGGCTCGCAACCTTGTCGGCGAGGTACTCGGCGTCGCTGATGGTATCTTCACGCCCGATTCCCACGAGCAACACCATGCCTCTATCGATTTGACCGACCGTTTGTCCTTCCACTTCAACCTTCGCTGGTCCGCTCCGCTGTACAACGATACGCAAGTTGCTACCCGCCTTCCCCATCTCCACTAGAATTTTGAACCACTTGGCTATTGGACGATGCGGCGAACGCTGTAAATGTCTTTCAACCGCTTCAAGCGCTCGACGACGGTCCGAAGATGATCCAAATTCCGAATCCGAATACTCATGTGAATATGTGCCACTTTCTTCGCGTCGGCCCGTGCACTCACAGCCGTGATTTCCGTCTTCGTCTCACCAACCGCGTTCAACACCTCGTTCACCAGCCCATGTCGATCCAACGCTGTGATTTCGATCTCGGCGTTGTACGACCAGTCGCGGTTCGTCGCCCACTCGACTTCCAATGTCCGCGCTTCCTCCGCTGTGAGCGCGGCCACATTCGGACAATCGACTCGGTGAACCGATACGCCTCGGCCACGTGTGATAAAACCGACAATCTCGTCACCCGGGACTGGATTGCAGCAACGCGCGAACCGAATCAACAAGTTGTCGACGCCCTTCACACGAACGCCCGTGTCAGACGGTTTCGGCGCCGACTTGGTGATGGACATCGAATCGACCGGCTTTTCCTCCAGCGTCCGTTTATGCGCTTCGACCAAACGCGTGACAACTTGGGCCGCGCTCAAACCGCCGTAACCCACGGCGGCATACAAATCGTCCTCACGTGTGAACGAAAACTTGTGCATGGCTTCCGTGATACCGGAAGGCGACATCAGCAGCTTCGGATCGAGGCGTTGACGAATGATCTCACGCTCGATATTCTCACGGCCTCGCGCAACGTTTTCCTCTCTCTTTTCACGCTTGAACCATTGCCGAATCTTGCTTTTGGCTTGCGAGGACTGAACGATTTTCAACCAGTCTCGACTCGGCCCGTAGGAATGTTTCGAAGTCACCACTTCCACGATATCGCCGGTTCGAAGTCGGTAATCGAGCGGCACCATCTTGCCGTTTACCTTTGCACCGATACAGTGATTGCCGATATCGGTGTGAATGCGATACGCAAAATCGATGGGCACCGATCCAGCCGGGAGCTCGATGACGTCGCCCTTCGGTGTGAAGACGAATACCTGATCAGAGAACAGATCGATCTTCAACGTCTCCATGAATTCCTGCGCATCGCGGAAATCCTGCTGCCATTCCAGTACCTCGCGGAACCAAGCCAGTTTTTTGGCGAAGTCGTCCTCTGCCCGTTGCGGACCGTTTTCCTTGTAGACCCAGTGCGCCGCAATACCGTACTCGGCGGTCTGGTGCATTTCCCACGTTCGGATCTGAATCTCAAGCGGTTCGCCGTTCGGACCGATCACGGTCGTATGCAGACTCTGGTACATATTCGCTTTCGGCATCGCGATATAATCCTTAAAACGACCAGGCATTGGCTTCCACATCGTGTGCACAACGCCCAGGACGCCATAGCAGTCCTTGATGCTCTCGACCGTCACGCGGATGGCAAACAAATCATAAATTTCATTAAATTCCTTGTGTTGAGTGGTCATCTTTCGATAGACGCTGTAGATGTGCTTTGCTCGACCGCTGACTTCCGCTTTCAGATTCAATTCGTCCAGCTTCTCACGCAACAGTTCCATCACGCCATTGATGAACTGCTCACGCTCTTGGCGCTTGCGGGCCATCAGGTTGACAATTCGGTAATATTGCTGCGGATTTAAATACCGCAACGAAATGTCTTCCAGTTCCCATTTGATGGTGTTGATGCCCAGGCGGTGCGCGAGCGGCGCGAAGATTTCGAGCGTTTCACGCGCCTTCCTCGTTTGCGTTTCGGGTGTTTGGTAGCGGATCGTCCGCATGTTGTGCAGTCGATCCGCCAGTTTAATGATGAGGACACGGATATCCCGGGCCATCGCCATGAACATCTTGCGAAGATTCTCCGCCTGCTGCTCCTCGCGCGAGTCGAAGCGAATCCGTTTCAACTTCGTCACACCATCGACGAGGGCGGCTACTTCGGCACCGAAATGCTGCACGATGCTGGAATCCGTGACGGATGTGTCTTCCACTACATCGTGCAGCAGAGCGGCGATGATCCCAGTCGCATCGAGCTGCAAATCGGCCAGAATGAACGCTACCGCCAGTGGGTGTATGATATACGGTTCGCCAGACATTCTCGTCTGACCCGCGTGCGCCCGACTGGCAAATTCATACGCTTCCCGCACACTCGCTAATTCGCTTTCATTACAATAGCTCGAGAGTTTCTCACAGAGAAGATCGATGGTCTGTTCAGCCACGCCGCTCCACCCCCTTTGTAGCGGTTGTTCACTCATCATATTGAACCAACGTCCGAATGGGCATTCCACGAAGTCGCGAACGCCCGTGCAATGCCATCAATTCGATGAAAAAGGCGGCGCCGACAACTTGTCCACCCAGCTTTTCGATGAGAGCCACCGTGGCCTGCATCGTGCCGCCCGTAGCCAGCAGATCGTCTGCAACGACGACACGCTGTCCTTCCAGAATGGCGTCTTCGTGAATTTCCAAAGTATCCTGGCCATACTCTAAATCATAGGTCACCGATACCGTTCGATACGGCAATTTTCCCTTTTTACGAACAGGTACGAATCCGAGGCCCAAACGCGTTGCAAGCGGTGCTCCGACCACGTATCCACGCGCTTCAGGACCCGCAATCACGTCTGCTCCCCAGGCACGCACGCTGCCCGCCAAAGTCTCGATAGCGGATTGATACGCTTGGCCATCGCCGAGAAGCGGTGTGATGTCCCGAAACAGGATGCCCGGCTTCGGAAAATCTGGAATGTCGCGAATCCAACTCTGATAGTTGATGGTCACTCTTGTCTCTCCTCTATCCCTGTGCGTCTATCTATACCTTGCCGTACAACTGTGCCGCATCCATTTGGCGGCACAGTCAGTCGATGTTAGACTCATCTTTCGCGGTATCGTCTCGCAAAGAAACCATGCTTGTACGAAGATGCAATTGATAGCGGTGCGCGTCCCGAAGGTCGCGCTTTCTGCTCTTTACAACATGATACGCACCTTCCGCGCACGCGGCAAATCCTAGTTCGACAAAAGTATCTAGAATGAGTCCCAATTTCGTCGGATCGTCTCCATCCGCTGTCGAATGCGCTTGTGGAACCTGGAGACGACCTGACTGGTGAAGGGATCGGTACACGTCCGCAAAATCGTTTCGCGACAAGGATCCTGACAGTTTCCATCCGTCGATGACACGCAGTTGCAACTGCCTTTTTCCCTGCCAGAGATTCTCTGACATTTCTACAACAAACGCGTAATCCCTGCCGCGCTCAATTCTCACAGCGATCGACTCGGGAACGTGAAACCAGACGAGATCGCGCTCAACCGCACCCTCCGCAACCCTCAGCCGCAGATGCGAACCATTGCCCATCGGCGTTACTTGAGAAATCGAGATGGGACCAAGAAAGAACCGCAACGGCTCGTTATCGGGCCCGTACGGTCCAAATCGTGCAACCCAGTCCAGTGTTTCCAGCGTCGCCAATTCCAGCGGCAGGTAATCATCGGCGAGCGGTTCAGTCGCTGCGCTGTCTCCCGCTTTCGGCTGTTCCGCCAGTTGCATCGCGGCGGCCGTCTCGATGGCTGTTTGAAACGCCGCTCGAAAGGCGTCGAGATGACTCCGTTCGATCCCGCAGCCAATCGCCGCGTCGTGCCCTCCGAAATGATGGAGCCATTGGGAACAACGCTCGACGATGCCGTGCAGCGAGATGCCGCCAGGCGCTCGTCCCGAACCGCGCAAAATCGGTTGCGAGTCGAGATCGGAGAACACGATGGCTGGACAACCAAACTTTTCGACCAACTTGGCAGCGACGATGCCGACAACACCGAGCGGCCAAGGTCCGCTGACGACGATGCCCTTCGGACGTCCATCCGCGCCGTGGATCGCCGCTTGCGCAATCGCTTCCGTCGCGGCCTCTTCGGTCGCCTTGCGCCTGTTCACATTCAACCGTTCGATCTCGTCGGCAAGCACCACCGCTTCGCGCCGCTGTTTCGCCATCAACAATTGAAACGCGGTTTCCGCATGGGCCATTCGCCCAGCGGCATTCAACCGCGGCGCGATCTTCCAAGATACATCGGTCACCGACAGCTCGCGCTCGCCCACCTTTGCGCGCTCGCAGAGCAAGAGCCAGCCGGGTTGCTGACAGCGCCGCAACGCGGCGAGGCCTTCCCGGACGATCCGGCGGTTCTCGCCACGCATCGGCATCATGTCGCTCACAGCCCCGAGCGCCGTGAGGCCCAACAGCCAATCTTCGTGGAGTTGGTTCGACCCTGTGGCAGGCGTTCGTGGATGCGCGAATTCCATAGCCTGCGTCAGTTTCCAGGCAACACCGGCGCCAGACAGCACGATGGCGTCTTCCGGATGCTCGTGGCGCGTGTAGTGCACGACGGCTGTACATGTGGGCAGCGTGCTGTCCCCAGGTTCATGGTGATCTGTCACGACCACGTCGATCCCCAGTTCGATCGCCGCGGCGACGGCATCATCCGCGCGAATGCCGTTGTCGACCGTGATCAGCAGTTCTGCGCCCAAATCGTTCGCGCGGTGGACGAGATCGACGCTCAAACCGTAACCGTCGTTGACCCGCTCAGGAATGACGCAGTGCCAGATGGCTTCCCTCGCGTCCAACTCGCTCGCCAAGATCGCGCTCGCGGTCACCCCGTCGACGTCATAGTCGCCGACAATCACGATTGTCTCTTTCTCCCGAATCGCCCGATGGATCCGATCCACCGCCTGCCTCATCTCGTGAAACGCGAACGGATCGGACAATTGCTCCCGCCAAAACAAAAACCGCCTGGCTTCTTCGACATTGCGGATATTCCTCGCCACTAACCAACGCGCGACACGCTCTGGAACGTCCAGCGCTGCGACCAGTTGATCAACGTCTTGCGCAGAGACGTCCGCCGCACGCCATAGTGGTACATCGTTGCTCACACGTCTCCAACCCTTTCCCTGTCAAACCAAACCTTCAGTCGGATGTCTTGTCGTACGGATTGACATGAACGAAGACATCCTGCACTCGCTCAAACTGACTTCGCAACACCTGACGGACCTCCGCCGCGATGTCGTGGCCTTCGGCCACGGTAATCCGGCTATCGACGCTGATTTCGATATCCACGATCACGTATTGGCCGTGATCGCGCACACGCAGTTCATCAATAGCGCACACACCTTCAATCTGTTCCACCTGCTGACGGTATGGCGCCAGATTCTCCTCCTCCAGCACGACTCTGTCCATCAGAGGGCGCAAGGCGTCCTTGGCGATATCGATGGCCATCTTCAGAACGAGCAAGGCGACAAACGTGCCAGCGGCCGCATCCATGTACATCAACCAGTGCACGCCGAGCCGACGGCCCACAATCGACAGCAGAATACCGACGAGGGCAGCCAGCGACGAATACACGTCCGAGCGGTGATCGTAAGCCTGTGCCATCAGGCTCTTGCTCATCATCTGTTTGCCCAGCCGATAGTTGTAGCGAAACAGAAATTCCTTGACCACAATGGCGATCAACGCCACATACGCGGCCACCATGTCCGGCGTTTTCGGTGGATGAAAGAACGAGGTCACGGACGATATGCCGACCTCGATGGACGCCGCCACGAGCAGACCTGCGACAATCGTCGCGGCCAGGAGCTCCGCCTTGCCATGCCCGTATGGATGATCCTCATCGGGCGGCTTGCTGGCTATGCGCAATCCGATAATGACGGCGACGGAGCCGGCGAGATCCGAGGCGGAGTGGACGGCATCCGCAATCAAAGCGTCGCTGGACGCGATGACGCCGACGATACCCTTTGCCGCCGCCAACAGAACATTGAGCACGGCATTCGTGTAGGCCGCTCGAGTTCCGCGACTGGCGGCGTTCGCGGCATCTGCCATCAAGTCATCGCCTCACTTTCGCTCTCTGACTGAACACACTGAAGCAAAGAGAGCGCCCCAAAGGAGCGCTCGTCTGTTTTGTAACGAACGTCACACGACTTCGACTTCGTCGGTCACGGTCTTCTTTGGCAGAGACCTGCTGCGCCAAGCGACCCAAATCGGGCTCGCGATAAAAATGGATGAGTAAGCGCCACTGATGAGACCTATGATCAACGCGAATGTGAAATTCCGGATGGACACGCCTCCGAAGAAGTAGAGAATGACCGCGGCAACCAAGACGGTGAAGACGGTGTTGATGGACCTCGCCATGGTCTGCCACAAACTCTTGTTGACCACTTCGCGAAGGCTCTCGACATCCTTCGGCTTATCAATCTTCAGATTCTCGCGAATACGGTCAAAGATGACGATGGTGTCGTTGATGGAATATCCGACAATCGTCAGCAATGCCGCCACGAACGTGAGATCGATTTCCCTTCGGAACAGCACAAATACCGAAAGGACGATGAATGCGTCGTGGAGGAGCGCGATGATGCCCGCAATGGCAAAACGGAATTCAAAGCGAATCGCGACGTAGATCACGATGAACGCCGCGGCGGCAAGAATGGCCCAAACCGCCTTGTGCGCGGTCTGTTGGGCGACGAACGGATCCACTGTGTCGACCTGAATGCCTTGCTTCGCATCTGGAAAATATTTATGCTCCGCGTTCTGAATCTCCTGGATCTGATGCGGCGTCAACTGGCCGGGCAATGTCACAATCGCGACATTCCTCGCGATGCCGCCGACGGTCAACCCCGTATCCCCGATATTCAATCCAACTGACTGAAACATCTGCCGAACCTTCGTATCATCGACCTTCTGATTGACTTGAAACTGAATTCGCGATCCCGCCTTAAAGTCGGTGCTTAAATTGAAACCAAACACCGCAAAGAAGATCAATCCGGCTACGGTAATGGCACTGGAAAGGAGAAAGAACCACTTGCTGAGGCGAACGATATCAAACTTTGGCTTCATGCTCTTTCAGCACTCCTTTCCCCACGCCATACCACCACGGCCGCCGAACGACGTTGGAGTTGGTGAACGAGAACAGCATCAGCCGGCTCAACAACACCGCCGTGATCAGGCTGACGATGATACTGACCATCAACGCGACCGCAAATCCCCGCACGTCGCCTTGTCCGCCGAAGAAGTACATGACGGCGCCTGCGATAAACGTCGTCGCATTGGAGTCGATAATCGTCCGGAGCGCGTTTCGGTTCCCGACTTTGACAGCAGACTTCAGACTCCTGCCGTTTCGCATCTCGTCCTTGATGCGCTCGTACGTGATGATGTTGGCGTCAACGGCGATGCCGACACCGAGGATGAGCGCCGCCAAACCTGACAACGTCAAGACGACGTGCAGTCCGTCAAACACCAGCAGGGTGACATAGCCATACGCCACCAAAGCGAGATCGGCAATGAGCCCCGCGAGTCTATACACCCATATCATGAATACAAAGATGATGATGATGGCGACCAGACCTGCAACCATCGTTCGCTGCAGACTCGTCTGCCCCAAGGTCGGCCCTACACTGGTCAAGCTCTCCAAATGCAGCGGATACGGCAAGGCGCCCGCGTTCAACTCGCTGGCCAACGCCATACATGCCTGCGGCGTCGACAAGGAGCCCCCGGAAATTTCACTCTGTCCGTTGTACATCTTTTCCTGGATCACGGGATCCGTCAACAGTTGCCCGTTGAGAAAGACATAAATCTGTTTGCCGACATACTTGTCGGTAATGTTAATCCACTTCTGCGCGTTCTTGAACTCAATCGCCACGGCGTTCTGACCGGTTTCCTGGTCCACGACCCACTTGGCGTTGCTCTTCAAATCCGCGCCTGTCGCAAGCGGTTTACCTTGAGGCACAAGCTGTCCAGTCTTCTTGTCCATCGTCGCGCTGCCGTAAATCGCCAACTGCGCTGTCGCGCCGATGATCTGCTCGGCTTCCTGCTGGTTCTTGACGCCTGCCACCTGCACGCGAATCTGGTCCTGTCCGGCTTGGTTCTTGCCTTCCAAATCGATAATAGGCGAAGACACGCCGAGCGAATTGACCCGCAACTCAACCGCCTTTAACAACGCTTGCTTGGCGCTCGTCGAGAGCGACTGGCCCTTCGGCGTCTCTACCGAATAGAGCAAATCCACGCCGCCCTTTAAGTCGAGTCCCAATGGAATCGACTTCCAGATGGTCGTTACCGTGCCCGCCGTCAGTCCGACGATCACGACAGCCATCAGCAAGAACGCTAGAAAGCGTCCCCATTTCATAGCTTGTCCTCCTTAGTCACCTGACACACCCGCGCCCATCGTCTCTATATCCAGGCGAGTCTACAACATGTGGGTGTACAACCGTTCCAAACTTGGCATAACACGTCTAGTATACGCAACGACAAAAAAAGCCGTCAAACTGCGAAATCCGACGCGGCTTCGCCTACGGTCCCGGCAGCTCGCTGCTCTTATACGCCGCAATGGTCTGGTAATTCATGTAGTCTGTGATTCGGGCCGACAAAATACACTCGACCAATTGATGCAATTGCACATCCGGCTTCACTTTGGTCGAAATGTACGTCCAAAAATCTTCGAGCGACACCTGCCCGTAACCAAGCAGCGCGAACTCTTCGATCTTCGCCTGGCACAGATCCATGATAGCTTGCCGATGCGCACGCAGGTGCGGTTCATCCAAGATGCTCACGGGTCCCCATCCCCTTCATTCCAAGCTATCTATCTTTCCACCAAAATCGGCGAATTCCTCTGTCGGATCATGAGACTTGTATCCATTAGGACTACCCTAACCTCTCCGAGCATAACCAATAGAGTACATGTCCGTCGACTCAGCTTGATACGACAGGGAGCGTGACCCAATGAATCGCCGAACATTCCTTCATGGTGCGCTCGTACTCATGATTTCAGGATTGATTACACGAATCATGGGATTCGTCTATCGCATCTTCCTGACTCGGATGATTGGCGCCCAAGGCATGGGCTTGTTTCAACTCGTCTTTCCCATTTTGGGCCTGGTTTTGACCTTCGTCACACTTGGCTTCCCGCTGGCCATTCCAAAGTTGGTCGCAGAATCCGTTGCGCAGAACGACAAAGCGAAAGTCAGACGAGTCATGCGGATCAGCACCGTGTGCGTCGTCTCCATGTCCATGATTTGCACCATCGCCCTGTACCTGCTGCGACACATTGTGGAGACCCGCTGGTTGACCGATCCGCGCGCGTACCCTGTCTTCCTCGCCATGATCCCTGTGATCGGCGTGATCGCGATATCGAGCCTGTATCGCGGCTATTTCCAGGGCTTGCAGGACATGAGTCCGACGGCTTGGGCGTCGATTCTCGAACAGTCGGTTCGCATCGTGAGCATCTGGCTCCTGGCCGCGTATTTCGTGCGATTCTCCTTGGCCTACGCGGCAGCGGCGGCCATGATGGGCATGGTGCTCGGAGAATTGTCTGGCCTGCTGTGGATGATCCTGCAGCAGCGACGGCGTGGTCGGCTGGATCAAATTTTGCCGGACGCGCCGTGGAACAGATCGGTTGAATCGATCCGCCAAACCGTCCGCTCCATCGGCCAAATTTCGCTACCCGTCACCATGAGCAAACTGATCTGGTCACTGCTGTTCGCGGCGGAACCTATCCTGGTGACGCGCGCGCTGCAAGACGCTGGATTCGCGACGTCCCAGTCGACTGCGATGTACGGGTTGTACAGCGGCATGGCGATCCCGTTGCTCGTCTTTCCAACCGTCATCACATCGTCGCTCGCCACCAACCTCGTACCCGCCGTATCGGAAGCCGCGGCGGCTGGCGAACTGTTTCGCATTCGCAAGCGTCTGTCGCAAAGCTTTACTGCGACAGCCATCGTCTCGTTTCCAGCGTCCGTGGTTCTGACAATGTTTGCGGGCCCCATCACGTTGGCGATCTACAAAGAAGCCCACGTCGGACCGATTCTGGCCGTCATGGCGCCGTTCGAATTTCTGCTTTGCCTGCAGGCGCCGCTCACGGGCATTTTGCAAGGGTTGAACAAAGCTGGAATCGCCATGATGAACTCGATCATCGGCGGCGTGCTGAAGCTGCTGTTGATTGTCGTCCTCGCCGCGCAGCCCACCATTGGCATCCTCGGCGTCAGCATGGCGACGGCCTTCTCGTTCACGCTGTCGACGCTCCTGAGTCTGTGGTTCGTGATCCGGTACATCGGCTTCAGCGTGCGGCTGCAGTCGCTCGGCCGGATCGCGATCGCGTCGGTATGTATGTTTGCGTATATGAAACTCATCACCATTCGGACGGCCGTTCCGTCGTCGAACAGCTTGCTGCTCGCGCTGATTGGCGGACTCATCCTGTACTTCGCGTTGCTCTGCGCGCTTCGCGTGTTGACCAGTCGATCCGTCGCACGCATCCCGCGGTTTGGCCCTGCCTTGGCGCGCATCGTCAAATGGATGCCGTTTGCCGTCTGAGTGCGACATCCGGATGTCAGATTCCGTATTTGCGCACGTTACGATTGCGTGTCGTCGCGTGGATCGATCCAAATCGCGCCGTTTGCGTCCACGGTCGCGTAAAAGATCTCCGAGATGGTGTAGCCGCGGCGCCGCAGTTCATCCCGCAGCCATGCTTCATCCCGTTGCAAGATGCGCAATGTCTTCTGCACCACCCGTCCATCGATCACGAGCGGCATCGGAATCACTTCCGGCGTCACCCGAAGCGAAATGTCGCGGGCAGACACGGGGCGCGCCTCGGCCTTAGGAAACACGCTGAGTTGCCCCGACGTTTCGAGAACAGCGAATTCGACATCTGCGATATTCGAGATTCCCTTCTCGCGCAGCTGGGTCAGCAGATCGTGCATCGAGTAGCGCATGCGCCGCATTGCGCGATCCTTCACCTGGCCATGTTCAATCAAAATCGTCGGTTCTCCGTCGACGAGGTGTCGAAAGCGGTGGCTCTTGATCTGCAGAATGGCGACCACGATTTGAAACAACACGAGCGATCCGATGGCGATGGCGGCTTGATAGAGAGGGACATCGGCATTTTCCATCGGGAGGGTGGAAAGTTCCGCAATCATCACGGAGACGACGAAGTCGAACACGGACAACTGGCCGATCTCGCGCTTCCCCATCACCCTGAGCGCAACCATGACCATCAGGTATAACGCGAGGACTCTTATTGGAAACTGCCAAAGCGCTTCAGTTGCCACATCCATCCCCTCCAAGCAGGTAGTATGACCTACTTGAACGGAAAATCATGCGTTGCCAAAGACCAGCTATGCTTGTCAAGCCATCGTGCGCTCGACATCGCGTTTCATCGTCGTGAAGACCTCCGCGACGTGATTGAACAGTTCGGCCGCATCCGAAATTTCAGTGAACAGGCGATAGGTGGAATGCGTATGCAGCGACAACACCACATTTTCGGAAACATGGTAACGGTGTAAGGACAGCGCCGACACCAGTCTGTCGTACACCGCTTCAAGTTCGCTGTCCGAGACGTCCGGAAGCACCACCAATAGTTCGTCGCCGCCATACCGACACGCAAGTTCCGTGTGCCGCAACGATTGACGAAGCGTAGCGCCTGTTTGCCGAAGCACGGCATCACCCACAGAAAAACCAAAGGTATTGTTGATTTGGCCAAACTGCTGAATATCGAGACAAATGACGCCCCATGTTGAAACCCCGGACAATATAGTTTCGCGCACTTGAATGTTCATCAGGTGGTGCGTATACAATCCCGTCAACTCGTCCACAAACAGTTGCGCGTCGAACTCTGGAGAATACATGGCCGTCCGGTTGCGGCCGCGCTGCTTGGCCCCCCAGTACATCGCGCTGTCCGCCTTCAGCAGCAGATCCCGATCAGACTCGCTGTGCTTGGGACAACCCGCAATCCCGATACTGACCGTAATGCCCTGCAGGTGATATCCCTGAAAGTTGACCGACATCTTCATCACTTCTTGGCGTATCGTTTCAGCCACTTGGTATGCTTCGGTCGGCTCGATGTCGAGCAGCAGTGCGAACTCTTCCCCGCCGTAACGCGCGGCGACGCCGATGTCCTGGCAATGCCGCTGCAACAGCCGGCCCACTTCGCGCAGCACCGCGTCGCCTGCCAAGTGTCCATACGTATCGTTAAATTTCTTGAAAAAGTCCACATCCACGATCACGACGGAAACAGGGACATGTTCCCGCTTGGATCGATCCACCGACCGCGCCAATTCCTCGTAAAAGAATCGGTAGTTGAACAAGCCTGTGGCCGCGTCGCGCCGCGTCCGTTCCTCCAACTCCGCGTAGAGCCTCGCGTTGTCAAAGAGTACAGACACTTGGTTCGCAAGCACCATCATATAATCGTTGACGTAGGAAAAGGCTCTCGGATGTTTTGCGTAACAAACGATTGCCCCCGTTACCGAGGAGTGGGTGTGCATCGGGAAGATGGCCATGCTCAGAAACGAGGGCTGTCCGTCCAGCACACGGACGCGCTCATCCTTGCGCACGTCCGGAACGCTGACGATCCGCTTCTCGTAAATCGTGCTCCAGATCACACCGCCATCGGTGTCGACAAGCCCTTCCTTTGGGACCAGGCCGGCGTATTCAGTGGGAAACACCGACTTCGGGATGAGCGTGTGTCCGTCTCTGTCCAGCAGGAAGATCACAACCACGTCGGCCAATGTCATCTCTTTCGTGATGCTGGCAGACGCATCGGCAATGGTTTGAACATCAAATTCGCTGGTCAACTGGATGGTCGCCTGATGAATCAGTTGCAATTCGCGGGTCCGCCGGTGGCTTCGCAGCATATACGCCAGCACTACGATAGGGATCAGCACCACAGGCCCCAGCCAAGCGTCGACCGGGCTCACCGCGACGACCAGAAACGCGAACGGCAGGCAAAGGGTGAGATTTGCCGCATCGACTGCCAAGGCCGACAACGCCATCGAAACCATCCATTGATTGCCGAGTATTTTCAGGATGTGAATAAACAAGTGATTGAATATGAGAAACACCACCGCGGCCATTGCGAGATCCAGCAAGAGAGGACCTTGCATCTTGTCCGACGACGTTTGGTGCATCTCCCGGAAAACGAAACTCATCATTCCTGCGCTGAGCGCGTATTGCCCGGCGTTGAAAACAGCGGTAATCCAATTCCAGTCGCGCAGGACCAATGGCGATACGAGCGCGGCGACGACGACCACCCACACGGATTGCGCCGATCCATAGACCGCGATGGCGCTGAGGGGAATCACGGGAACGACGGACGACAAATTTTGCCGCAGCGATATGGGCAGGCACTCCAACCCAATCGCCAGCACGGCCAGTCCGGCGAAAACCAGCAAATTGGAGTGAAGCAATTGTGGAATCTCCCACAGAGCCAGCAACAATCCCAAAAAGCCCACGGACAGGCTATACGTCGTCTGTCTGCGCAGCACGCTTTGTTCCACCTAGCCCACCCGCCTTACGTATCGAATCCAGCCGCGGGATCGACACCGCCTCGCTGGTTGCTAACATTTTCCGACCACTTAGTTCCTCAATCGTATCACAAGTTCATATTCATCTGAATCATTGAATAAAGATTAGCAAAACTTGTACAAGAGGTGAATAGGATGCCTCAAAATTCTTCCAACCGTTCCATCACGCTGCGTTCGATCCCGGTGGTATATGGCTGTCTGTGGGGACTGTTCATCGCCCTGATTGGGACTCTGATTGTGTTCCTGCTCGCCCAATACGGTGGCCTTCAGGCAGGCGGCGTGACTGTAGCGGCTTATATCACGCACTGTTTCGCGGTGCTTTTCGGGGGTATCGCCGCCGCGCGGCAGGTGGAGTCGCGTGGTTGGTTCCACGGCGGTCTGACGGGGCTGCTGTACGCGCTATTCATGATCTCTATCGGATTGTTCGTCTACAATACGTTCACGATGGATGCGAGCGGCCTCTTTCGCGTCCTGCTCATGGCCGTGATCGGCGCGTTCGGCGGAATGATTGGCACGTCCACACGCTGAAAGAGCCCATTGAACGCAAATGAACGCGAAACGGCAACGCCGCACGGCATGAACAACCGCTGGCATTGCCGTTTTTTCAATGTTACGTCCAGGTTGCGTCCAGTTCCTTGCGCAACTCGGCCGTATCCTCCGTCGCCGTCATGCGCAATCAGCGAACTTATTCACTATGGCGCTTCAATTGTTCGTCGAACTGACGAGACGCTTCACTGGACTCTTCGTCTTCCTCGTCTTCTTCACCATTCTCTGCCTCGTCGTCTTCCGAGTCATCTTCATACTCGTCTGGAGCGCCAAGCGGATGCCCATCTTCGTTTTCCGTCGGTTCGTCGTCCGATTCGTCTTCCTCGGGACTTTCAACGACGCGAACGATCGCCCGCGCGTCCATCTCTACCTCGACATCCTCGGCGATGCGCGCTACGACGACGTCACCGTGGGTCTCCACGATCTCTGCATACAGACCGGATGCGGTCATCACGCGCACACCTGGTTCAAGCTGCTTCATCATGTCTTGCCGTTTTTTCTGTTGACGCCTTTGCGGGACAATCATCAGAAAATAAAACACGACAATCACGATGACAAGGAATAATAAGCTGCTTCCACCCTTCAATCTCTCACGTCCTCTCGCTGTCCAGTATAACCATACGATTCATAAAATTCTCGCTTGACTTCCAAAAACCTATCGTCCTCAATCGCTTTGCGGATGTCCTCCATCAGGCGCAGCAGAAAGTGCACGTTGTGGTAGGTCGTCAACCGCAGGCCAAGGATTTCATCCGCTTTGAGCAGATGCCGGATGTAAGCCCGTGAGAACGTCCTGCAGACGCGGCAAGAGCAATGTTCATCCATCGGTCCAAAGTCGTCGCGATATCGCGCGTGCTTGAGGACCAGCTTGCCGCGCTTGGTGAAGACGGTGCCGTTTCTGGCGATCCGGGTCGGCAGTACGCAATCGAACATGTCGATACCGCGCTCAACGCCCTCGAACAGGTCATCCGGACTGCCTACCCCCATCAAATAGCGAGGTTTGTCCGCAGGCAGCCACGGCGTCGTATATTCGAGAATGTCGTACATCAACCCTTTCGGCTCGCCAACGCTCAGGCCGCCAATCGCGTAACCCGGCAAATCCAGTTCAACCAAGCGTTCCGCGGCCTCTCGTCGCAGATCCAGGTGTTCACCGCCTTGGACGATGCCGAACAAGGCCTGATCATGCTTGCGACGGTGCGCCTCTTTGCAGCGAACAGCCCACGCGAGCGTTCGATCCAGCGACGTCCGCAAATACTCCCTGCTCGCCGGATACGGTGGACACTCGTCGAGCTGCATGATGATGTCGGCGCCCAAGGCGTTCTCGATCCCCATGACGGTCTCAGGAGAAAAGAAGCGCGGACTCCCGTCGATGTGCGAACGAAAGGCGACCCCTTCGTCGGTAATCTTACGCAAACTTGCGAGACTGAACACCTGAAAGCCGCCGCTGTCCGTCAGGACAGCGCCGCTCCACTGCATGAACCCATGCAGCCCCCCGGCCTGTTGGACAATCTCTTCGCCTGGTCGGAGATGCAGGTGATATGTATTGGACAAAATGATGCCCGCGCCTAGCTCCTCCAATTCCCATGGTGCCATCGTCTTCACCGATGCCTGCGTTCCGACAGGCATAAAAACGGGCGTTTCGATGGTTCCATGCGGCGTGTGGACCCGTCCACGGCGAGCCTTGGACCGCGAACAGGTTTTCAACAATTCATACGTCACCGGGTGCGTCAAGATGTGCCCTCCTTGCAATGAACATGGCGTCCCCAAAGCTGAAGAACCGATATTCGGCCTCGACCGCCTGCCGATATACCTCTTTTGCAAAATCGGTGCCCAACCAAGCGCACACCAGCATGAACAACGTCGATTTCGGCAGATGAAAGTTGGTGATCAACGCATCCGCAATCCGGAACTGATACCCCGGATAAATAAAGATGTCCGTCTCCCCGCGCTGCGCCAACAAACGCCCACTGGCACCCGCGCTTTCCAACGTTCGGAGCGCTGTCGTGCCCACAGCCACAACTCGGCTGCCGCGCTCACGCGCTTCATTGACGATTTCCGCCGTCCGTTCGTCAACCTCGTACCATTCGCTGTGCATCCGATGGGACTCGACATGTTCAACCTGGACAGTCCGAAACGTCCCCAAACCAACGTGCAAGGTCACGTGGCAAATCTGTACACCCTTGTCCCGAATGCGATCCAGCAAAGCTGTGGTGAAATGCAGCCCCGCAGTTGGAGCCGCAACCGATCCGGTCGTCTTCGCGTACACCGTCTGGTACCGCTCCTTCTCCTGCAGGTCCTCGTGGATGTACGGCGGCAACGGCATTTGCCCCAGCCTGTCAGCAACTTGTTCGACAGGCTCCTCCGTCAAAAATCGAACGGATCGAACCCCCTCTTCATGCGTGTCGACGATTTCAATTTCCACGCCGTCTCGCTCTTCTCCGATGCGCAGGCGCGTACCGCGGCGAAGACGCTTCGCCGGGCGGGTCAATGCCTGCCACACCTGAGGATCGTCCCCGGAAGGCCGCAACAGAAGAATTTCCGCCCTCGCCCCGGTATCCACCTTGGTCGCAAACAACCGCGCCGGCAGCACGCGAGAATCGTTCAGAACAAGCACATCCTGCGGTTCCAGATAATCGACAATATCGGCAAACACTCGATGGTGCAGCGATTGTTCGACGGGATCGACCACGAGCAATCGGGATTGATCCCGAACATCCAATGGGACCTGCGCAATGAGTCGCTCCGGCAGGTCATAATCGAACTCTTCGAGCCGCATCCGAACATCCATCCTTTCGACTCGATCATACAGACAACCTTATCATTATACTGAGTCCTCGGGCGAATACAAAAGGGAGCACGCGTGGGATGGCGGGGCGAGTGGGTGAGCGGGTGAGGCAGCGGGATCGCGCAGGCTTCGGGCCACCCTGGTGCCAAATAAGTTGTCCACAGACGCTTATTTGCAGGAAACCCGTCGAATGCACAAATTTAAGCGGCCGAAAGCGGCTTATCGGCTCGATATCGCACCGATCACGCGCGTTTCGAGCCGCTTAAGCCGCCCACGGCCGCTTATTTGCGACATATCATACGATTCGACACGTTTAAGCGGCCAGGGGCGGCTTATTTGCCCCAGAGCCATCCCCGCCCCCGGCTGGCCAGCCAACCACCAGCCAGCCTTCTCGACTATGCCGGGCCGATCGCGCAGGCTTCGGGCCACCCTGGTGCCAATTAAGCTGTCCACAGACGCTTATTTGCAGGAAACCCGTCGAATGCACAAATTTAAGCGGCCAAAAGCGGCTTATCGGCTCGACATCGCACCGATCACGCGCGTTTCGAGCCGCTTAAGCCGCCCACGGCCGCTTATTTGCGACATATCATACGATTCGACACGTTTAAGCCGCCAGGGGTGGCTTATTTGCCCCAGAGCCATCCCCCGCTAGCCATCCCCCTCCGCCAGGCGCTCCCGCCCTTACGACTGGTTGGCCGCCGCCGGGCCCGTTTGGGAAGATGCCGCGCCAATCGCGCCTTCGACGATGGAAGCGACTTGATCGTAGTTGCCGGTATTGAGACCGGTCAGGGCCGTATGCAAATCGTGCGCTTCTGCCAAGACCGTCTGCAGATTGGACGAGTTTAAGTCGGCGAGTTTGACAGGAACGCCCACTTGCTGAGCCAACAGGAAGGTCGCGTATTGCCCCGGCGATACATGCTCATCTTCAGCTTTCATCCACACCTGACGGGGCACATCCATGCTGTACACACTGTCGTCGATGGAGTCCGGCTGCGCGGAACCTTGTAGAGCTTGGTGAACCGCCGTCACTGCGGTGGTCTCCACGGTGTGCGCACTCGAGTTGTCGGTCGCCGAAGCGGCCGTTACGACGATGGTGTCGTGGCTTGGCAGCAGTTTGTTCGTCGCAAGCTTCGATACCACGTCGTCCACTGCGGACTGCAGCGAGGCTCCTTGGAGTTGGAGATTGGAGACGGTCTGCTTGCCCACTTGGTTCAACCCGTGGACGTCGACTACACGCATGTGTTGATTGACATCGAACGCGATTTGCCCGTTGGCGTCCAACGACACGTATGCGTAGACATTTTTGCTCGAGTTAGTCGCCACGGAGGTGGCAATCAGGGCACCGACCACGACCACAGCCGCGGCTCCAATCAGGCCCCAACGAGACGAAAGTCGTTGCAGGGCCCGTCGACGAATTTTCACTGGTCTAAAAAAGCGATCATCCTGAAACGACTTCCAAGGAACCGTGTCTCCAATGGAAACACCGCTTGGGACGCGAATACGCTCAAACAGGCCAGATTGCGTCATCACAATTGCCTCGTGGCCTTCGATGGACATGACGATAGCTGTTTCATCTGCGCGTCGAGTCATCGTTGAACCGCCCCTTCCCCATTCATCAAAAACGACTTCAGCAAGGGAAAATCACCTGTCATCAGCACCAAAATGGCTAATATATATTTACGCTGTCGTTCCAACGTCTTTCTGGACACGTGAACGCGTTCTTCCAACGCCTTTAAGGGCAGAGCGCGTCGGCGTTCGACATATTCCAGCAGAGATGGGTCTTCGCGAATCACCTTGGCGCACTCGAACGCGTTTCGACGGGCATCTTCGTGCTTTGGGGAAATTTCAACGAGTTCCGCAAACGTCATGTCGTATTTGGCAAGACAATTCGAATACTCCTGAATCTCCAACGCCCGCATCGACGCTTCTTCTTGCTGCTGGTGAATCTCCAGAGAAGTGCTGACCTCTACCCAGTTGGACGTGTGGTTGTCATCGTCGTCGACAACATCGAACTCGCTCCACGGAAGCTGCTTGCCTTTGTGCTGGCGCTGTGATCGGAAAAAGTCGATCAGGCGCCGTCGGATCACCGTTTCCGCAAATGTCAGGAACGATGCTGCCTTGTCTTCCTGGTAACGATCGATCGCCTCGTTGAAAGCAGAGAGCGAAATGCTGTATTCGTCGTCAACACCGGGATCGATATATCTGCGTGTCGTTTGCGAGGCAATGCGCAGAATAAACGGAATGTAGGCCGAAATGAGATCATTTCGCGCCTCCGGATCACCCGATCTCGCACTGTGGAGCAAACGGGCCAATTCGTTTCGATCATCTTCGCGACGAGCCCGAAACGGCAAAACGCCCACGCTTCCACCTCTCCCTCATCCATTCGTTCAATCCGCTCGCTTTTCGGGGGTACATCGGTCCGAAATGGCGGTGGTTCTCCGTTCAAAATCAATCATCTCTACTATCCTATTCCTATCCTATTCCGATGATGGCATTTTTCTACCAAAATGTCGATACGCTGTTGGAGTTGCCACTCGCCCTCGCGGCGTCCTCTGCAACAGTCCCATCTGCAACAGATAGGGCTCGTAGACGTCTTCGATGGTGGTGGATTCCTCACCGATGGCCGCAGCCAGCGTCTCCAGGCCGACCGGTCCCCCGGCAAATTTGTCGATGGCCGCCAGCAAGATACGTTCGTCCACCGCGTCCAAACCTAACTCGTCGACGTTGAGACGCCCCAACGCCTCTGCGGCCGCTCTCTCATCTATCATGCCATATCCAGCTACCTGCGCAATATCCCGAACCCGCTTCAGAAGGCGATTGGCGATGCGTGGCGTGCCGCGCGCGCGCCGCGCAATCTCAAATTGAGCGTCCGGCGTGAGCGCGATTTGCAAAATCTCCGCGCTCCGGCGAACGATCTCCGACAACTCGTCCACAGGATAGTAATCAAGATGCAAAATAACGCCGAATCGATCCCGCAGCGGAGCCGACAGCAACCCTGCCCGCGTGGTCGCGCCAACGAGCGTGAACGGCGGCAGATCCAGGCGCACCGATCTCGCCGACGGCCCCTTGCCAATCATGATGTCGATCGCGTGATCCTCCATGGCGGGATAAAGCACTTCCTCGACCGATCTCGACAGTCGATGAATCTCGTCGATGAACAGCACATCGCCAGGCTGAAGATTGGTCAACAGAGCGGCCAAGTCGCCCGCGCGCTCGATGGCAGGGCCGGACGTCACACGGATGTGAACACCGAGTTCATTCGCGATGATCATGGCGAGCGAAGTCTTGCCGAGTCCTGGGGGGCCGTAGAGCAAGACGTGATCCAGCGATTCTCCGCGTTCACGCGCCGCCTGGATAAATATCTTTAAATTTTCTTTGACCGCGCGCTGCCCGATATAATCGTCCAGAAAGCGCGGACGAATGGAGTCAAGCGCTGTATCTTCGCGACTCCATTCGGCAGAAACAATCCGATCATCCATAGCTTGCCTCCATACACAAACCCATTGCTTGTGTCCAAACCAACATCCAAACCTTCATGCAAACCATCCACTGTATCTCAACAGCGGCCATCGCCAGCTGTCCATCAAGCGTCTTGCTGGTGGACGTACAGCCAAGCCAAAGCCGCTTTTACAGCCGCTTCGACAGTGAGGTCGCTGTTCTCCGAAAAGACCGCCGAAACAGCTTGTTCCGCCTCGCGCATCCGATAGCCGAGCGCGACAAGCGCCGTGATCACATCGTCCTGCATGTCCGCAGGTCCCTGCGGGTGCGCGGACGCGCCGCGGACGATACCATTCCAGTCAAGCGGCAAATCGCCGAGTTTATCCTTCAAGTCGAGAATCATCCGTTGTGCTGTCTTCTTTCCCACGCCAGGAAGGGTGCACAGCAGATTCGCGTCCTCCGTTTGAATGGCGGTCACGACAGCCTCCGCCGAAATCGCGCCAAGGATCCCGAGCGCAAGACGCGGTCCCACGCCGGAAACGAGCAGCAACTTCTCGAACACGGCCCGCTCCTCAGGCCGCAAAAATCCGTACAAAAAAACGCCGTCTTCCCGCACGTGCTGATACGTGTACACGGTACTTTCGCCATCATGGGCTATCGCTGCCGACGTTTCATCCGTCACATAGACGCGGTAGCCGACGCCGTGGACGTCGAGATCGATATAACCTGGGCCGCGGGCAGCCAAACGCCCTCGAAGGAAGACGATCATCGCCTCGCACCTCTCTCCCAGTTCCACCCTGTTCGCCGTTCTGCGACCGTCGACACCCCGTACTTCTCCAGCGGCGCCGCGTGACCATGCGAAATGGCCACTGCCAGCGCGTCCGCGGCATCATCCGGTTTCGGCAACGCGGGAAGTCCCAGCAAAATCTTCACCATTTGCTGCACTTGCAGCTTATCCGCGCGGCCATAGCCTGTGATCGATTGTTTGACTTGCATCGGCGTATATTCGGCGATAGGCGTGCCGCATTGCGCCGCTGTGAGCAAGACGACGCCTCTAGCCTGGCTGACCGTAAACGCCGTCGTCGTGTTGCGATGAAAAAACAATTCCTCCACCGCCATCACATCTGGCTGGTGTTGTCGAAACAAATCTTCCAAGCGTCGATGGATTTCCAACAGTCGATCCGCCAACATCACGTCCGGCTCAGTCTCGATGCATCCGTACGTGACGCAGCGAAGTTGGCTCCCCTGTACATCGACGACGCCATAGCCGAGGCGAGCCAGCCCCGGGTCAATGCCGAGTACCCGCATAAAGCGATTCTCCCCTCTGCTCTATGGATTCGTCATCGAGCCGAAATCTCCTACTCTTGTCGATGGCTGCGGGACTTCCACGCGAAAAAGATCGTTTATCACGTAAATGAAGATAAAAATCACATCTTGACACAATCGCAACTTAGGATAATATTGTGGCTGTCGGAAGCGATGAATCCGCTTACTATGGAAAAATACTTTGTTTAAATTCAACCACACCCGCAACTTAGTTTATGTATTCAATTTTTAAGTATCACTTTGTTGTGTTGATAAACTTTGTGAACACCAGCATTCGTAGTGCGCCTTTTGCAACATCGTCGTTGAAAGGCCACTGCGTGCAAGTTTCGCAAGGCAGCATCGACTCGTCGACGAGTTTCGCGACTTGCGGGACCATATCAGAAAAACTTGCTGGAGATGGGGGTATGCGTGGCGCAACTGGGTTCAGTCCATTTGTTGTCGCGACGAAAGACGCGAAATAGAAACTCGCAATACTCCAAAATTGAGCACGATACAAGGGAGGATACACAAGAATGGCTATCAACTGGAAGAAAAAAGGAGCTGCACTATCCGGAGTCGCCCTCGCGGCCACCATGCTGACCTCCGGGATCGCCAGCCTGACTTCGACAGTCAGCGCAAAGTCGACGGCGAAAGTCACCATCGCCTTGCTGTTGCCTGACACGACGTCTTCTCCGCGGTATGAGACGGAAGACAAGCCAGACTTCACGGCGGACGTCAAGAAGCTCGACCCGAATGCCACTGTCGATTACCAAAACGCGCAAGGCGACACCAACACCCAGCTGCAGCAAGCGGAAAGCGCAATCTCGAACGGCGCCAAAGTGCTCGTCGTCGATCCGATTGACGGCGTCGCCGCAGCTCAAATTGTGAAACAGGCACAACAAGCAGGCGTCAAGGTTATCGCCTATGACCGTCTGATCGAAGATTCTAAACCGGACTACTACGTTTCTTTCAACAACGAGCTCGTAGGCGAGCTGCAAGGTAAATGGATTGCCGACCACACGAAAAAGGGCGGCACGGTGGTCATGATCAACGGCGCGCAAACCGACAACAACGCGGTCCTGTTCAGAAAGGGCGCGCTCGAAGTTCTACAACCGCTGTTCAACAGCGGCAAGCTGAAGTTGGGCTACCAAACCTACACGCCAAACTGGGATCCATCGACTGGCCAGCGCGAGATGGAACAGGCGCTCACGAAACTGAACAACAAAGTCGACGCGATCCTGGCGGCCAATGACGACCTGGCTGGCGCGTGCATCCAGGCCATGAACGAGCAACACCTCAGCACCAAAAACATCCCGGTCACCGGACAGGACGCGACCGACGCCGGCCTGAATCGGATTTATTACCAAGGCACGCAGTCGATGACGGTGTACAAGGCCGTTCCGAAGGAAGCGGAAGCCGCTGCTGAACTCGCCGTGGCTTTGGCAACCGGATCGCAGCCACCGAAAGGCTTGGTGAACGGCACAACCCAGAATGGTATGGAAAACGTTCCTTCCGTTCTGCTGAAGCCCGTGGTCGTAACCAAAGCCAACGTGGCAAGCACGGTGATCAAAGATCACTACACCACTTGGGCACGCATCAAGAACCCCGGTAAAACGTCGTAAGTTGCCGCTGAACAGCAAGAAGGGGCACGCGCACAGGGTGCCCCTCGATCTTTCTTCTTTTAAGCGAGGGGATTTCTGTCATGGGAGAAAAATCTGGAGAAAACGTCCTTGAAGTGCGCAATATCACAAAGCGTTTTGGCGCAGTGCAAGCGCTTGCCGGCGTCACCTTCGAAGTTGCCAGAGGAGAAGTCGTGGCGCTCGTTGGCGACAACGGCGCGGGGAAGTCGACGACCATCAAAATGATCGCGGGTGTTGAACAGCCAGACGAAGGCGAGATCGTATTCGAAGGCGAAAGTGTCAAATTGACCTCTCCATCCATGGCCGAAAAACTGGGCATTCAAACGGTTTATCAAGATCTGGCCTTGTGCGACAACCTTGATATCGTCTCCAACTTATACCTTGGTCGGGAAATTACCCGGACCTTGATACCCGGCCTCATTCGAGTCATGAACAAAAACGAAATGGAACAGCGGGCTATCCCTGTTCTCAAAGAACTCGGCATTAACCTGCCGCCGCTGACGACGCAGGTGGCGAGCTTGTCGGGCGGTCAGAGGCAAACCGTGGCCGTCGCGAGATCGGTTTTGTGGGGATCGAAGTTAGTCATGCTGGACGAACCCACCGCGGCGCTCGGCGTCGCGCAGCAGAAAGCGGTATTGGACCTCATCCTGAGATTGAAAACGACGGGCAAGGCCGTCTTGGTCATTTCCCACAACTTGAGCGACGTGTTCAAAATCGCTGATCGAATTATCGTCCTTCGCCTCGGCAGATCCGTCGCGTCATTCATTCGATCCGAAGTCACACCTGAACAGGTTATCGCAGCGATTACAGGCGCATCAGAGGAGGCTGTCGTTTCCCAATGAGTACAGGCGTATCAGCACAACCACCTATCACCGGCAACAAAGCGCCGAAAAGTTCGTCACTCATCAACCGAGTCATTGGTGGAGATTTCTCTCTGCTGCCCGTTCTCCTTTCGCTACTCCTGATTTGGGTGATTTTCGAGATCATCAACCCGAACTTCTTGAGCGGCCGCAACCTGTCGAACCTCGTCTTGCAGATGGCCGAAATTGGCACACTCGCCATCGCCGAGACGTTTATCTTGCTACTTGCTGAAATCGACTTGTCCGTCGCAGCGTTGAGCGGGGTCTGCGGTTCTATCCTTGGCCTTCTCTCCGCAAACGGCGTCAATCCTTACCTGTGTATTCTCGCAGCCTTGGTGGTCGGCGCGGCATTGGGACTATTCCAAGGATTTTGGGTCACCATCATCGGCGTTCCCGCTCTCATCGTGACATTGGCCGGGCAATTGGGCTATCAGGGGCTCATTCTCGTGCTGCTCGGGCAAGAAGGCACCATCCCAATCAGCAACAACACGCTGCTGGGAATCGCGTCCGCATACCTGGGGCGTTGGGAAGGCTGGGTGCTGGGCGCTGTCGTCGTCGTGCTGTACGCATGGAGCGTCCTGCATAACCGGGCGGCCCGCAAGCGCATGGGACTGACGCTGCCGAGTCATTCCAAGACGATAGGAAGCATCGTCGCCGTCGTGATTGGCATTGGCATCGTGGTCTACGTGCTCAACTCGTACAACGGAATCCCGGTGGCTGGGCTCATCTTGTTCATCCTCGTCGCTGGATTCGCAATTCTGACGCAAACCACTTCGTTTGGCCGACATCTGTACGCCATTGGCGGCAATGTCGAAGCATCGCGCCGCGCGGGCGTCAATGTGCGGAAAATGAAGATCATCATCTTCACGCTCAGCGGCGTCCTTGGCGCGGCTGGCGGCATCATTGGCGCGTCTCGCTTAGGTTCATCGACGACCGAGGCTGGCGGCGGGGATCTGTTGATGGACTCCATCGCAGCCGCAGTCATTGGCGGCACGAGCCTGTTTGGCGGTCGCGGAAGCATTTGGAACGCCTTGGCCGGAGCGCTCGTCATTGGCAGCATCGAAAACGGCATGGACTTGCTCAGTGCGCCTTCGAGTACAAAATACCTCGTCGAAGGAAGCATCCTGTTGTTGGCTGTGACGTTTGACACGATTACCAGGAGACGCAGACAGCGGATCGGCAAATAACCTCCGCCGTCACCATAGGCATCACGACACGGCCGCTGCAGCGCAAGGTTCCCGATTTCTCGGAGTCTCGCGACGCAGCGGCCGAAGTTTCTTCAACGGTATTCGACTACACGCCGAGGCGCGTTTCATCGGTTGTTTCAACGTGCCGCTCGTACACCGGCTCCATGAAGTAATACGACAACGGGACATTCAGCGTCCACGCAGAATAGTCTGTCTTCAGTAGTACGACTGCGTCGTCACGGATACGGTGTTCTTCCAGTGTCACATCCCCGTTCTTGTCCTCCGTGACGAACAGTGCGCTCGTCGATGGTTTCCTATTTTCCGGAACCGTCATTGTCTGCGCCGAGATCGTCGCATGAATGGACAACCAAGGGACGGCGACACATAGCGACGCGAACACCATCCGCCAGAGACACTGTGCTATGGTGGTTGCACGTACTGACCGTACCGTCATCACTTTCCTCACCCTTTTCGCTATGGTCCTGCGGACTAGCGTACAAGGGTAGTGTGTGCCGCCAAGTTCAACTTATACAACCATGTCTCGGCCATGCCTCAACCATCAACGCCACCTGGTCAGTCGTCTTCATCGTCTTCCGGGAAAAGTACGTTCGTGTAGACCGTTTGCACGTCGTCGTACTCTTCCAAGGCTTCGACGAGATCGTACACCTCGTCCATCGCCTCTTCGGAGAGTTCCAGCTTCGTTGCCGCTTCGTACGTCAACTCCGCCTCCTCGTACGCGATCCCGGCATCTTCGATGGCTTGGCGAACCGCGACAAATTGATCCGGCTGCGTGACAATCAGATAATCGTCCGAGCGCTCCACCACGTCTTCCGCGCCAGCGTCGATGGCCGCCATCATGAGCTCTTCGCCGTCGATCCCGTCCTTGGTCACCGTGATTTGGCCCTGCCTCTGAAACATCCAGGCGACCGATCCCGACTCCCCTAAGCTGCCCCCGCGCTTCCGAAAGATGTGACGTACATCCGCAGCGGTGCGGTTGCGGTTGTCTGTGACGATTTCAATCAAAAGCGCGACCCCGTGCGGACCAAATCCTTCATATAATAATTCCTCATACGTAACGCCTTCGAGCGTCCCCGTCGCCTTGGCAATGGTGCGCGCGATATTTTCAGCCGGCAGGTTATTCGCCCTGGCGCGTTCAATCGCCGTCTTCAGACGAAAGTTTGTGTCTGGATTACCGCCGCCTTCTCGCGCAGCCTGATAGATATCCTTGGATAATTTCGTGAACAACTGTCCGCGTACAGCGTCTTGTTTACCTTTACGTCGCTGGATGTTGTGCCATTTGGAATGTCCAGACATGCGTTTCAACCCTTTGCAACATCGTGATATGCTCGCCCGCCTCGGACGAGTCTCGGTTACAGTCCCCAGTCGCGCAGATATCGGAAGTCGATCCCGATGGTCCGACTGGACAGTTTCGCGATGATTGGCAGCCTGCGCTTGTACTGATTGCGTTGGACCCTCCTGACAATGTGATCGACCAACTTTGCATCCGCGCCGCGTTCGACGATCTCGGCGGGAGACAAACGCAAATCGACCCATTGATAGAGGATCTCGTCGGCGTCGTCGTACGTGAACCCGAGTTCATTCTCGTCCGTCTGATCTTCCCAGAGATCCGCGCTTGGCGCCTTCTCGAGAATACTCTTTGGCACACCGACGTATGCCGACAATTGGCGGACCTGGCACTTGTACAGGTCTCCGATAGGATTGAGCGCGCTCGCCATGTCCCCGAACTGCGTGCCGTAGCCGAGCAGCAGCTCGGTTTTGTTGCTCGTCCCCACCACCAACGCGCCCTGTGCGGCAGATAAATCATACAGTGTGCACATCCGCTCGCGAGCCATTCGATTGCCTCGCCGCAGCGGGCTTGCCGGCTCGCCCAGCTTGTCGTCCATCTGAGCGAAATACGCGTCGACCGATCCGCTGATGTCGACGACCGTGTGCGGAATCCCCAAGTCCTTCACCACTTCCATGGCGTCGGCGAGACTTGCGGGACTGCTGGTTCGATACGGCATCAACACCGCGTGCACGTGGTTGGGTCCGAGCGCCCGTGCCGCCAGATACGCGGACAGGGCAGAATCAATACCGCCGGACAGTCCGAACAACACCTTGTGGAATCCGGATTTCTGGACCTCTTCCCGCAGAAAACCTTCGAGAATGGATGTGGTCAACGGTTCATTGACCTGCAGCGCAGCAGCTACCGACTCACGCATGTGTCGACCCCCTCCGCAGTATCCCGTCAAGTTGCCGCTTCACGATATCCATGCGCTCATCCCGGACAAGAGGCGTCGTATAGCGAGCCCGTCGCGTCGCCCGGACGTCGATCTCGGCGAACACCAAGGTCTCTTCATTCGACTTCGCCTGCGCGATCCACGATCCGTCCGGCCCCACCACTCCGCTTCCGCCGTAGAAGTGCACGCCGTCTTCGTAACCGACGCGGTTGACAAACACCACGTGCAGCCCCAGGAGCTGCGCGTACGTCTGCAGCAACTGACGCCAAAACGCGTGCGAACCTAGATCCTCCGCCGCCATGGCGTTGCGCCATGGACTCGACGCAGGCACGAAGACCACAGTCGCTCCGTTCATCGCCAGCAGGTAGGGCGACGACAGGTGCCACGCGTCTTCGCAGATCATGACACCCGTTTTCCCAAGCGCCGTTCGAAACGTCTCGAACGAGTCGCCCGCTGCGAAATAGCGGCGCTCGTCAAACATGCCATACGTCGGCAGATACGCCTTGCGATGGATGTGCAGAATCGATCCGCCGGAAGCGTACACCGCGCTCACGTAGAATCGGTAATCCTCCGCTTCCTCGACGAAGGAAAACAGGATATCGATCTCGCGACTCGCGTCGACCAGCAGTTGAATCTCCGGGTGATGGACGGGCCGCGCGACTTCCAGCGTCAGGTCCTGCGTCTGATAACCGGTAAGTCCGAGTTCAGGAAAGACCAGTATCTTTGCGCGAGCCTCCACAGCCTCGCGAACGTACGAAAGGTGCTTGTCCAAATTTGCGCCCACATCGCCGAGTACGGGCGAAAACTGGGCCATGGCAACCTTGTGGACATGAGTCGACAAAACAATTCCTCCATTGACCGTACAATACTCCAAATCAGTATACATTTCAGGCGGATGAAAACAAAGGGCTCGACCTTGCCTCGAGCCCCCTTGTCACATCGCGAGCGTTTGGTGATATCGCCTTCTCCGCCGCTCACACATGAGCGCGTAGAGCAGCTTCGCTTCTCCCGCCTTCTGACAACCACCGCGGACCCATTCGAGGATGGTCCGGACCAAGATGTCCGGCCACTCGGCGAGCCGGAACAGGAGCACCCTCTGATCCGCGGACAGATTCGCGCATGCCACATAGGTGTCCAACATGTCGCAATACGCGTCTTCCGACAGGTTCGCGAGGAACATCGCGTGGCTCATGAACTGGATGGGATCCGACAGGATGTCGTCGTATCCGGCGTGATCGAAATCGATCCAGCCGATCCTCCCCCGCTCGTCGACCAACAGATTGTGCGGAGCGAGATCTCGGTGGCAGAACGAGGATCGCGCCAACCATGCCGCTTCCGACTTTGGCAGCGAGGACTGGTAGTCATCCAGGACCTCCTGCATCCAGCGGACGAGATGGGATCGCCAGGGACGAAGCAGCGGCTGCGCCTCTTCCGCAAGCGGCCACACCCGCAGCACAGCACGCTCTTTCGCCCGCAATTTCTGCAACAGCGTGCCACGCCGCAACTGGGTCCAGCCGGGATGGCCGCAATGCTGGGCGGCCACATGCACGACGGCGAGCGATCTCATTGCGGCCAAGCGCTCGACAGCGTGATCGACCTGCACGTGCCGCCCTGCGATCCACGGCTGCAAATAGCCGCGATCGCCATTCGGCAGCTTCACCAACATGGTTCCCCCGCGGGCGGGCAGCGGCAGCGCGCACCGAACGTCGGTCGTTTCATACACGCGCTTCATGTTGCGCAGGGCGAGCAACCGAGCCTCACTGTCGGCGGGGAGACTCGGTTTCCAGATGTAACGACCCTGATCCGCGATGATACCGATGACCGAACGTTTGCGCACGATCGCCCTGACGCGAATGTCGTACGACTGCCCAATGGCCTCGACGAAGGTTGCGTCAGCCAGCATCCGCGTTAGTCCTCACTCAAGTCGATGGTAAATGGCGCCGACCATCCTTCATCGTCCTGCTGCGGAATCGCTGCCGTGCCGCTCTCCGCGGCGTTCGGGGTGGAACGCGTGTCGCGTGCCGATCCATCCTGTTCCTCGAAGCGCAAATAAGGATCGTTGTCGTCAGCCTCAGCAAACCACGTCCCGCCCTGCAAGCGATAGGGGTTGTGCGTATGCGGCCCATACCCATTTTCGACGATAGCACCTGGCGCTTGCGGAATCGTTGGTTGTCCGTAACCTTGTGTCATATCGGCGCCCGGAGCCGCGCCATAACTGGGCGCGCCCGCGTAGCCTGGTGCCGCTCCTTGCGGCATGCCCGAAGCGGCCGTAGCAGGCACGTACACAATCGAATTTGGAGCGAGCGGATTGGATTGGTGTGGATTGACATGTTGCAACTGTTGGAGACTGACGCCGTACTTCTCCGCGATGGAGTCCCACGTCTCGCCTGGCTGAACCTGATGCGGCCACACGAAACCGAAGTAAGGTGTCGACGGATTGTAGAAAGCCGCTCCAGCGGCCGCAGTTTTGGCAGCGCTGGTCGATTTTTTCTTGGGATGCGATTTCGAGATCGGCCCCTTCGCAGGCTTCCCCAGTTCGGGTATGACGATGGTCGTGCCCGGAAGCACGTCGTTCGCGTTCGTGATGTTCGGATTGGCAGCCAACAACAACGGCAGTCGGACCCCGGTTTTTCGGCTGATTTGATAGAGCGACTCACCAGGTTTCACCACATATTTCTTCAAAACGGAACCCTCCTAGGCTAAGGCACTCAAACTACTGCGACAGTATATGCGCCCGCCTAAGAAGTGGCACAGACCGAGACGGCCAATGAAGCGGCCCTCGGCACCTGATTCGCCGGAACGTATGAACGGTTCAATGGGAGCTCTGCGACGAGGAACTCTGTGGCGGCACCGTGACGTTTGGCTGCCCGTTCGATCCGTAAAACGCGTTTGGAACAGGCCCGCTCATGACAAGGTAGACGATGGGTGCGCGGGTCTGCACGGTGGTTGGGACGTTGATCAAGGGCGTCATGACCATGACGTTGGCGGTTAAATTCAAATAGATCACGTGAACGACTTGATTGACGCCTTCGGACTTGATATCTGTCTCCAGAGTCGAATGCACGGAGCCGAGCAGGGAAAATCGAACGGGAACAGTCATGGCGTAGCCGGACAAGAGGGATCCGGTGAACATTTGAAAGATGGGTAGGCGAAGACGCTGCGTCGACAGTTCGCGCAATCGGTTTTGCGCGTCGCTCGTGGCGATGCCCTGCAACGCGGTCAGTTTCACCATATCGAGAGTCGTGACGCTGAGCGTGTCACGCGGGGAAGGGTGGCTAAGGTCTGTGTCGACGAGCGACCGCGCGTCGGGATAGTGCGAGATCGCGTCCGTCAACGCCTCCGCCAAGGCCTCCGATCCAATGCGTTTGGCGAGTGTCGACGACGTGGCAATCACCATGGGGCGCAGCCGATAGTCGATGTAGAAGAGAATGCCGGTGACGACACCCAAAAACATCAGCACGACCGCGATCCAATTGCGTCGGCGCCGCCTCGGGCCGGCACTGCGGGCGGATCGGATCGATCTCGTTGGTCTGGACACAAATCGGCGTGCCATGATAGCTCCCCCCTGTTCACACTGTACGCACAGAGGGGCGCCGTCATGTCCAATCGGCAGGACAACCTGGTCCGCCAGCCGCTATTGCAGCCGCAGACGTTTGAACTGACGCTTGCCGCGTTGCAGCACATCGCCGTCGGCCGGCGTGAAATTCAAATCGACATCCTTCACTTTCTCCCCGTTGATCCTCACTGCGCCTTCCCCAATCGAACGGCGCGCTTCGCTGTTGCTCGCGGCCAGTCCGCAGTCGACAAGCAGCTTGACGATCCAAACCGGTTCGGCAGGCACCTGGACTTCCTCGATATCTTCAGGGATGGCTCCAGATTGAAACACTTGGTGCCAATGCGCGACCGCGTCTTTGACGGCCTGCGGTCCGAGAAAGCGATTGACAAGTTCTTCAGCCAAGGCCATCTTGACGTCCCGGGGATTGGTTTGACCGCTGGCAACGGCCGACCGCATCGCCTCGATCTCGTCGGTGCGCCGGAACGACAACAGCTCGTAGTATTTGAACATGAGATCGTCCGGGATCGACATCATTTTGCCGAACATATCGTTGGGCGACTCGTCGACGCCGATGTAGTTGCCAAGGCTCTTGGACATCTTGTGAACCCCATCGAGTCCTTCCAACAGCGGCATCATGATGGCAATTTGCATGGGCATTCCGAATTCCTTCTGCAGCGTCCTGCCCATGAGCAGGTTGAACTTCTGATCCGTACCGCCGAGCTCGATATCCGTGTGAAGGTGGACAGAGTCGTACGCTTGCATTAAAGGATAGAAAAACTCGTGAATGTGGATGGGTCGGTTTTCCCGGAACCGCTTCGTAAAATCCTCGCGCTCCAACATGCGGGCCACGGTCAAGGTCGACGCCAGTCGGATCACATCGGCAAAGTTGAGCGGGCCGAGCCAGTCGGCATTGTACACGATATCGGTCTTGTTTGGATCCAAGATCTTGTACACCTGTGTCACATAGGTTTGGGCGTTGCGCTGCACCTCATCTTCACTGAGTTGCTTGCGTGTCTCTGACTTGTCCGTCGGATCGCCGATTCGACCGGTGAAATTTCCGATCACGAGGTGCGCCCGATGGCCCAAGTCCTGAAGCTGCCGAACTTTGTGCAAGACCACGGTGTGACCCAGGTGAATGTCTGCGGCAGTCGGATCCATCCCGAGCTTCACGCGAAGCGGCGTGCCTGTCGCGACGGAATGACGGAGCTTCTCCACCAACTCCGACTCCGGCACAATTTCTGCGACGCCTCGGCGAATGACGTCCAGTTGGCGAGCGACTTCGGCTTCCTGTTCAGGTGTCAACTGCAATTCTTCCATGCCAATCATCCTCTCCACATCTCTGTTTCATTTTTTCATCAGAAGTCACATCAGAAGCCATTCGAAGCATCTTGTGGCCGAGGTGCCGGCGATCCCACTGGAATCGTTACACACGTCCAAGACGCAAAAAAATCCCGTCCAAACTCCGGGACGAGATGCCACTCGCGGTACCACCCTGATTGCCTGTCAAACCGCGCAATGGTTCCACCTTCGCGATTTGAGCGACCACTTCGCTAGTGTAACGGACTAGACCGATTCGCCTCGCAGGCGAACGCTCTCCACGGGTGTAATTTCAGAGACAGGACGGACCGGCTCGCACCAACCGCCGGCTCTCTTCACTCGTTTCCCGTTCCTACGAAAACCGCTTCAACGAGCATCGATGGATGCAATTTGTCTCAATATAACTTCAGGACATTGGGCGTGTCAATGTAACAAACAGCGCTTGGCTTCCGTCCTTTTTGTGGACGGTGTTCAGAAAGCGTTCACGTTGGGAAATCAGGTGTATGCTATAATTTTCGAGACGGAAGGAGGGGCAGCATGCGCAAAAGACGTGATGGGGTGGACCAACGCACACGTGTGATACGGACTGGTCGCCCACAAACGCCAGCCGCAAAACGGGAAGCGAAGGGACATCCGCGCCTTTGGCGGGCTGTTCGCATCGGTGCGTTCAGCGTGGGCAGCTTGGTCGTCCTTGGTTTAGCCGCAGGTACAGGCTACGTTTCCGCTCTCTTGAAGGGCTTGCCCAAGGTGAGTGCCGCAACGTTTGTCAACAACTCTGCCCCCTCTGTTGTCTATGACAGGAATGGACGAGTCATAGGACAATTCTCGGGCGACGGAGACAGGCAGCCAATTTCCGGCTTGTCACAGGTCTCGCCGGACCTCGTCAACGCGTTTATCGCAGCGGAAGACAAGACGTTTTTTACGAATATCGGCATCAATCCTCTATCGATGGCGCGCGCGATGGTACAGGATCTGCTTGGTCATTCCATCGAAAGCGGCGCCAGCACCATCACACAGGAAACTGTGAAACTCGCCGTATTTCCCGAACAACAGCGCACCATGCAGCGCAAGATCCAGGAAATCGCTCTGGCCATCGAGGTCAACCATCAGTTGACCAAAGACGAGATCATGACCGACTACATGAACTGGATCTATATGGGCCGCATGGGTACGGAGACGGTGTATGGCGTCAAACGCGCTTCAGAAATTCTGTTTGGCAAAGATCCGAAGAATCTCAACTTGGCCGAAGCCACGTTTTTGGCCGCGCTGCCAAACAATCCTTCGTATTTTTCACCGTATGAGTATCCAAAGCACACGTTGAGCAGACAGCACTACATACTCAATCAGATGTTGGCGGACAAGTTCATCACGCAAGCTCAATACAATGAGGCGTATCACTACGATATCTTGAAAGAAATCCACAAAGCGCCGGAAAATGGCCTGCCAGCGCATCCGTACCTGATGTTGGACGAAATCAAGCCTCGTGTGATCAAAGCGCTCGTCAACGCTGGCGTCTACGACAACGCCAACGACGCCGAATCCGCGTTGCCGGTGGCCGGGCTGCGCATCTATACGACCATCGATCTCTCCAAACAGGAAGACGTCGAGAAAGTCCTGTCCAACCAGTCGCTCTTCGCGGGCACGAACAAGACCATCACGGTCAACGGCAAGACCATTCAGGACGAATATCAGGCTGGCTTTACGCTGATCGACAACCAAACGGGCGGCATTCTGGCGGTTGGCGGAGGTCGAAACTTTTTGGAGGACGAGATCGATCACGCCGACATTCCGCGGCAGCCAGGATCGTCCATCAAACCGCTGCTCGACTATGGGCCTGCCATTGATCAGGGCAAGTTGACGGCGGGATCGATCCTCTACGACGCGCTGACGCTGTTTCCGTCCACGTCAGGCGCGGATTATGAACCACACGACGACGAACCGGACTTCGGCGGTCTCATGACGGCGGATGAAGCTTTGTATGAGTCGCGGAACGTGCCTGCCATCGACATTCTCGACGAGATCACGCCGCAAGTCGGCTTTGGCTACCTGGCCAAGATGGGTCTCGGCACCGACGCGAAGACGCTCAACGGCCAGCCGACCATTGTCGCGGACGACGAGAACCATTTGGCCTCGGCGATCGGCGGCCTCGACAACGGCGTGACCGTCGAACAGATGACAAGTGCCTACACGACGTTTGCCAACCAAGGAGTATGGCATCAAAGTTATATGATCAGTCGCATCGAGGATCAGACGGGCCGGCCGATTTATCAGGCTTCGCCCAAGACAGAGCAGGTGTTTACACCCTCTACGGCCTATATTATTACGAGCATGCTGCACAACGTTCTGTATCACTCAGGCGGAACCGCGACCATGGTCGGTGCGAATTTCCCGGGACAATACATCTCCGGCAAGACGGGGACGACCGACTCGCTGACGGATGGCTGGTTCATGGGCTACACGCAGCAATACACGGCGGGCATTTGGATGGGCTACAACTATCGCGAACCGATCGATGCCGCAAACTACAACTTGAAGTTCACCCTCTGGAGCGACATTATGGAACCCATCCTGGCGGAATCCCCGGCGACGACACCTTGGCCGAAGCCGAGCGACGTCGTCACGGCCAACGTCAGTTCGTTGAGCGGACTTTTGCCGACGTCCTTGTCGACTGTGCATGGCTCCATCGTCACCGAACCGTATGTTCAGGGTACGCAGCCAACCACCTACGACGATGTCGACGTGGAAGCGAAATATGTTGTGATCGATGGCAAAAAATATTTGGCCACGACGAAAACGCCAGCTTGGCAAGTTCATACCGGCGTGTTCATCAAATTGCCCACGGATCGCATCCCTGATTGGGACCACAAGATTCCTGGAGGCATCACGGATCAAAGTCAGTATCTGGTGCCGACGCAGCCCGATCCTCGCGGCGGCCAAGTGCTGGACGCAGGCAGCGTGCCCGATGCCTCCAATCCGGCGGAAATCAACCCGCCAACCGGACTCTCCGCGACGTTTGACGGGACCGAAGTGGATCTGACGTGGCAGCCCGTGGACGAAGCGGTACAATACAATGTGTATCGATCCACGTCGCCTGATGGGCCGTTTACGAAGCTTGGCAGCGTACAAACACCGTCGTACACGGATACCAATCTGCCGGCGGATGGAGGCACGCTCTACTACGAAGTGTTCGCGGAGTCGAATACGGCCTTGTCCACCGCGTCCCAAGTCGTCGAAGTGCAGTTGCCTGCGCCGAACCCGGTTGACAACGGGACAGGCAATAACGCGACCAATGGAACGTCGAACGAGTTCGACAATGGCAGCGGCAATCTGTTCGGCAACGATTCCAACGTCCTCACGCAGAACGGCGTGATCGACAATGGGACAGACGGACATAATTCGACGAACGGCGCGTCGGATGAAAACGGAATGACGAACGGCGCGACAGAACAGAATTCGAACAAAGCGAAGTCGTGGATTCCAGGCCTCGGTCCGGGTACGGACAGTTCCGGTCGAGGCAGCGGGCGCTGATCAGTCAGCGCCCGTGAGCACCACACACGATGAAACGCAGATGGAGGATGGACACATGAGTGAGAGATGGCAACGACACGAAGTACCAACCGAACTGACGTGGAATTTGAACGATCTGTTCCCAAGCGACGAAGCCTGGGCATCCGAACGGGACGCCATCCTTCGCGATGTGTCACAGGTCACGGCTTATCAGGGCAAGCTGGGAGAAAGCGCAACCACGCTGCTCGCGTGCCTGGAGGCGCGTGAAAACTTGCAGGTGCGAATGATCCGCGTCACGACCTACGCCTCGCTGCGCAGTGCCGAGGACGGAACCAATCCCGCAAATCAGGCCCTGGCTGATCAATCCTCCGCGATGACCGCACAAGTTGGACAAACGCTCTCTTTCATCGATTCGGAGCTGGCGCAGCTCCCAGAGTCCACCCTGCAAGCGTTTCTCGCGAACGAACCGAAGCTGCGGGACTTCGCCAATCTGTTGAACGACGTGATCGACTTCAAACCGCATATGTTGTCTCCGGAAACGGAAGCCACGCTCGCGGCCTTGGGCCGAGTCTTCGGCGGTCCATACGTCGTCTACCAACGCAGCAAGTTGTCCGACATGTCGTTCGATCCCGCCGTCGACAGCAACGGCGTGTCGCACCCTGTGTCGTTCGCTCTCTACGAAGATATTTACGAATTTTCACCCGACACCACGTTGCGCCGCAGTGCGTACACATCGTTCGTCCAAACCCTGCAACGATACAAGCACACGTTCGCGGCGGCCTACGCCCAGGAAGTCAATCGTCAGATCACCATGGCCCGGCTGCGCAACTTCTCATCGACGACCGAGATGCTTCTGCAGCCGCAGAAAGTGACGGAGGAGATGTACAGCAACTTGCTGGACATCATTCAACGTGAACTTGCGCCGCATATGCGCCGCTTGGCAGCCCTTCGCAAACGCCTGTTCGCGCTCGACGAGATGCGGTTTTGCGATCTCAAAATCCCCCTCGATCCCTCCTTCAGCCCGAAGACGAGCATCGAGGACGCGGGTCGCACGATTCTCGACGCGCTGCAGGTACTCGGCGAGGAATACGCGGCGAATATCAAAACAGGTCTGGAAAACCGCTGGATCGACTACCTGGATAACGTCGGCAAGAGCACCGGCGCTTTCTGTTCGAGCCCGTACGGCGTCCACCCATACATTCTCATCACCTGGGGCGACACGATGCGCAGCGCGTTCGTGTTGGCCCACGAGTTGGGACACGCAGGCCACTTCGCTTTGGCAAACAAGTATCAGCGCCTGACAAATACGCGCCCCTCGCTGTACTTTATCGAGGCGCCGTCGACACTCAACGAAATGCTTCTCGCCGATCACATCCTGAAGAACACGTCCGACCAACGCATGCGCCGTTGGGTCATCGGCCAACTGCTCGGCACGTACTACCACAACTTTGTCACGCACCTACTCGAAGCGGAACTGCAACGCCGCGTCTACCGACTCGCCGAATCCGGCAAATCGATCACAGCCAATCTGTTGACCGAACAAAAGGGCGAAGTTCTCAGCAGCTTCTGGGGCGATACTGTCCATATCGACGAAGGCGCGGCGCTCACCTGGATGCGCCAGCCGCACTATTACATGGGATTGTATCCGTACACGTACTCCGCGGGTCTCACGGCATCGACCCTGATTGCCAAAAAGATTCGCGAAGAAGGCGAACCTGCCGCGAAGACCTGGATCGAGGTGCTCAAAGCAGGAGGCAGTCTGCCGCCGCTCGACCTCATGAAAATGGCCGGCGTGGACATGTCCAAGCCAGCACCAATTTCCGAAGCGGTCGCCTACGTCGGCAGCCTTGTGAGCGAACTTGAGGCGAGTTTTTAAGTTGGATGGAGCGGCGGCAAGTCCACCGCTCATATCCGCACGCTGACAATCGTCGCTCCGTCCCCGCCTTCGCCAGCGCCGCCCGGCTCGCTGGACTTGACCTGAGGGTGGCCCTGCAGGTGGCGCCGGATCGCGTGCTTGAGCGCGCCAGTGCCCTTGCCGTGAATGACCACGATGCGGGACAGGCCAGCGACCACGGCGTCGTCCAAGTACTTGTCGATGCGCAGAATCGCGTCTTCCACGGATTCACCGCGAACGTCCAGCTCCATGCGGACGTCCTTCGTCGCAACGCCGCGGCGGGAGTGGCGAACCGCGGCCTGTTCCTCGCGCTCCTGCAGCACTTCCAAGTCCGATATGTCCACCTTCATCTTCATCAGGCCCAGTTGCACGGTCGCGGTCGAAGAATCGTTCGAGACCTCGACGACATCGCCTTTTTGACCGAGCGAAACCACGCGCACGCGCGACCCGACGGCGACCGTTTGACGTTTGTCTTTGCGGGACGAGTTGGCTTTCGGCCGATCCCGCTCCGGCACCAGCCCTTCGAACCCTTTGCGAAGCTCCACGAGCTCGTGGTCCTTGACGCCGGCGGCGTTTCGCATGCTGCGCAATTCGCGGATGATGCGCTCGGCTTCCTCCCGTGCCCGTTCGACGATGCGTGCAGCTTCTTTGCGTGCCTCTTCCTTCAGCGCCTCGATTTCGCGCTCCAGGCGTTCCGACTTCGCCGCCCATTCGTCGCGCATCCGAATTGCCGCATCCCGTTCGGCCTCCGCCTCCGCCAGCAGTTTTTCGGCGTTGCGGTTGGCGAGTTCCAACTTGCCAATCAAGTCCTCGACGTGGATGTTCGTCTCCGTGACATGCTCCCGGGCTTCCCGCAGAATATCGGCAGGCAGGCCGAGCCGCTCCGCGATAGCCAGCGCGTTGGAGCGTCCCGGCACGCCAATCAGCAGCCGATACGTCGGGCGCAGACTTTCCACGTCAAATTCCATGCTTGCGTTCATGGCGGCCGGATTTTCAAACGCGTAGCCTTTCAACTCGGCGTAGTGCGTCGTCGCCATGACGCGGGCGCCAATGCGCGAGAGCTTGTCGAGAATGGCGATCGCGAGCGCGGATCCTTCCGCAGGGTCCGTGCCGGCGCCAAGTTCGTCGAGCAGGACCAAGCTGTCGTGATCGACCCGGGCCAGCATGTCGATAATATTGCGCATGTGCGAGGAGAACGTCGACAGGCTCTGCTCGATGCTCTGCTCGTCGCCGATGTCGACGAAGATTTCCCGGCAGAACCCAATTTCGCTCTCCCGACGCGTGGGCAAGAACAAGCCGCACTTGGCCATCAAGGTCAAGAGCCCAACCGTCTTCAAGCTAACCGTTTTGCCGCCTGTGTTCGGCCCTGTAATCATCAACAGGTGGTACGCGTCGCCCAATTCGACATCGATGGGCACCGCATCGGCCGAAAGCTGCGGGTGCCTCGCACCGCGCAGGCGCCACACGTTCGTCGTGAGCAACGGGCGCTTGGCGTCGATGCGGCGGGCATATCCGGCTTTGGCGAAGACGAGATCGATCCGTTCCAGGATGTCGACGTTCACCTTCAAATCGTCGGCAACCTCGCCAATGACGCCGGAGAGCCGGAACAGGATGCGTTCGATTTCGCGCTCCTCAAGAATCTGGATCTCTCGAACGCGATCTCCGATGTCTGCGACCGCCTGCGGCTCGATGAACACAGTCGATCCGGACGACGAAACATCCCGCACGATCCCGCGGATCATGTTCTTGTTTTCGACGCGCACGGGCAGGCAATAATATGGACCGCGCATCGCGATGATGGGTTCCTGGAGCAATTTTTGATGCGATCTCAGCAAACGTTCAAGCACCGTTCGCACTTCGCCTTCGCGACGGCGCCGTTCGATGCGGAGCTTGAGCAGTTCGTCGCTGGCGTGATCGAGCACTTGGCCGTCATCGCCAATCGCGTGACGAATTTCCTGCTCGGTGCGGCGAGCGTCGGTCATCGGCTCAACCAACTCGGGCAGCAGCGCGAGCTCCGTCAAGGTCGCGGCATTCTCCAGATATTGTCGGAACGCGCGACCACCGGCGATGAACAACGCCACGGCTAGTATCCGATCCGCGCCCAGCGTTCCGCCGACTTGCGCGTGCCGAAGATCGTTTCGAATATCGGTGATGCCGCCAAACGGCGGCCCGCCTGCCCGCAGCAGGCAGCGAAGGGCTTCGTCGACAGTTTCCAGTTCACGTTCAGCCGCGTCGATCGACGTAAAAGGAAGCATAGCCATGGCCGCTTGTTTGCCGAGGCTGGACATGGCCTCTTTCGCGACGCGCTCGCGCACATAATCAAATTCCAAAGCCTGCAGGGCTCGTATGTTCATTCGTCCACTCCATGATCATCAATATGACTCCAAAAATCCCATCTATTTTACCACATCGGACGCGCTGCATCCGGAAACGATACCATCAGACACGCATTGAGGAGGGTTGAAGCATGCATGTACTTGGTCATATCATCCGCTTCATCGTATCCGCTCTTGTCTTGATGTTTGTGGGCTATCTAGTACCCGGTTTTGGTGTCATGGGCTTCTGGTCCGCACTCCTTGCAGCCGTGGTCATTACGCTGTTGGGCATCGCGATGGAAGCCATCTTCGGCCGTCGCATATCGCCATACGGGCGAGGCATCGTTGGCTTTATCTCTGGCGCGATTGTCATTTACGTGGCACAGCTATTCGTTCCGGGCATGCGCGCGAACATTGTTGGCGCTCTCTTGGCATCGCTTGTCATCGGAATTATCGACCTGTTTGTCCCAACTACGCTCAGACAGTCCCGCGGCCACGATGACTAATCGAATGTCAGGACAGAAGGACTGCCCGAGGGCAGTCCTTCTTTATCGGTTATCCGATAGGTTGTCCGAAAAGTTTCCTTTACACATGTTGTCCATGAGCCGAAGCAGTCCATGTCGCAAGCTTCGCGGTCACATTCTGTCCGGTCAACCAGTGCACGATGGCCGAGTGCGCAACCTGATGTTGGATGACCGGCGTGTTGACATAGTGGAGAATTAACGCAACCACGTACACAAAAATGGCCGAGAGCAGAACGCCAGCGACTAGACCCACCAGTCGATTGACGAGCGACAGAACGGGTAAACTAAACAAGGCGTCCAACAGCCCTGCCGCGTACCGAAGCAACAAGAATGTAACCAGGAACACCAACCCAAACGCGATGGCTCCTGATAAATCGCCCAGCACGAGTGAAGCGACGCCGGACGATTTGACATGATTTTCAATATGCAAATTCCGGATGACTGGCGCGATATATGGCCGAAGCCAGTACGAAACAAAATATGCGATAACCGCGCCGAACAAGCGCGTAACCTGGCGTACAAAACCAATCCGATAGCCGTTGATTGCCCCTAACAGGACAATCGCGGCAAAAATGAGATCGAGCGTGTCAATCCCCTTCACGTAGACGTTTCACCTCGAGTTCGCTCGTCAAGCATGGCCAACAGTTCCTCGTATTCCTGTCGCAATCGATGCAACTCGTCGGCGAGATTGACCGCTGTCAACACAGCGACTCGACGTTCATCCATGTAGGCTGATGACGCTGCAATTTCGGACATGCGCTGATCCACCAACCTGGCCACTTCGTGGATGTGGCGCTCGGAAGCTGAGCCGCGTATGGTGTACTCGACGCCATGGATGACTACCTTTACTCGATTGATTGATTGGTCATCCATCTATGCTCCGTCCTTTCCCGTCAGCCAATTGAGCAGAAACTTTCTGCTCCATATTCCCTTTTGCAACCTTGATCTCCTGCAACGGTCTTCGTTTCACTATGAACGAAGTTGCGCACCGTGCGCGACAGCCGCAGATGTGACAACCAACTGAACGGTGTCTTCAATTTCCTCGTCCGTCAAGGTCCGTTCGGAATCCTGGAAGTGCAATGCGATGGCGACACTCTTGTGACCTTCAGGAATTCCTTGACCCATATACACATCAAACACCTGAACGCCCGTCAAAATCCCGCTCGACGCCGCGGACATCTCAATCGTCTCCAGCAGTTCGCCCACAGGTACCTCCTGCTGCACCAACAGCGCGATATCCCGCCTGGATCCAGGGAATTTCGGCAGAGGCTCCACAGTGACGTCCATCGTGCGATGCTTCACCAATGGCTGCACATCGAGTTCCGCGTAGATTCCGCCAGGCACGCCCATGTCGTTGGCGATGGCCGGATGAATTTCGCCGATCACGCCGATTTCCTCATCCCCCACGACGATGCGCGCCGAACGCCCTGGATGAAGCCACGTCAGCTCCAGGCGCACAAACGTCGCCTTGACGCCAAGCGCCGCAAGAACGCGCTCGATCGCGCCCTTCGCGTCGTAGAAATCGTACGGCCTCGACTTCTCGCGCAACGATTCGCCCGTTTCGCCAAACCACAGCAAGGCGAACTGCTCTCGTTCGATCGGCTGCTTAGTAAGCGGCAGCGCATCCGCGAGATACGTTCGACCGACTTCGAAGATGGCGCCGCCATCGACGCGATGGGCGAGGTTGTGCTTCGCAATCTCCGCCAACGACGGCAACAGATGCGTGCGCAAGACGCCACGCTCGTCGGACATCGGGTGCATGAGCGGGATCGGCGGCTGCGACTCGTTCATGCCCATCGGACGAAGCGCTTCTGGCGACGTGAAGGCGTAGGATCGAACCTCATACAAACCTATCCCAACCAAAACGTCTTTCACTTGCTCGATCAACCGCTGGCGGCCGTCCCGCATCCCCGGCGTGATGGGCAAAACGAGATGAGTCGACGGAATGTTGTCGTAACCGTACAGCCTCGCCACTTCTTCCACCAGATCCGCTTGCAGGACCACATCGGGTCGGCGAGACGGCACCTGAACCGTCCAGTCGTCGCTGTGCATGGTCACCACAAATCCGAGACTTGCCAGAATTCCAGCCATGTCGGCATCGGAAATATCGAGCCCAAGCGAAACGCGACAAGCATCGGGCGAAAAACGAACGGACGTGGTCGCCGTCGCAGGCAAGTCTCCTCGATGAGCCGTGACCATGGAGCCAATCGGCTGTGCGCCGGCCAATCGCACGAGCAATTCCGTCGCCCGGGCGAGTGCGTTGCGAACCGCCGACGGATCGATCCCTTTCTCGAACCGCTGCTGCGCTTCCGAACGCAATCCCAGACGTTGGCCAGTCCTGCGGATGGCGCGGCCGGCAAATTGGGCAGACTCGATCACGACGCGCTTCGTTGTCCCAGAAATCTCGCTGTTTTCGCCACCCATCACCCCGGCGAGGCCAATCGCTTTGTCTGGGTCCGCAATTACAATCATGTCGCCGGTCAACGTGCGGCTCTGGCCGTCCAACGTCACCAAAACTTCGCCTTCGCGGGCCTGCCGCACGACGATGGTCGAATCCGCGATGGTGTCGGCGTCGAACGCGTGCAGCGGCTGCCCCCACTCGAGCATGACGTAGTTCGTGATGTCGACGACGAGATCGATGGAGCGGATCCCCATCGCCATCAGCCGCATCTGCATCCACAGCGGCGACGGCTTGGACGCAATACCCTCCAACACCTGCGCGTCATAACGCGAACATCCGTCTGTCTCCAAGCGGACGGTGAGTGGCGACGGACCGTCTGACTCCAAGGAATCGACAGTTGTCGGGAAGGTGGTTGGCCGCTTCAGGATGGCGGCCACCTCGTACGCGAAGCCGCGGATCGACAGACAATCGCTGCGATTCGGCGTCAGGTCCACATCGAGCACGGCGTCGTCGAGTTGCAGCAACGACACGATATCGGTGCCAATCGGCGTCCCCTCAGGCAAAATGTACAAACCCGTTGTCTGGTGTGCCGGCAGTAGGCGCGTATCAAGACCCAATTCGGCAGCCGAACAAAGCATGCCATTGGATTCGACGCCGCGCAGTTTCGCGCGCTTGATTTTGACGTCCCCAGGCAGCTTGGCCCCAACCAAGGCAACCGGGACCCGGATACCCGCGCGAACATTCGGCGCACCGCAGACAATCTGCAGAATTTCTCCAGTACCCGCATCCACAGCACACACGTTCAGACGCTCCGCGTCGGGGTGCTTCTCGACCGACAGCACCTCGCCAACCACCACGCCCTCAACGCCTTGATTGCGCGACTCGACGCCGTCGACCGCAAGACCGGCCTTGGTCAGTCGATCCGCCAGCGCTTGTGGAGAAAGATCGTCGAGATCGACATATTCACTTAACCACATATAGGAAACTTTCACGCTTCCACTCCTCACACACGTCTCTTGTTCCCGTCAATCCGGGTTACGGCGATGGGTTACACCCCAGTAAACTGCGATAAGAAGCGCAGATCGTTTTGGTACATCAGGCGAATGTCGGAAATCCCATATTTCAGCATCGCGATGCGCTCCGGGCCCATACCAAACGCGAACCCGCTGTACACTTGACTGTCGTATCCCGACATGTCGAGAACGCGCGGATGCACCATCCCGGCGCCGAGGATTTCGATCCACCCGGTACCCTTGCACACACGACAACCGTCCCCTTGGCAATGAACGCAAATCACGTCGACCTCGGTGCTTGGTTCGGTGAACGGGAAGTAACTCGGCCGCAGGCGCACTTGCTGGTTCGGTCCGAACAACGCTTTGGCGAACGTTTCCAGCGTACCCTTCAAGTCGCTCATTCGAACGCCGCGATCCACCACGAGTCCCTCGATCTGCGTGAACGCGTGCGAGTGTGTCGCATCGTCCTCGTCCCGGCGGTAGACGCGTCCAGGCACGATCACTTTAATCGGCACCTCGCCGCGCATTCGCTCCATCGTCCGCACCTGCATCGGCGACGTGTGCGTACGCAGCAGCAACTCCTCCGTCAAATAGAACGTGTCCTGCATATCACGCGCAGGATGATCTTTTGGCAAATTGAGCAACTCGAAGTTGTAATGGTCCGTTTCCACCTCAGGTCCATCGACAATCGAGAAGCCCATGCCAAGAAAGACCTCCTCGATGTCGCGAATCACGCGCGAAATCGGATGAATGGCGCCCATCGGCACACGTCGTCCCGGCAGCGTCACGTCGATGGTCTCCGCCGCCAGCCGCTTCGCCTGTTCGATCCGCTCCAATTCCGCCTGCCTCGCCGCGAACGCCGTCTCCAACGCCTGGCGCACCTCGTTCATTCGCTGCCCAAATTTTGGACGATCCTCTGCGCTCAAACTTCCCATCTGCTTCGACAACGTCGAAATGGCGCTCTTCTTGCCCATATACTCCACGCGCCAGTCAGCCAGCGATCTCGTGTCCCCCACTTCACCCAGCCGCTTGAGCGCTGTCTCCCGGAGCCCGTTCAGTTCCACATCCAATGCCTCGAAATCCACACAGAGTCCTCCTTCAACTCGCTCGTTGGCGATTCGACACCATGGCATCAAGCGGCACAACGCAAAAAAGCAACCGCCCACCATAGGGGCGAGTTGCTCGCGGTACCACCCTAATTGACGACAAAGTGTCGCCCATCTCTTATCCATAACGGACGTTTTCCCCACATCGCGATTCACGAGGGGCGATATTCGATGCCCCCAACGCCGACGGCGTGTTGGCACGGAACGATCATCCGGTGAGGCCTACTTTCGGACTTCCGATGGCAACCCATCTCATCCGCTTCAACCCCACAGCTCAGAGGGGAACTTCAGACGGTCGTGTCCGGCACGCTTCCAGTCTAGGCGCGCCTCCCTGGGGAACCTGCTCCGTCCTACTCGCCTCGTCACAGCCATATCGATATCAAATTCGATTTGAGTATACGAAAAACCCTTACGTGTCGCAAGTTGGAAACTTGACCAAGGTGGGGGCGAAGGACGGGCGGGGCGCAGCGGTGGGGTGCCGTGGGGTGCGGTGGGCGCGCGAAAAATCCGCGTCGTTGACGGCGACTGGGTATCCGTCGTGATCGCCGCGTTCCAGGATACATATTGTAGCAGTGTGCTCGGCGGCACACTTCGTCGTCGAAACCTTGAAGGAGGCGTTTCTATGTACGGAGTTTTCGGTAGCTACACACAGTGGGCAGTCGTCTTCCTGATCATCTTTGTGCTCTTCTTCTTGCTCGTTCCCAGCTACGGCGGAGCAGCAGGTGCCGGCGCTGGCGCGGTATACTGATTGGCTTGCAGGCTAACAAAAGGGCCTCGATCCGGTGGCGGATCGAGGCCCTTTTGGATCGGCACGGCTGGACGAGAGTCCGCCCGGATTGGATGCGGCGGCGCGATCGCGAAGGCGGGATCGAAGAGCGCATTCGCGCAGTTGGCACGAGTCCTTTGCTGAACATCTTGACACTCTCCTTCGCGTCATCGACTTTTCGCGGCGATCAACCTAGAGTTAAGAAAATCACCATGGTCAGCCGCACGATAAACGATACGCAAAAGGAGGAATATCCATGGACGCATGGGGCGGCGATGGCTACGTGTTCGAATTTCTGCGCGAACAGGCGTCAGGCCGAGTTCAGCGTGATCGAGAACGACTCGAAGCAGGGGTGCAGCATGCGGAAATCCTATTTCTATCCTCCGTATGGTGGCAGGCGTTTCACAATTTCAAATGGCTCCATGCCGAGTACCCTGTCCGCGACTACAAGGAGGGCACCCGCTACATCGATTTTGCGTACATCCGCGATCACTACAAAATCGCGATCGAAATCGACGGCATTGCCACCCATATGCGGGATATCACACAAGACGATTTCTCTGAACACCTTCGGCGACAAAACCACTTGGTCATCGACGGTTGGCAAGTTTTGCGCTTTACATATCTGGACGTGAAATTGCACGCCAGACAATGCCAACAGATGATCCAGCAACTCATAGGACGATTGAGCGGCGAGCCAATCGTAGGATTGAGTGAACTTGCGCCGGTTGATCGAGAAATCATCCGGCTCGCACTCAATTCCGAAGGGCCGATCACCCCGAAGCAAGTGAGCCTCCACACGGGGTTGAACTCGAAGAGTACCAGACGCCACTTACGAGAACTGGTCCGGGTCAAGTGGCTCTGTCCTTTGAACAAACGAACGCGCATTCGCGCATATATACTTCACGAGTCACGCAGAATGGTCCGATTGGATATTTAACCCATTGACCCGAGCCATTCGCCACTGTGGAGAAAGCGACGATCCTCACAGACAATGAGGCAGCTTGTGATGGTGATGGTGACGGTGATGGTGATGGTGATGGTGATGGTGACGGTGATGGTGATGGTGATGGTGATGGTGATGGTGATGGTGACGGTGATGGCCATGGCCATGGCCCGCCGCGTAGCGGTACTTTTGTCCCTTATCGGCGGTGGCGCGAGTCGGGCGTCCGGCCATTCCCCTCGCGTAGCGGTACTTTTGTCCCTTATCGGCGGTGGCGCGAGTCGGGCGCCCGGCCACTCCCCCTCACATAGCGGTACTTTTGTCCCTTATCGGCGGTGGCGCGAGTCGGACACCCGGCCACTCACCTCCCGTAGCGGTACTTTTGTCCCTTATCGGCGGTGGCGCGAGTCGGGCGCCCGGCCACCCCCGCCTCATAGCGGTACTTTTGTCCCTTATGGGCGACCGGGTGCCACTGCCACCCGGCCACTCCCCTCCCGTAGCGGTACTTTTGTCCCTTATGGGCGACCGAGCGCCACTGCCACCCGGCCACTCCCCTCCCGTAGCGGTACTTTTGTCCCTTATGGGCGACCGGGTGCCACTGCCTCGCGGCCATTTCTCTCGCGTAGCGGTACTTTTGTCCCTTATCGGCGACCGAGCGCCACTGCCACCCGGCCACTCCCCTCACATAGCGGTACTTTTGTCCCTTATCGGCGACCGAGCGCCACTGCCACCCGGCCACCCCCGCCTCATAGCGGTACTTTTGTCCCTTATGGGCGACCGGGTGCCACTGCCACCCGGCCACTCCCGCCTCATAGCGGTACTTTTGTCCCTTATCGGCGACCGAGCGCCACTGCCACCCGGCCACCCCCGCCTCATAGCGGTACTTTTGTCCCTTATGGGCGACCGAGCGCCTCACCCGCACCTACCCCCAAATGCCGGTCGACTCAATCCAAGCGATGGCCTTCTCGACATCCTCGGTGAGGATAGTCAGGTGTCCCATCTTTCGATCGCGCTTGGCCTCCGCCTTGCCATACCAGTGCACTTTCACGTTGGATGGGAAGTCCGCCATGGCGTCGAAGACTCCTTCGACGTGCTGGCCCAGGACATTCACCATGACGGCAGGTGTCAAAAGCGAAACGTCGCCCAACGGCAGGTTGCAGATGGCGCGAAGGTGCTGCTCAAACTGGCTCGTGGCGCAGGCGTCCATCGTGTAATGTCCACTGTTGTGCGGGCGTGGGGCCAGCTCGTTGATGAACAGTTCGCCTCCCGCCGTGACGAAGAACTCGACGGCGACGAGTCCGATGACGTCGAGCGCTTCGGCGACTTGCCGGGCAAGTCGTTCAGCCTCTCGCATCACGCTTGCGTCGAAGCGCGCTGGGACAATGGAAAGGTGCAGGATGTGGTGGACATGGACATTTTCGGAGGCTGGAAACGCGGCGACTTCACCGCGTCGATTGCGGGCGACGACCACCGAGCACTCTCCGATGAACGGGATATACTGTTCCGCGATCAGCGCCGCATCTCCCGCATCTCCTCGCGTTGACGCGGCAGCGTTCGCCAGGAGGATGTCGGACCAGGCGGCGACGCCCTCGTTGAACTGGGCGGCGGATCGCACCATCCATTGTCCTTTGCCGTCGTAGCCGCCGCGGGACGTTTTGACCACCATTTCGCCAGAAAACTGGCGATAGGCGGAATCAAGATCGGCCAATGCGTATATGGGCACGAACGGAGTGACTGGCAAACCGGCCTGGTGCAGGGCTGTCTTCTCGCGAACGCGATGCTGGGTGGTTGCCAACAGCGAACTGCCCTGTGGGACCGCGGTCGATTGCTCGAGGACGGCGGCTACGTCGGCATCGACGTTTTCAAACTCGTAGGTGACGATATCGCAGCGCTCGGCGAGTTGCTTGGCGGCGGCGAGATCGCGATATTCCGCCTGCACTTGACCGTCCGCGACCTGAGCGGTCGGACAATCCGGCGTGGGATCGAGCACTTCGAAGCGATAGCCCATTTTGCGGCCGTCTATGGCGATCATCCGCCCCAATTGGCCGCCGCCGAGAATGCCAATGGTGGCTGGAGGAAGGACAACGTCTCGCCTATTGCGCACCGGGATCGCCACCTTCCAACACCTGATCTCGAATGGCCGCGGCGCGGGCGTCGAGCCGGGCTGCCAGGGCCTCGTCGTTCGCTGCGAGAATCCTCGCCGCGAATAGTCCGGCGTTCGTGGCCCCGGCTTTGCCAATCGCCATGGTCGCGACCGGAACACCGCCTGGCATTTGCACGATGGACAGCAACGACTCAAGGCCCTGCAGCGTCGATGTCTGTACAGGCACGCCGATGACGGGCAGGTTGGTTTTCGCAGCGACCATCCCCGGCAGGTGCGCGGCGCCCCCTGCGCCCGCAATGATGACCTGCAATCCGCGATCGCGCGCGGAAGCGGCATATTCGAACATGTAATCCGGCGTCCGGTGAGCAGAAACCACTTTGCGCTCATAGGGAACGCTCAATTCTTCCAGTACCGCACAAGCGTGACGCATGGTTTCCCAGTCGCTTTGGCTGCCCATGATGACACCTACCAACGGCGATGACATGCCGTGTCCTCCTTTATCCCAGAAACGTGTGATTGAGCTTCCACTGATTGAGCTTCCACTGATCGAACTTCAGACGCTCGCGAGCCTACAGGATCTCAAAAATGGACCCTATGGCGATCGCGCCCGCAAGAGCGCGATGAACGTCAGTAGGGCCCATCCAATTCAAGGGCAAGGCGTTACGCGAGCGTGACGTCTTTGCAAAGATACACGTCTTGAATCGCATTGAGAAGTTTGACGCCTTCATCCATTGGCCGTTGGAACGCCTTGCGGCCCGAGATGAGACCCATGCCGCCAGCGCGCTTGTTGATGACCGCAGTCTTGACGGCTTCCGCAAAATCGTTGTCGCCGGAGGCGCCGCCAGAACTAATCAGGCCAATCTTGCCCATATAGCAATTCGCGACCTGATAGCGAGTGAGATCGATTGGGTGATCCGACGTCAGTTCCGTATAGATACGCTTGTCCGTTTTGCCGTAGCTGCTTTCGCCCATGTTCAAAGCCGTATAGCCGCCGTTGTTGGTTGGCAACTTTTGCTTGATGATGTCGGCTTCAATAGTGACACCGAGATGATTGGCTTGTCCGGTCAAATCGGCGGACGTATGGTAGTCGGTGCCGCCGCTTGCGAACGCCGGGTTGCGCAGGTAGCACCAGAGAATCGTGAACATGCCCAGTTCGTGCGCCCGTTGAAACGCCTCGCTCACTTCCTGCAACTGGCGTGTGGATTCGGGGGAGCCGAAGTAAATGGTCGCGCCGATGCCGGCCGCGCCGAGATCCCAGGCTTGATCCACCGAGGCGAACATCACTTGATCGAACTTGTTTGGATACGTCAACATCTCATTGTGGTTGATCTTCACGATGAACGGAATCTTGTGCGCGTACTTGCGGCTCGTCAAAGCCAGTACGCCGAGCGTCGAAGCGACACCGTTGCAACCGCCCTCAATCGCGAGTTTCACGATGTTCTCCGCGTCAAAGTAAGCCGGGTTCTTGGCAAACGACGCCCCAGCGGAATGCTCGATGCCTTGGTCCACAGGCAAAATCGAAACATACCCCGTGTTCGCCAAACGGCCGGTGCCAAACAGGGACTGAAGAGAACGCAGAACCTGGTTGTTGCGGTTGGTGTACGTGAACACGTCGTCCAGATATGTAGGGGATGGAGATGTTATCGACGAAGCGGGAATGGTCTTTGTCTGGTGGTTCAACAGTGAATCTGCTTCGGAGCCCAAATATTCGCGAATTTTCTCGATCATCTAAATCTCTCCTTGTATGAACCTCTGAACCTTTTCTGAACGTCGTTGCCCAAATCGTTCCTCAAATCGTTCCTCAAATCGTTCCTCAAATCGAAAGGATGTCGGCGAGTTCGCACAATTCTTGCGCTGGCTTGCGCTCTGAGCGGAACACCTCGTCAAACGGAACCGAAATCAGGTTGCCGTTGAGTGTCGCCGCCATTTCCCCGGAAACACCAGCCATGCACAGATCCACCGCATGGGCGCCAAGGCGGCTCGCAAGTACGCGATCGTTCGCGCTGGGCGCGCCGCCGCGCTGTACGTGGCCCAGCACCGTCACTCTCGTGTCGAACCCGGTGTGCTGCTCGATGTACCGTCCGATATCGACGGCGTGGCCCGCACCCTCGGCGACGACGATAATGGAGTGCTTCTTACCTCGGGCGACCCCCCGCTGCAGTTTCGCGACAACATCGTCTAGTTTGTACGGGACCTCCGGAATCAACACAGATTCGGCGCCGCCAGCCAGCCCTGCGGCCAATGCGATATGGCCGGCGCTTCGCCCCATGACTTCGATCACGTACGTACGTTCATGCGATGTCGCCGTGTCGCGGATCTTATCGATGGCTTCGATGGCTGTCTGCACGGCCGTATCGAACCCGATATTGGCGTCGCACGCGCCGATGTCGTTGTCGATGGTGCTAGGCACGCCAATCGTCCGGATGCCGAGTTCGTGCAGCTTTTGCGCGCCCCGGAACGACCCGTCCCCGCCAAACACAATCAATCCTTCGATCCCGGCATCCTTCAACCGTTGATAGCCGCGCTTTTGTCCTTCCTCTGTCAGAAAATCGAGACAACGCGCGGTATATAAGCAGGTTCCTCCGCGTTGAATCACATCGCCGACCGATTCGAGCGGCATCGGACGGAAGTCGCCGTCCAACAGTCCGGCGTATCCGCGCCGGATGCCAATGACTTCGAGTCCGTGGTAAATCGCCTTGCGAACGACTGCCCGAACACCCGCGTTCATTCCCGGTGCGTCTCCACCACTTGTAAGCACGCCAATCTTGCGGATGATCCTCACCCCCAATAGACAACTTCATGGTAGTTCAGAAATCTGGCTCTTGCAATGACTCAAATAGACTGGTTCATCGTGCAATCAACCGGTGTTCCGCAGCCCTGCCGCGATGCCGTTGATAGTCAACAGGGTATCCGCAAGCAACGCCTCGCGCTGATCGTCCTCTTCCGCAGTCGAACGCAGCGCTCGCAAGAGATTGACCTGCAGGAACGACAGCGGATCGACATACGGATTGCGCAGCGCAATCGACTCTTGAATCACGGCGCGGTTGTCGAGCAGCTCGGCATACCCCGTGATCTGCAGCACAACCCGCCGGCTGCGCTGATACTCATCCTCGATCTTGGCGAAGATCCGTTCGCCGACCTCACCCGCGAGTCGCGCGTACTCCTTCGCCACCAGCATGTCGGCCTTCGCCAACGCCATTTGCAGGTTGTCGACGATGGTTCGGAAAAATCCCCAACGCTGGTACATCGCCCGGAACGCGTCCAAGCTGGAAGGCTCGGCAGCCAACGTCTTCTCCATCGCCTGCCCGAAACCATACCACGCTGGCAGCAGATGCCTGCTCTGGGTCCAGGAAAAGACCCACGGAATTGCCCGCAAATCCTCAATCCGTGCGGAGTTGTTGCGCTTGGCCGGACGTGAGCCGATGTTCATCTTCCCGATCTCGTCGATCGGCGTAGCTTGATGAAAGTACGCAAGGAAGTCCGGGTCCTCGAAGACCAGGGAGCGGTAGGCCGCGAACGAACTCGCAGACGCCTGGGCGAGCAATTCAAACCAGCGCGCCTGTTCGTCTCCGTCTTCCGAAACGTCGCGGGTGGCGCCAATCAGAACGGCCGCCATCGCGGACTCGAGCGATCGCTCCGCAATCCCTGGGTGACTGTAGCGCTGCGAAATCACTTCGCCCTGCTCCGTGATTTTGACATGGCCGCGCAACGCTTCCGTCGGCTGGGCAAGGATGCTCTGCTCGACGGGACCGCCGCCGCGGCCGAGCGCACCGCCGCGACCGTGGAAGAACTTCAGCTTGACGCCGTCTCTCTTCGCCACGGCAAGCAGTTTGCGCTGCGCCGTATACAGCGACCAATTCGCGGTCAAATAGCCGCCGTCCTTGTTGCTGTCCGAGTAGCCCAGCATGATCTCCTGACGTTCGTCATGCGCTTTCACCTGGCGCCGATACACCGGATTTTCGAACAGCGATTGCATAATCTCCGGGGCCGCTTCCAAGTCTTCGATAGTTTCAAATAGCGGAACGACGTTCAAATCGCTCTTTGGAGGATGCGCCGGGCCTTCGGGCCAACCGAACAAGCCCGATTCCTTCGCCAGCAGCAACACTTCCAGAAGGTCGCTTGCCCCCTGCGTCATCGAAATCAGATAGTCCTTGATGCAATCGGTGCCGTACAGGGCGTGGCCGCGGCGAATACAGTCGAAGACCGCCAAGGCTTCCGTCGTGATCGGCGAGTACGTATGGTACGGGTTGCGGATGGGACGAGGCGACGCCAGACAATCGGACAGCAACTGGACGCGCTTCGCTTCATCGCAAGCCATGTAATCCGGCAAGCCCGCTACCTGGAACAGTTCCGCCACAGCCTGTTCATGGACGCCGCTGTGCTGGCGGATATCGAGCGTAACCATATGGAATCCAAACAGCTTCACCTGAAGCAGGAACGGACGCAGGAACGTGTCCACCAACCGTTCGCCGCGATGGCGATTGAGCGATCCCGCCATCAACTCGATGTCGGCCATGAGTTCTTCCGCGTTGGCATAGGTAGGCCCATCCACCGGTTTGCCATGGATGCTCGCCCGCGTGTTGGAAAGCTTCTCAAGCATTTGGTTGATCTTCGCGCGATACGGTTCGTCAGAGGGCTTATCCAGTGATGCTAACAAAGCCTCGTCTGCGCCAACCAATTCCACGGATGAACTGAGGTCGCGTCCGAGTGTGCGCAGTTTCGCCTCATACTTGTTCAACGCCAGATCGCAGTGCAGCAACAGGGTCTGCTCCGTGATCTTTGCGGTCACGTTCGGGTTGCCGTCCCGATCTCCGCCCATCCAGGAACCGAAGCGGATCACCGATGGAACCTCGATGTGCTCCCCGCTGTAAACCTCGTTCACCGCATGTTCCAGTTTTTGATGAACGTCTGGAAGTACGTCGAACAGGATTTGATCCAGGAAGTAGAGTCCGTTTCGCACTTCGTCGAGGACCGTAATCCGCTGCTTGCGAACAGAACGGGTCTGCCACAATGCGACGATCTCCGTTCGAATGCGTTCTCTCAAGGCTGCCAACTCGCGCGAGGTCTTCCGCGGATCGTCCATCTCCTCCAGATACGCCGAGATCTTGTTGTGCTTGTCGAGCACAGTTCTCCGCAAGGCTTCTGTCGGATGCGCGGTCAACACGAGTTCAATGCCCACTTCGGTCAACAACTGCTCGACGCCTGCGGCGTCCAGGCCGCGATCGCGAAGTGTGACCATCGCTTCGCGAAACGTCCCGCGGCCCACGTGCTGCGCCCGATCATAGTCGCGGTGCCGCCGCAGACGGTGGTTCTGCTCCGCCAGGTTAACGAGTTGAAAATACACGGAAAAAGCGTGGATGGTGTCGTTGCGAAGAGACTCCGGAACCTCTGAAACAGCCTCAGTCAAAGCGTCGCGGGTCTCGCCCGAAGGATCGGCTCGAAACAGCTTCGCCGCGGTTCGGATCCGCTCCACTTGATTCAGGACCTCAACGCCGCATTGTTCAACCAACACTTCTCCAAGTAAATCTCCGAGGATTCGAATATCTCTATGTAGCGGGGCGTCGTTAGCCACAAGGCAGTCCTCCTTTTCGCCGCAATCGATACGGGAGTCTCATGTTGCGTGATAGCCCCTGCACAAGGGCCATTGTGCCTTTCGGAAAAAACCTCTCTATTCAGCCTACACTGAATCGCTTTCCGAACGCAATGCGCCATTGTGATTTCTCCACCCGAGACAACAGCGGCGCGAAGAACAATCGCCGCTGCCCTATTCCACTGCCGCATCGCCAGTGTATGGCTTAGATTTCGAAGCGGCCAATCAACGCCTGCAACTCCTGCGCGCGCTGGCTGAGGGAATTCGCTGTCGCGGCGATTTCCTCCATGGAGCCCGACTGGGTCTGCGCCGCGGCGACGACGCTCCGGGACTCGTCCGACGCCGTCTGCGCCAGATGAACCACATGCTCCATGTACGACGACATATCCGCCGCACGTTTGGCGATGGTGCTCGTGGCTCTGGTCACCTCTTCAACGCGGCGATTGACATCGTCCATCGATTCCGTAATGCGTTGGAACGTCTCGCGCGTCGAAGCGGCAAGCGTCGATCCCGCTTCCACCTCGCTGGTCACCTGACCGATGGATTGCACCGTTTGCGTCGTGATCGCAATCAAATCGCCAATGATTTGCGTCACTTCGCGCGCCGCGTCGGCACTCCCCCGCGCGAGATTGCGCACCTCGTCGGCGACGACGCCAAACCCGCGGCCATGTTCACCGGCGCGCGCCGCCTCAATGGCCGCATTCAGCGCGAGCAAGTTCGTTTGATCCGCGATTGACGCGATCGTCTCGACAATATGCCGGATGTCGGACGATTTTTCCGACAGTTGCGCAATCAAGTCTGCCGCGCCACCCGCGCGATCGCGAATCGTCCCCATTTGACTTTCCATCGATTCCATCATCTGCGTACCGCGGCCCGCCTGCTCTCTGGTATGCTGGGCGTTTTCGCTCAGCACCTGGGTCAGCGCGGTAACCGTGTCGATCTCGCCGATGACTTCGCCGACCGAAGACGAGGTCTGCGTAATCTCCTCCATCTGCGTGGCTGCCCCGGCGGCGACCTGCTCAATGGAGGTCGCGATTTCTTCCGTCGCGTGCATCATTTCGTCCGCGCTGGCCGACAATTGCTGCGACGACGCGGCCACATGTTCGGACGCTTGCGCGATGCCGAGAATCAGCGTCTTCAGATTCTCCGCCAATTGATTCAACACGTTGCCCAAATCCGCCAGTTCGTCCTCCGACTCGATTTGAACGCGATCGACCCGCAGGTTGCCTTTGGATATTTCGAGCGCCATTTTCCGCATGCGCAGGATCGGCGTCGTAATGATGACGGAGAGCAGCCAACTGCCCCCAAAGCCAATCGCGATGGCGATCAGAGAGATGATTACGTCCCAAATCACCGTTTCGCGTATCAGGTTGATGACCTCGCGGCTGGCGACCTTCTCCGCAGCCTGTTCGTCGTTGGTGAACTGAACCAAGCTGTCGAGCAATGGTTGAATCGAGTTCTGCGTATACTCGCTTTGGACGGAGGCCAGACCGCTCGAAACGCTTTGGAACGACAACTCGTTCTCCTGTAGGACCGGCTGCCATTGAACGTCGAACAAGCTCAGGATCGCCTTGTCCTGCTTACTGACGTCGGCCCTTTGCAACTTGCTCAGATCCTGCTGCACCTTTGTCCCATCGCGCTTGTAATCCTGCATGGCCGACGAGGCTTCTGGTCCAGTCGGATCCAGCAAATAAATGGCACCGTCGTCGTCCACGCTGCTGATGTCGTAATCAAGCGTGCGGATTTGATCGAGCACGCTCGCAGCGTTCTCCATCTTGACAGTCGCCGTGTGAATTCGTTGCACAATCGCCCAGTTCGTGATCCCGATGGCGATGATAAGAACGGTCGTCAAGGCCGTATTCACCATGAATTTTTGGCGAATTTTCAAACCAGGAAGGAAGCGTCCCAAACGTTTCGCGACCTTCCCTGCACCGACGCATGCCGTTACGATCCAGCTCGTCGTTTTGGATCGCGTCAAAGCCGCCCTGACGCGCGAAAAAAAGACAGTCATTCTACCAGCCCTTTCACATGACCAACCTCAATCCATAAAAACGGAAAAAATTCCTCGCGCAATCGGGGCGACGGACCGAAGAAACCGATTTCACGGGAGCTAGAGTTCACTAATTCGACTTGTCGGAATGTTTCCCTGCAAGCCGAACCCTGTCGAATCCAATCCGATTCCAACCACGCAAAAAACCGCCTCCCCCAATCGCGTTCAAGCGACAGGCGAGACGGTTTCCACGAGAATTTCGACAAAGATGCCTGCGAAGGAGACGATGTCACACGCTCGTCGAGGTCAATAATTCCACCAAGGCCTCGATTGCTGCGTCTTCGTCAGCGCCATCGACCTGGACCACAATCTCTTCGCCGTGCGAAATCGCCATCGACATGACACCGAGAATGCTCTTTGCATCCACAAATTGATCATGCTTACCAATACGGACACTGCTCGTAAACGACGAAGCGCGTTTGACAAATTCAGCGGCAGGTCTTGCGGCTAATCCTTGCGCCAAGGCCACAACGACTTTGCGTTCAACCATACCAATCACCTCCACCGTATCGTGTGCATCCACATACTCGGATGGCACACGTGTGCGAAACTTGGATAGTATTCCACTTCACCGACGCTTATAGATGTTCGGTCACAGAACTCTGCTGAGTATCGTCGCGTCGTACCTGTGACCTGTTCGGACACGCTTATACCGTGACCTCTTGCTTCGAGCCAGCTGTCGCGAACCCGATGGACTCTTCCGTTTCAGCGTTAAAGATGTGGATCTTGTTCAAATCGACAGCCAATTTGACGTTCGAACCCACTTGATACGGATACCGCGCATTGACTCGCGCGATAATCGTATTGCTGCCGACGGAGCAGTGCAGATACACTTCTGCGCCCATGTGCTCCACAACTTCCACCTGCGCGTTGATCACGGTATCGGGATACGTCTCCATAAACACTTCTTCGTTGTGCAGGTCTTCCGGGCGGACGCCAAGCACGACCGGTTGACCAACGATACCCGAGTTCTTCAGCAAGGCGTGGCGGCCCTCCGGCAACTCTAGCGATATCGACGGTGCGCGGAAGTAGAACTTGCCTCCGTCGGCGACGATCTCGCCGCGAATGAAGTTCATTGCCGGAGACCCGATGAATCCAGCCACGAACATATTCCTCGGTTGGCTGTACACCACCTGCGGGGTATCCGCCTGTTGAATGATACCATCGCGCATCACGCAAATGCGATCACCCATGGTCATGGCCTCGGTCTGATCGTGCGTGACATAAATCATCGTCGTCTGCAGGCGTTGGTGCAGTTTGCGAATCTCCGCACGCATCTGCACGCGCAACTTCGCGTCCAAGTTGGACAACGGTTCGTCCATCAGGAACACCTGCGGCTCGCGGACGATGGCGCGCCCCAAGGCGACACGTTGCCTTTGACCACCCGACAAGGCCTTCGGCTTGCGATCCAAGAGATGGGCGATGTCGAGAATTTTTGCGGCTTCCTGCACCCGTTTGTCGATTTCCGCCTTCGGCACTTTCCGCAGCTTCAACCCAAACGCCATGTTTTGATATACCGACATGTGAGGATACAGCGCGTAGTTTTGGAACACCATCGCGATATCTCTGTCCTTCGGCGCGACGTCGTTCACGCGCCGCTCGCCAATGTACAAATTGCCGTCCGTGATATCTTCCAGCCCGGCAATCATGCGCAGTGTGGTTGTTTTACCACAACCCGACGGACCGACGAACACAACGAACTCCTTGTCCTGGATATCCAGATTGAAGTCCTTGACGGTCGGTTCCGACGCTCCGCCATACGTCTTGTAGATGTGCTCCAGCAGAACTCTCGCCATTCGTATACCTCCCAGATATGGCCTCGCCTGTGCGGACCCGTTTCTTATGAGAACAGTCTACTCGAAGGGCGCACCGCCGCCTATGTACACGTTGCACGAAAAAACATCTCAATTGTAGGCACCTTGCTGCTCCATGGCGAGCGCGGCCAAATGAAGGACCATCAGGTGGTCGATCACGCGCACGTCGAAGCCCGTCTCCTCATACACCTTTTCGATCCGCGCCAGCAACGTGTTCCGGTGGACGTACATCGCTCGCGCGGCTTCGCTGACGTTGAGGTTGGCCCGCATCATCGCGCGGGTCAATTCCATCCAGCCGTTCGGCCATTCCTCTGGATTTGAGGCCGATCTCGCCGACACCATCGCCAAGATGGTACGCAGTGCCGACTCTGGGACTGCCGACAGCAGAAACGCCATCGGCTGATCGCCAAAGACCGCAACTCGCTGGCCGCCTACGCGTTGAGCCCCGTGCAAGCGCGACGCCATCGCGAGCGACAGAATCGCCTGACGGAGTTGTGCCTGTTCCAACACAGGCATGGATACGGAAATCGCGACGTCAATCAACCCTTCTTCCCGGATCGCCGTAGCCAGGTGATCCACGACTGTCCGCGTTCGATCCGCGTGCTTCGGCGGGTGATCGCTCGTCCACAACGAGAGATCGTCGAACGCCGTGTCGAACGCCTGCGCGGGAACATAGGTCAAGATCTGCGTTCCGTCCGCCACATCTTTATTCCAGACGTCGCACAAAGTCGCCCTCATCACTTCGAGCATGAGCTCCCTGGCCGTCTTCCAAGCGTCGGACGCCTCGTCGCGACGAAGCAAAGGCGACAATACGAGAAAGTAGCCCGGGTACGTGAAGGCGCCGAGTTCTGGGCCGCCCTTGTCCATCGCGGCGCCCTCTGCAGCCTCGCCGGAAAACTGCTCAGCCAACGCATGCAGAGACAGTTGCCGACAGTGGTCGTACCACGCGGCGAGCGGATGGCGTCCTCGTTCCGAATCGCCAGGCTGCAACGCGAGCAGCGTCCATGTCAACGCCTCGCGCACTTCCGCCGGCCCATCCCAATCTGCGAAGCGGACCACGCCGTCACCGACGCCGAGTTGCCACACCCCATTCTCCAAGCGCCACGAGCCGCAAGCGACGCCTTCTTCAGACGAGGCTCCAGCCTCGTCGAATATGTATCGCAACCCCAGCGCTTTCGCCCAGCGCGCCAAGGCTTCCTCCCACCACTTCACCCAACATCCCACCCAGCAAACAAGAGGGCTCGCCGCACAGGTCCGAGATCGGCCGCCCTTTGTCCCTATTGTATGCTTTTTCGCCACCAGTTCTCTACGAATGCTACCCATCTCATTGTCTCACAGCGTTTGACTCTGTTACACTTTGAATCGCTGGAGAGACGGAACCACCCGATCGATCTAAGGGGATGATTTTTTCATGGCTTTACAACAGGCAGGTATCAGCCTCATTTACCGTTTGGAGCTGGCAAACAACGGCACGACGTTCGCCAGAGTGGCCGCCATCATTGGCGAAGCAGGCGGTGACATCACGGCGGTGGACGTCATTCGCGTCACCCAGGACGTCGTCGTGCGAGACGTCACCATCAGCGTTCACAATCGCGATCACGGCCGCAACATCGCAGACATTTTGGACAAGGAGCCGGGCATTCACGTGGTCGCGGTGTCGGACAGGACCTTTCTCGTCCATCTCGGCGGCAAATTGACTGTCGAACCCAAGCTTCAGGTGAAGACGCGCGAAGACTTGTCACGCGTCTATACACCACATGTCGCACGGGTGTGCGAAGCTATCCACGAAGACCCTTCAAAAGCGTTCCAATTGACGATCAAGCGCAATTCCATCGCGGTCGTCTCCGACGGAACCGCGGTTCTCGGCTTAGGCGACATCGGTCCTTACGCGGCCATGCCAGTCATGGAAGGCAAGGCCATGCTGTTCAAGCAGTTCGCCGGCATCGACGCGTTCCCCATCTGTCTGGACACCAAAGATCCGGACGAAATCGTGCGCATCGTCAAAGGCATTGCCCCTGGCTTCGGCGGCATCAATCTCGAAGATATTTCTTCGCCGCGCTGCTTCGAGATCGAAAGCAGGCTGCGCGAAGAACTGGACATCCCTGTCTTCCACGACGATCAACACGGCACCGCCGTCGTCCTCTTGGCTGGCTTGATGAACGCGGCGAGATTGGTCGGCAAACAGTTGGATTCGCTGAAGGTCGTTGTCGTCGGCATCGGAGCGGCCGGCGTCGCTTGCACCAAAATGCTGCTCCGCGCAGGTGTCAGCAACATTCTCGGCGTCACGCTTGACGGTATCATCCACCGCGGCAAGCACTACGACAACGAGATGTGGAACTGGTACAAGGAGCATACGAATCCGGACAATATCCAAGGCTCTCTCGCCGACGCGATCGACGGCGCCGATGTGTTCATTGGCGTATCTGGCCCGGGCGTCCTGACGGTGGAACACATTCAGAAGATGGCGCGCGATCCCATCGTTTTCGCGATGGCCAATCCCACGCCGGAAATCGAACCGGAATTGGCCGCCCCACACGTCCGGGTGCTCGCGACCGGCCGCTCGGACTATCCGAATCAGATCAATAACGTGCTGTGCTTCCCAGGGATCTTCAAGGGCGCGTTGAGCGCGAGAGCACACACCATCAACGAAGAGATGAAGCTCGCGGCGGCGCGTGCGATCGCGTCGGTCATCAGCGATCGGGAACTCCGCGAAGACTACATTATTCCGTCGGTGTTCAACCAATCCGTCGTGCAGCGCGTGTCCGACGCGGTCGCCAGAGCGGCGATCGAGACGGGTGTGGCGCGCAAAGAAGTGGTACAAGTCGATCAGTTTTAAGCTTTCACCACCCATGATGGGGGCGATGGGGGCGCGTTGCCCGTTCATCGCAGGCCTCGGCGCCCCCAGCCTCGGTGGAAATGGTTACCTCCACTAGCAATATTCCTCCCGTTGTAAACTTTCCGTTTACCCCTTAGTCTGGAAATACGGCGAGTCCTTGGTCGTTGTGCCAAGCGGGGAAACGATTCCCACACAAAGCCATCGCACCCTTCACACGCATCCGAAAGGATCGAACTGACATCTATGACTAGACATCGGTTTCGCAGGAAAGCCATCACCGTTTTCGCAGCAACCCTATTCGGATCGTCAATAGCCAACGCCAACGCGGACATTCGACCCGTGGCAGCCGCAGTGAGCGGCCCTGTCACAGCCAAATCAATCGTCTGCAACGGCCGCAACGCGAACGTGTACGGCATCGCCGTCAATGGGACGACGTACATGCCAGTCTACTACGTCATGTCCGCTTTAACCTCGTTGGGCTATCAAAATTCCTGGAACGGATCGACCTGGAGCTTCACTGTCAACTCGACGGACGCCATCAATTGGAGCAACCTGTCGATTGGCACCGGAAACGCGACCCTTCAACTGAACAACGTCACCGTCCACAAAGTACAAGCGGTCGTTCACACAGATCCGAACAGCGGCAAGTTGACCACGTACATGCCCGTTTGGTACGTCATGCAAATGCTCGCGCGCGCGAACATCGCCAGTTCGTGGAACGGAACTACGTGGACCATCACGCCAGATGGGCAGCTTCCGCAACCCACAGATGGTCCGCTCTGGAACGTCGCGTTTGTCACGAACGCCTCTTCGCTTACCGATGTCGAGACCAACCGACACAACGTCAACGTGATCATGCCGGACGCGTACGACATCGAATCGAACGATCAGCTCTCCGCCAACCAAGGCGCAGCGGCAACAAGCTACGCCCACCAACACGGCATGTTGTCGATTGGCCGAGTCGACCTCTTCGACAAAACCGAAGAGGCCTCCATCTTTGGCAGCGAATCGTCCACCAGCGCGTTGGCGAACGAGATTGCCTCTTCCATTATCGGAGCCGGATACGACGGTGTGAATCTCGACATCGAATTTCTCCCAACGGCCGATCGCGGCGCGTTTCTCTCATTCCTCGAACAATTGCACGTTGCGTTGACAGCCAAGAACAAGTGGCTCACGGTCGACGTACCCGCCATCACGAACCCCACCCAGGACACCTGGGACGCAGGTTACGACGTCGCGTCCATCGGCGAGATCGCGGACAAAGTCATCTGCATGGCCTACGATTACAGTTATCCGACCAGCCCGGCTGGCCCAATCGCGCCGTTGTCGTGGGTCAACGCCGCCATTTCCTACGACGTCTCGCAGATTCCCGCCAATAAAGTGATCCTTGGCATCGATACTTACGCGTACGACTGGAGCACCGGTTCCAGCACCGCGACATCGTACGGCCTTGACCACGCTGACAGTCTGGCCTCGCAGCCTGGCACGGTCACCACGTATGACGCCGCCGATGCCGCACCGGAATTGACCTACGTCCAGGACGGCGTCAAACACACCGTGTACTACGAAAACGCGGCCAGTCTGTCCGCCCGCGTCGCGATTGCCACCACCTTCAAGCTCGGCGGCATCTCCGATTGGCGTGCAGGACTTGAAGACAGCGCGACTGCGCAAGTGTTGGACAGCTTCGGCTGAAGAGGCCCGTCCACGCAAAAAAAGCTGTCCCCATATCCAGCCCATGCAGCTGGATATGGGGACAGCACCTATTGTTCTATTGTTCGCGCATCCTCATCTGTTGCGCTTACCTCCACTGCCGTACGGCAAATCAGCCTTCAATCAACAGCGACTCCGGATCTTCAATCATCTGCTTGACGGCGACCAGGAAGCGAACCGCTTCGCTGCCATCGACGATGCGATGATCGTAGGAGAGCGCGATATACATCATTGGGCGAATCTCCACTTGTCCGTTGACGGCGACAGGGCGGTTGACGATGCCATGCATGCCAAGAATGCCGACCTGCGGCGCGTTGAGAATCGGCGTGGAAAAGAGCGAACCGAACGTGCCGCCGTTCGTGATCGTGAACGTACCGCCTTGCAAATCCTCGATGCCCAGCTTGTTTTCACGAGCCCGTGCCGCGAGCGAAGCGATTTCCCGCTCAATGCCCGCGAACGACAGACGATCCGCGTCCCGCACCACCGGCACAACGAGTCCACCCTCGGTTGCCACCGCGATCCCGATGTCGTAGTGATGCTTGATGATCATGTCGTCGCCCTGAATCTCCGCGTTCAGCCGCGGGAATTGCTTCAACGCGCCAACCACAGCCTTGGTGAAGAACGACATGAACCCAAGACCCACACCGTGCTTCTCCTTGAAGTTGTCCTTGCGGCGCTTGCGAACGTCCATGACGGCGCTCATGTCGACTTCGTTGAAGGTCGTCAACATCGCGGCGGTGTGCTGTGCTTCGACCAGACGCTTCGCGATGGTGATGCGGCGGCGAGACATGCGTACGCGCTCTTCGTCGGGCCTCGACGCATTCGCATCAGGTGCGGCGGCTGCCGAACCACTCGCGGTCGATCCACCCGCCGGCGCAGCCGGAGTCCGGGCGGCCAAATGCGCCAACTCGACGCGTCCGCTCTGCACTTGACTGAGATCGACACCTTGTTCGAGCGCAGCGCGGCGAACCGATGGGGTTGCCCGAACGCCAAGCGGCGCCGGAGTGGCAGGCGCCACGCTCGCCGCAGGTGCAGGTTGCGCCGCCGGAACGGTTCCCGCGGCGGCAGGTTGTTGAGTTGCGCCCGCGTCTGCCGTTACGCCGCTCGGGGCAGCTGCGGTTCCGGCCGCGGCAGGTGCGGCCGCCGTCGCGCCCACATCAATCACCGCGATAACGTCGCCAATTCCGACTGTTTCCCCAGCCTGCTTGACAATCGACGCGAGGACACCCGCTTCCTCAGCGATAACCTCCACGTTCACCTTATCGGTTTCGAGTTCCGCAATCGCTTCGCCCGATTCAACCGCTTCGCCTTCCGACTTCAACCATTGACCGATTGTCGCTTCGACAATCGACTCGCCTAGCGTCGGTACTTTCACCTCTGCCACGTTAGGTTCCTCCCCTTCGCTTTTCAAGCTTATCCGACAAGTATCGCCGTCAGAACTACGATTGACATCATCATTTGAATTTCACGCGTTTCACGCGCCGCCGCAAGCCGGCAACGGTCAGTCCTTCGCCAACGCGGCGGCGAGAATCTCCGCCTGCACGCGGTTGTGGACATCCGGCGATCCCTCCGCGACGAATGCCTGTTCCGGGCGGCCGACGTAACGCAGCGTCACCCGCTCTGGCAGAATCGCCGTGATTCGCGGCGCCGCGTAGGACCACGCACCCGCGTTTTGCGGCTCTTCTTGGAGCCACACAATCTCTTGCAAATTCTCGTAGTGAGCGAAAATCTCCTGCAGACGTTCGCCGGGGAACGGATACAGCTGCTCCAACCGGGCCGTCGCCACAGTCGGATCCAAGCCGCCGCGCTTGTCGATCTCGGCGGCGAGATCGACACCGACTTTGCCGCTCGACAGAATCAGTCGCGTGACTTTCTTCGCCGTCCTGCGGGAATCGTCGTGCAAGACCGTTTGGAACTGGCCGTTCGCGAGATCGACGCCCTTGGACGAGGCGTACGGGTTTCTCAACAGACTCTTCGGTGTCATGACGACGAGCGGGCGGGCATTGGAACCAAGCCGAGCCGCCTGCAAACGCAGCAAGTGGTAATACTGGGCCGCCGTCGTGACATTCGTCACGAACATGTTGTTACGGGCGGCCAATTGCAAGAAGCGTTCCACGCGTCCGCTCGAGTGTTCGGACGCCTGGCCCTCGAAGCCGTGCGGCAACAGGAGGACGAGTCCCGAAGATTCACCCCACTTGGCGCGGCCCGCAGCGAGAAACTGATCGATCATGGGCTGCGCCACATTGACGAAGTCGCCGAATTGCGCTTCCCAGAGCACGAGGGTCTCCGGGGCAAACACGTTGTACCCGTACTCAAAGCCGATAACCGACGTTTCCGACAGCGGACTGTTGTACACGACGAAGCTCGCCTTCGCACCGGGCAGATGCTGCAACGGCGTATACTTGTGGCCGTCGTTGACATCGTGGAGCACGAGGTGGCGTTGGCCAAACGTACCGCGTTCCGAGTCTTGACCAGTCAAACGAATCGGTGTGCCCTCGCGCAGGATCGTCGCAAACGCGAGCGTCTCCGCGTGCGCCCAGTCGATATCTCCGTCGTCGATCGCGTTGGCGCGCCGATCCAGAATTCTGCGCAGCTTTGGATACGTGTGAAAATCGGTCGGCGTCTCCAACAAGGCCCGATTCACATCTCGCAAGGTGTCGATAGAGACGTTGTCGACCGCCGCGGACGGCGCTTCAAAATCGTCGACCTTTGGCTCATCGTGCAAATTCGGATACTTGCGGTACGCTTCCATCAAGGCGGCGTTGATCGATTCGTCCAACTGCTCGATGGCGGCCGCATCCATCACGCCGCGAGCTTGCAGGACACCCGCGTACAGTTCCTTCACGGTCGGATGCGTGGCGACCTTCGCGTAGAGAACCGGCTGAGTCATGCTCGGATCGTCCGATTCGTTGTGGCCCCAGCGGCGATAGCCGATGAGATCTATCATGAAATCCTTATGAAACGCCTCGCGATAAGCGAATGCCAATCGAATCGCGCCAATGCAGGCCTCGGGGTTGTCCGCTGACACGTGAACGATGGGCATGTCAAAGCCCTTGGCGAGGTCGCTCGCGTACCGCGTCGATCTTCCCTGATCCGGATCGGCCGTAAAACCGACGTGGTTATTCGCGATGATATGAACCGTTCCGCCCGTGTAGTAGCCGGGAATTTGACTCAGGTTCATCGTCTCGGACACCACGCCCTCGCCGGGGAACGCCGCATCGCCATGAACCAGGATGGGCAGCGCGCGCTCGACATCCTGGATGGGCAGACCTGCGTGCGTACGGTCTTCCTGAGCCGCGCGAGCCATGCCTTCAATCACCGGATCCACCACTTCCAGGTGGCTTGGGTTGTTCGCGAGCACGTAGCGAACGGTCTTGCCGTTCTCCGCGACAAACTCCCGCTGCCAACCTTGGTGATACTTCACGTCGCCGCCCCAGCCCCGCATGTAGGCGGCGAATTCGTCGTCGTTCGCCAGTTCGTTGCCGCTGTGGAACTCCGAAAAAATCCGTTCATACGGCTTTTTCATCACATGTGCCAACACATTTAAGCGTCCGCGGTGCGCCATGCCGATGACGACCGTCGAAAATCCCGCCTTCACCGCGTCCGACGCCAGCGTGTCCACCATCGGCACGAGCACGTCCAAGCCTTCCACCGAGAACCGCTTCTGACCTGCAAAACGGCGGTGCAGGAATTTTTCAAAGAGTTCGGTTTCCGCCAACATGCGGTATAAGTACTTCGCTTCCTCGCTGGAAAGCGGCTTCTGCCAATCCCCATGTTCGATTTGATCCTGCAGCCAATCGCGTTCACGCTGCTGCGACAAATGGGTGAATTCATAGCCGTAAGCGCCACAGTACTTTGCCCGAAGCCTCTCAACGGCCGCTTTCGCCGTGCCGGAGCCGCCGTCGACCACCGAGGCGGGAACCCGCTCGAGATCAGCCTCCGTCAAAGCTCGCGCCGCAGCCTCGATCTCTTCCGAACCTGCAGGCGGATACATCGGATCCGTCGCTGCGGCCAAGTGTCCGAACTCCCGAATTTTACGGGCGTAGTCGTTGACACGTACGACGATCTCTGGGGATACAAATGACCCACCCGATGCCGTGTGGGTCGTATGTTGTTCTATGGAAACGGGGGCGGCGAGGTTCGGATCTCCATACTTTTCGAACATCTCGCGCGTCTCGACGCTAACCGACCCTGGATTGTCCTTGTACGTGTCGTAGAGTTCCAACAAATACCCAAAATTCGGACCAAAAAAGCGCTGCCAAAACGATGCGTTTGATGCTGGATGTTCGCTCTCCATCGTAACCCCTCTTCCGTATCCCTGGGCGTACCAACAGATACAATACTCCTTTTTCGGGAAGATTGCATGGACAAAATGATGAATTCTCGCAAAACGGAAATATGGGATAACAAAACCCAATTCCGATCACTATGTATACCACACTCGGAATTCACACGCAAAATACGGGGAATGATTCGGTTTTGGAACGCATCAAACAGGTTGGTATCGCATTCACCTTGCATTGGGCCGTCTTGCTGGTCGGAATCTGCTCGCCCTTGCGCAATTCCGTCAGCCGGTTGACGCTGACGCGCTCCATCGCGGATTCGCTGATTCAGTGGGACGCCCAGTGGTTCGTCAATATCGCGAAGTACGGATACGTGTTTCCGCTGTCCGCCCAACTTCCTTTCATGGCGACCGGCAATACCGTCCCTTTCTCGCCGCCGTACAAAGCCGCGGCGTTCTTTCCGGAACTCCCGCTGCTCATTCACGTGCTCGGCGCAAGCGCGACCGTCGTCCTCATCAACGCGCTGTTCGCGCTTTGTCTGTGGCTGATGTACGTGCTCATCAGCGGCGAACGAAGCGATCTCGCCTTCGCCTCCATCATGCTGTTCGCCGTCAATCCATGCTCCATCTTTTTCAGCGCCCTCTACACGGAGACGTTGACGCTGCTCGGCGTTCTGCTGATCTGTTTCGGCCTCCGCCGTCCCGATTCATCGCGCTGCTTCGCGCTCAGCTGCGTCGGCGCCCTCGTCGCCGCCGGGGTTCACGATCTCGGCGTGTTCTCCGCCGTCTTCGCCATCCGCTTCATCCGGCTCCGCATGCCCATGCGGGCCCTTTGCTTTCTCGTTTGTGCAGCCTTGCCGCCGGCGGCCTACGAATGGTATTTGTTCAATCACTTTCACACGCCGCTCGCGTTGATTGCCGCCGAAGGCAGTTGGAATCGCTCCTGGCGCCCACCCTTCGTCAATCTCGTCCATACCATCGCCCATGGCGCTTTGTCGCTGAACACGATCTTCATCCTCGGCATGGTGGTCCTCGCCCTTTGGCAAATCGGCCGATCGTCCCACCGCGATCGCGCATGGCGGCTTGACTCCGAGCAGCAGCAGCCGATTGTCTTCAGTCTCGAAACAGCCTGTTGGACCGCGTGCATCCTGCTCTTGGGACTGTGCGCGTACATACCAAAGCATCCGTTGATGAGCGTCCTAAGGTTCTTCTGCGTCCTCTGGCCCGTCTACATCCCTGCCTGTACCCGCGCGGGTACGCGCGAGAACCGCTGCGGACAAGAATACGATCCCGCCACCAGCGGCAGGCCCGAACAATTTGCCCCGTTCGTCTATATCGTCGGCGGGTCATTTTGCGCCTACGCGGCCATCGGTTCGTCTTTGTTCAGTCACGGTTGGTTCTTTCAGTAAGATTTTGGTGGTACAATGGCAATTGACAATCTTGCGGAGAAAGAAGTGAACGAGGGAATGGAGACAAAATCCCTTCAGTCAGCGATGCCAGCCGTTATTGATGCGCTCGCTGAAAAAGTGGTAGGGCAAAGAGACACGATCGAGCTGCTCGTCGCCGCCTGCTTGGCGAGAGGGCACGTCCTGTTGGAAGACGTCCCGGGGACTGGCAAGACTCGTTTGGCTTCCTCGTTCGGCCGCGTCCTCGGACTCGATTATCGACGGATTCAAGGCACACCGGACTTATTGCCGTCCGACGTCGTCGGCACCACCATTTTTCACCCGCAGGAGGGAGAATTCCGCTTTCACCCTGGGCCGATTTTCACCAACGTCTTGTTGATGGACGAGATCAACCGCGCGACGCCGCGCACGCAAGCCGCGCTCCTCGAGGCCATGGCCGAAGGCCAAGTCTCGGCGGACGGCACCACGTCGCCGCTGCCCCTGCCATTCTTCGTGATTGCCACCGCCAACCCCATCGAATCGCAAGGTGTCTTTCCGCTCCCCGAGGCACAGTTGGATCGGTTCCTCGTCCAACTCAAGTTGGGCTACGTTTCCATTGACGAGGAAATGGACATGGTTCGCCGCGTCGTCTTCCGCGACGATGCCCCAGTCCAGCCTGTTCTCACCGGCAGCGACGTCCTCGCGGCGCAGGCGGAAGTTCGCGCGACGCACGTGAGCGACGATGTCCTGCGCTATCTCGTCGATCTCTGCCGCGCCACGAGATCGCACGATCAAGTGGCGCTTGGCGCCAGTCCCCGATCCGTCGTTCTTCTCACGCAGTACGCGCAAGCGCTTGCTTACATCGCGGGCCGCGACTTCGTGACGCCCGACGACGTCAAACGCGGGTTTGCGCCTGTGATGACGCACCGGCTCCAGTTGAACGTCGACTGGATGGACGCGGAGGCGGGTGCGCGCATCGTCAACGAGCTGCTTGAAGCTGTTCCGGTTCCGCACGAGCGGGAAGAGGGTTGACACATGCTGGACATCCTGTGGGTCGCGATCGGATTTGTGGCCGTGCTGTGGATTTGGCCAACCGCGTGGAAGAGCGGGGTAGACGGCAAAGTGGATTGCGTGATTGAGTTCCCGAGACACGAATGCGATATCGGGGAAGGTGTGCCATTCACGGTGACACTTATCAATCGGTCGCATTTCCCAATCCCGTTTGCCGAGATCGAAATCGATCTGCCGAAGGAACTGTCGTTTCATCCGCAAGAAGAGCGCAGCAGGCGAGCGTTCGCCACCTACGTGCTGATGCGCCGACGTGTCCGCGTCGAATTTACGTTGTACGGGTTCCGGCGCGGACCAACAGCCGTGCGGGACGTGTCGATCCGGCTGCACGAGGGATTCGGCATCAACAGGTTGTACTTGAGCGGACAAGCTTCGTCCACCGTCGCCGTCCGGCCGCGACCAGCGCAGTTCACCCGCTATCGGCTGCCTGTTTCCATGCAGGGCGACATGCCGATGGAGCACGTTGTCTTTCCGGACGAAACGCTGCTCAAGGGCGTGCGGCCCTATCAATTTGGCGATCCGGCTCGGCACATTCACTGGCGGGCCAGCGCACGCCTGGGACAAATCGTCTCCAAACAGTTCTTCTCGTCCACGGAGCCGCGCGCTTTGCTGATTCTCAACGCGCAATTCACCGATCCGTATTGGATGAAGACCGGATCGCCCGCATTCGATGGCCTCTGCGAGAAAGTGCTTGGCGCAGCCATCGAACTGGAGAAACGAGGAACCCAAGTGTGGTTCGCGACGAACGCGGCGTGCGGCGGCAAACAGCGCATCGTGTTCAGCCAGCTTACCGCTTCGCGGATCGCGTCGCTGCTCGGCCATGCGCACGCGATCGCGACGTCGCCGCTGGACTCGGTTCTCGACGCGCTCCTCCATCCCGCGAAGGCGCGCATGCCGCTCGTGTTCCTGTTCAGCCAGTACGAAACCGAGGAGCAATCGGGTCGGCTCCAAATGCTGCGCAAACGCGGTACGAGCGTGGAAGCCATTCGAGTTGGAGGTGCGGCGAATGAGTGACAGAGAAGAGCGCGTCGTGGATACATCGAAGGGCACCGACCTGCCGTGGACCAATGTCCCCGCCCGGATGCAGGGCTTGGTCGGCCTCATTGACGGCCTGGCAGGAAGTTTTGTCGCCACGGCATTTGGCTGGAACTATGCACAGTGGTCCATGCACGTGGTTTTGACATGCCTGTCGACGATCGCCGCCGGCATCGTCACGGCGCTCTTGCTCGGACGAACGACGTGGCGCGCGGCGTTCCTGGGAGGTGTCCTGTCGGGACTCGTGATCGATCTCGGCGCGGGGCTGGCCTTGGACCCGTGGCCGACCCTGATGGTGACGACCGCCTTCGGCGTGCTTATCGCAAGCGCCTTGGCCCTGCCGTACTCGTTCCGCGGCGACGTCACGGACGCCTGTGTCGTCAACTTGCGCTATCTCACCATCATCTCCGTCGCAGGCATCGTGCTGTATGTCCTCGTCACCGATTCCGAGCCAAAGGGCCGCAACGACGGCAGCGTCCTCTATGTACTCGTCTGTTCCTTCGGCGCGATGCTTGCGCAGACGTGGTTCACGCGCTACGCGCAGGCCCGGGCCACTCACCTGTCAAACCACGCCTTGCGTTACGGCCTGTCCGGCCTTCTCGCCTTAGGGGAATGGTTTCGGACACTGGGTCCGCTGCTCAAGAACTTCGTGCGATCCCTGTTGATTCTCGCGGTACTGCTTTTCATCAGCCCTTGGCTCGTTCAAGCCCTGAGCCACCTCAAGCGGCATCCGCGTTCACAACAGGTGCAGCAACTCGGAAAGGGCAATTTGAAGCCGTCGCAGTGGCTCAATGCACAACCCCACTCCGCGTCTCACATGTTCACGTGGGCGATTCCGCTCGCCATCGCCTGCGCGCTGTTCGCGATTCTACTCGTGGTCATTCTCCGCAAACAAACGCCGGCATCTCAGGCTGATTCCACTGCGGCGGACGGCGTCGGCGGCGTTCGCGTGACGCGAGACGCGCGCATCGCGCCGTTTCGTCTGATGCACACGGACGATCCAGTCCGCCAAGCGTACCAAAAGCGCCTGCTGCATTGGCACCGCAACGGAGCCACCATCGGCAGATCCGAATCACCTCGCGAATTTTTGCATCGAGTCCCCCAAACGGCAGAGCATACAGGGGACCTCGACGACGTCAGGCTGACCGAAGCCTATGAACGTGCTCGCTACGGAGACGAGCGAGGCAATCAGGAGCCATAAAATGTCCGAATCAGCGTCATGGAACCGTGCGGGGATACGCGATATGACTCGATATTCGACGGGATGAGGACCGTATCCCCGGGACGAAGAGCGAGCTCACCCAGGCCATCTGGTGAAACAAAGGACAGTGTTCCCTGCCCTTCCACAGCGATCAGCGCGTCTGGGTTGCCCTTCACCCCGAGCGCCAAGTTCAATTCCGTGGCGCTCAGTCGCACTTCGTCGATTGTGAAATACGGACACTGCGCCAGACGCACAACCTGGACACCTTCCTCGTCCACCAGCGTTACCCGTGGCATCTCCGGTGTCGATCCGCCGTACTGGAGCACCTCCGCCGCCTTCTCCACGTGCAGCGTTCGGGGTTTGCCGTCGGCGTCGACGCGATCCCAATCGTACACACGATACGTAACGTCGGAAGTCTGTTGAATTTCCAGCACCTTCGTTCCCGCCAACAGGGCGTGGAGCGTCCGCGCCGGAACAAATACGAGATCCCCTGGCGCGATCGAACGGTAACTGAGATAATCCTTCACCTTGCCCTCGCGGACGGCGGACTCGTACGCCTCGCGATTTGGAAAAGTGTGTCCATAGTTCACGCGGCCGTCGGGCTTGCTGTCGAGTATGTACCACGCCTCGGTCTTCCCAAAATCCCCTTCGTGCTGATTGGCGTACGCGTCATCTGGATGAATCTGGACCGACAAATCGGACTCAGCCTCCAGATATTTGATCAGTAGCGGAAAGCGATTCTGTGGAGAATTCCCGAGATACGCGTCGGGATACAGCTCTGTCAACTCGGCCAGCGTCTTTCCCGCCAGCGGTCCGTCAGCGACGACGCTCATCCCGTTCGGATGTCCAGAAAGCACCCAGTATTCTCCAATAGGTTCGTCGGTCTCCACGCCAAACGTCGATTTCAAGGCGTGGCCGCCCCAAATGCGAGGCATCGGTACGGGTCGAAACTTCACTGGCAACACGAATCTCACAACTCCTTCACAAGATCCTGCAACTCGGGTACGATGCGGGCGTCTTCGAAGCGCCCCTCCAATACAGCAATCAGGTTGTCGACCGCCAACCTGTCCATATCATCCCGCGTCGCCTGTGTCGCTGAACCGATATGCGGCGACGCCACGACGTTCGGCAGGCTGAGCAAAGGATTGTCCGTCGGCGTTGGCTCGGTGACAAACACGTCCAGACCAGCCGCCCTAATTTGTCCAGACTGCAAGGCCTGAAACAAATCCTCTTCGACGACCGTCTTGCCGCGCGACACGTTGATAAAGATCGCGGACGGTTTCATCTTCGCAAACGCGTCGCGGTTCATCAGCCCTATCGTAGCAGGTGTCAAAGGCGTTAACAAAACGACGAAATCCGATTGCCGCAACAACTCGTCGAACGAAGCGTACACCGCATGGACCGAGGCCTCCGCATGTGGATGACGAGATCTGCTGTGATACAACACATTCATGCCAAAGCCATAGTGCGCTCGTCGCGCCACGGCCTCGCCGATGCGCCCCATGCCAAGAATCCCCATGGTTCGGTGGTGCACATCGACGCCAAACAACGATTCGTCGAATCCCTTCGTCCACCTGCCTTGACGAACCCAACCATCCAGTTCGACGATCCGCCGCGCCGTCGCCAACACCAACGCCATCGCCAAATCCGCGACCGTATCGTCCAACACGCCAGGCGTGTGCGTTCCCACCACGCCATGCCGCCTCATCGCTGCGATGTCGAAGTGATCGTAACCGACGGACGTGGTGCTCACGACCCGCAACGCCTTCGCCTGGGAAAGCAGCGTCTCGTCGATCCGAAGCCCGCCCGTAATCAAGGCGTCGGCCTTCGCCATCTCTTCCAGCAAAAACTCACGCGGCATTGGCCCCTCTTCTCGCCAGCGCGTATACACGCCTAGCTCAGCCAGTCTCTCTTCCAAATCCGACCGCAACACTTTGGTCGAGAATACTCTCTGCAAATGACGACACCTCCTCCGCAATTGTCCTTTTATCACTCTACACTTTCTCGGCAAAAAGCGAAAACACGTTCTGATGGGGGCGTTTATGCGGATGGGTGGAGGCGGGGCCGGACCGTGGCGAAGGCAGGCGAGCGGGAGCAGGCGCGATCGCGCGCGATCGCGAAGGTAGGCGAAGGTAGACACGGGCTGGCGGCAGGGGAGCGGGACGGAGGACAGGGAACGGAGGACAGGGGACGGAGGACAGGGGACGGAGGACAGGGGACGGAGGACAGGGAACGGAGGATCGAGAACGGAAGACAGGGAACGGAGGATCGGCAAATAGGCGGTCCTCAGCCGCTTATTTCGGCGAGTTGCCCGGATCGAACTAAAATAAGCGGCCCCAGGACGCTTATTTGCCCCGCTGCCTCCAAAATGGGTCGTCCACAGCCGATTAAGCGGCTGTGGACCTCTTATTCGTCGCCAATCTGCGGATTCGACACACTTAAGCGGCCAGCGGCCGCTTATTCGCTCCCGACTCCCCCGACTCCCCCGACTCCCCCGACTCCCCCGACTCCCCCGACTCCCCCGACTCTCCCGACTCCCGACTCCCCCGACTCTCCCGACTCTCCCGACTCTCCCGACTCTCCCGACTCTCCCGACTCTCCCGACTCTCCCGACTCCCCCGACTCCCCCGACTCCCCCGATTCCTCCGCCCCACCCGATCGCGACAGTGCGTACACGATACACCCATCGACGGGTCACCATCACGATAATTCAAATCGCAATAAATATTTCAGAAACAAGACTTTTCTTGCAGTGGGATTCGTGCTTTACTGGAATCAGGCTCATCTTTACGGCGACATCGCAACGCCGTTTCGAAGGCGGGAATTCGTTGGACAACCAATCCATCTGCAATGTGTCAATCGACTACGCCTTGGGCGAATTGCACGACGAATTGTTGAAGAAGCGGTTTGAACATCATCTCCGACAGTGCCTCGAATGTCAGCAGGACGTGATGGAGTATCGGTCGTTTCTCGCATCGATTGAATCGCCGCATGAATCGTCGCAACACACGGAACGCCTACATACGTCCGCCATTCGATGGACAACTCGGACGAAAGTCATCCCATTTCCCATCCGCGGTCGCGAATTGAAGACCCAATCCATCCCACGGCCCCCTTACCGCCCAATTTGGGCGGCATTGACGTTGTCGTTGGCGATGTTCATCAGCCTTGTCGGCTTGGTGAACCGACACGATCCGATTGGACTTCACGACCTGCACTTTTTCTCGTGGCAGCACATTGCGCACGCGTCGCTGCGATGGGCTGCCAAGGGCAAACAACTGACGGATCGACTCTATTAAGGCGTTTCGGACAACCTCGTCTAGACAAACAAGCTGCCGCGAGCATCCATTGCTCTGCGGCAGCTTGTTTGCGCATCCACCTCTGTATGGTCAATCGATCACGCTGCAGACGGGCTGCTGGCCCCATCTCGAGTGGTCGCCCGGTTCGGGTCCTGGGAGAGCCGCAGCACGGCCAGCCAGACAATCGCGAAGCCTATCCACTGCGCCAAGTGTACAGTCTGGCCGAGGAACAACCAGTCCACGAAGATGCCCGTCGCGGGAAATGCGAGTTCCGCCAACGTCGCGTACGATGCCCGAACGCCATTCAATCCTCGGTAGTATAGGAGGAGGCTCAGCAAACTCGGCACGATGGTCTGGTACAACAGGTTGCCAAGCACGTGCAGCTTGGTCAGGGATACGGCCATAGCACCGATGTGTGGATGTTGAAACGAGACTATTCCGAGCAAAAAGGGCAAGGCCACTGCGAATCGCAATGCGGTCATGGTTGGAAACGAAACCTTGTTGACGATGCGTTTACCCATCACGGTCGATCCGCCCCACAGAACCGCCGCGCCAATGGCGTAGAGACCGCTCGAAAGCGCCCCCTTCGCTGCCGTCTGCGGAATTTGGAAGCCAAACGTGAGCAGATAGGCCCCAAACATCGCGACGGCAAACAGCAGCCAATATCCGCGGCGAAGCCGCTCGCCTAAGACCAGCGTCGCCAACAATACCGCAAAGAGCGGCTGCAGTTTCTGAAGGATCAGCACAACGTTGACATTGTTCGCGGTGAGCCCCACCTGCAAGCCGTTGTCGAATAGAATGGACGCAATGGCAGAGCCGCCCCACGCGACAAACAACACTGCTCCCCAGTCGAGAATGTTGAGCTTACGAACTTCGTGTCGTTTCCAGATCAGGACAGGAATCGCGAAAAACGCCAACAGGATGTGTTCCAACAAAACAATTTCGGTAGATGTGAATGATTTCTGAAGCGCCAAAATGAATACTGCGTCCAGTCCCCACATTCCTGCCCCAATCGCGATCAGCCACAACGACCACCCAGTTTTCACCTTTTGACTCTCTCCCAATTCAAAAACCTCCATGCACAATGAGGAGTTTGAATTGAACCTCCCGAAGGTTTGCGCACGTAAAAAGCCCCGAGTAAACATACTCGGGGCACGTACACAAATGAAGGCATAGCCGACGTGTCTGTCAGCTATTCCCATTCGTTACCTTCTCCCATCCGGACTATACCGTCGGCCTTGGAATCATCACCAAGTCAATCGATGTCATCTTCAATGACGTCGAGTCGCGGGCTTCGATCAGTCGTGATCGTCACCGCCGGTCGGGAATTTCACCCTGCCCCGAAGGTTCATATTCAACTGAAAAAAGTATAGCAGTTCCGACACCGAAGATCTAGAGCCAGCTCGTCCGCAGTGCGGGTCGCCCCCAAGCCACGCGAGTCCACACGGGTCAAAAAACGTCACTCCTGTGGAATCGCGACCCATTCCCGCTTCTGAGCCGACGTCTCCACGGCTTCCAAGACGCGCTCGTTGCGCACGCCTTCGTCAAAATCCGGTTGGAACGGCTTGCCTTCCACGATACTCTCGAAATACGACGCGAACAGATTCATGAACGTGTGCTCATAACCGATAATGTGTCCCGCCGGCCAGTACCGATCCGCAAACGGGTGCACCGTCTCGGTACAGTTGATGGTGCGGAATCCCTGCAGCCCCGCTTCATCGTCTTCCAAGTAAACGTGCAGCAGATTCATGTTCTCCAGGTCCCAGCGAATGGATCCGCGTTCGCCGTTGATCTCGAAACGATTGCCGTTGCGGTTGCCGCCGGCGAATCGCGTGGCTTCAAACACGCCAAGCGCACCGTTGTCGAAGTGGGCCAAAATCGCGGTGGCGTCGTCGACGTCGACTGTGCCCGTCTGCGATCCGTCAACTCTCGCTTCCAGTCCACCGCTCATCTCACCGAGCGGTCTCGTCTTGATGAACGTCTCCATGGTCGCGGTCAACTCGGTGATCTCGCCGACGAGGAACCGGGCGAGATCGAGAATATGAGCCCCGATATCGCCGAGCGCGCCTGAGCCAGTGACCTCTTTGCGCAAACGCCACACGAGCGGGAAATTGGGGTCCATGATCCAATCCTGCAAATATTGGGCGCGAATATGATAAATGCGCCCCAGCCGCCCTGAAGCAATCAATTGCTTCGCGTATTGCACCGCAGGCGCAAAGCGGTAATTGTGGCACAAGAGGCCTGTCACGCCGTTTTTCTTGACCGCGTCGCGCATGCGAATCGCCTCTTCGACGGTCATCGCCATCGGCTTCTCGCAAATCACGTGTTTCCCTGCCTCTGCGGCGGCGATCGCCATTTCCGCGTGCAGGTAATTCGGCGTCACGATGTCGATCACGTCGATATCGTCACGCTCCAGCAGTTTCCGCCAATCCGTCTCATACGACTCGAAACCATACTGGTTCGCCGCGTCGCGAACAGCCGCTTCCGCCCTGCCCGCGATGGCCTTCAGTACCGGAGAAGCGCCGCCCGGGAAGAAGAAATCGAGGTCGCGAAACGCGTGGCTGTGGGCCTTTCCCATGAACTGATAGCCTATCATGCCGATACCGAGTTTCGGTTTGCTCACCAAACACGCCTCCTTGAATACGCGCGTACAGCAAACGGGGGGAACCTCGTCCGGTCCCGCCCCATGTTCGCTGTGTCCGCGATGTGATGACTTACAGCTTGACAGTCTCCCCGGTCTCTGCCGACTGATAGAGACCATTGATGATGCGCTGCAGTTTCACGCCTTGTTCCGGCGTCGAAATCGGCGGTTCCCCACCCAGGCACGCGTCGACAAACCGCTTGATCTCGCGCTCATACGCGGAAACGTCCGGCAAATACACCGGCGAGACGTCGACGAGCGCGCCGTGCCGCTCTTGGTAGATGGTCAACGGGAAGACATTTGCGCCGCCTTCCTTGCCCATCAGTTTGACATTCATCTCATCGTTCAACTGCACATTGGCAGCGAACGCAGACTCAATCACCAAGGTCGCACCGTTCGCGAACTTCACGAAACCGCGCGCCATGTCTTCGACGGAGAAATTCTGATAATCCCAATCGCCGAGCAGGCCGACGCCCTTACGCGTTCCCAACTCTTGGTATGTAGCACCAAGCACCATCGTCGGTTCCGGGTAACCCATGAGATACAGCGCGGTATCGAGCATGTGGCAGCCAATATCGATGAGCGGGCCGCCGCCTTGCAGGGCCTTGTTTGTGAAAACGCCCCATCCTGGAATGCCGCGGCGTCTCATCGCAATCGCCGTAGCGGCGTAGATGTCACCCAACTCGCCCGCTTCGACGAAACGCTTCAACGTGTCGACTTCTTTGGAGTGGCGATAGTGGAACCCAAACGTCAAATACTTGCCAGCTTCTTTCGCCGCGTTCGCCATCTCTTCGGCCTCCGCCACCGACATGGCTGGCGGTTTCTCGCACAGCACGTGACATCCGGCCCGCAGGGCGGCGATACTCGCGTCCTTGTGAAATTTGTTTGGCGTACAAATGCTGACGGCGTCCAGTTCTGGGCCGGCCAGCATTTCGTCGACAGACGAAAACACATTGGGAATGTCAAATTTTTCAGCCGTTTTCTTCGCCATGTCGAGGACAACGTCGCAAATGGACACGATCTCGACCCTGTCACTCACTTTTAAGTAATTCGGAATGTGCGCGTGTTGGGCGATACCGCCCGCGCCCACGATGCCAACTCGCAGTTTGTCAGCCAACGCTGTTTCCTCCTTAAGCCCACCACATGTTCTGAAGTTTTTCGCGAATGATCAGCGGCTTTAAGAACGCAGCCGCCTTTTGGAAGCCTTCTTCGACCGACATCAGGCTGTCTTCGTGTTCAATCGACACCGTGCCTTGATAGCCAGCCAACTGAAGGGCGCTGATGATATCGGACCACGTCTCTGAGTCGTGTCCATAGCCGACCGTGCGGAAAATCCACGCGCGGTTGCGCTCCTGTTGATAAGGCTTCGTATCGAGAACGCCGTTGACCGCACGATTGTGCTTGTTAAACCCGGTGTCCTTCGCGTGGACGTGGAAGATAGCCCCCGCGTCAGCCAAGGCGTGGATGGCTTCCACTGGATCAATCCCCTGCCAAAACATGTGGCTTGGGTCGAAGTTGATGCCGATGTTTTCGCCGCAAGCCTCGCGCAGCTTCAGCATCGTCTCGCCATTGTATACCACGAAATTCGGATGGGCTTCAATCGCGACGCGTACGCCGTGTTGAGCCAACACCTTGTTCTGCTCGGACCAATACGGAATCACTTTCTCATTCCACTGCCATTCGAGCACTTTGAGGTGATCGTCTGGCCATGGCGAGGTGACCCACACGGGGTACAGGGAATGCTCCGATTCACCTGGGCATCCAGAGAACGTCACAACGGTCTGAACGCCGAGCAAGGCCGCCAGTTCAATCGTCTCCTGCAGCGTCTCATGCGCTTGTGCCGCAATCTCCTTGTTTGGGTGCAACGGGTTGTTGTGGCAGCTCAACGCGCTGATCTCAAGTCCGCGCGAATGGATGGCTTCCAAAAACGCCTCACGCTTTTGCGCGCTTTGCAACAGCGCCTTTCGATCACAATGGGCAGATCCCGGAAATCCGCCAGTGCCAATCTCCACCGCATCGAGGCCGGCAGCGGCGACATGATCCAGCATCTCTTCAAACGACTTGTCACCGAACAGTACCGTAAAAATACCAAGTTTCACGACATCGCCTCCGATTCCACTGATGTTGATGTCCGAATGGTTACGCTTTCAGGTGCTCTTGCAAGAACGCCAACGAAGCCGCAATGGATTCGAGCGGATCACCCGGACAAACATCCTGTTCGACGATGTAGTACTTCACACCTGCCGCACTTGCAGCTTCGAACAGCGAATTCCAATCGAGTACGCCTTTGCCGACAGTTTCGAATGCGCCCGTTTCTTTCGACATGTCCTTGGCGTGCAGCAGATCGGCGCGGCCAGCGTAACGGCGAAGAAATTCGGTCGGTTGGTACCCGGCCTTGTGTGCCCAGTACACGTCCAACTCCATCTGAACGCCTTCGCTTTCCAGCGCGGTCAACAACAGGTCCAACGCGGTCGTACCATCGAACGTCTCGAATTCAAAGTCGTGATTATGATAGCCAAGCTTGATGCCGGCGGCTTTGCAAGCTTGCGCGGCTTTCGCCAGAATCCCGGCCAACGCCTCGTAATCCGCTTTGGACTGTCTGCGCTCCTGCGGCAAAAATGGGCAGACGAGATATTCGAGTCCAATCGCCTTCGCCTCGTCGATCACCTGGTCCAGTTCGGACTCGAATCTGTTCAACGCCACGTGGCTCGATACAGGGCGCAGGTTCAGATCGTCGAGCACCTTGCGCAATTCCGTCGGCTCCAGTCCGCCGTAATGGTGGAGTTCGACAGCCCGATAACCGATTTCGGACACCTTGCGAAGCGTCCCCACAAAATCTTTGGCAAGCAGATCCCGAAGCGTATACAGCTGTACGCCAATCTCAGTCATGTTGATATGCACCTCTCGCTTCTTCAATGAGCTTCGTAATATGTTCTTTCGCATCTTTGGCCCGATCGTCTTCCGTTCCGGACAGAGGTTCCTGATGCAGAACCTCGACGGAGACGGGTCCCCGATAGCCGGCGCGGTACGTCGCCCGGACGAATGCCGCAAGATCGATCCGCCCGTGTCCCGGCAGCAGTCGGCGGCCATCGTGCGCGTCGCTTGGTTCGCCGTCCGTATCGTTGATGTGGACGTGAACAATTTGTTGTCCGGATAGTTTCGCCACATCGTCCTCCGAGACGCCAGCCGTGTACCAATGCAGGCTGTCGAGCAGCATACCCACGTTGGGGGCGCCAACCGCTTCGATGAACGCAAACAAATCCTGCATGTCCTGCACAAACGGATACGCCTTGTTCCTTAAGTGGTGTGGTCCGACAAATTCGAGGCCAAATCGAATTCCGTACGGCATCATGGCCACGGCGCATTGGCGCAAGCGTCGCGCCAATCGGCTCGTATAAGGAACTGGCCGCTCGTCGATCGACGGCCACAAGAACGTGGTGCATCGCGTCGCGCCAAGACGAAGAGCCAATTCAGCCCGTTCCGGCAGCATCGCCAGATCCCGGACAAATTCCGATTCGTCGCCGTACACGTCGACTGGAAGTCCGAAACTTGCCAATGCTATGCCTCGCGACAAAAACTGCTCTTCGACGTACGCATCGCCGTGTTGTGCTCTTGCATCCTCGATCCACTGGAGAGGCATATCCACCCATTCATACCCATGGCGCGCTGCCAGCTCGAGAAATGGCTCAAACCGATGTTCGTCCACGATCGAAGGGTGTAGACAAGGTTTCATATGCTACCTCCATTCTTCCAGGCAGACCGCTGCGCGGCGTGCCACAAAGTACATCAGATCGGCCTCTGAAAAGTCCGGGGAATGCGGCCAATCGCCGCCGCCAAGGCACCCCCTGGGCTTATCAACAACAGGCCTCGGCCACATTTAAGCACAACAAGCGCCCACATCGCCATCCACAATGTGACTGTCTTCTTGCAAATCTGGCTATTCTCTCTGTTTGGGCACAAAAACCAGCGTTGGAACGGCCGCTAACGCGTAGAACGAAGCTCAATGCGGCGCAAACCTTCCATGGCCAATCTTGCCACGACCGATTTGGCGATATACAAAGGGAACGAGTAGACGTAGCTCCAGCCGTTGAGGACGTACATCCCTCCCCGGTGGAACAGCGGCTCCGCGATGAAAGCCGCCGACAGCGCAAACACCGAGACGGCAATCAAAAACGCCTTCCAGGATCGAAAATACTGATACAACAGCATGTCCACGACTGGAACAATCCCGTAATCGACCGGGATCATCGGTGGGAAGACGAACCAAACGCTCCTTTGCGGATAATCCCACAGAAGCAGGGAACTGCCCATGATGTCCAGCGTTAACGCGATCACGGCGACCAGGCAGCCATACAGCAAAATTTCGACGATCCGCCGTTTGTGAACCAGCCGCCACCAAACGATCCATGGGATGATTTCAAGACATATTAAAAGCCACCACTGCCACGTGAAGAGGTTATGGTGCAGCCAGAAGTCCCGAGTCAAGTTCATCAAGTGGCGATGCGCGTCTTTCACATCCGAAAATGTCGCCATCATAGACCTCTCCTTCAGACGCTTCAAAATGAAGTATGTCCAAAAGATGGGTGGTCCACGATCACGACACTTGGCAGCGTTGCGAAGGAGGGGGCACGCCCCCGAATGGCTCGGAGCCGCCCCGGTCCAAGATGAGGTCAAATCACGCCGACACAAGAAACCCCGAGCCCGCTGAACCTAAAACACTTTTTGTGTCGCGTTGTATTCCTTCAGAATTTCTACAGCTTCCCGGAATCGCAAAGAATGGACAATTTCTCGTTCGCGCAGAAATTTGAGGCTGTCGACAATATCCGGATCGTCGGTGTTGTCGATGATCCATTGGTAGGTCGCGCGCGCCTTTTCCTCTGCGGCAATGTCTTCGTACAAATCGGCGATGGGATCGCCCTTGGCTTGGATGTAAGCCGCCGTCCACGGAGTACCTGCCGCATTGTGGTAGAACAGGGCGTTATCGTGATTGACATAGTGATCGACGAGACCCGCCGCCTTCATCTGCTCCGGCGTCGCATCCTTGGTCAATTTGTAGACCATGGTCGCGATCATCTCGAGATGCGCGAACTCCTCCGTCCCGATGTCGGTCAACAAGCCGATCACTTTGTCAGGTATGGTGTACCGCTGGTTCAGGTAGCGCAGGGCCGCGGACAATTCGCCGTCAGCGCCTCCGTATTGTTCAATCAACATTTTCGCCAGATGCGGGTCACATTTGCTCACTCGAACCGGGTATTGCAGTTTCTTTTCATAGATCCACATGCAGTGGTCCACCTCCGCGGCAGAATGCTTTCAGAGATGGATATGCATGGAAGGTTTGTACGTATTCGATCCCCCTGCCGAAAGGAACTCTTGCTATGACAACTTCATCATTTCATGATGAAGTTGTGTGTACATCATCGCCTCGGACTTTGCAATCTTTTCTCCCACATGGAACATGAGCTCAAGCTCATCGGAACTGGTAAATTGCTCAAGAATGTCTTTGCACAATTGATAGTGCCTGGGCTCGTGTTCATCGGCATGAACGTCCCAGAACAGCAGGTTGAGCGGCTGTTGGTTATAGTTTGGATGTCGGAGCCCAGTTGCGATGGCACCCATCACGGCTCCGGCAAACATTTCCGAACCCAATCCTACCGCGGCCATTGCCTCCAAAGGAGTCGCTTCACGGAAAAAATGCACGAAAAATTCGATGGCGTTCAGCACCGCAGGCGATATGGGCTGTACTGGGACTCCCTTCTCATCCAGTTGGACATCTGGATAGACCAAGCGCAGAAATGTCTTGTACAACTGTTCGTGTGATTTACCCGCAATTCCGCGACCAGCCTCGTCCCACAGGTTATCCGCCAGCGGTACCCACCACGTGTCCAGGGGCGCCATCGCAGAGATTGCCGCCCCAAGTACGCGAGGAAAATGGCGACTGTAATACGAATATTGAACAGCAAAATATTGGATTTGCGGAATTGTGTACTCGCCATTTCTTAGCGTAGTCAGAAACACTCCGTTCAGAAACTCCTTATCAACGACCTCGTCGATGGCTCTTTCGACATCCTGGTACTGAGTAAACAAATCGATTACCTTCCTCTTCAAAGAATGACAAATGAAAAGAATCACGAAATGTAGTCTAGCAAATATTTCTCGATAAGTGACAACGTTTTTCTATCATACACACCGGTTCTTCATGCAGGGTGTCCCGTGAGGAAGCCGCAGCGCGTCCAGTTCTCCACAAAAAATCGAACCTCGGATACACTCACCGAGGTTCGATTCACCATCCAGACGACCGCATCCAAATGGCAGCCTTTCACCATTCCATCGACACAGCGGCTGAAAGCCCGCTACACTTGCCAGGGCCATGGCGTTTGTGACCACGTCCACGTATTGCCGCTGATCGGGCTCACGCCGAATTCGTGCAAAGGACCGAACGCCGATTCAAATTGCGCCATGAGATTGTGCTTTCGTTTCTGATATTGTCCAAATTGGGCCAGCGCCTGTTGATCGTCCGGATGCGTGTCGAGGTACAGGGTCAGCTCGCACAACACAAAATCGACGGCCTGCAGTTCTTGAAGGTATTGATAGTACGCTTTTGGCATCGTTTTCGGTCGATCGCTCATTCCGCACCTCCGTCCCGAACACTCGATGGATACGGACTGTAATAGTCCGGCCACAGCGTTCCTTTGCGCAAAGCTTCATGCGGCGAGTACTGTTTGCGGGCGCTGGTTTGGAAAGGCGCGGTCTCGTTAGGGGGAATGATGAAGTGTTTGGGTCGTGCTGGACAAGGATCAAACGGGCTGTGGTACGGATGATAGACTCGCCATTGCGACGGATCCTGCTTCTCCACGGCGGATCGTCCCTCCTGTTGACCGTATTCAGCCCCATATGTATGTGGGAGGGACATATCGTAGTCCATCGAACGCGTTCGCCAGGGAGAATTGCCGGGGAGAATTTCAGTGCGAATACGATTCAATGCACCAACAGCGCGACAAGAATGCCGACGATGGCGCCGCCGACAATCTCGGTTGGTTTGTGACCCACGTGTTCGTTCAAGATGGGCCAGTCAATCAGCCACCACGGCATTTTGACCACTTTCAGCGGCCGAATGCCTGCGGCGTTCGGGGACGTCGGCCGATGAGATTCCTCTTGCACATTCGCTCCGCGGTTTGCGTCGTCTGTTCTCCCGATCTCGCCGGCACCCGCCGCGTCGGCGTGGACATCTTGCCCTTTCAGATCCCGCAGCAGTCGGTTCAGCACCGCCGCCTGCTGACCAGTTTGCCAACGCACTCCGGCCGCATCATACATCACGACCGCAGCCAGAAAAAAGCCGATGCCAAGAATCGGATCCGATCCGCCATAACGCATCCAAAGTTCCACCGCGAGGGCGACCACCGCGGCTGTATGTGAACTGGGCATTCCACCCGACGTTCGTACTTGTCTCCAGTCCCAGGTACGCAAGCGCCCCATCACAAATAGTGGCTTCAGGCCCTGGGCGACGACCATCGCAATCAACGGAGCCAACCACATATAAGCAGATGGATGTATCAACGAAAGCTTCCCCTCTCTGGGCGGTTTCAGGAACGACGATGCTGCTGGCGAAACCATTCGTACGCGAGAATGCTGCCGGCGACGGCGGCATTCAGGCTCTCCGCCTGGCCCTGCATCGGGATTGACACGAGCTTGTCCACCAAAGGTAAAACTTCCGGCCGGATGCCCTTCGCCTCACTGCCAATCACGATTAGCGTATCATGAGACATCTCCGTCGTATAGCACCAATCGTCGGCCTGCGCCGCGGCCGCGACAACCTGGCCGCTCGGGAACGCAGCCCGCCACGCCTCGATGAATTCCGTCGAATCTCGGTCATGCAGCGACAGGCGGAACATGCCGCCCATCGTCGATCGCACCACCTTTGGCGCAAACATGTCGACCGTATTGGTGCCGCAGCACACGGTCTGGATGCCAAACGCCTCACAGGTGCGAAACAGGGTGCCGACGTTGCCCGGGTCTTGCATCCCGTCCAAAAGAACCGCCGGCGCGGTCATCGCCACCGTTTGCTGGTGCGGTATCCGGGCGACAGCAATCACACCTTGCGGCGTGGACGTATCGGCGACCTGGGCAAACGCCGCCGGCGACAGTTCGACCAATCGACTGGCCACTTTCGGATGGCTCCGCAAGTCGTCAGACGGCTCGTCAGAACTGACATCCCACAAAACCGCTTCAATTTCGTACGCGCTGCGCAACAACTCAAGTACGAGCAGGCGTCCCTCGACTAAAAAACGACCAGACTTCGCCCTTCCCTTCTTGCTCTTCAACTGACTCCATGCGCGAACTCGATCATTCTGCGCGGATTCTATGTACACCCAATTCCGCCTCCTCGGCACCGGAAGGTTCCTGCCAAGTCCCTTCGTCAAAACAGCAGCGACAGGCCAAGACGCCCGGCCAGCGAACTGACCGGGCACCTGACATACCGCACGATGAAACTGAAGCTGAAATCACCCCAGCCGACTGGGAAACGTCTCGCAGGCTTGGCGCGCATGCCCGCGACAAGTCGGCTCAGGCGTTGAGTTTCGCGCGAGCGACGTTGACGAGTTCCGTAAATGCGGCGCCGTCCGCGACAGCCAAGTCGGCGAGCATTTTGCGATTGACTTCGACGCCAGCGAGCTTCAGTCCATACATGAACTTGTTGTACGACAAACCGTTCGATCTCGCCGCAGCGTTGATACGTTGGATCCACAGACGACGGAAGTCGCGCTTGCGAACTCGACGATCCCGGTACGCGTACATCAGCGACTTCATGACCTGCTGCTTCGCCGTACGGAACAAGCGATGCTTGGAACCACGATAGCCGCGAGCCATCTTCAATATTTTCTTATGACGACGACGCGTCACCATACCACTCTTCACACGTGCCATTGCTGATATCCTCCTCAGATGTCACCCGGTTCTTCGCGAACCGCGGATACGCTCCTGTTTCATGTCGATTATTTATAGGCAACGAGCTGCTTAATCCGCTTGTAGTCGCTGGCTGACACGAGTCCCGTGCCACGCAGATGACGTTTGCGTTTTGCGGACTTGTGCTCTGCCTTGTGGTAGGCGAACGCGTGAGCGTGCTTCAGTTTGCCGGAAGCTGTCCGCTTAACGCGCTTTTTCAAACCACTGTGGGACTTCATCTTGTTCTTAGACATGTCGTTGTGTCCTCCACTTTCCAAATTTATGAACCTTCGAAACTCCAGGTGGAGATTAGGCACTTGGCTGCTTAGGAGAAAGAATCATGACCATATGACGCCCTTCCAAACGGGGCATCCGTTCCACAATGGCTTGGTCTTCCGCCGATTTGGCCAACTTGAGCAAGAGCTCCTGTCCGATGTTCTGGTGCGTGATCTCGCGACCGCGAAACCGAACCGAAACCTTGACCTTGGAACCTTCTTTCAGGAACTTGATGACGTTCTTCAATTTGACGTTTAAATCGTGTTCGTCGATATTCGGCGTCATGCGAACTTCCTTCAAAAGGACGACCTTCTGGTTCTTGCGCGACTCTTTTTCCTTCTTGCTCTGCTCGTACTTGAACTTGCCGTAGTCCATGATACGACACACGGGCGGCTTCGCGTTAGGAGCCACATTCACGAGGTCAAGATTGCGCTCTTCAGCCAAGCGCAACGCATCGCGCAACGGCATGATGCCAAGCTGTTCGTTCTCGGCATCAACCACACGCACTTCACGCGCACGAATCCCATCGTTCACCTGATATCCATCTTTGCTAATCTGATGTCACCTCCGAAAAGTCTACCGACACCGCAACAATAAAAGCGCAGGTCCACGACCTGCGCCCCTAGATAGCCAGTAATGAACGTACTTGAACCTTCTCAAGTCCGTCACGTCTAGGTAACCCGTCAGCACCAACCAAGCGGGTGAGAAGCGGCAGGCTTCTTCTTTGTCAGTACACTTCAACACTTGAATTCTAACGAACTGCCCAAGTCAAGTCAAGTGGACCATCGTGGATGAGCTGCCTTACTTCCGATCGTTCGTAAGATGCGCACCGCTTTCTTACGAAAATGCAACAGGGTATGGCATTTCATCATAGTCCGCGTTCCGAAAAAGTCATGGGCGTTTTTGAGGTTGCGCTGCCGTATATTCAACATAGTGCGGCGAATCGAGACCAGTGATTTTCGGGAATTGAATCGTTATTCTGGCGGAATCGTATCCGCTGTTATTTGGGGATTTTACACCCGATGTTGACACCCTTCCTTCAGATCCGCCCCCGCGATGGGCACCCTTGGCTTAAGCTAGTGGCTACTTCTACCCTCTTCATTCCGGATCTTCACCGTATAGACAACGCCCATGCGGGCGCGCAAGGCAATGCGCCTAGCTCAGGGTGTCCTGCGCTTCGGCCTCCGCATCCTCCGAGGTGTCTGCTCGTCTCAGGGCAAAGCCCTCGCTTCTTATCCTCTCTCTGCACACAGTGGACTGGACCGGACAGAACCATATCGGCCAATGTTTGTGAACACACGAGTGGCATACATCCTTAGCCTTCCCTGTAAGTACTTAAACGGATTGTAAATCATTTACGTGACGTCAAGTTTTTGGGTTGCTCTCTTGCTTCCTGAATCCGTGACGTATGAACTAAATTCGTTGTTCTTCGCGTGGCGAGGACGAAATTACGTCGAGAAACTCCGCCAACTTTGTATGGGAGAAGGCTGTTAACAAAATTGTCCACGGTTAAACATCCCCGAATGGTTCGTGGGGTTATCCACATGTGCATAATGTCTGCCTCTTAGCCAAATGACTCATACAGCCGAGCAAACACGGGCAGCCACCGGTTCCCTCTCCCCAACCGTAACCGAACTTGCCTAGCATGTCTCGTCA
>NZ_BCQI01000009.1 GCF_001544355.1 Alicyclobacillus acidiphilus NBRC 100859
TAGATCAAAATCGGGATGCCGACGACAAAGGCGATGAGCGCGGGTAAGCAACTGCCGAAGCCGCTCTGAACGAGCACCTCTCCGCCCATCAAAAACAGGAAAGCGCCACTCGCGAAGGGCAACAGAATGCCAAATATCAAGACCGTGGGACTGTGGAAATGTTTCCTCATAAACCAAGCGGCCGACCAAGCTGTTACACCGTAATAGAAGGCGACCACGATACCAATGTTGGTACTGGCTGCACGGAGGAAGGAGCTTACGCTTGGCGCGAGGTTGATCAGAAATATGCCAATCAGACCGAGTGCGCCGAAGATAAATGTACCAAAATGGGGCGTACGCCAGGTCGGATGAACGCGGGCGAAGATACGCGGAAACACGCTGTCGCGCGCCATGTCGAAGGCGACACGAACCGCTGGGAACAACGCTGTCACAAGAACGGCGACTGTGGATGAAATGACACACAGAATCATGATGTCATTCCAAGGCCGCGGAACGATTTGCAGGGCAAAGTAGTTCAGAATATCGTCTTGATGGTTGGCGATCTCTTTTTCAGGCAGCAACATCTGCAACGAAATGGACATAATCGCGAACACCAGCAAGAGTCCGAATGTACTTGCAATACTTGCGATGCCTGGATTCACGCGGGCATCTTTGGACTCTTCACCCAAGCTCGTGATCGAATCGAATCCCCAGTAAAAGAAGATGGCGATGGTCGCCCCTCCTGCGAATGCGGAAAAGCTGCCGTGGAACGTAAACCAGTGGAATGAAAATGAATGCGATCCGAGAGGATGCGTCGTGATCACGCGGCAGATCCCGATGACCGCAAATACGAGCAGCGCACCATACTCAATCAACAACAGGATGGATTGGAAACGCGCCGAAATTTGCATCCCCCTGACTGTTAAAAAGACCACCAGCAGGAACCATACCGCGGACACCAGCGATACGGCGAGCTGGTTGTTCGCCCATGCCGGGTTGAACAAATCCAACGTATACGTGCCTGATGGGACGGAACCGGTGACCAAAAAAATGAGATTGGCGGCCACGATTGACCAGCCAACCATGTAGCCGATGTATCGATTGAACGTGCCACTCACCCATTTGTAGATGCCTCCGGCACTCGGCCCGTAGTATCGGTTCAAGTAGTAAAAACCGCACGCCACGCCGAGCATGGGGATGAAAGAAAACACAAGCATGGCCGGAGACGAGAACCCTACAATGGATATGATGACGCCGAGCGATACCGCCAAAGAATACGCGGGGGCAGTGGACGAGATGCCGAGGATGGTGTTGTCCACAATACTGATACTGTCCGCTTTTAATTGAACATCATTTTCTTGATTCACCTTGTGATTCACTCCGTGATGACACCTTCGCCTTCTTGTGAATTTCCCAGTGAATATTAATACAAGAATCCGTATATTGCACGATGATTTTTGGTGATCGACCCGGTGACCTGCCATTGTTATACAGATTTTATGTTGAAACTCATATAATAGTATGCTAGTATACAAGACGTTGACTGATTAACGGATTCGTTAATTCGGGAGGGAGCTTTATGATTGGCAGAAAGAAAGCGTATTCAATGGCCGCGGGGGTCAGTTTAGCGGCGGTTGTTGCACTGGCGGGGTGTGCTACAAGCAGTCCGCAAACGAATAGCACGTCGTCTTCATCTCCGTCTTCGTCTTCGTCGGGAGCGGCTTCGGTGCAGCAGGAGAACATCACGTTTGCTTGGTGGACGACACCAATCCGCACAAAGATGACGGAGCAAGCCATCGCGCTGTTCGAAAAAAAGTACCCCAATATCCATGTGACTTCGGAATATGAGCCTTGGAATGGATACTGGACCAAGCTGGCCACGCAAGCGGCTGGCGGTGCTCTTCCTGACGTCATGCAAATGGACGCGTCGTATCTGAATCAGTACGTGTCGAATGGATCGCTCATGAACTTGACCAAGACGTCCATCAATACGTCGGGGCTGAGTCCGGATGTTGTGGATATGGGCAAAGTGAATGGCAAGTTGTATGCGGTGCCTGTGGCAATCAACACCTTTTGCGAGATCGTAAACCCAGCCATATTGAAGAAAGCGGGCATTAGCTTCAATCCTAACAAGAGTTACACGTGGGATCAGTTTGCCAACATCCTGATTGAAGTGCATAAGAAGTTGCCCAATGTGTACGGTTCGACCGACGATATTTGGCAAGGTGCGCCTCTCGCGTATTGGGCGAGATCCCACGGCGAATCACTCTTTTCCGCCAATGGCAAGTCCATTGCAATATCCGAGAAAACCCTTGCAGCGTGGTTCCAGTATTGGCTCAACCTGCAAAACAAGGGCGGGGTCGAGCCGGCTCAGGCGAATGCCGCTTGGGATCACACTGATCCGACCGCGAGCCCGTTTGACAAAGGACAAGTCGCATTCACATATGCGTCGATTGGGCAGGACGCGAGCTATCAACAATATCTGGGCAAACCGATTGAGCGCATGATGTTCCCGGATTGGAACCAGCCGAGCAAGCCAAATATCCTGCATCCGGCTATGTATTGGACCATATCGTCCAAGACGAAGTATCCCGATGCGGCTGAAAAGTTAGTCAATTTCCTTGAGAACGATCCGCAGGTGTCAAAGATATTCCAGAATGATCGCGGCGTAACCGCGAATTTGAAAAACCGCGCGGCTGACGAAAAGGCGATCGGCGGCGTGGTCGCCCAGCAGGACAACTTCATGGATAAGGTCGAGAAGGTTTCCAGCGTCGTGCCGCTTGACCCTCCGGCAGCGGGTCAAATCGAGGGAAATCTCCTGGAGAACATTGGTCAAGAGGTAACGTTCAAGAAACTGACGCCAGATCAGGCAGCAAAGCAGTTCATTCAGCAGGCGAATCAGATTCTGGCCCAAGGATAAATCTTGTGGCCCAACCGTGGTACGGGGTCGCCGAGGCCCCGTACTTCAGGAGGTTTTACGATGGGAATATCCATGGGTAACGCGTTAAAGTCAAACGCAGTGGCTCGTTCCGCCACAAGGCTGGCGAGCAAGAAAAACAAATCTGCTTATGTCTTTATGACGCCGTGGCTGTTGGGCATGCTCTTTCTAACTGCGGGATCCATGCTGTTCACTCTATATCTCGCATTTACGAACTATGATCTGCTGACTCCTCCCAAATTTATCGGTGCGGAAAACTTTCGTCAGTTGTGGCAAGACCCTAATTTCTGGACGTCCATTCGGGTGACTTTCATCTATGTTGTGGTCTCCGTTCCGATCCGACTCGCGGCCGCATTGCTTGTCGCCACTTTGGTGAACAAGCCTATTCGCGGGATCGGGATCTATCGGGCGCTGATCTACTTGCCTTCATTGCTCGGCGGGAGCGTCGGCGCGTCCATCGGCTGGAGGACGTTGTTCGATCAAAACGGTCCCATCAATTCTGTGCTGAGCCTGTTTGGCATCCACGGTCCGGTTTGGCTTGGCAATCCAGTTACCGCAATCATCGTTTTGGTGCTGTTGAGCGCTTGGCAGTTCGGATCCGAAATGGTTATCTTTTTGGCTGGTCTCAAACAAATTCCGAGCTATCTCAATGAAGCCGCCACCATCGACGGCGCATCCGGCGTTCAGAGGTATTTTCGAATCACCCTGCCGATGCTTTCACCTATTATCTTCTTTAATCTTCTTATGGGGACCATCTCATCCTTTATGGTGTTCACGCAGGTCTATGTCATTACTGACGGTGGACCGATGAACTCGACTTTGTTCTATGTTCTATACCTGTACCAACAGGGATTTCAGTACTTCCATATGGGCTATGCCGCCGCACTGGCTGTCATCTTGCTGATCATCATCGCCCTTTGCTCGGGGTTCATTTTCTTGACATCCAGGTTCTGGGTGAATTACGACGTCTAAGGTGGTGTGTGAGGTGCCTTCTACTTCCAAGGCGGGATTGCGACTCGCGATGCGGCACGTGATTCTCATCGTGGTTTCGTTCCTCATGATCTATCCGATTTTGTGGATGTTCTTCGCATCGTTCAAGCCGGATGACCAAATTTTCTCGACGAGCAATCTCTTCCCAACCACATGGACCTTTGCGCATTATATCGATGGGATCACGGGCAAATCAGGCACGAATTTCGGGCCCATGTTCTTGCATTCTCTGGAGATTTCCGTTGTGGTCGTCATTGGATCGCTGTTTAGCTCAGCGCTGACAGGGTTCGCGTTTGGCAGACTGGAATTCACCGCAAGACGGTTTTTGTTTGGGTTCATGTTGGCGACCATGATGCTTCCGGCTCAGGTCGTGCTGATTCCGCAGTACATTATTTTTCACAGACTGAGCCTGATCAACACGTTTGTCCCGTTGATGCTGCCGAGTTTTTTAGGAACAACGCCGTTTTTCATTTATCTGATGGTGCAATTTGTTCGGGGTATTCCTAAAGATCTCGACGAGGCTGCTGCTATCGACGGATGCAGCACATATCGGCTCTTTGTCTCCGTGATTCTCCCGTTAACCAGGCCTGCGCTGATTACCATAGCCATCTTCGCCTTCTATTGGACCTGGAACGACTTTTTCAGCCAGACGATTTATCTCAACAATCCAAACTTGTTCACAGTGCCGATTGGGTTAAACATGTTTATGGACAACATGGGGAATTCGCAGTGGGGTGACCTGTTTGCCATGTCGATTGTATCGGTCATTCCTGTGCTCATCATTTTCATATTCTTCCAACGATATCTCGTTGAAGGGATCGCAACTCAGGGTCTGAAAGGTTAACGAATTCGTATCGAATCACGGGTGCAAGCCAGATCGGGCAAGTACAGACCAAGGACGCGGAAGACCTAGAACCGTGTCCTTGGTTTTTTCGCTGTCTGATGTTCATAGGATGTGCGAACTTCTCACCTTTTTACCAGTCCTGATAGACTATCAAAAGGGGTATAATAATGGTGGAAAAGTATGTTTCTAAATAGCGCTTTGCTTTGGTTGCTTGATACAGCACGAAAGAGAGCGCCTACTCTTTTGAAAATACATCGGATAAGGAAGGATTGGGATGAGCAGCGTACAGAAAGCAACGGACGTAATCTTAATTGGTGCTGGCATCATGAGCGCGACGCTCGGAACGTTACTGAAAGAGTTGGCACCCGAATGGGAAATCAAAGTGTTTGAGAAACTCGGAAGCGCGGGAGAGGAAAGCTCGAACGAATGGAACAACGCGGGCACGGGACACTCCGCGCTGTGTGAGTTGAACTACACGACCGAGAGACCGGACGGATCCATAGACATTAGTAAGGCGATTAAAATCAATGAGCAGTTCCAATTGTCCAGACAGTTTTGGTCTTATCTCGTGAACTCGGACATCATCCGAAATCCGCAGGATTTTATTCGACCCATACCTCACATGAGTCTGGTACAGGGAGAAAAAGACGTGGCTTTCTTGAGGAAGCGGTTTGAAGCCTTGTCAAACAGTCCGCTGTTTCAAGGAATGGAGTTCTCCGACGATCCTGACAGACTGAAGGAATGGATTCCGCTCATCATGGAGGGGCGTACTTCGGACGAACCGATCGCGGCGACGAAGATCGACTCAGGGACGGATGTCAACTTTGGCGCCTTGACACGTATCCTCTTTGATCACCTGAAGCGTCAAGGTGTCGAAGTCAACTACAGGCATAGTGTCAAGAATATCAAGCGTACGGACGATGGCCTTTGGGAAGTGAAAGTGCTCGACATAGATGGCAGCACTACCGAATCCCACGCGGCCAAATTCGTGTTCATCGGCGCTGGCGGCGGAAGCTTGCCGTTACTGCAAAAGACCGGCATTCCGGAGTCAAAGCATATTGGAGGGTTCCCGGTCAGTGGACTGTTCTTGGTATGCAAGAATCCGGAAGTCATCGGGCAACACCATGCAAAGGTATACGGAAAGGCGAAGGTTGGCGCTCCTCCGATGTCTGTTCCGCATCTGGACACCAGATACATCGACAACAAAAAATCGTTGTTGTTTGGGCCGTTTGCCGGGTTTTCTCCGAAGTTCTTAAAGACCGGTTCCAATTTCGATTTAATCGGTTCCGTCAAACCGAACAACGTCTTCACGATGTTGGCGGCAGGCGTCAAAGAAATGGCGTTAACCAAATATCTGGTGCAACAAGTGATGTTGTCGAATGAAAAGCGCATCGAAGAATTGCGCGAGTTTATTCCGACGGCCAAGAGTGAAGATTGGGACATGGTCGTCGCGGGTCAGCGGGTGCAAGTGATCAAGGACACCGAGGACGGCGGCAAAGGCACGCTCCAATTCGGCACAGAGGTCGTTAGCGCGGCCGATGGATCGATCGCCGCGTTGCTTGGCGCATCTCCCGGCGCTTCGACGGCGGTTCATGTCATGTTGGAAGTATTGGAAAAGTGTTTCCCGCAACAGATGAAGGGGTGGAAACCAAAAATCGAAGAGATGATCCCTTCTTATGGCTTGTCGCTCAAGGACAATCCGGAATTGTTCGAAGAGATTCACGCTTCAACCGCCGAAACGCTTGGTCTTAGTGAGAAAGAACTGGCCTATAGCTAATCATTCATCGCTGACGATGTGGAGGACGGAGAATGCCAATCTCACGAGCGTTGCAAACGTATTCCTTGGCCGATCTCGATCATGTCAAGGTACTCGGACGAACGACGGGATCGCTGACGCCGTTGACGCTGTTTTGGACGGCGAGCGGGATCGAACTGAATGTCGATGGGTCAGAGCTTTGGATCGAGGTTGAGGCGGACTATGGGCAGTATGAGCCGTGGATCGCCATGTTGAACAACGGCGCGTTGGTGTCCCGACAAATGCTGACGGCCGGAAGACAGTGGCTTTGCGTCTTCCGCGGCATGAATCCAGACAATGTGAAGCATGTCCGCATTGTTAAAGAACTGCAGGCAATGAGCGGCGATCCCGACTGTTTGCTGCAAATCCATGGCGTGAAGTGCGACGGCGCGTTTTTTCCGGTCGAAGAGAGGCCGCTCAAGATTGAATTCATCGGCGACAGCATCACGTCCGGAGAGGGGGCTGTTGGCGCGAAGGCGGAGAGCGATTGGATCCCGATGTGGTTCAGCGCCGTCCACAGCTACCCAGAAATGACGGCCAACGAATTGAACGCGGAGTATCGTGTGATTTCACAATCCGGATGGGGGGTACTCACGAGTTGGGACAACAATCCCAACGCGAATATCCCAGATGGTTACGAGAAAGTATGCGGTCTGTTGTCGGGAACGCGCAATCAGGCTCTCGGCGCGTTGGACGCGTACGACTTCACGTTGTGGCAGCCGGATGTCGTGATTGTCAATCTGGGGACGAATGACGCGGGCGCGTTCCACAATCCTGCATGGATCGATCCGGTTACTGGAGAAGCGTACAAGCAACGTCTCCATGAAGATGGGACGTACTGTGAAGAGGACTTGGGAAAGTTCGTGGCTGCGGCAGAGCGGTTTTTGGTCAAATTGCGGGCCTGCAACCAGCATGCTCATATTGTCTGGGCCTACGGTATGATTGGCATTCCGCTGATGCCGGCGATTTATCGGGCCGTGGATCGGTATCAGCAGAAGACGGGAGATCGGAGAGTCTCCGTGTTTCAACTGCCCAACACGACAGCCGAGACGGTGGGAGCTCGCAACCATCCTGGTACTCTCGCCCATCAAAAGGCCGCGTCCGAATTGGCTGATTATATCAGGACGATATTGGGCGTGTAGTGTGAACCGGGTTCAAGGAAACAACCCCTTCGCGAAACTGGAAGGGGTCGTCCTGTGTGATTGCATGAACCTGCTAACGGCCTCCATAAAACCAGTTTGAACTCAGGTGAACAAATTCCTGCCACTCCAGCAGCACAAACAAAACTGCCAACGCGATGACTGCGATGACGGCGACTTTGGCGGGGGATCGCCGTTTTCTGTCTTTGACCTTGTCTGTGGTGTCATATCTGCTCTTGTCCATGTGCATAGGATGTCCAATGCGCACGTGGATATGATAGTTGCACAGTCTTCGACTGAAGGGAGCATTTTTCCATGAAGATATTTATTTCTGCTGACATCGAGGGCGTTTCGGGCGTAGCGACGAATGTCCAACTTACCAAGGAGGGCGAGTACCAACGCTTTCGGCGGCTGTACACACAAGATGTCAATGCGGCCATCGCGGGGGCGTTTGATGGCGGGGCCACCGAAGTGGTTGTGGCTGACGGCCATGGCAATATGTCGAATATCCTCATTGAGGAGTTGGACGATCGCGCCGTCCTCATCAGCGGCAACAATCGCGTGATGTGCCAACTGGAAGGTCTCGACGAGTCCTATGACGGTCTGTTCTTTGTCGGGCACCATGGACGGGAAGGCGGAGATGTGCGTGCGGTCATCAACCACACGCTTGCGGGCATCTGCGTCAGCGAACTCAAAGTGAATGGAACAGTCTTGGGTGAAACTCAACTGAATGCCAGAGTCGCAGGCCAGTTTGGGGTTCCAGCCCTATTCATCTCAGGTGACGACGCGTATGTGGAAGAGGTAAAGCGCGACCTGCCGCATATTGAGGCAGCGATCGTCAAGTGGGGCATCGACAGATATTCGGCCAAATTGCTGCCACCCGCAAAGGCGCAGCAGATCATTCGCGAAAAAGCCAAAGCGGCGATGGGGCTGATTGGCACAGCGAAGCCCAAACGGCTGGATGGCCAGGTAACCTTTGAGGTCACATTCAAGAATACGGCTCAAGCGCACATGACGACGACGATCCCGCTCATCGAGCAGACATCGCCGACCACCATACGATTCACGACTGCGGATATGGTGACCGGATACAAACTGTTCTGGGGCTGCGTCATCATCGCCATGACTGCGACGAATGGCGTCCTGAGCGCTGCAAACGCTTGATGGAATTCGTCATGGCTGGGAAAGCTAATCTCCGACACGCAACCTATCAAAGGTAAGGAGGAGCAGCCATGGCGGAGGCGAAAGCGGGCCGGTTGTCGCACGTCGACGTATTTCACAAGTACGGCCGCGATATTCTGCGAAGTGAGCCAGACGGAATCAAGGAAAACAACCTGGATGAATTGCCCGAGTTTTGACAGATAGTTCGACAAACATCGACCTCTTCCCATGGTTAACCAAAGGATTTCGTCCATCCGTAGTCAAATGAAACAAGTTGGCGGCTTCGGCAGCGGAATGGACGAGGAGGATCATCATGCCGATCTACGATGGCGAATCAAATATCATGGTGACCTCGCGAGATTCATCGCTCGAACAGGCTCACTTTAACGGCCTGACGATGTCTTTGTTAGCCTCGGGAGACGGGACGGAATTGATCCATCACCATTTGGCGGCAGGGTACGATTGGGCAATCGGACCAGAAGAGGGCTGGCAAGCATTCGAATCCATTTGTGTGCTGCGAGGGCACCTGACATGGGAGTCTCAAGAAGGCACTCAGCATCTGCGGCCGGGTGACGTCCTGTCCGCACACCCGATTCAAAAGTACGTCGTCTTCACGGCCCAGGAAGATACAGATTTTTTGTATGTTGTCACGCAGCCAGTCTTTCACCAATACAGTCAGCAATTGCACGCATTGGTGCAGATGGCGATTTCTATCGCGGAAAAGGACGGGTATACTTCGGGCCACTGTGACCGAATCAAAACGATGTCGGTTCAGGTTGGACGAGTCATGGGGCTCTCGCAATCGCAATTGTTCAATCTGAACATGGGATCGTTTTTTCACGACATCGGCAAGATTCGCGTGCCAGAAGCTATCCTGCTGAAAGCGGGGAAGTTGACGGACGACGAGTGGAAAGAGATGCGCGAACACGCGCTGCACGGGAAACGGATTCTGCTCGAAAGCGAACTTCCGTACTTGAAGGAACCGGCCAATATTGTCGCGCAGCATCACGAACGCCAGGATGGGAGAGGCTATCCGCTCGGTCTTCGCGGAGGCGAAATCTGTATCGAAGCGGCAATTATTTCGGTTGTCGACTCGTTTGACGCGATGACCACTGATAGACCTTATCACAAAGCGGTAAGTCGCGCTGACGCGGCGGCGGAGTTGCAGCGATGCAAAGGAACGCAGTTTCACCCGGACGTCGTCGACGCGTTTATCCGCGTGCTTGAGGAGGACCCGGGGATTCAAGCAGGTGCTTGATTTAGCGAATCAACGAGTATATGATGGAATTAATAGAAAATATACGTTTCGGGGACGACAAAGGCAAACCTACTGAAAAGTGGGGACGCAAAGCTAGAGGGGCTACGCAGTGATTGCACGCCAGCCAGCTGCCGAATTTGCATCGGTTGCGGAATGCACCCGTGTAAATCGGGTGCATTTTCCTATTTGTCGTCCGGCGCGAGGACGCGGAGGTGTAATGTCGGGTGATGAAGAAATCGATAGCAATTGCGCTGGTTGTTGGTGCAGTACAGGTGGTTGGCACTGTAACCGCCATGGCGGCAACCAGTACTGGGTATGACTCGTCCGATGATACCACGGTGAATATTGGATCGTCCGGGCAAACATCGCAAACGGCCTTGTCCACAGCCACATTCGATTTGCAAGAGAGTCTGTACCAAGCCACGGGTGCAGATGTTTCGCACGACTATATTTGGGTCAGCGTGAACGGAAACTCGCTCATCGCGTTGGATCCGCCGCGCCCAATGGCGTAACTTTTACTACATAAATTCTATCCACTACATACACGGGGTCTCATGCGCAGCGTTCCCTCTGCGCAATGTGGTCCCGTTTTTTGTGATTGCTAGAAGCACGCCCGCGTTCAAAACTTGCAACGGATCGGTGTATGATATACCTCTGATAGATCTTCTTCACAATCTCGTTTTACTGAATGGTCTACAGGACATGCTATAGTGTTTGCAATGATCGAACATTGAGATGAAAATGGGTTGTCTTGTATGGAGGCCGCACGATGCCGAAAAAAGTAACAATAAAGGACATTGCCAAGCATGTCGGTGTGACTCCAACGACCGTTTCGAATGTGCTGAACGGCACCAATCGGATCAGTGACGAAACGAGGAAGCGTGTCCTTCAAGCGGTTGAAGAACTGAATTATACGCCGAACATGTCGGCGCGGGCGTTGGTGAAGAAACGGACCTACGCGATTGGCTTATTCATTCCCGCAACGCCGCGAGCCTTTTCCGATCCGTACTACTCCGAATTGCTGCGCGGTTTGACAGAGGTTTCACTCGATCACGGCTACGTCGTCTCGATTATCTATTCGGACAGCCTGGACAGTTTGGTGCGGGAGCGGATCGACGGACTGGTGCTCACGGAAGTGAAAGTGAACGACCAATACATCCAGTACTTCAAGCAATCCAATATGCCTTTTGTGGCATTGGGGCGCGGCGGGGATGCCGATCTCATGGATTACGTGATGTCCGATACGAGGCGCGGTCTTCAGGAGGCTGTCAATCATCTCTATCGGCTTGGGCATCGTCGACTCGGTTACGTACTCGGGCCCTTGGCTTACGAATACGTGTATGAACGGTATCAAGTGTTTCGTGAGACGCAACGCCATCTTGGTCTCGAGTATCGCCCGCAATGGGTCGCTACCGGAGAAAATAGTCGAGAAGGCGGCGCAAGCGCAGTCAGGCGGATCATTCGCGCGGATGAGCGGCCCAGCGCTATTCTCGCGTCAACCGATATCATGGCCCTGGGAGCCATTGAGTATTTGCGCGAAGTCGGGTACGCTGTCCCTGAGGACGTGTCTGTCGTCGGATTCGATGACGCTGAATTCTCCAAGTATGTCCGACCGTCGATCACGACCGTTCGCCACGATATTTATCGAGCAGGCCGCCACGCAGCCCAGATGTTGATTGCCAAGTTGGAGGGGCGTCCTTATACCAGGCCTGTCAATTTGCCGGTTCGATTGATTGTCCGGGACTCGACAGCGCCTGTGACTCACGTCGAAGGTTAGAAAAACTATTGCATATTTTTCTAGAAAGGTGTACGCTTCGCATAACTGCTTTAACGTTAAAGCGGATGTTCCAATCGCCTGAGGCCGATTCGAACATTTACTTTACGTCCAATGGGTAAGCGTTTTCAAGATTTCTGGTGCCGAAAGGGTGGTGATGCCGACGAGTTGACTGCAGATCTTCGCGGGAAATTTCTTGGAATGTGATGGTGGGGGTCAGAAGAGATATGAAATGTGCCAAGGGCACTCCTACCTACCGGCAGCATTTTCAAACTTGACAGACCAGAGGAGGATTCACCAGTGTCCAAAAAGCGTTTAATCGGTCTTGCGGCAACCTCGGCCATGGCGCTCGCGTTAACGACGAGCCCCATGTTGCAGGCATCAGCGGCTACAGAGCCTCCGCTCGTCGTCGTGACAAGTCCACAAGGTACGTATGCTGAGAATTTCAACCCGTACTCTTCCGGACAATTGGCAGGCACACAAGGCAACGTATACGAATCCCTGTTCTTCTTTGACGCGGTTACGGGGAAAACGTGGGATCTGCTTGGGAAGAGTTACGCATTCTCGAATGGCAACAAAACGTTGACCGTACAGCTCCAACCGAATGCGAAGTGGACGGATGGACAGGCGTTTACGGCGAACGACGTCGTGTTTACGTTTAACGATCTCAAGAAATACCCTGATGCCGATTCAAACGGCGTTTGGCAATATTTGAAGAGTGTTCAAGCGAAGGGAACCCACACGGTCGTATTCAATTTCAAGTCGGTCAACGTGCCGTTCGCGGAGCAGTATGTCTTGGGCGAGACGTGGATTCTCCCGCAACACGAATGGTCTTCGCTCGGAGATCCCGCCAAGGCGAAGATCACGGTCAGCAACGCGATTGGCACAGGCCCGTTCATTGTGAGCTCATTTACCACACAGGACTACAAATTTAAGGCCAATCCAAACTATTACCTTGGTGCTCCCAAAGTTCCGGAACTGGATTATCCCGCATTCGCCAGCAATGCAAGCGCGGATCTCGCGTTGGCGAACGGCAGTGTGCAGTACGGCAACTTGGACATCCCGAATGTCGAGAAGACGTACGTTGCCGGCAACAGCCACAACCACTACTATTTCCCGCCAGACAACGAAGTGGAGCTGTATCCAAACCTCAGCAATCCTTTGTTGGCTCAATACAATGTGCGTGAGGCAATCAGCCTGGCTATCAACAGAAACAAACTCTCTACACTCGGTGAAACCGGTTACGAAGGCGTCGGCAATCCAATCAGCTTGCCGTTGCCCAACTTCAAGGACTGGGTAGATCCGAGCTTGCCGAAATCCGATTTGACGTTCTCGGCTCCGAACGACGCGAAAGCCATTCAACTGCTTGAGGCCGCTGGGTTCAAGAAAGATTCGAATGGCATCTTTGCGAAGAACGGCAAAGAGCTGAACTTCAACCTCGAAGTCGTCTCTGGTTGGAGCGACTGGGACGAAGATTGCCTGCTCATCAAGCAGGATCTTTCGAAGATTGGCATCGGCATCACCGTCAATCAGGTCGACTATGGCACGTACTATGCCAACATCGCTCCAACACCAGGTAAAAATGGCGTGACAACAGGCAAATACGACTTGGCTGTCTCTTGGACGAACGAAGGTCCGACGCCGTACCTTGCATACTACGACATGCTGGATTCGCACGGCGTGTTCAACGTGGAAGGATTTAAGAACAAAACCGTAGACAACGCGTTGAACTCTTTTGCGTCTACAACGAACCTGACCACGCAGAAGAAGGACATGTACACCATCGAGAAGATCGCTGCCGAACAGTTGCCTGTGATTCCATTGCTGACGGGCGCTTATTGGTACGAGTACAACGACAAGGACTACACCGGTTGGCCGACCAAGTCGAATCTTTGGATTACGCCTGGTCCGGCAAACACGCAATCGGCGGCTATTGTGATGCAGCACCTCAAGCCAGTTCACTAAGTTGCTCGACGCAGATTGAGGGTTTCCAAAGGCGAGGAGCGATTCCAGAGGAATGAAGCTCCTCGCCTTTCTGCGTTCGTCCCTGCGACGAGCGCGCTATGAGAGGAGGGGGAACTATCGATGATTCGCGAAACGAATTTGACTCCGCGGACAGCCAAGGTGATCCAGACAGCGAGAGACACGGGTGATCGTCTGAGTGAAATCAGTCCACTGGTCTTTGTCGAGGACAACGAGACCTGGCGCGGCTTTATCAAAATTTATCCGGACGTGCGGTATCAGGAGATAGAAGGTTTTGGCGGAGCGTTTACGGAAGCGGCCGCTGTGACATTGGCCAAGATGAGCGAGGATGTCCAGCAGCAGGTGCTGCAAAGCTATTTCCATCCGACCTTGGGCATTGGCTATTCCTTGTGCCGAACGCACATACACAGCTGTGATTTTGCGTTAGGCAACTATACGTATGTCACGGACGGCGACACAGAGCTCGCCTCGTTCAGCGTCTCGCGCGACGAGGAGGCCCTCATTCCGATGATTCGCGGTGCGATGGGCGTCGAGGGCGCGTCGTTTCGCTTGTTTGCGTCGCCGTGGAGTCCTCCCGCATGGATGAAAACCAACGGCGCAATGAACGGCGGCGGGCGGCTCCTGCCTGAATATCGAGCGGTGTGGGCAGACTACTACGTCAAGTACATTGAGGCGTATCGGGATAGGGGAATTTCGATTTGGGGACTGACTGTACAGAATGAACCGCATGCGGTGCAGCGATGGGATTCTTGTATCTATGACGCGCATGACGAAGTGGAATTCGTAAAACGTTTTCTCGGCCCAGCTTTGAGCCGGTCGGGGTTGGAAAACATTCGGCTGATGATTTGGGATCACAACAAGGACGGTGTATATCCTCGCGCCAAGGCGGCGTATTCGGATCCCGAAGCTGCCGCGTACATTTGGGGAACCGCGTTCCACTGGTACTCGGGAGATCATTTTGGCGATCTCGACGCTGCCCGTTATCGGTTTCCCGACAAAAAGTTGCTGTTCACCGAAGGTTGTATCGAAGGCGGCGTCCACCTGAACGATTGGAGTACCGGTGAACGCTACGCCCACCACATCCTCGGCGATCTGAACCACTGGGCGTGCGGGTGGGTCGACTGGAATCTCGTCTTGGATGAACAGGGTGGGCCGAACCACGTCGGAAATTTCTGCGACGCACCCGTGATTGCGGATACGCGTACAAACACGCTGACCTATGAGAACTCGTACTACTACATTGGCCATTTTTCCAAGTACGTTCGTCCTGGCGCGGTCCGCATTGGCTGCAGCGTCTTTACGGACGAGCTCGAATGTACCGCATTCCAGAACCCTGACGATTCCATCGTGGTGATCGTGTTGAACCGCACCGATGCCGTGATATCGTACCACCTGCAGTTTGAAGCGGGGATACTTGCATCGGGTTCGAGTCAACCGCATTCCATTCAGACCATACTTATCTAAATGTGCGAAGCCGAGTCCGCGATTGCGGCTCGGCGTTTGTTCGAATTTGCGCCGATATTTAGAAGTTTATCTCAAAACTATCGACAACTGTAGAAATCTGTCGAAATGTGTAGTATGATGGCGAAAGAATGGAATACTTGGCAAACACACTGAAAAGTGTGGACGCAAAGCTACGGGTCTAAAGGCGGAATCGCCCATGATCGCCGGGTTGCATCTCTTGTCCCTGCAACCCACGGTTTCGGGGATTTTCCGTTTTAAAGGGGGGTGTGGTGTCATGTCGTCGACATCGCAAGACTCCCTGGCGGAGAACGGACAGGAGATTCAACAGGTGTCCACGTTTGCCTGGATGACGGCAAACTCGCCAGTGGCGGTCTATGCATTGGACAAGAATGGTTTTATCATCAGTTGGTCGGAAGCAGCTCAACGCATATTTGGTTGGTCTGCGGAAGAGCTGATTGGACACGCCGGATTGCAGTTGATTCCAGCGGGTGAAATCGAAGAGACATATCAAATCACAAGAGAAATCCTGAATGGCAAAATCATCAACGGCAAACTCGTGAAACGTCAAACCAAGTCCGGCGATATTCTCACTGTGATCATCTGGGCCTATCCCCATATCAATGCTGCGGGAGAGGTCCTAGGCAGCACCATCTTTGCGGCGGAGGACTTCCGATCCACGGAACTGTTTGTTCATCGGGATCGAATACGTATGTACGAAGCGTTGACGCAGGCTTTGCAGCGTAACGAATTCGAACTGTACTATCAACCCAAGGTCGACACGGAAACAGGCAGACTGCTGGGCGCGGAAGCGTTGCTGCGGTGGTTCAACCCTGAATTGGGACAGGTTTCGCCTGAACATTTTATTCCGTTTGCAGAGCAGTCTGGACTGATTTGGGAGATTGGCGCATGGGTTTTGCGGCGGGCTTGCGCATGCGCGAAATCGTGGCAAATGGCGGGACTGCCTTCAATTCGAATTGCTGTCAACGTCTCCGTCGTTCAATTTGAACACGACGGCTTTCTTCAACTGGTCGAAGAGGTTCTTGAAGAAACACAGCTTGACCCGCAGTGGCTTGAGCTGGAAATTACCGAATCTGTATTTGCAAATCACCTCGAGCGAGTGATCTCGGTCGTCAATCGACTGACGGAACTCGGGGTGAGTATAGCTGTTGACGACTTTGGCACGGGCTATTCCGCGCTTCGCTATTTGCCGTTTATGGCATTGTCCACGTTAAAAATCGATCAAGCGTTTGTCCGGATCTTGCAAGAGACGGATCGGGCCAAACTCGTGGTCGCGAACATGATTGAATTGGCGCACTCTTTGAACATGCGAGTGGTTGCGGAGGGCGTTGAACATCCAGGGCAGTGGGCGGTGCTCAAGGCAAACCGATGTGACGAAATTCAAGGTTATCTCGTTTTGCCGCCGCAGCCGCAAGATCTGTTTGAGCAGATTTGCCTGAAGCGACCGGAGGGGGAGGCTCTGTACGCCTTCGAGTTTACGAACCAGCACCTTCGTGAAATAGGCGAACCAATAGCTGTACAGCGCCGATGACGGACAGCGCGAGCAGGATGAACAATGCCATCGGCGATCCCGACAGACCGCTCAAGATGGCTCCGCCTAGGGTGAAAGCCGTAAACCCGCCGAGGGCGAGGTAGAAGTTCGACGTGCGACCGGCAGCGGTGGATCGAAGAGACGCTGAGGTCCCATCCTGAGAGACGCCGGAGGCTTGAAAGCCTTTCGCGTTGTCCGTGGATTTCGGCTGCCCGGACGGTCCTCGCAGGCTCGAATCGTAGATACCTCTCGTGTCTGGATTCGCGAGTGTGACATACGCAGCCAGTATGCGCTGGGTCTGCCGCTGCGCCAATTCGCGGTTCGGATGAACGTCAGGGTGCCAGATCTTAATGGATCGTTTGTATGCGGATTTGATGTCAGATGGCGATGCGTCATAGGGAAGGCCAAGCACGTCATAATGTGTCAGTGGCAGATCTGAGCCGCATTGCCCACAACGGCATTCAACGCCTCGGGCCATCTGAACACGATTGACGGTATGGCACGACGCGCATCGCTTGAGGACAGTCGTTTCACCCACGGCCAGCCACACTCCTTGTATTCCGCCTCGACTGGGACACACGCCCAATTGTACCATGGGATTGTCTGCACGTTAACAAAATCGCCACATCGGTCACTTGACTGACTTACATCATTGTATTAAATATACATAGACTAAATAGTACAATGTCTAAACAGCTATTATCCATGATTCTACACATCATGCGAGAGCACGCATCGTAGGGGGAAGAGAATTGAACACAGGAAACAGTTACCGCCGCCTGATCACTATCCAGATCATCGTCATCATTGTCGTGATCGCAGCCGCCCTCACAGGTTACTACTTCTACAACCAGTCCACGCTCTATCTCAAGACGGACGATGCGCAGGTGAGTGGAACGCAGATTGTGATTTCGTCGCCCGCGACAGGAAAGATCACCAATTGGCAAGGCAATTTCGGAAACACGTTCTCCTCTGGAGCTACCATTGCCGATGTCGAAACGCAAGAAGGCAACAAAGTGGTCGACATCCCCATCAAGACTCCGGCGGCTGGCACCATCGTGCAATCGGACGCCATGAACAACGAGTACGTGGCGGCAGGTACGCCGCTTGCTTACGCGTATGACATGAACCACTTGGATATCGTCGCGAATATCAAGGAAACCGAGATCAACGATGTGAAGGTTGGTCAACAGGTCGACGTCTATGTGGCGGGCCAGTCGGGATCCCTGTCCGGCACCGTGAGTCAGATTGGCCTCGCGACGGCCAGCACGTTCTCGCTGCTCCCGACGCAAAGCACGACAGCCGACTACACGAAGGTCACGCAAGTCGTTCCGGTGACGATCTCGCTGCAAAGTACAGCTGGAAGCGGCCTGAGGCCCGGTATGAGCGCAACCGTCCGGATTCACAAGTAAGGGGGGACTTCGATGTCGAATGACACGCTAGTGCCCGCCAACCAGGCAGCCGGTACCGCAGCGCTGTCGGCGCAGACCAATCTGCCGCCCGCTGAGGAATCGCCGCAAGCGCATCGTCTGCCTATTATGATCACACTTGTGTTTGGCATGTTCATCGCGATTCTCAACCAGACGCTGTTGAATGTCGCTTTACCGCACCTGATGTCTTCGTTCAACGTCACCGCCGACACGGTGCAATGGCTGACGACGGCGTACATGCTGACGAACGGCGTGTTGATTCCCATCACCGCCTTTTTGATGGGGACATTCTCGACGCGTCAACTGTTCATCTCCGCAATGTCGTGCTTTACGATTGGTACATTCATTTGTTCGATCGCGCCGACGTTTTCGATCATGGTTATCGGCCGAGTGGTTCAGGCTGCGGGATCGGCCATCATGATCCCGTTGGTCATGACCGTGATCCTGGAGCTCTTTCCGATTGAGCAGCGCGGCCGGGCCATGGGCACGATGGCCATCGCAATGTTTTTCGCGCCAGCGATTGGCCCGACCTTGTCCGGCTGGATGATCATGCACTGGTCGTGGCGTTTGCTGTTCGACGTGGTGATTCCGCTCGGCGTGATCGACGTGCTGCTGGGCGTCTTTTTGCTCAGGAACGTATCCAAGCCAGCCCGACCCAAATTTGAAGGCACTGGCATGGTATTGTCGCTCGTCGCCTTCTTCTGCTTGCTGTACGCGTTGAGCGAGGCAGGCAGCAAAGGCTGGGGGGACACCGCTGTACGTCTGTCGCTGATCATTGGCGCGGTGTTTTTGGTTCTGTTTGTCATTCGCGAATTGACCTGCAAAGAGCCCATGTTGAATCTGCGCGTGTTCAGATACGGGATGTTCTCGTTGACGACGGTGATTGGCGCGCTCATCAACATGTCGATGTACGGTGGTATGATTTTGACGCCGATTTACATGCAGAATATCCGTGGCTTTTCGGCGTTGCAGTCAGGCGTGGTCATGTTGCCCGGAGCGATTTTGATGGGTCTGATGTCGCCCATCTCCGGAGCTTTGTTTGACAAGCTGGGTGCCCGTCCGCTGGCGTTGGTCGGCCTCGGGATCACCATCGGTTCAACGTACGAGTTTACGCTGCTCAACGATTCGACGACATACGGCCACATCATGCTGCTGTACACCATCCGCATGCTTGGCATGTCGCTGCTGATGATGACGGTGCAGACGGCAGGCATGAACCAGTTGCCACGGGAACTGTACCGGCATGGGACCTCGGCGTCGAATACGGCGCGCACCATTGCTTCGTCCATCGGCACGGCCATCTTGGTGACGGTCATGACCAGCCGGACGAAGGTTCACTACGAAGAGTTTCGCGACACCATGACGTCGACGAATTCGTACGTCAACGGGATGTTTCACGAACTGACCCAGTATTTCGCCACGCAACTGCATGGTTCCATCGCCAACGGGACCATCGCCGCGAGGCAGGTGCTGTACGATCTCGCCGAACAACAATCCACCATCTACGGCATCAACGACGCCTTCTGGTGGGCCACGATTGGCACAGCCATCGCGTTTGTGCTGTCGTTCTTCATCCGCCATATCAAGCAGCCCGCGATGGCTGCGGCAGGCGCAGCTTCAGGTGGTGCGGCGGCGAGTGCGGTGACGCCGGGATCGGAAGCTGCTTCCGGGCAGAACGTCACTGACGCGATCCAAGCTCCGGCGGAGGAAAGTCCATCGGATGGCGAGCCGGAACCGTTGGCTCAGGCTGAACAAGAAGTCGCCGCACACCAGGAGGGCTAGTTCGATTCGAGCATGCATGACAAGTTTTTTCGAGGGACTGTCCGCTTCACCATGGAAGCGGGCAGTCCTTTTCTGTGTCACATCTGTTGGATATCGTCCACACCATCACGGACGAGCGAGTTTCCACCCCTTGTTGGTGTTTGGCTTACTCACTGGTCGTCGTCTCTATGATGAGTTGCGCCCTGGTGACGCCCATACATAAGATGGATTTGCGGATTTCTACCAGTTCAAACTGCAGTGGACCAAACGCATCGCACGGTTGGCGCAAGCGCCAAATCTCCTTTGGCACTGAGTCACAGAGAGTGATTGGGAACATGGTGGCGTTACATCGATGATGTATCAGGCAACATCCGGGGACAAACCTCGGCGGAGCGTGATTTTTAGGTCGAAGACATTGGCCTCCAAGAGTGCCTGCGTGCGATTGGCTCTGGGAATACGAGACGACTGCCACAACGTTTGACTGGAGCGACGGGGATGTGTGGTATTTCTGTAAATTTTGGGGTAACGCCGAGAATCACATCAAGGAAGTCCAATATGGATTTGCCATCGACCAGTTCTCTAGCCAATGTCAACAAAGCGCCGCAAGGTCTGGAGCTACTTGCGTATCATCTACTCCTGCTGGACAAGCGTCGCGATTTAACCGGGTGGGAGACAGTGAGTGGACCGCCGGACGGCTCCGATGAAGACTATGCTACCTGCCCGGGATACTAGCGCGCCATGTACGCCAGTGGAGTACTCGTCAGCCAGTGTATGCAAAGCATCGGTCGTCGATTATGTTTCGTGCTGTCAAGGAGATTTTTTTCCAATTGAAAAAGTGGAGGTCATAGCCTGGCCTGGAGAGGCGGTATCATTCCTCAAGTTCCATACCATGATTTCGTCGTGTCCGCTAACAAATCAACCGAATACCGAAAAACACCTCGGTCAATGACCTCAATCACCTAACCGTCGAAATCCGAGTTGACATGTTTTGGAGTGGGTTTCGCGTCATTTTGTTGACCTTACCCCTTTAGAGACTATCTTCACTGCATTTCCTTTCCCTACCTGTTCATGCACGAGTTCTTCATCTATAAAAACACGTAGTCTATATGGCCGGATTCCTCCCAATATTAGTTTTCTCCGTTGTTCAATTCGTACTTTATGCACCTCAGAACTGCCTACTTCGAATGTGTATGATTTAGTCAGCTTGAAAGAGAAGAGACGAAAATCACTAATGATTCTTATTCCATCAACGTCGATGTAGACTGTCCCCAAGTTTTGATTAAAATCATATAAAACTTTGTGAATTTCCGTATTCCCGACTTCAAACGAAAATACCATCAGCATCGCCCCATCTTAGAGTGGCTTTAGGCGAACCTGTTGTAGAACAGGCTCTCAATCGAAAAGAGGGGTGTCATCTAAATGGTTCGCCTTTATCATTATAACCGGAAGAGTGAAAGGGTTTGTTAAATATTTCCCCAAAACACTTGATTAACTTGTGCTAAGCCCAAACATGCCAAAATTTCATGTTCAGAGGAGGGATGTCCCCCCTCTGAGAAAACGAAGTGGTTGTTTCAGCCAACGCTTGGGGAACACTCATGAGTGATGAGCCAACGACGACAAGACTTGTCGTCGCACCGATAGCCCACTTGAGAATAGTCAGTGTAAATACCATCTCTCATCATAATATGGAGTGCGTTTGACAGATGCGGCATCTGTGGTTGCTACTGGTACCCGCGGCCTATCCGCGGTGTCGGTCATCTATTCCGTCACGATGGTCAACGCAAATCACACTCTTTGGGAGCGCGTCGTCAGAATCGCAGTGACAGGCTTTGTGGGCATTGGGAGAGCCATCTGTCCACCAGGAGGGCTAGTTCGATTCGAGCATGCATGACAAGTTTTTTCGAGGGACTGTCCGCTTCACCATGGAAGCGGGCAGTCCTTTTCTGTGTTATCGCCCGCGTTTCTGCGTGAAGTCGATGCCAAGGCGACATATCTCGTGTAAACTGGCTTTGGGCTGAGATGATACACATTCGCCGGACAGTATGATGAAGGTCCGGATCGATAGACGACCGTCCATGGGACGAGGGGGAACATGAGCTTGAATCGATTTCTCTGGGCCTCATACGGCATGTATGGCTTGGGGGGTATGACCAGCGTGTTCTTCGGGGCCATCATGCCGGAATTGCTGGCCCACTACCACGTGAATTACACCTCGGCAGGCTTACTGATTCTCCTTCAGTCAATCGGCTTCATGATTGGCGTGCCGATCACGGTACGCTGCATGAGTCGCACGCATTATCGCGTCATTCTGTCGTCTTCCGCGCTGGCGATTGTCGTTGCCCAGACAGGCATTCTCCTGCTGCCGAACTTCGTGTGGGTGCAGTGCCTCGTGATTGTCAACGGAGCTGGCGCGTCGGCTTTGGAGACAGCGGTCGCTTCGTACATCATGGAGATGTTCGTCGGGCGGCGCGCAGGCATGATGAGTCGGCTGGAAGTCGCGTTTGGTCTCGGCGCCCTGGTGATGCCGGCTGTGTCCAGCGGATTCATCGCCATGAACCTTTGGCGGCTGTCGTCGCTGCTTGTGGCGATCTTTGCCTTCGTGTTGGCGATGGTCTGGATGACCATGACTTCGGCGTTACCGGCGTCGAGTGTCGGCAAGCACGCAGAGGAGCGCAGCACGCCTCCTCCCGTGTTTCGCGGCGTCGCGTCGAAATATGCCGTTCTCTCGCTGTTTCTCCTCATGATTCTCGTGTACGTGGGCGTCGAAGGAAGTTTGAACGGATTTCTTCCGAGTATCGTCACCACGTATCTGAAAACCAGGCCTGGTATCGCGGCGCTCAGCACGTCCGTGTTTTGGATCGCGATGGTCGTCGGCCGGACCGCAATTGGTTGGATCGTTCGACGCGTAGCTTACCAAATCTATCTGCTTGGCAGCGTGGCGGCGGGGATTGGTTGCCTTCTGCTGTTCAGTCAAGCGCGGAGTCTGGTTGCCGCGTACGCGACCATATTTGGACTTGGTCTCGCGATGTCGGCCGTCTATTCCGTCACGATGGTCTACGCGAATCACACGTTTCCCGGCATGGAGCGTTTTGTCACCAGCGCGGTGACGGGCTTTGCCGGCATTGGTGGAGCCGTCTGTCCAGCGATTGTCGGCTACGCCATGGACCACATCTTGCCTGGGCAGGTCTTGTGGCTGATCCTTGCGTTCGTCGTGACGCTGTTTGTCGTGCTCGCCGTCATTGTGGGGTGCATTTCTCTCGTTCGGCATCGCCGACGCGCGGGAACCGTGAATATCGTCTGAGAGGAGATGTGTCGCATGCCGTTCGAATGGGACGCGGACATTGCCGTCGATGAGCGGCTGCTTCGGCGCCTCCTTGGGCGTCAATTCCCATGGCTTGCCATCGAGCACGTGGAGCCGCTTGAGTCCGGGTGGGACAACGCCGTGTTCGCCGTCAACCAGCAATACGTCTTTCGCCTTCCTCGGAGGCATATCGCCGTTCCGCTGATGGAGGCGGAAATTCAACTGCTCCCATGGCTGGCGCCGCACTTGCCGTGTGCTGTTCCCGTGCCGCACATCGTGGGACGGCCGAGCGACGATTATCCTTTCTCTTTTGCAGGCTACACCCGCATCCATGGACATCCACCCTATCATGCCGATTCCGACCCGCCCGCCCGCTCATCCATCGCGCGGGCGTTTGGGTCGTTTCTCCAATCGCTTCATTCCGTGTCCATCGGGGAAGCGATGGCGCACGGCATCGCGATCGAAGATTCCATTGGTCGCATGGACTTGCGCAAACGCATACCGCTCTTGCTGGACAAGGTGGAGCAGGCGTGCGGCATGGGGTATTTCGACGGGCGGGAGCAACTCGTTCATCGCGTTCACGCCCTCATCGACGCATTGCAACGTCTGCCATCTGATCCACCACCGCGGGCTGTCGTCCACGGTGACTTGAACTTCCGCAACTTCCTCGTCGACGAGGCCGGGGTGTTGAGCGGCGTGATCGATTGGGGGGACGCGCACATCGGCGATCCCGCCGTCGACCTGTCGATCATCTTCAGCTTCTGTCCCCCTGCCGCCCGGCCTCCGTTTTTCGAAGTCTATGGGGCAGTCTCTCCGGAGATGGAGTTGCGGGCACGGTTCCGCGCGCTGTACGTCAGCCTGATGGTGTTGCTATACGCGCACGAGATTGGACAAGCGCGCCAAGTTCGAGAGTCGCTGCTCGGCATCGCGAACGCGCTCGACGCCAACGCGCAATCTGACAGCGGGTTTCCGCATTCCGATTGAAAGCCTAGGAGGAACGCGAATGCTTCACCATGTAGAAATCAACGTCTCCGATTTGCGCCGAACCACGGCGTTTTGGGAATGGTTCCTCAAGGAACTCGGCTATACGCCATTTCAGGCTTGGCCGCAAGGGCGCAGCTGGAAATTCGGAGAGACTTACCTGGTCTTCGTCCAGACCGTGGACAAACATCTTGATATACCGTACCATCGCGGCCGAGTCGGGTTGAATCATTTGGCGTTCCATGCCGCCTCCCGCCAGCAGGTGGACGATATCACGGAACAACTGCGCGACAGAGGGATTTCCATTCTGTATGAAGACAGGCATCCATATGCAGGCGGCGGGGGTCACTACGCGGTCTATTTTGAAGATCCGGATCGGATCAAGGTGGAACTGGTGGCGCCGGGAGTGTCGGAGGCCACGGGGGCATTGGGGTGATCGGAGTGATCGGAACATGGACAGTGGCAATCAGCCATCGCCGCAGCCGAACAACCGCCTAATCGTCCGGAGCGCCGATCCGTCGGAAGCGCCTGTGCTCACGGACATCGCTTTTCGATCCAAAGCGGTCTGGGGCTACGACGATCATTTCATGGAGCAGTGCCGCGACGAGTTAACCATTCGCCCGGATCCAAACGCTGAACCGTTTTATCTCGCGATGGGCGCGCAGCGTGTGGGGGAGGTTCCGTCGGGATCGATCCCTGGCCGCATGCTTCCGCTTCTCCAGTACCTTCTATAGTCTACCGTCGCCACCTTCGCTCGCTCCGTTGCGTTCCGTGGTTCGCTTCGTCACACGCCGATGACCCAGCCTTCGAGTCGAGCCAGGCGGCATTCGTCTTCGGATAGTCCGGGATCAGGGGCGAACGGAATGCCGCCTGAATGGTCCTGCTTCTCCATCCACTCGACGCATGCCACCGCGTCTCCTTCGTCTGTGCGAGGGCCGTGGTTGTACAAAGTTGGATAGACTTCGACGAGCACGTGCGCGTACGATGGGGGATCCCAGCCGTCATATGGCCAGCAAAAGAGGGGAATGCCGAGGCGATCGCAGAACTCGAGCAGCGCGTGCACGTAGGGAATGCCGAACAGCGATTGCTGGCCGACGCTGCCTTGACCGCCGAGTTGGTAAATGGGTTTCATAGACTTGCCCCGTTTCACCTGACACAGTCGTTCCACGAGCCGCTTTTCCGGCATTTCCACAGAAAAGGGGAAGTCGGGCGTACGCTCTTGAATGGACCAGTTCGTGCCCCAGAACGGCCCTTCCAGCGTGATGCCGACGGCTCTGAACCAGTGGTTGACGCTTGCGGCCCAGGTGCGGGGATGGACCGTGTTATCCATTCGGCGCAGAACATCGTCGAGTGCGTGGGCGGCGGCCGGATGGGCGGCGCAGCGTGTCCGCAATTGCTCAATCTGTCGCTTGGTCAGCGGATCGCCAAGCGGGTGCGGCGCGGCGGGCGTGGGCTGTGCCAGGCAGTTCAGCAGTTCCCGCCAAGACGTCCACGGTCGATGCGCGACGTGATCGAACAAACCCCGAGGGAAGCTGTACGAGTGATCAAAACCGAGGATGGCGCGCCGGCCCTCCTGCTCTGCATGGATGAGCATGTTGCACGTCTCAATCCACAACTCCGCCCGGGTCAGGCGACGAACGACCGTTAGGCCGCCGTCCCGTTGTTTCATCGCGAAGACGATGTGTTGGCGCTGTCCGGCAGGCGAACTGCTGCCGCTGTAGTCGGCGAATGCATAGACATCGAACGGCATGGCTGCTCCCCCAAATTTCCCTTGCGCGCTTCCGTCACCCTCCGAACTGAGGCGTGTTGGTTTCCATGGAGGTTCGCGTGCGCTTGGGATCGTGATCCGTGGGCGAGGCGATGAGTTTCGGCAGCGTGATGCGAATTTCGGTGCCGCGCCCAACTTGGCTTTTGATGTCGATATAGCCGCCGAGATCGTGGATGGTCTTGTAGACGAACGTCAGCCCCAGCCCCGTACCCGTCGTCTTGGTGGAGTAATACGGCTCCCCGAGGCGCGGCAACTCGGATGCTGGGATCCCTCTTCCTGTGTCTGTGACGATCACGGTGACACGTCGATCCGCCTCTTTCAATGACAGAGTCACGACGCCGCTGCCTTCGATCGATTCGATGGCGTTTTTCACCAAATTCACGAGGGCTTGGCTCAAGATCTCCGGGTTGGCCGCCACGACGGCGTTGCCGTCTATGGAAGTCCGAATGTCGACGTGTTGGACTTCCGCGTAAGGACCCAGCATCTCTACGGCGTAGGCGATCAGTCCGGCGAGATCGACTCTGCGAATCATACTCTTGTCGTCGTCTCCGGTGCGGGCAAGCTGCAGGTAATGGGCAATGATGGACTCTGCCCGCTCCAATTCACTCATCATGCTCTGCATAAACTCCACGGACTTCTCTCGACCGTAGTCGTGGCTCAGCATAAGTTGGGTGAAGCCCTTGACGACGGTGATTGGATTGCGGACTTCGTGCGCGACGGAGGCGGACAATTGGCCGATGAGTTTCAGTCGATCACTCTGCCGTTCGGCAAGCCGCCGCCGCTGCGCGTTTCTCATGCTCTCGACGATCCGGATGGATAGAACAAAGGTGATGTTGAACACGAGGACATACGTGATAAAGTAGTCCATCTGTGCCCCGCTTAAGCGCGGCGCGTTGACGAAAACGTAGTCGACGAATGTGTAGCAGAACAAAGTCAATACAAATATTGTGATTCTCTGGGACTGTGTGCGATCTTTCGAAAAGAAGTAGGCCAGTGACACCATGGCTGCGTAGATGCCAAGGATTTCCAGGCCGTGTGGCAACAGGCGAAGGACTGTGTGAAGCGCGGTCAAACTCAGATGATAGTGGGACAACGTGAAATAACCTGCGACGATTTCCACGAACGCGTAAGCGGCGAGTACGAGCAGGCTAAGCCGCCACGACAGCAGGTAGAAGGCCAACGTCAGTGGGACGATGCTAAGGTTGACTTCGAGGTGGTTGGCGAGTCGAAAGTTGAATAAAGTGGTGATGACCGACGAAATCAGAAAGATAAAGGACAGGAGCGCTGGAGTGGGGTATACATTTGTAGAGGCCCTCGAGCTGCGCACCTGCCAAGCGTCGAGAACAAACAATGGCAGCAATACGCACAAAAAATCCGCGAGGAAGTTCCTAATTTCCATTCACGCACGTCCTACTCAACAATTCCAAACCAAGCACACGTTGACTGAATTCGATGCCGGCTTGTCCCAGACGGGAAGATTGAATCTTTCTTCCAAAAGGGAAGAAGCTGTTTCCATTTTAGCGATAAACTCCTTCCCTTGCCACAACAATTGTCATGACGTTTCAGTCGATTTTCACGAGTCGCAGTTTGGCGGCGAGGAGCACCGCCTGTGTCCTGTCCAATACCTCCATTTTGCCAAGGATATGGCTGACGTGAACTTTGACCGTCTTTTCGCTGATACCGAGCGCAGCAGCAATCTCCTTGTTCGAGAGCCCCCTCGCCATCGCCCGGAGGACGTCCAGTTCGCGGTCGGTCAAGGCTTCGCGCAAACGTCCTGGCGAAGCTTGATCCGCTGTTTGCCTGACCCGTTGCGTCGAGTTCCAGACATGCCGCTCCAGCACCATTTTGCCTGCGGCCGCTTGGCGGATTCCGCCCAGCAATATATCTGGGGCCACATCCTTTTGCAAATACCCAACGGCCCCCGCCGCCAAGGCGGCCGCGGCGGAAGCGTCGTCGTCAAACGACGTCAAGGCGAGTATCCGGAGCGAAGGGCGCAGGCTGGTCAGAGTCCGGATGGCTTCAACACCATCGCACGGTCCCGGCATCTTGAGGTCCATGATCACCACATCAACCGCGAACGCGGGATCTCGGAACAGTTGGATGGCCCGTTCGCCGCTGTCCGCTTCGCCGACGACTTCGAGATCGTCCGCCATCTGCAGAAAGGCGCGCAGACCTTCGCGGACGACCGGGTGATCATCGACGATGAGAACCCGAATTCGAACCCCGCTGATCATGTCTGACCATCTCCCTTCTCAGGTGCGTGAATCGGTACTTGCACTTCTACGACGGTGCCGCCGGTCGGACTGCGGCGAAACGCGACAGCGCCGCCTATCGCGCGGGCGCGTTCCACCATGGTGCGGGTGCCAAAGCCCTTGCCGATTGCCGCGTCGGGCAGACCCACGCCGTCGTCTTCAACTCGTACGACGAGCGTCGCTGTCGTCTGATCGCAGCGAACGGTGATCGATTTCGCGTCTGCGTGTTTCAAGGCGTTGTGCAAAGCCTCATCGAGGATGGCCAAGAGTGCCAGGCGGATGGGCGGGTCCGGCTCCAGGTGGTTGGAGTCGTCGACGGCCAGTGACACCTGGATGCCTTGCTGCATGCGCAACGTTCGGACGCGATCGCGCAGAGCCTCGTACAAGGACGATTGGCTGTCGTCCCGACGCAAGGCGCGGACGAAGTCGCGCATCTCCTGCTGCGAATCGCGAAGTAGTTCCTCGACTCGCAAAATGGTCGAAGGCACGTTATCCGTCAGTTCGCGCAACTGCGCGACCGCCGTCCGCAGAAGCAGCTGCGCCGAAAACAACCGTTGGCTCACCGAATCGTGCAGATCGGCGGCAATGCGTTGACGCTCTTGCAGTTGCGCGTTTCGCAAGGCTTGTTGACGCCCCGACGCATGCACGTAGCTCGTGGCGACTTGCCAGGCGAACGCTTGCAGCAACAGTTCATCCTGGCTGTCGAACGCGTGCGGCAGGTCGCTCTCCACTCGCAGGGCCAGCGACGTCATCGGGATGTTCGCGGTCAGGGCGCTTTTTGCTTCGGACAACAGGATGCTGCAGCACTCTTCCAGAGGGCGGACTTCACCGCTCGGGGCGGTGTAGACGTACGGCCGCTCCTCGTCCGCGGCCGATTTCGTCTCCGCGACGGCGAGTATGTTCACTTCGGCGAGATCGCTCCCTGCGGCCCTTTGCCCCTGAGGCTGTTCGATCACGCCGCACGCCCGGTATCCATATTCGCGCACGTACGATTCGACGGCGTGCTGAAGCAGTCGATCCGGTCGCGCGTCGCCCACCCAGTCGGTCGCGATCTTCGCGAGCCGCTGCAGGCGATCGGCGTGATCGCGATCCGCCTGCAGCACCTGCGCCCGCTCCATGGCGACGGCGACTTGCCGACCGACCGTCGCCAGAAAGGCGAGCGTCTCTGCGTCGAAGACGGTGGTTCCGGGCGCGGCCAGGTTGAGGATGCCAAGTGATTTCGATTTCGTCCGCAGGGGTATGCTCGCGTGAAAGTGGAGATTGCCCGTGTCTCCGACCGCCGATTTGAGTCGGCTGCAACGCACGATGTTGACTGCTTCATCCAACTTGCGTTCGACAAACTGGCTCTGGCATTCACACCAGCCTGTGCGCAACCGCCTTTGCCCGCATTCGTCGAGCGCAGGCGGCAAGCCGCTCGCTCCGACCTCGACGAATGATCGCTTCTGCTCGTTGAAGCGAAACGCCCATGCCGTGCGCAAGCCAAGTGCTTCGCCCAAGCGCGGCAATAAGGCGTCCATCGCGGAAGAGATGTCGTTCGCTCGGTTGAGCGCTTCCGCGATGTCGCGGAATACGGCGATTTGATTGTCGACGTCGTGAATGCCTCGGGGGTTTATCCCGTCTGCTTTCCCGTTTACTTCTCCGCCCATTTCCCCCGTTCACCTCCAGGCTCATCTCGGCCGCCATCCAGCTGATTGATCTCGCGCTATGTCTCCTTCAGATTATCACGAGAGAATGAGGTTGATATCGCCGAATTCGTGCCACAGATAACCGCGTTCCAGGGCACTCTGGTAGGCTTGCCGCAGTTTGTCAGGGCTGACGAAGGAAAACAACATCGCCAGATGGCTGGTATCGCTCTCGTGCATGCCAGTGATGAGTCCAGTCACCGAAGGCACCGGATGTTCCGGTGTGATGACGATATCGGTCCAGCCGCGCCTGGCGTCGACTCTGCCCGTTGCCGGGCTGGTTGCGGCCGCCAAGGCGCGCACCACCGTCGTGCCCACCGCAACCACGCGCCGTCCAGCCGCGTTGGTTCGGTTGACCAGTTCAGCCGTCTCGCTGGGCACGCTGAACCATTCGGGCAGGAATGGATGTTCCGCGAGGGGGCCTGCGACTTCATGGCTGGACACGCCGGTGTGCAGCGTGATCTCGGCGAACAGTACGCCTCGCTCCTGCAGGGAACTGACGACCCGCGGCGTGAAGGCGCGCGCTGCGGACGGCATCTCGGCAGAACCGAGATCCCGCGCAAACATCGTTTGAAACGCGTTCACATCCGGTTTGCTCTGCAAGTAGCCATAACGGATTGGCTCGCCGACGCGCGCCGCCAGCTTCCACAGGTCGCTGCGGCACTCGATGTACCAGAGTCGGCTGTTCGGGTGGAAGCGGCCGATCACGGTCGCCATCGCCGCGGAACTGTTGGCGCCGATGGCAAGCCGATCACCGACGGCAAACGGTTCCTCATTCGGGCCGCCCTCGGCCGACCGGCGTTCGACGATATAGATGGACCGCGTGATGCGGTTCGAAAGATGAATCCGCAGCGGCTTTCCGCACATGGACGCAGGCAGGCTGGCGGGCAGGGTCTTGGACGTGTTGACGACGAGCAGATCGCCCTGGCCCAGATAGCGGCTCACGTTCCGAAAGACGTCGTGCCGGGTTGCGCTCGTTTGCGCGTCGAGTACGAGCAGCTTTACCATGTCCCGGGCAATGCCGCGCTCTTCCGCCGGGCAGGGCGCCGGAATGGGCGTTCCTTGGAGATGCAGATGGAGGTCCGCGGAGTTTGCCGTCGAGGTTTGAGCCGCACACTGCGATCGTTGGCGAAGGAGATTCGTGTTCATGCGAGATCGGCCCCTTCCAGTACGCCGCCCGCGACGCGCAGCCGCGTGCCGGTTGCGAATGGATGGCTCCGGCTATCCAACAGCGGCATGAACAGTGGCAGCAAGGCCCTCGCGACCGTTGCGGGGGACGCCAACCCTTGCGCGCCCGGGTCGGCAGCGTGGTGCATGGTCGTGTCCATGTCGCCGGGATCGACACTGTGGACCTGGACGCCGTCGGCAGCCAACTCCGCCGCCATCGTCTTGTGCAGCAAGTCGAGCGCCGCCTTGGACGCGCCATAGATGCCCCAGCCGGGATATCCGCCCGCCGCGGCGTCGCTCGAGATGCCCAGGATGAGGCTGCGACTCTGGCGGGTCAGGATCGGTACAGCTTTGCGGAGAAGCTGCAGCGGCGCCAGCACATTGGTGGCGAACACATGGCGATCATTTTCGAAGCTGCTCTGGAGGATCACTGGCAGAGGCAGTGATCCGAGCGTCGACGCGTTGTTGACGACCCCGTCGATCCGGCCGAACGCGCGGACGGTCTCGTCCACGAGCCGCGTTTGAACGGTGTCGTCGTTGATGTCGCCCGAGACGGCGACAACAGGACTGATGGACTGCAGTGCCGCTTTGGCTGCTTCGACGTCGACGCTCGATCTCGCGCAGAACGAGACGCGAAAGCCGCCTTGCAGCAGCGTTTCCGCGAGTGCGCGCCCGAGTCCTTGCGTGCCGCCGGTGATCACGATGACGGGACTGTTCGAATTCTTGTCATGCGGGAAGTTCATTAGGATTCTCCTCCTCCTGGCGGTGGGATAATCAGGAACTGTTCCACCGCGAATGTCGCTGCGGATGTCGCTACCAGGAGCGTACAGGAGGAGGGAGGGGCGGCGAGTCCGCTGATTGGCTTACCGCGTCTACGCCTTTTGGCTTACGTCGCTGCCGCTCGTCGTCCGGGACGCCCACCAAACGAGGAGAATGCTGACCAAAAAGACCAGGATCACCAGGAACATGGGGATGGACGGCTGAATGCTGTATGTCCAGCCGCCGATCACGCCAGCCGGCGATGTCGCGGCGAGGATCATGACGTTGAGCACGGAAAGCATGGTCGCCCGATGTTCGTCGTCGATGGCGTTCGCCACGACGGACTCCACGTAAGGATTGGCGATGATGGTGCCCATCGCGGCGAGAATCGTGCTGACGACGACCCACATGAAGTTGTGGACAGGCATTACCACCAGGATGACGCTCGCGATGCCGAACAGCACGAAGCCAAAATTCATCCACCGCAAGGCGTGCTCCTCGCGAAAGCGAGGGACGACGGTGAACAGCAGGATGACCATGGCTGCCGACGAGATCGCGGGAAAGAGCGAGACCAGGCCGGCTGGGATACCAAGGTAATCGATTTGATAGACGAACAGGAACGTCGTTCGAATGGTCGTTTGAATATTCCACAACACGTACACGGCGAACAGGATGAGCAACGTGCGGTTGCGCAGGATTTGCATGAATACCTCGGCGTACTTTCGCAGTTCGGCCTTGAAGTCCACGGATCTCCGCTCGTGCATTTTGCGAATGCCAATCTCCGTTTCGTGAAGCCCAATGTGTCGGAAGTAAATCATCGCGCTCATGCTGACGCAGGCGAACGCGTACATGATGCGCGTGGCAGGCACGACGGAAAAGTGATCGACCAAGATGCCGCCGATAGGCGCAAACAAGCCTCCGATCACGCTGACAATTTGCAGCCCCGTGAACACGAATGTCCGCTTGTCCGGCTCCGTGTCTTCGACGAGCAGGCAATACCAGGCGGTGGCTGGGATGCGCTGCAATCCGTTGAGCACGGCGGCGAGCACGAACCACCAGAAATTCTGCGAGATGGCCCAGACCAGCGTGGCGACGGACCAACTGACGACGTCATAGGTCCACAACGCCTTGCGCCGGCCCATCCTGTCGGTCAAATAGCCGCTTACGAAGGCGGAAACCATCTGCAGCAGTAAATTGAGTGTTGTCACCAGGCCGAGCTGCGTATCGGTGACGTGAAGTTTGAGCATATAGACAGAAGCGTACGTCGTGTACATGCTGTACGGAATGACAAACAGCGGTTCCATCCAGACGCACGTTCGAGCATTTCCAGAAATCTGTCGAAGCATATCAGTCACTCCACTCTAGCACGATACGTATTCGGCGTCCTCGCCGACCTTTCCTGTGAAACTCGGCGCCAAGGGACGAAGGCGGGGTGGAATCGACATTCCGGGCGATGCCTGCTATTCTGAAACGCAGTACGGTGCTCGGCGCATGGTGCTCGGCGCACGGCGGCCGGCATGCATCGAGTAAAAGGTCTGAAGGAGTACGGACGCATGACCGAAGCGACAGCGACTGGATTAAAAGATTCACAAGATTTCAGTAATGACGTGGCGAAGAAACTTCAAATAGATCCGCGGAAGGTCAAGGCGGCCATCCGTTTGTTGGACGAGGGCAATACGATTCCGTTCATCGCTCGGTACCGCAAGGAATTGACCGGGGAGTTGGACGAAAACCAGCTTCGCGATATCGCGGCGGCGTACGAAGCGGCGAAAGCCCTCGCGGCGCGAAAAGCCGACGTGTTGCGGCTGCTCGAAGAGCAGGGAGTGCTGCAGGATGAAGCGAAGGCGAGGGAATTGCGCCTCGCCATCGCGCAGGCAACGACCGTGGCGGAGGTCGACGATATCTATCGTCCATATCGGCCAAAGCGGAAGACGCGCGCGTCCATCGCTCGGGAGCGGGGGCTCGGACCGTTGGCCGAGTGGTTGGAGGGGGCGGCGAGATCGACTGGTTATCGCGAGGTGGAGGCGGCGGCCAGGGCGTACGTCGACGAAGAGAAGGGCGTTTCGACTGTGGAAGACGCGATTCAGGGCGCGCTGGACATCATCGCCGAGACGATCTCGGACGACGCCAACAACCGCCGGTTTATTCGCACTGCGACGTTCAGGCAGGGCTTGATTCGCAGTGTGGCGGTGGATCCGGACGAGCAGACGGTGTACGAGCAGTATTACGACTACAGCGAGGCGGTGGCCAAGGTGCCGCCGCACCGGATTCTTGCGATGAATCGCGGCGAACGCGACGAAAAGCTCAAAGTGTCCATCGTCGCGCCAGAGGATGCCGTGGTCGAACGGCTGTTGCGCAGGTACGGGGGCCTGCCAGACGAGGGCGGCGAGCCAACCGTTGGCGTCCTGATTGGACGGGCGGCGGCCGACGCGTACAAGCGGTTGATTGCGCCTTCCATTGAACGGGATGTCCGTGGCGCGCTGACCGAGGCGGCGGAAGAGCGGGCCATCGACGTGTTCGGTGCGAACTTGAAGAGTCTGCTGTTGCAGCCGCCGCTGCGCCACCGCCGAGTGCTTGGGGTCGATCCCGCCTATCGCACAGGTTGCAAGCTGGCCGCGGTCGACGAGACGGGAAAGCTGCTCGAAGTCGGGGTGATCTATCCGACGCCGCCGCAAAACCGGGTGGCAGAGGCTGAGGCGAAGGTGCTTGAGCTGATTCAGCGGCATGGGATCAGCGTGATCGCGATTGGCAACGGAACCGCTTCGCGCGAAACCGAAGCGTTTATCGTCCAGTGTATCCGCAAGTATCAATCCGTCCCAGGGCATGCTGGCGCCGATCTCGCCTATGTCATGGTGTCGGAAGCTGGCGCAAGCGTCTATTCGGCGTCGCCGCTCGCCGGGGAGGAGTTTCCGGAACTGGACGTCGCCGAGCGCAGCGCCATCTCGATTGCCCGGCGGCTGCAGGACCCGCTCGCGGAATTGGTGAAGATTGACCCAAAATCGATTGGCGTCGGTCAATATCAACACGACGTCTCACAGTCGCGCTTGGGAGAGAAGCTCGGCGCCGTCGTGGAAAGCGCGGTGAACCAAGTCGGGGTCGACGTCAACACCGCGTCGCCTTCGCTGTTGACGTACGTGGCAGGATTGAACAAGACCGCGGCGAAAAACATCGTTCAGTTTCGCGAGTCACAGGGCAGGATCACGAGTCGCCGGGCGCTTGCGAAGGTGCCGCGGATTGGACCGAAGACGCTCGAGCAGTGCGTCGGCTTCCTGCGCGTTCACGACGGTGAGAACGTCCTCGATTCCACGCCCATCCACCCGGAATCCTACCCTGTGGTGGAACGCTTGCTGGCAGACAGCGGCGTCGACGCGGACATTCTGCGCGACACCGCGAGCCGACAGGCGTGGCTGGCCGAGATTCGCGCGGCGGGACTCGCTGAGGTGGCCCGCCGCATCGACGTCGGATTGCCGACTTTGCGGGACATTCTCGACGCCTTGGAGCGCCCTGGGCGCGATCCGCGCGACGACGTCCCGCCTCCGTTGCTGAGGACGGATGTGGTGAAGCTGGAAGACCTGCAGGTTGGTATGGAGTTGACCGGGACGGTTCGCAACGTGGTGGACTTTGGCGCGTTTGTCGACGTCGGTGTCAAGAACGACGGCCTGGTCCACATCTCCGAGTTGGGCGACACGTTCGTCAAACACCCCATGGATGTCGTCGCGGTCGGGGACATTGTCAAGGTCCGCGTGATCCAGGTGGACGTCGCCAAAGGCAGACTCGGCTTGTCGATGAAAGGGCTTGGCAAGGCGCCGTCCCTGTCATTGCGTCCATCTGCAACTGCATCCCATTGAAGCGGAGGTATGTTCGTTGAAACGGATCGATGCCATCATTCGCCCAGAAAAGCTGCAGCCGACAATTCAGGCCCTGCGGAAGGTCGGCGTTTCCGGGTTTACGGTGATTCCCGTGCAGGGCCGAGGACAGCAAAAGGACACGATTGGCGTCTATCGCGGACATGTGTACGACATCAACCTGCATCCGAAGATCAAGCTGGAAATCGTCGTGTCCGACAACTATCTGCATCCGACGATTCAAGCCATCATGAACGCCGCGCAAACCGGCAAGACAGGCGACGGCAAGATCTTCGTGTACCACATTGAGGAAGCGTACAACATCCGAACCGGCGCGGTCGACGAAACCATCGACGAGCTCAACTCGCCAAGGGAGGACTCATAATTGCCCGAGCACACAGCACTGAACGCAATTTGGGTCGTGATCGCGGCTGGGCTTGTCCTCTTTATGGAGGGTGGATTCAGTCTGCTCGAGGCTGGCTTCGTACGGACGAAAAACGCGGTCAATGTCACGATGAAAGTCTTCGTCGATCTTACCTTTGGCGTCCTCGTGTTCTACTTACTTGGGGTACATCTGCTGTTCGGGGGTCATGATCTCTTTCATCTGTGGGGATGGGGCAAGGTCGTGCCGTCGGCTTCGCAGCTTCCGGTTGCGGCGTTTGAGTTGTTCCAGATTGGTTTCGCCATCGCGACCGCTTCCATCATTTCCGGCGCTGTAGCCGAACGCATGCGATTTTCGGCGTATGTCGTGATTGTCGTGCTCGTCTGCGGCGTGGTCTATCCCACGTCCGCGCACTGGGTTTGGGGTTCTGGCGGGTGGCTTGCCAATTTGGGCATGGAGGATTTTGCGGGATCCGCCGCCATCCACGCCATGGGCGGCTTCATGGCAGTTGGTCTCGCGTGGATGGTCGGCCCGCGGCAAGGCCGGTTCGATCCGTTCGGCGGCGTCCGCGTCTTCGCACCGAGCAACATTCCGTTGGCTTCGGCGGGCACGTTCATCCTTTGCTTCGGCTGGATCGGTTTCAACGCCGGCAGCACCTTGAACGCGTTCGATCCACGGCTGTCCAACATCGCCCTCAACACGATTCTGGCTGCCGCGGCCGGCGGCGCCACCGCCGTCCTGTTCACGATGCTCCGCTACAAAGTGGCCGATCCCAGCATGACGATGAACGGCGTGCTCGCAGGCCTCGTCGCTGTGACCGCAGGCTGCGCCTATGTCAATCAGGCGTCCGCCATGATCATCGGCTGCGTGGCGGGCGTTCTCGTCGTCCTCGCGACAGGATGGCTGGACAACCTGAAAGTGGACGATCCCGTCGGCGCCTTCGCCGTCCACGGCGCAAACGGCCTATTTGGCACCTTGGCAGTCGGCTTGTTCGACTCTCGCCAGGGCCTCTTCACGACAGGTCACGCGCATCTGCTCGGCGTTCAGGCCCTCGGCGCTATCACATTTGCCGCATGGGGCTTCGGGTGCGCCGTCTTCATTGGCTTCCTCCTGCGCAGCACATTCGGGCTTCGCGTATCCAGTGACACGGAGGAAGAAGGCTTGGACATTGCCGCTCACGGAATTCCCGCCTACAACGAATTGGAGCGCTTTACGGACGTGTAGCGAATATCGACATGGGAAAGGTGGTTGACGGCTGTGAAACTTTGCACATTGTATCGAGACAACGGCCACGAAGGGGTAGGACTGGTCACGGACCACGGCGTGATCGACGTCGCGGCCGCGAGTGAGTCGTCTGGCATTCCGGCGCCCATCACCATGCTGGACGTGATTCAGGGCGGCGATCTCGCCATCCAGCAACTGCAACAGATTCAAAAGGCGGCGACGGCAGCCATCGACGAGTCGGTCGTGCGCTTCGCGCCCGTAATTCCGCACCCAGGCAAAATTCTGTGCGTCGGTCTGAACTATCGCAAACACGCCTTGGAGTCGAACATGCCGATCCCAAGCGCGCCCGTGTATTTCGCGAAATTTGCGAACAGTCTCGCCGCCCATCGCGAGTCCATTCAACTGCCTGCCGTTGTGGAACAGTGCGACTACGAAGTGGAGTTGGTCGCCGTGATCGGGCGCAAGACGAGGAATGTGAACCCGCAGCAAGCCTTGGCGTCGGTCTTCGGCTATGCCGTCGGAAACGACCTGTCGGCGCGCGATCTCCAGTTCCGCAGCAGCCAGTGGCTGTACGGCAAGGCCATCGACGGCTTTTCGCCGCTTGGCCCCTACTTGGTCACCGCGGACGACATCGCCGATCCGCAGGACCTCCCCCTGAAGTGCTGGGTCAACGGCGAGCTTCGGCAGGATTCCACCACGGCGGACATGATCTTCTCGGTGGCCGACGTCATTTCCGATCTGTCCCGAATCATGACACTCGAGCCCGGCGATGTCATTTACACCGGCACGCCCGAAGGCGTCGCGATGGGCATGGCGGAAAAAGTCTGGCTGCGGCCCGGCGACGAGATCGTGTGCGAAGTCGGGCATTTGGGACGGTTGCAGAATCGGATCGTGTAAGCGGTAAGTATGTCGGCGACACCAGTGGTGGCGGGCGGCGGTGCGTGGCGGTGCGTGGAGTGCGTGGAGTGCGTGGAGTGCGTGGAGTGCGTGGAGTGCGTGGAGTGCGTGGAGTGCGTGGAGTGCGTGGAGGCAAATAAGCGGCGCTAAACCGCTTAAGTGTGTCGAATCGTCCGATTGACGCCGAATAAGCGGCTGAGCGCCGCTTAAGAGGGCGCAACCGCTCCATTTCGGGGGCTTCGGAGGCAAATAAGCGGCCGGGCGCCGCTTATTTGCGTTCGATCTCGCCGGTTTGCCGGAATAAGCGGCTGAGCGCCGCTTATTCGCCCGCCTCCCTCTGCCCGCCTCCCTCTGCCCGCCTCCCTCCGCCGGCCTCCCTCCGTCGCCCGCATTCCCCCACTCGCACGACCTTCTCTAGTCCTTCGCAGTAGAACCTGCGGCGCGTTGCAATTCCGAGCGGGAGTTCAGGAGCGTGATCGCCGCCAGGTATGTGGCAAAGAGCATGGTGAAAAGCATGATAATCGTCGAGGACTCGTAGATACCAGGAACGGTCCACGTGTGGCCGACGGCGTCCGTGATGGTTCGATGATCGTCGAGCAGAAGATATGAAACCAGGTAGCTGACGGCTGTCGCGCCGTAAATCATGATGGGCATCACCCAAAAGCCGGTCGTACTTTGCGGGCGAATCACTTGCGGCCGCACCCGCAGTATGACGGCGAACACCTGAAAGAATACCCAGACGGTCAGGAACCATCCCAGATAATTGGTGAGCGGGACACCGTTGTAACCGCCGCCGTTCTCCCAGATCCACTGGTGTTCCACCGTGGAGCTGATGGGATCAAACACGAGATCCCACATGACCATGATAAATGAGGCTGTAATCGGCTGAATGATCATGCCGCTCAAGGTATTTGTGCGCTCGTCCCCGTTTCGAAGAATCGTGGACGCGAGGCACCATGCGAGATAACCGTAGCAGAAGTAGGCAATGCCAATTGTGATCGGAACATGAAACAGAAATGGCGTCCCGTTTTGCGTGTAGTAATAATGACCGAACGGAAAGCCTGTCATGATACTTAAGTTCTCGGAGCAATTCGAGATTATTTCAGTAATTACAAAGAACAAGATGATGCCCTTCGCGCCGTAACGGCGTCCTCCATGCCAGAACGCGAACGGGATTCCCAAAAACATGAGAGCTGGGACACCTTTGCCAAATGCGCCGGCAATGGACTCACCGATGATAATGACGGTCATCATCCAGGTGAGAATCCACAAACCGACGCCTGAACGCCCTCCAGGTTGTTCTTTTGTGTTCATCTGATTTCCTCCCCCAGCGAGGTATCAAATGGACCTGTTGGTCCGTTTGTTCAAACCAAATTATCGGACCGTTGGGTCCGTTTGTCAAGCAGCTTGCCGTGAGACTTCAAAGGCCGAACGAAGTGTCCTTGCGTTTGTGGGCTGACGTCATTTATGATCTGTTTCAATCCGGCGGACGCTCTGCGGCGTTTCAAGCTGAGTGCGTCGTCGATCACGGCCTATCGCCGGATGGCCGTGCGGTTTGCAGAGTTGGTTTTATCAAGCAGGGAGGTGATCCGTATGGACAGGCGGGAGGAAACGTCCGAGCAGCCAAGAAGTCGATCAGACGCGAGACGCAATCGCGAACGAGTGTACCAAGCTGCGCTGGAGGTGCTTGCCGAGCGAGGCAGCAGTGCGACGATTCTCGATATCGCGCGTCATGCTGGCGTCGGCAAGGCGACTGTGTATCGCAACTTCCCGACGAAATCGGCGATTCTCGATTTCGCCGTCGAGCACCATGGACAGTGGCTTGCTGAGCGGATCGAACAAGCCATCCACGACAATGATGGCTGGCCTGGCTTTGAGTCCCTTGTCCGCGACACCATGTTGCGCATTCGCACCGAACCGATCCTGCTGGAAGCACTACGTCTCTCAAACCAATCGACAGCGGAGATCGTAGGCGTGATCAATGAACGCCTGCTGTACCTGATGAATGCGCTTCGCACCCAGGGATATCTCAGATCTGACGCGACCATCGAAGACCTTGCCATGCTGGTCGTGGGCACGTCCGACTACCTGGCGAGCCGATCCGCCACGGCCGACGAGTGCCAGCGCGCTGCCGAACTGATTGCAAACGCGTTGCGCCGACACAGCCCAGTGTAGTCGGGCATCAAATTGGCAATCGGCCAGTGGATCTTTCGTAGATCACCTCGGGCTTCAATTTCCCGACTCCTCTGAATGTTTTCGTTCCTCCTGCACTCTTCGCGGCGAGGTATAGCTCATGATGAAAAGTGCGTTTTGAGTCGACATTCGATCACGATGGTGATACGTCTTTCGTGCTTTGATCGCCTTAAGATAGGCGCGGGTCTGGCGGCGGAACCGCCAGTCACCTTGGATGTGCCGAATCGACGGTCAGTGATTTCATGGTCATCTGACAGTACCCAGGTGGGCGCGCTCAGTGGGCAAACTCTAAAAATTATGAATGTCGCCAACCGATCTCTATTCACATTGAATCAAAACGTTCAAAGTTGGGGATGGTGTCACAGACCACGTTGTATGTCGTGACTGCCGAGAATATCATCGGCCTTATCGATCTTTCACCCGGTGGCCAATTTGAGACATCCATTCGCCTGTCTTCGCCTGCGAAGGCTGTTTCCGCTGTCCGCAGGCAAGCTAACTCTCTATGCAACGCACGAATCGGAACGAATCGAGAGCCGAGCGAAGCGGAGGTCTAGAAGGCGATGATGGCGAGGACAAGTTGGAACGGAGAGATGCTAGTGAAGCAACAAAGCAGGACTGACTCCGGTCCGGGGCACAGACATATTGTTACCATGCAACATTCTCCTCAGGCACACTTGTTTAACGAGAATCCCCACCGATTGAGCCCACATTCTGGGGCTCTTTGTGCTGTAGGGCAAAATCCAACCTGCAATGCCTTGCTGGGCCTGTATCGCTGTCAAAGATGCGTTACGAGCAAGCCATTTAGCTTTCGCCGTCTCAAGGCACTTCAGCAGTCCCAAACAACGACAGCACGCTGCTTCCGAGACTGGTATACAACGTAGAAAACACCAATCAGAAATCCGTCAACAAGGACGACAGTAAGAAGTAGGATCACCACGAGTCGGTTGATCATGAATCGCGACCGCGAAGTGTCACAAGCGATCTCGATCCACTCTATCCACTCACTCCATCCACAGAAATTACACAGATTTCCGCGAACGAAAGAGTAAAATGAATAGGACGACTCGACGCAATTTCAATGTGCCGGACGTATGAATATGACATCGTAGTTCTTCGTTCCGATTCAGCATATCGGTGCGATTCGGAATCAATAGAGCCTGCCGCCCGTATCCTCTAGAGCGACAGACATCATGCAGGCGTACTATTGCTAGGAGGAATTCAAGAATTGAAACGGTCTGAGTCAAAACTTCCGAAGTCGAAGCTTCCGAAGTCGAAACGAATCAGGTCAGCACAACAACGGCCGGCGTTCTCCAGGCGCAAGATCCTATGGGTCTCTGGGCTTTCACTCGCGGGTCTCGTCTTTGGCGGCGCCGCGCTCGGCACGATTGCTTACTTTCTGTTGCTCCGGATGGCTCCCATCTCTATCGAGAAATTGACTGCGACACCAGAGCCGACCGTCGTGTACGACGCATCTGGCCAGGTCTACGAGAAGATTGGGACACAGGAAACCGATTTACAGTACAACCAGATTCCGACGAATCTGCAGGATGCGATTGTTGCGACGGAAGATCACAACTTTTGGACAGGTTCCAGTGTCGATATGCGAAGCATTCTTCGCTCCGTGTTTGTCGATCTGCTGACGCGAACGACCAATCAAGGTGCCAGCACCATCGAGGAACAATTGGCGAAGATTGTGTTTCTGAACGACAACAAGACGCTTTCGTACAAGCTGAAAGAGATCGCAATGGGTATTCATATCGATCAGGATTTCACGAAGCAAGAAATCCTGACGATGTATTTGAACAAAGTCTTCCTTGGCGAGAACACCGTGGGCGTTCAGCAAGCGGCCCTGCGCTATTTTGGCGTGGACTTGGAAAAGCCGGGGGAGACGTTGACACTGGATCAAGCCGCCTTGCTGGCGGGCTTGCCGCAGGCTCCATCCGCGTACGATCCGCTGCAGCATCCTGCTGCGGCCCGGACACGCCGCAATGAAGTGCTGCAGAACATGGTGAAGTACGGCTACATCACACCGCAGGTCGCAAGGCGTGCCGAGGCCGCGCCGCTTGGTGTGAAGTATCACTCCTTGCCGAGCGATTCGTGGAATGCCCATCCGCTGTTCACCAATTTCCTATTCGACTATGCTCGGCGAAACGGGATATCGAACCAACAACTGCTGCAAGGCGGGCTTCGGGTGTACACCACCATCGAGCCGAATGTGCAACAGGCTGTGGACGATGTGTTTTGGAGCGGGCAGTACGACAGCGACTTCCCAGGTCCGGTCGATGGGGCGGCTGTGTTTGTCGATCCGAAGACAGGCGGTATCGCCGGTGCGGCAGGGTCGCGCAAGATCGATTACGCGCCGCTTGGCTTGGATCGGATCTACAGCGACAGCTCGCCGGGATCGTCCATCAAACCCATCATGGAGTACGCGCCTGCGATTGAAAGTGGAAAATGGGGACCGACGTCCATTCTCGACAACGCGCCGCAGGACTTTGGCGGGGGATATGAGCCGCAGAACTGGGAGGGCGTCGACGGTCCCGCGAAAGTCACCTTGCAGTACGCCTTGGAGGAGTCGCAAAATATCGCCTCAGTCTGGCTGCTGCAACAGATTGGTCTGAACACAGGCACGAGTTTCGCGATGAGAGACGGCATTCAACTGACGCAACAGGACAGGGAGCACCTTGGCGTGGCCATTGGCGGCATGCAATACGGCGTCAATCCGCTGGAGATGGCGCAAGCGTACGAGGCGTTCGACAACAATGGCGTGCAGATGAAAGCCCATCTCATCAACAAGATCGTGAATCAAAACGGACAGATCATCTACCAATTCCAGCCGCAAGCGAAGACGATTATGAGTGCGCGAACGGCTGCCATCATGACCAATTTGCTGCAGGACGTGGTGAACTACGGAACCGGCACATCCGCACAGGTGCCTGGTTGGGGCGTGGCTGGCAAAACGGGAACCGTGCAATACGACACCGGGTTGAATGGCAGCGAGCCGAATTGGATCCGGGATGCCTGGTTTGATGGGTATACACCCAACCTGGTGGGTTCGATTCACATCGGCTACGATCAGTCGTCGCCAGCTCACCACATGACCATGTCGCCGTTGGATCCTTCCGCCAACGCGGCGATGATCTTCCGCGACATTGTCCGTATTGCGGAGTCAGGCATTCCGCCTGAGCAGTTCAACGAGTCGGCGCTGACAGAGACGCAGGCTGTTGGCGGTACGTCCAACTCGGCAGCCAACAGCGCCGCAAACAACAGTACAACTGCGAATAACACCACAAACAACGCGGTAAACAACACCGTGAACACAACGACGAACAACGCTGTGGGCACCAATGCGTTCCCGAGCAATCTGACGAATTCGACTGTGAACAGCACTGGCAACACGAGTACAGGTTGGAACAATACGACGAATTCGACATGGAACAGCACCGCGAACACCACGCCGATGAACAATACCGAGAATTCGACGGAAAACAGTCCTGCCGACAACGGCGGAGCTGTCAACAACACCGTAAATTCAACCAGCAACAGCCTGAATACGACTGCGAACACGACGGCGAACGGCGCTGCCAATACATCCACGAACAACGCGGCCAATACGGACGTGACGTCGCCGGCGGATCGCAATCAGTCCAATTCGGCGAACGTGCCTGAATCCAACGGGATGACGTCCGGTTCTCAAAGCACAAATGGGACAGGAACCATCTCCCCCTAACCGGACTTCACCATGATTGTCCTATACGTCGGGAGTGGCGATTGCATAGTGTACGTCAGTGACTACCGTGTGTCAGGGTTAGGAGATGACTGTATGATGCAATCGCTGCCTCGCGTACTTGTCCTGTCTGTGCCGAAAGGTGGGACAAATCTGCTGATGCAAGTGGTGATGGGCATTCCAGGCATGCAGCAAATTCGCGAGAATATGATGACCGAATCGGCGTCCGGCCCAATCGGGCGAGGCGAGATGGGCGTCATGCACCTGCCTTACCATCCGCGATTTGAGAAGCTGCTTGTCGATCACGGTCTGAAAGCCATCTTCATTACGCGCGATCCCCGAGACATTGTCGTTTCTCTGATGTATTTCATCCTGCACAGCCTGCCTTCGCATATTCTGCATCTTCCGTTCAAGATGAGTTTCACGACGAATGAACAGCGGCTGCAAGCCATCATCAATGGGGTGTCGTTTCAGGACGAGCTGGCCGATACGGTGCTGGCCAACGAACTTGTCGTCGCGCATGGCGGTAACCGCTACCCGAATATCGACGAATTCATCAGGTCTTTTTTGCCGTGGCGGGATTCTCCGTGCGTTTGCCACGTCAGGTATGAAGATCTCGTTACGTCTCCGAAGAATGTGGAAGCGGTCCGAAAGATTGTGGATTTTCTGTGGGACGATGTTTCCGCGCTGGGAATCCCCAAAGAGCTCCTGGTTTCGCAGATGATTGGCAACATCAATCCCAGCCGATCGCCGACATTCCGCGCAGGGCGGACGGGCGATTGGCGCTTCGAGTTCTCGGAGCAAAACAAGGAAGATTTCAAGCGCGTCGCTGGGGCTCGGCTGATTGAACTAGGATATGAGTCGGATTTGTCGTGGTGATCCGCGCTGGGAAGCGACGTTCATTTGCGACGGGGTCACTCGCAGGAGGCCCTCATCGTCCAAGGGCCTCGGTACTTTCCTCATTCATCTGAAACATGTATCTCGGGCATTCATCTCGAATGTCCTATTTGTTCGTACTGTTCTATCCATCGATGTGCGATCGCGTGGATGTCGAAGTCTCGTACAATCCGTTCGCGTCCGTCGCGCCCCAGTGCCCTGGCCCATTCAGGCGCAGACAGGACGGCCGTGATGGACGCCGTCAAGGCGTCCATGGTGATGGGGCGGTCTGCGTCGTGATCGCCGAAATGGCAGCGGATGGCTTGTTCGTATCTCGCAGGCGTCACAATGCCGACCATGCCGCGCGTACCTGCGGCGATGACCGGGCGTCCGCATGCCATGGCCTCCATTGCGACGCGGCCGGTTCCGACCACGCAGTCCGCGATCGCGAACATGGGACGCAGATCCAACTGTTCGCCCAAGCAATGGATGTAGAACGCTCCCTCGTTCGTATGGATGGAATGCGCATGTTCGACAACCCGGAAGAGGTCCGGGCCGCCGCCCGCGATGAGCACCTGCAAATTCGGAATGGCTTCCCGGCGGACGGATCGGCAGGCGTTGATCAACTGCATGCAGATTTCGGCCTTTTCCCACGCCATTCTTGCGGCATAGACCACCACCGGGCTTGCGGCGTCCAGGTTGTAATTCGGCCGGAGAGCCGAGCCGTCCATCGGTTGAAAATAATCTGTCGCGATCCCGTTGGGAATCATGATGGATTCGATGCCGTTCCCTTGAAGCCAGTCGTGGATTGGCGGGCTGACACTGACGATGTGGGCGGTGTCGTCGAGGACCGCTTTGAGCATGGCTGTATCGTAGTAGGTGCCATGAACCGTAAAGCAGATCGGGATTCCGCGCCGCTTCGCGATTCGGACGACAAACCGCGTGGACGGCAGTTGATGGCCGTGCACGACGGTAATGGCCTCGCGTTCCAAAATGTCGTCCAATGTCTCTTCAATCTCTTGCCAGACAAGCGGGGGCACAGAGTCGCCCAAGGGAAAATGAATGTGGTGGACTTTGCATCCGAGCGCTGCAAACGCCGCGCTCAACGGACCATCGGCACCGACGACGACGATATTCATGCCCGCGCGCAAGAGATGCGGCACGGTGGTATATATCTGGGTCTCGGTTCCACCCAGAACGAAGCTGTCAATCAGTATCAAGAGATTTCCTCGTGGCACCAAATCCCCTCCTTTTGTCGCGGTGTCCAATTTGTATCGTTCAAAGAGGCCGGTGGGTCTTGCTCTGTATCAGACGGGATCGCTGATGCCCGTGTTGTCTCGCGTAATAGAGAACCTCCCGCAAATTGTCGATGGCGATGCCGTTGATGACGTATTTGCGGATCAGATTCACATCCTCAGATCCATAGGGCGTCCGTGTCAATCCGCCCAAGTTGTCGAAGACGACGCCCCTGAACAAGATACTGGAGGTGCACAACGACGGCCGTCCAAGCGCAAGACTCTCTTTGATGTCGTTCCCGTATTCAATCCAATAGCAGACTGTCCGCCGCTGAAAGTCGTTGTCGTGAAACCATTCGACGTTTGTACCCACGAGATCGATGTCGGGATGGCTCTTCAGATAATCGACCTGCATCTCGAAGCGTTTGGGGTCGGAGATATCATCCAAGTCCTGCAACGCGATATATTCGCCGCGCGTCAGGAACATCCCGATGGTCAAGGCGCCGGCGTACCCAATTCTTCGCGGCAATCGCACGGACACGACGGCGATCCCGGCGGCGGCGGCCGCCTCCTGGAAACCCGACACTCGATGTTCCAGGCCGTCCGTTGAGGCATCGTCGACCACGACGATCTCGATGTTTCGATACGTTTGCCTGAGCAGGCTGCCAAAGCAATCGTCTGCGTACTGGGCCTGGTTGCAGCCAGGAATCACAACGCTTACGAGTTCTGGTGCGCGATCAAATGACATGCATGTCCCCCCTTGTCGTGAAGGCGATGGCTTCGGTTTACCATGATTCTCCTCTCGCCAGGCGCTGCGTGGTTTGACCGGGATGCAACCGATAGTAGTACAGCACGTCGGGCAAGTTTTCCGTAACCACGCCGCCAGACACGTAGCGCCCGACAAATTCGAAATCCGACGCACTGGTCATCCGGCGAGTCCATCCTCCCATCCGATCAAACGCCGCTCCCCTCATCAGAATGGTTCCGTCACAGACACAATGCTCGCCAAGCCCGTAGCTCTGACGAATCTGTTCTCTGCCGTACTTGATCCAGACCGAATAGTCCAAGGACGCGTGTTCCAGATCCCCGTCCTCAAAGGTCGCGTAATTGGTCCCCACCATCTCGACATCCGAATGTTTTCGCAAATATTCGACTTGTCTTTGGATCCGTTCTGGGTGCGACAAGTCATCCGCCGCCTGACACGCGATGAACTCGCCCTGGGCGAGGAACAGGCCCACGGTCGCGCTTCCAGGCTGTTTCACGTTGACTGGAAGCGACACAAAGATGATGCGCTCCGGCGGCAGCCGATGCGCGACCTCGGATTGCCACCGGCTCACGACCTCTGCGCAATCGTCGGTCGAATGGTCATCGACAATCACGATTTCGATATTCCGATAGGTCTGATTGACGAGACTGTCCAGGCACGCCGGCAGATACACCGCGTTGTTGTACACCGGGACGACGATGCTCACCAGATTGGGCACACGTTCAAACAAACACTCACCCCCAAGACATGCGTCACGAACGCCTTTTGCTTCATACCTGTTACGCAATTCAACCATGACAACCTATGCCGATCCCGAGAGTCGGGACATGGACAACTGTCGTTGCAGACGTCATGCCATCCGGGCCAGTTGACCAGTCCGTTTGTCCACAAATTTGAAACGCGGTCGCATCGCCCGTTCATCTAGGGGAGCGCCGCATATGAGTGGAGGGAAGCGGACAACAAGGGAATGTAAGGGTGGGGAGCATGAAGGTTTTGACGATTCTGGGCACGCGCCCCGAGATCATCCGGCTAAGCCGAATCATTGAAAAACTAGATCAAGACGCGTCAGAGCACGTGATTGTGCATACCGGTCAAAACTACGATCCGGCGCTCAGCGAAGTGTTCTTCCGAGAAATGAAGATTCGCCAGCCGGACTATCATTTCTCGCTGCAAAGCAGCACATTCGGGTCTCAAATCGGCGAGATGTTTGCGCGGGTGGAGGCCGTTTTGCGCGACGTACGTCCGGAGAAGATTCTCGTCCTCGGGGACACCAACAGCGCCTTGAATGCCATTCTTGCAGAGCGGTTGGGCATTCCTGTCTATCACATGGAGGCCGGAAACCGCTGCTACGACTCGATGGTTCCGGAGGAAATCAATCGAAAGATCATCGACGCCGTGTCGTCTTACAATCTGCCATACACACCGGGCAGCAGGGAAAATCTGCTCAGGGAAGGGATGCACCCGCAGCGGGTTTGGATGTCGGGCAATCCGATTTACGAGGTTCTCAAGCACTTTGGACCGCGAATCGAAGAGAGCGACATCCTCAAGCGGCTGTCGCTGATCGAACAAGCGTATTTTCTCGCCACCATCCATCGAGCTGAAAACGTCGATTCACCGGATCGGCTCTCAGCCATCTTCGAGGGACTCGAGCGTGTGGCGGACGCGTTCCAACTGCCCGTCGTCGTAAGCGTCCATCCCCGAACGAAAGACCGCTTGCAGAAACTTGGCGTCCATTTGCATCATCCGCAGTTGAAGCTCCACGATCCGTTTGGCTTTTTCGACTTCGCCAAGTTGCAGCGTCACGCGCTGTGCGTCTTGACCGACAGCGGCACCGTGCAGGAAGAGAGCTGCATCTTCGGCGTTCCCGCCGTCACGGTTCGTCAGAGCACCGAGCGTCCGGAAACCGTGATCTGCGGCAGTAATGTGTTGTCTGGCGTCCATCCGGAACGAATCCTGGATTGCGTCCGATTGATGGTGAAATCCAACCGGGACTGGAAATGTCCTGAAGGTTATATGGACGAAACGGTGTCGACCAAAGTTGTCCAGTTTTTATTAGGAGGACTCACATATGTTTAAAGACAAAGTCATTCTCATCACAGGGGGAACCGGTTCGTGGGGACAACAGTTGACCACGGCCTTGTTGGCCCACGAACCACGCGAAATCCGGATTTTGTCGCGAAATGAGTTTGCTCAAGTACAAATGCAAAGAAAGTTTCAACACGCCAAGCCTCTCCGCTTTCTGATTGGCGACGTTCGGGACGCGGAAGCCGTCGACGAGGCGTGCAAAGACGTCGATTACGTCTTTCATCTGGCCGCGCTCAAGCACGTGCCTATCTGTGAGGATCAACCGATGGAAGCGTTGAAGACGAACGTGATTGGGACGCAGAACATCATCCGCTCCAGTATCGAACACGGTGTCCAGAAAGTGATCGACGTATCGACCGATAAGGCCGTGGAGCCCGTGAACTTTTACGGGATGTCGAAAGCGCTCGGCGAGAAACTCATTCTGCAAGCGAACAAGCTGAGTGAGACCACGCGTTTCGCCTGCGTGCGCGGGGGCAACGTCCTCGGCAGCAACGGCAGCGTCGTGCCGCTGTTCATCTCGCAGCTAAAAGCTGGACAGCCAATCACCATCACGTCGCGGGAGATGACTCGTTTCTTTCTGACGCTGCGCAACGCCATCGATCTCCTCATTCACGCTGCAACCGTCGCGCTTGGCGGCGAGATCTTCGTGATGAAAATGGCATCGTGCAAGATTGTCGATCTCGCCGCCGTTTTAACCAAGCACTATGCGTCGCAAGCGGCCGAGATCGTGGAAACGGGCATCCGGCCTGGGGAGAAGCTGCACGAAGTGTTGGTTTCGCGTCATGAGGCGCCAACGACGGTTCAATTCAGCGAACAATACTACGTGATTCTTCCGCCCGGCGCTTCTCAACAGTTGCAAGAAGCCTATCGATCCTATCCAGCTTTTGAATATCCCATCTATGAATCCAGTGCCAACCTGATGACCGAACAGGGCATCGAGGCCTTGCTGAAAGAGGGGGGATTTCTAACTTGAAACTCTTGATCTTTGGAGCCGGCGGCATGGCGGGACACGTGCTCTTCCAATACTTTCAGCGCGATGGAAACTACGAGGTGTGGGGCACTGCCCGCAAGCAGGGACTCGACCCGAACATCGTGGAGTTGGATGCCCGGGACCAGGATGGGGTCCTCGGGATGATAGACGATATTCAGCCCGACGTGGTCATCAACTGCGTCGGCGTCCTGAACCAATTCGCGGAACGCGATCTGACACAAGCCATCTACGTGAATGCGCTCTTCCCGCATCTTTTGAAAGATTTCTCCAATCAATTTGGCTATCGGTTGATTCACTTGAGCACGGACTGTGTGTTTTCCGGGCTCAGAGGGGGATACCGCGAGACCGACCAGCCTGATGGGGCGACTGCCTATGCGAGGACGAAAACACTGGGTGAGGTTGTGGATGCGCGGAACGTGACCATCCGGACCTCGATCATCGGCCCCGAACGAAAGGCCGACGGCATCGGTCTGTTCCATTGGTTCATGGGACAAACGGGTGAAGTGTCAGGCTACCGAAACGTGTTTTGGAATGGCGTGACCACGCTGGAACTGGCAAAGGCAGTTCAGTGGTTGATGCATCGGCCAATCACTGGACTGGTTCATTTGGCTGCGCCGCAGCCGGTCTCGAAGTACGAGCTTCTGGTTTTGCTGAAGGAGGCGTTTGGCCGAGGCGACATCGAGGTCATCCCCGTCGATGAGCCTCGCTCCGACAAAACGCTCGTGAACACCCGGCCGGATTTCACGTTTCAGGTGAGTCCGTATGCGATCATGTTGGATGAGTTGAGATGGTTTATGTCGCAGGTACTGCGTTGACATAAAGATTCAGAAGTTGGTCGCACACATGCTGGATGGAGAACTGGCTCGTCACCCACTCTCGGCACATGCTGCCGATGGTGGGGAGGCTGGTTCGATCTTGGACGAGGTCCCGCACCCCGCGCGTGAGCACTGCCCGGCTCAGGGATTGACTGGCGGCGTGATCGCCGAAATAGACGGACCATGCCTGCGCGAAGTTGCTTGGTTGAACCAACCCGAAATAGCCGTGGGTTCCAGCCGCAATCACCGGTTTTCCGCACGACATGGCTTCGAGCGCCACGCGTCCGGTTCCAATGACGCAGTCCGCCGCGGCGTAATATCGCGCAAGTTCCTGCACGTTGCCAACCATGTGGATGAACTTGTGGCCTCGCCAGGCGTTGATCTTGTTTGCGTATTGGTTCAGCCACACGAATGCGTTTCCGTCGCCTGCGATCACGGCGTGCACCTGCGGGGCAGTCCGCTCGATATCCATCCCCAGCGCGGCCTGAATCGTCGTCTTGGCAATCGAGCCTTTCTCCCAGGCGAGTCGGCCGGCGTTGAGCACGACGAAGGCATCGTCGGGGATGTCCAATTTTTCTCGAATCGAATGGCCGTCCATTGGCCGGAACTCGTCGACGTCAATGCCATTGGGGATCAGGGTGGCGGCAAACCCCAGCTTCTGGACATACGCGTGCACAGGCGCGCTCACGGATATGATTGCTGCGGATTGTCCCAACACGTGTCGCAAGGCCTGTGGGTCGTAGTACGTTCCATGGACGGAAAAAACGAGTGGGATATTCAGTTCTCTGCCGACATCCGCCGCGATACTGGCCGACGTTGTCTGATGTCCATGAAGCAACGAAATGCGTTCTCTTCTGCAAATATCGGCGAGTTCCCGCGAGATGGTCCGACGTGCGTCTGGATGGATCCAGTTCGCCGCGAGTGACGGAAGTTCGTACACCGTGACGCCGGATTGTTGGATTCGTTCCATAAACGGACCGTTTCCAGAAGCAATCACGACGTGTATTCCCCGTTTGACGAGTTCTTTGGCTACTGACAGGACGTACGTTTCCGTTCCGCCGAAATTCAGTTGATCCAAGAGCATCAAAATGGAAACATCCATCCATATCACCCCTCATATCGTTACCCAATCGAGCAAATGGGTTTTGTCTCACTTCTCTACGCTATTCACTCGAAGCTCAGATGCTTAGGGCAATCACGCATTTGATGAAGAAAGAATGAAGAAAGATGGAAGTTTTGGCGGCGTTTGTCCCTCGCGATAAAAACCTATTTATGTCCACAGGTGGTTGTTTGTCCGAACGAATCCGATGTACAAGTTCATATCGTGGTGACAAATACGAAGAAAGGAATGATTCCTGATGGCTCGTCTTGGGTTACCTGGGAGTACACCTGCTGAGAGAGCGCAAGTGCTCGTTGAAGCAATCCAGAGCGCTCTCGCCAATGTCAACACCACCAACACAACCAGCGCAACCAACTCGTCGCTGACGACCGCGACTGCGCAATTGAGTTCCGACGGCGTGGTCGGCAACATCGTATCGACGGTTGAATCGTTATTGTTTCCGTCCAGCACGCCGAGCACCATCCGGGGAGTTCTCCTTGGGCTGTTGAACCGAACGGTGACCATTGTCACGCCGTTTGACTCGGTTACTGGAACGTTGATTGCCGTCCAACGCGACTACGCTGTTCTCGTCAACGCCGCTGGCCAAACGGTCCTGATTCCGTTTAACAATATCGAGTCCGTTTCGACAGCCGCGTAAACGCGTTGCGTGAATAGTTCATTTGAGAAAGGAGCGGTCAAGCATGGCCTTTGCAAACACATTTGTCGGTGAACTGAACCGTCTCGTCGGAAGAACGGTCGAAATCGCCTATGACAATATGCTTCTTTCAGGGGTGATCGCCTCTGCGCGAGGAATGATTCTGACGGTTATCCCTTCGGGCAGTTACTACACCCCGTCTGGTCAAGTGACCTTCATCAATATCAATGCCATCGATTTTGTGCAAGTGATGAGCTAAACTCTGCCGGGCGGCGCAGCGCTGTGCTTCGCCGCCCGACCTTTGGGAGGAACGCCATGCGGATTCACGTTGTGCTTTGCCCGTATTCCACGGGATTCGGAATCACTCGAGCGTTTGAATCGTTGAACAGGTGCGGCTCCTCGATGGTCGATATCACGATGCTTCGAAGCGATAGACAGCCGTACATCGATATCGATCCCAGTGGACCACTCGGCCGTGCTGGCTGGCCGCGGACGACGGTATCCACGCTGAGCGAAGCGTTGAATGGTCGCGAGTATGGCGACGACGATGTCCACCTGTTTCTCTACGATCACGATTATCTCTCAGGTGATTTGGGAGCCCTGCGGTTGGACCTAGCCCAAACGTATCGCGTGATCGCCAGCCCGTATTCTGTCGCGAGCGAGTCATTCGCGCGTCCCTTTCTCATTCACAGCAAGAGTCTCTCTGAACGATGGGGGAATCTCGACTCCCTTCTGGCGATGGACCCGGAAGCGGCCATCGTAGCGGTCATGCAACGGTTCCCTGCGGATCAGGTGACCACATTGTCGCTGCCAGCCGTGAAACAGACGCGCAAACTGAACGATAGATTCCGCGCGGAGTATCTGCGTTCCTTGGCGGGCCAAATCCCTGCGCCCGCGTCGGGAGCATCCGTGCCGTCCATCGCGGTCATTCTCGCAAACTACAATATGGCCCGCTATCTGCCCATGGCGCTCGCTTCACTTGGCAGCCAATCCGTGCCTGCAAGCGAAATTTGGCTGGTGGACGACGGATCGACCGACGCTTCGCCAACGATCTTGCAAGAGTGGGCCAATCAACACGGGGCTGGCTTTTTTGGCGGTGGCGGGAACGAAGGCAAGGCCCGTAGGCTCAATGCCGCACTGCCGCAGATGCAGGCAGACTTCGTGCTAGAGTTGGACGCAGACGATTGGATCGATCCAAACGCCGTTGCGACCATTCAAAGCTGTCTCGCGGCTCTGCCGGCAGAGGCGAATCTCTTGTATGGCAACTTGCGAACATGGAGAGAGGGTCTTCATGGGAAGTATCGAGGCACAGGCGTTCACAGAGGGTATCCAATCGACGATGTCTCTGCGCTTCTCCGCTATCCGTTGCCGCTTGGGCCGAGGATATACCGCACGCAGTCGCTGAAAGCCATTGGCGGTTTTCCTGTGTCGTCGTTTGCGGATGGCCGCTTGTACGAAGACGTCCTTGCTGTCTCGCGCCTGATGGCCCACGGCCGTATCCAGTACGCCGACTTCACGGTCTACAACACGCTCGCGCACGCAGGCAGCATCACGAGACGAAACCAAGGCATGTGGCACCATTTTCTGCGCGCGGAATTTCCGATGTACACTTGACTGTATTCGACGAATCCGCTTCGTATTTTGGCATTGTACTATGGATGCGTTAAACTAGATACGTAGCACTAACCATTTGTAAGCGATTCGGAGGGATACATATGTCAGTGGAAAAGATGTCGGCCAAGCTTTCTGGCACGTTTACCATCGGCGGGGATTTGACCGTCAATCGTCTCGGTTACGGCGCGATGCAGTTGACCGGGCCAGGGGTTTGGGGAGACCCGCGCGATCCCGACGAAGCCGTGCGCGTCCTGCGGCGAGCTGTCGAACTCGATGTCACCTTCATCGACACGGCCGACTCGTACGGACCTTTTGTCTCGGAAATGCTAATCAAAAAAGCCCTTCATCCGTATCCCAAAGATTTGGTCATCGCGACCAAGGCCGGCCTTACCCGATCCGGCCCGGACGACTGGCGCCCTGTCGGCCGGCCGGAGTATCTCCGTCAGCAGGTCCATCTCAGCTTGCGTCACCTTGGACTGGAGCGGATCGATCTGCTGCAGTTGCATCGCATCGACCCGAAAGTGCCGCTGGAGGAGCAAATTGGCGAGCTGAAGCTGCTCCAGGATGAGGGCAAGATTCGTCACATTGGCTTGAGCGAGGTCAGCGTCGAGGAAATTGAGGCGGCGAACAAGATTGCGAAGATCGTCTCCGTCCAAAACCTGTACAACTTGGCCAAGCGCGACGCGGAGCCGGTTTTGCAGTACTGCGAACAGCATCAGATCGCCTTCATCCCCTGGTTCCCACTGGCGACTGGGCAGTTGGCGAAGCCAGGCGGCCCGCTTGACGAGATGGCCAATCGCCTAGGCGCGAAGCCGTCGCAACTGGCCTTGGCTTGGTTGTTGAAGCGTTCGCCCGTGATGCTCCCGATTCCTGGGACGTCGTCGGTTGCCCACCTGGAAGAAAACATGACGGCGGCTGGGATCTCGCTGAGCGACGCGGACTTCCAAACGCTGACCGAAATCGGTTCCGCCAAGTAACGCTCGACTCCAACGTCGATTCCAATCAGGATAAACGGGTGGCGGAGCGCGTCGGCGCGATCATGACTTCGATGCCCATTTCGACAAGTCGATTGCGGACCGAGTCGTGAATGGCGTCGTCCGTCACCAGGACGTCCATTGCCGTCAATTCGCCGATCACGGAGAACGCGCGGACTCCAATCTTACTGGTGTCGGCAAGCACGACCACTTGACTGGCCGACGCCATCATCCGTTTGCGGACTCGCACTTCAAAGTCGTTGTAATCGGTCAGCCCTCTGTCGAACGAGATGCCGCCCGTCGCGATGAAGGCGCGATCGGCGTGAAACTGCGACAACGCCTCTTCCGCCAAATACCCGGTGAGATAGGGTTCGTCGCTTTGCAGATCGCCGCCGGTCAAGATCACGCGGGCATCCGTCGACTGCTTGAGGCGATTGGCCGCGAGCAAGGAGGGCGTCACGACGGTCAGGCGCTCTTTGCCAGCGAGACAATTGGCGAAGGCGAGCGCAGTCGTGCCGACGTCGATGAAGAGGGTGTCACCGTCCTGCACGAGCGTTGCGGCGAGACGGCCGATGGCCTGCTTTTCCGCGGTGCGGTGCACCTCTCTGTCCTGGTAGAGCCGCGCTGTTTCTTTCGCGTCCGTCACGGCCCCGCCGTACACACGCCGCAGCAGGCCCTGTGACTCCAGGACTTCCAAGTCGCGTCGGATCGTCTCGCCCGAGACCTGAAGATGTTTGGCCAATTCCACAACGCGAACGGACGATTCGCGCGCCAACAGATCCATGATCCACCGTTGTCTCTCTGCAGCAAGCAATGTCATCCCGCCTTCTGTCCGATTCCGAGCAAGCCTATTGTGACCATCCTACCATATGACCAGGCCCACATTACCAAGTGAGAAACGTCTCGAGACCTTTGCCGACATCTCCAGGCGCGTGTGCGTCGCTGCCAAACACGCAGAGGGTTCCTTGACGCCTGCACGCCTCGACGAACCATGGCTCGACGTAGGGCTTGCCGCACGAGGGCTTGCGAAGTCCGGCCAGATTGACATCGACGCCGACGCCCGTGGCGGCCAGCGAAGGCAGCAACCGCTCCTGGCGCTCCCGCATCGCGCCTTCGTCCATCTCCGGCAGATCGAGCCGGAATTTCTCAATCAGGTTGATGTGGCCGACGCGCGTCGGCATCGGCAGCGTCGACGCGAAGCGGATAGCTTGCTCGACGTGATCGTAGTAGGCGTGAAGCAGCGAGCCCATCGATCCGTAGTGGGCGAGGAGCCCTTCGGCGACGTCCTGCGCGGTGTGGTCGACGCAACGCATGCCGCCTTGTCCAGGCAGGAAGTGCACGGAGACGACGGCCTCGTCCATCACGTGCCGATACTGGCTGACGAGATCGTACGTAAACGATTCAGCGCCAGGCAGGTAGTCGAGTTCCAATCCGCAGCGGATGTTGATCCGCTCTCGATATTGGTCCTTGCATCTCTGCACGGCGGCGAAATAATCCTCCAGGCGGGAAGGCTGCATGGCGAGCTGGGACTGGAGGTCCGCATCCGCGAGCCAGCCGGCAGGCAGCGGCGGATGTTCGGTGACGCTGTAGCGGGTCAATCCCAATTCGCAAGCTCGCAGAATGTACGATTCGAGCAGAGAACCGTCGCCGTGTGGGCAAAATTGTGTATGTGTGTGGCCGTCCCAACTGAGGGCGCTTTCGCCGTGCTCGTCAGGCTTCAGTTCTTCATGCATGCGTCGACACTCCATTCGGTCTTGGGGACTAGGTGCTCTTCGAGACGAGTTCATTGAGATTCCGCACGTTTTGGCGGAATCATGTTTACATACACTTCCGCGCCATTCGTCAGCCAACCTGCTTGTGACGACAAAATATCCGCCACGATCTCGGTGTCGCCGGCACGCAGGTGAACGTTTGTCAGTGCGCCAGAGAATGACAGGTGTGTAACCCGCGCAGGGATTTGGCCAGGGTTCTGCGTGGGAGAGACCTGCACGCTCTCAGGCCGCGCGAACAGCGTCACGGTATCGCCCGCCGACCAGCTTTGGTTGACAGGGTGCGGCCACTCCATCAGAACGCCGTTCCAGTCGACGACGACGCTGTCGGACGAAACGGCCCGGACGGTCGCTTGTAACGCGTTGACGCGGCCGATGAAGTGAGCTGTAAAAGTCGAGGCCGGCCGATAATAGATGTCGGCAGGCGTGCCAACCTGCTCGATACGGCCCGCGTTCATGACGACGACGCGATCGCTCAGCTCCAACGCCTCTTCCTGGTCATGCGTCACCATGAGCGTCGTCACGCCTGTCGTCCGCTGGACGTCCTTGAGGAAGGAGCGCAGCCCTTGGCGGACCTTCGCGTCGAGGGCGGACAGCGGTTCGTCAAGCAGCAAGAGCGGTGGATGGAAGGCAAGCGCGCGGGCCAAGGCCGTTCGTTGGCGTTCGCCCCCGCTCAGGCTGTCCGGGTGAAACCGGGCGCGATGCGAGAGTCCGACGAGTTCCAGCAAGCTGTCGACGCGCTTGCGGATAGCTTCCGCGCGCCACCGGCGAATGCGCAGCGGAAACGCGATATTGTCCCACGCTGTCATGTTCGGGAACAGCGCGTACGACTGAAACACGAGCCCGATATTGCGGTGCTGCGGAGGCAGCGACGTGACATCCTGACTCGCGATGTGAATCTGCCCGGCGGATGGTTCCAACAGGCCCGCAATCATTCGCAGCACGGTCGTCTTGCCGCTGCCGCTTGGGCCAAGCAGTGTGACAAACTCGGATTCGCCGACATCGAGCGAGAAATCGGAGACGGCCGTGTGCGTGCCAAAATGTTTGGAAAGGTTCGTGACTGACAACATCTACTGATACTCCCTTCGCTTGCGTCCGAACGCACCCATGGCGAGAAACACAAGGAGTGCGGAAATCACGATGGAGAAGACGGCCATCGCGGAGCCTTCCAACGGGGTGTTGCCGAATGCGACTTGGATATAGACGGGCAGCGTCGTATAACTTCCGCCAGTCGTCAGGTCGGTGATGGTGAACTCGCCAGCCCCCATGCTGAACACGAGAATCGAACCATTGACAATGCCTGTGCGCAGGAGGGGAGCCTGGATTTGCAGCAGTGATCGCCAAGCCGAGCTGCCCAGGCTTCGCGCGGCATCGTGATACGTCTTGGCGTCCATAAGGCGAAGCCGATTGAGAATCGCCTGCACGTAGTACGGCATGCCGAGCAACGTGAACGCGAAGGGGAGCAAGGCGGGCGTGCCGGCGAGCGCAAGCGGCGGACCGCTGAAAAATTGGACATAGGCCAGACCGAGCACGACGGCCGGAATGACGAACGAAATAAACGAAAACCCTTCAATGACCCGCAAAATCTGCGGATAGTACATGTAGCCATACCAGATCGCCGGCGTGATCAGGACGATGGCCAACGCCACACTCAGCACCGAAATCACCAATGACTGCAGGCAGGCGCTCCAGAAGGCGCTGTCCGTGAACAGCTGCGTATACGGCGACACAGAGAAGTTGCCGCCGCCTTCGAAGGTGAACAGGACGAGCCCAAAGACAGGCAAGGCCATTTGCAGGATAAACAGCGTCAGGATGATCCGGACGAACCATTTATGCACGTCCTTCACCCCCTCGTTTGTTCGGCCCGGCGATGCGCTGCATGGCCAGAAAAACGACGACGGCGAGTCCAAGCACGACCATTTCCAACATGGCCAAGGCGTCGCCCAGGCCCAGGTTCATCGTCACGTTGCCGTCGATCAAATAACCGATTTGAATGGGGATGAGATTGATGCTGCCGCCCGCGATGGCGTAGGCCGTCACGTAGGATGAAAACGCGTTGGCGAACAGCAAGGCGAACGTCCCAACGAGGCTCGGCGTGAGAATGGGCAGAACGACCGCTCGGATGTAACGCCAGATCGATCCGCCGAGTGTGTACACCGCTTCTTCCCATTCGCTGCGGATGGAGTGCACGGCAGGTAACAGAAGAATCACCGCGAGCGGCACGAGAAAGGTGGCGTAGACGATCATCAGCCCCGTGGCGGAGGCGAGGTTGAAGCCGAGATCGGTCAAATTTTTGCCGAACAAGAACTCGAACACGATGGTCACGAAGCCAGACGTGCCAAGCGTGGCCATGAACGCCACGGCAAGCGGCAGCCCGGCGAAATTGGCCATGACGCTGGAGACGGCGGTGAGGGTGCTTTGCAGCCAGGTGAGGCGGGATCGCGTCAACGCCCATGTGACGAGACCTCCGCCGACAATGCCAATCAAGGCGCCTTCCAGCGACAGGAGGCTGGTCGTGGCGAACGCCGACAAATACTGCCCTTGCAACGCGCTTTTGTAGTTGGCGAGGGTGGCGTGCGAACCATTTGAGAAGCTGCCAATGACCATACCGATTGCCGGGTATATGGCGAACAAGGCGACAAACGCGAAAATGGGTATGAAGATTGACAAGGAGAGCATGGACTTGGATTTCATCCAGGTGTGTGCTCCTTTCCTTGGTGAATATCGAGCGTCTCGCGCTCGCGCGAGAAAGGACAACCTCGCATGCCTATCGACACGCGAGGTTGTCGGGGTAGTGGAAGAACGTGTTGTCCAGGGCTTAGCCGAGGACCTCGCTTTGCCATTCGCTGTTGACGGTGTTTTGCGCCTTGGTGAGGTCGCCCGTCAGAAATTCCACTTTCTTCGGCAGAGGCGGCAAATGAACGCTCTTTGGCAATTTGATGTACTTGAGCCGGACCGGATATGCGCCGCCTTCGGCGTAGGAGATTTGACCAGCGTCTGAGAACAGGTACTCGTTCAACAGTCGGGCTGCGTATGGATGCGGCGCGTACTTGTTGATGACTTCAACGTACGGGCCAGCCACTGTGCCGTCCGACGGGACGACCACTTTGATGTCGTCGTTCTTCAGTTGTTGCTGGTCGGATTCGCCGAGGTAGTTCCAGACGATTTGAATCGCGTTCTGACCCGTCTGCATCTCTGAGGTTCCAACGTTCGATCCATTCCAGTTGCCGTTCTGCTTCAATTTTTTGAAGAAGTCGAGCCCGGGCTGGATGTTGCTTGCGCTGCCGCCGTTCGCGTACGCGGCGGCGACCACCGCGTCAAAACCTTCGCCCGCTTGGCGTGGATCGGCGACACCAATCAAGCCTTTGTACTCCGGCTTCAACAGGTCCTTCCACGTGGTGGGAACGTCCTTCACCTTTTTCGTGTTGACCTCAAACGCGATCACGCCGTAGTAGGCAGCGGCCCAGTAACCGTTCTTGTCTTTCAAGTCGGCCGGGATTTGGTTCCAATATTTGTTTTTGTACGGAGCCACGACACCCATCTGGACCGCCGTCGGTCCGAACGAAATGCCGATGTCGCCGACGTCGCCTACAGGGTGCGATTTTTCTTTCTGGAACGCCTGCAGTTCCTGTGCGGAGCTCATGTTGCCTTCAGCCTGATACACCGTCTTGATGCCGTATTTCTTTTCGAAACTGGCCCACATGTCGCCGAGGTTCGCCCAGTTGGCGGGCATGCCAAATCCGTGTACTTCGCCGTCTTTCTTCGCCAGTTGAACCGATACGTTGCTCGTCGGCAGGTTTGCCGCGGCGTAGATGGGTGCGGCTGTGCCGATTGCAAGCGCCGCTGCGCTGATTGCCAATGCGCTGACTGTCCACGTCACGCGTTTCATTGGGGTATCCTCCTTATGCTTGGGTTGTTGAGTGAAACCATTGCCTTAGGCGATCTGGCGAAAATCTCGTCATACTCGGAGCAGGCGCGATCTGCATCAGTTGGCAAATCAAATCCGCCAATTCCACTTGCGAGAATGTCGACTCGCTGTCGCCGAGCTTCTTGAGCTGACTGGAGAGCAGATAGAACGGTACGATCCGGTGCTCATCCAGCGTGCCGCCGTGGTAACCGACGCTGTCCATGCCGTGATCCGCGGTGATCGCCACCTGATACCCGTCGGACAGCCACTGCGGCACCATCATGGCGAGCAGGGTGTCAATCCGGATGACGGCGCCCGCGTACTCGGGGGAAAGTCCGCCGTGCTTGTGGCCCGCGTCATCCACGTTCATCGAGTGGACGACAAGCAGGTCTGGCTGAACGCGCCTGCGCAGGTCCTCGGCTTCCACATACAGATGCGTGTCCGGATAGTGGTCTTCGAAATAGAACCGGCCGTGCGTAATGCCGTGGTCGGCGTCGTGGAGATTGCGATCTCGAACGTGATCGAACGGCGCCTGCTGGTACAGCTCGCTGATCCAGTGGTATCCGAAGACTGCGCTTGTCTTGCCGGCAGCCCGGATTCGATCAAACAGACTCTCTTGCGTCGACCTGCGGACGATCTCATTCGACAGGATTCCGTTAACGATGGGTTCGGTACCCGTGAAGATCGCTTCGTAGCACACTCTCGACAGCGACGGCAAGACGCTTTGTACGGTAGCTCGCAGAGCCTGACCACGTTCGACCAACGACTCCACGAAACCAAGGCGTTCATGCGCGACTTGGTTGGACATGCCGTCGACGATGACCAAAACCAATCGATCGCTCACTCCCACTGTCACCTCCCGGCTGGTTTGCTTCGAGATGCTCCAAACAACCCCCGATGCTTGCAACGTGTTGTTTATTGTTGTTTGATTTGAAATTTATCAGTGAATTCTATGGTTTTCGTTGCATTCTTGTTAAGGTTGGGTGAAAAGTTCGTAGGAAAGCTGTAATTTACGTCTGTTCGATACGAGCTTCGCGAATAGGCATCAGCATTTCACAGAATTGATGTACAATGAAGAAATCTTAGAGCAGACAGAAAGGCTGAATCGGCGTGTCAAAACACCAGCGGCGAATGGTGGTCAAAGTAGGATCCAGTTCTTTGACAGACGCCATGGGGCGGCTTTCAGAACAGAAGATGGATAGGCTCGTGGGCCAAATCGTCGACATGCAGCAGGATGGCCGCTGGCAGGCTGTCCTTGTTTCGTCAGGCGCCATCGCGGCCGGTCTGGGCCAGTTGGGATGGCAGCGGGCGCATATTTCGATGCCGGAGAAACAGGCCGCGGCTGCTGTCGGACAGACCGTGCTGATGGAGACCTACGAACGGCTCTTTGGCCGGCGCGGGCGCAGCGTTGCGCAGTTGTTGCTGACGAGATCGGACGTGGAGGATCGGAAACGGTTCATCCATATTCGCAACACAGTCGGCGCCTTGCTGCGGCATGGCATTGTGCCGATTATCAACGAAAACGACACGGTCGCGGTGGACGAGATTCGGTTCGGGGACAACGACGCCCTGGCGGGGTTGACAGCGCTCGTGTCGGAGGCGGATCGGCTGGTCCTGCTGACAGACATCGATGGGCTGTACACCGCCAATCCGCGCATGAATCCGGACGCGACCTTGATCTCGGAAGTGGCGGCGATTACCGAATCGATTGAGGCCCTAGCGGGCGGCCCAGGGAGTTCCGTGGGCACAGGCGGCATGCGGACGAAGATCGAGGCGGCGAAGGTCGCTGTCCAGGCTGGGGTGGAGGTCGTGATTGCCAATGGCGAAGTGCCTGACGTGCTCGTGCGGATTGCCAACGACGAGCGGGTTGGCACTTGGTTTCGGCCGAGTCCGGAACGGATGGGCATGCGCAAAATGTGGCTGATGCACGCACCCAAACCGGACGGCTCCATCACCATCGACGAAGGCGCGGCACAGGCGTTGCTTCAGTCGTCCAGCAGTCTACTGCTTCCAGGGATTGTCGACGTCGTTGGCGATTTCCACGAAGGTGGCGTGGTCACGCTCATCACCCGAGACGGTCAAATCGTCGGCAAAGGCATCGCCAACTACTCGGCGCGAGACCTGGTGGAATTGGTGAATCGCCGAAAAGCGGGAGAGACTCTGTACAACGTGCACGAGGTCGTGCATCGAAACGATATGGTTCTGGTTGAGGAGGCGGCGAGATAATGTCGAGTGATCACGTGATGGCGCCAACGGCTGGGCAGCATGCGGCCATTCGCGAGGCGGTGCTGCGGGATTTGCGTAGATCGCGCGGCTGCAAAAACCAAATGGCCTTGGCCGCGACTTCGCAGAAGAACGAAGCCTTGCAGCGCATGGCCGAATCCTTGTGGACGCATCGCGCAGGCATTCTCGACGCGAATCGGGCGGACATCGAGGCGGCGCGCCAGGCCGGTCAAACGGATGCCAAGCTGGATCGCCTGCGCCTTGACGAGCGGCGCATCCAGGACATGATGATAGGGTTGCACGAACTGGTCTTGCTGAGGGATCCCATCGGCGAAGAGATCGAATCGACGGAGCGGCCAAATGGCCTCGACATTCGGAAGGTCCGCGTGCCCATGGGCGTGATCGCCATGATTTACGAATCGCGGCCCAACGTCACCGTCGATGCGGCCGGACTCACCGTCAAAACGGGCAACACCGCCGTCCTGCGCGGCGGCCGGGAAGCCTTGCGAACCAATCGCGCCTTGGTCGCGGCCCTGCACGACGGTCTGGCAGCCGCTGGCTTGCCACGCGACGCCGTGGTCCTGATTGAAGAGGTCGCGCACGAATCGGTGGATGTGATTATCACCGCCCGCGGCCTGGTCGATCTCGTCATTCCCCGCGGTGGCGCGGCGCTCATCCGGCGCGTGGTCGAGGGCGCGCAAGTGCCCGTGATCGAAACCGGCGTCGGCAATTGTCACGTGTATGTGGATCGTGCGGCTGATCTGGCCAAGGCGGCCCGCATTATCGTGAACGCGAAGACGCAGCGGCCGTCCGTCTGCAACGCGGCGGAGACTTTGTTGGTCCACCGAGATATCGCGGACGTGTGGCTGCCTGACATCGTCCCGCATTTGCAGGAACTGTCGGTCGAGATTCGCGCCTGTGCTCGCACGTTGGACATTCTCCGATCCGGCGGCTTGGATGGCGGCGTGCGCGCTGCCACGGAGGACGATTGGTCGACGGAGTACTCGGATTTGATCCTGGCCGTCAAAGTGGTGGACTCGTTGTCGGAGGCCATGCAGCATATCGACACGTACGGAACGTTCCACTCCGAAGTCATCGTGACGGAGGATGACGCGACTGCAGAGGCGTTTCTTCAGCAGGTCGACGCGGCTGTGGTTTACCACAACGCCTCTTCGCGTTTTACGGATGGATTCGAATTCGGTTTCGGAGCGGAGATTGGCATTTCGACTCAGAAACTCCACGCGCGCGGGCCGATGGGGCTGCGCGAGATCACGAGCTACAAGTACATCGTTCACGGCCACGGGCAGATTCGCGGCTGATCGCCCACGCCCAGCAACTTGCCGTCCTGACACGGCGCCTGTCGGTTGAGCGGAGCAAATGTTCCACGTAATCTGTACCATTCCTACGCTTGGAGGCGATAGCATGGGTACATTTGGTGGATACACCCGTTGGGCCGTTGTGTTTCTGATTATCTTTGTCCTGTTCTTCTTGTTGGTACCGGCGTACGGCGCAATCGGCGGCAGCTGTGCTGCGGGCGGAGTCTACTAATCCGTTCCGTCGATAGTTTCTAGGAAGGAGCCTCTGCGGCAGCGGTTTCGCCGCAGGGCTTCTTTTTGTGATTGGGCTGCAGATCTCCCTCTGCCGTAACTCCCTCTGTTATAAATAGAGTATCGGACAGAGGAGGGCAGCATCGTTGGCTGAACACGACAGTTGTACAGGACCCCAATCCTCAGGGTTGGACGAGTCGACCACCATCCATTATTTCAAGTTGTTGACCAAGCAAACGAGAGATGTGCTCATTTTCTTGGGAGGAGATGGCTGCGTTCAATACGTCTCGCCGGCGCTGTGCAGTATGTTGGGCTACAGCCCAGACGAGTGGATAGGCATGATCGTTGATGGATACTACCATCCCGATGACATCGAGTATGTTCACACTATCCGCAAACGCCTGGCAAACGGTGAGGATATTTCCACCATGACAAAGCGGGTACGCCACAAACACGGGCATTACATCTGGATTGAGAGCACGTGCAGCGTGGATCGCGATGCCACAGGCAACGTCGTGACGATTGCCTGCATCTGGCGCGACGTGACTGAGCAGCGGAAGCTGACGAACCAACTCCACTGCGCCATGAAACTGGCCAAGCTCGCCCACTGGGAATGGGATATTCGCGAGGACAAAATCTTTTGGTCAGACACGCTGTACGAAATTTGCGGCGTGGACAAAGACACACGGCTCACTCCGGAAATGGCGTGGTCGCTCATCCAGCCGGAAGAATGGCAAGGAATGGACTTCAAGCAACGGATACTGGAGTATGGGCCAGGCATGCACGAAGGCGAAATGCGGATTGTGCGCCCAGATGGAAGCATTCGGTATCTCGCGTTTCAAGGCGACATCGTCTTCGAAGACGGGCGTCCCATCAGAGCGGTGGGTACCGTACAAGACATTACAGACAAAAAGCATCTTGAAAAATTGTTGATTGAAACTGAAAAACTTACCGTGGCAGGCCAATTGGCCGCAGGCATCGCGCACGAGATCCGCAATCCGATGACCGCCATCAAAGGTTTCTCGCAGCTCCTGAAGGAGGAGCTTCCAAAGAGCAGTCAGCGATATGCGGACGTCATACTGCATGAATTGACGCGCATCAACGACGTTGTGAGCCAACTGTTGCTGCTGGCGAAGCCGCAAAAGAGTACGCGCACCACGTTCGACGTCAAGTCGTCCCTGATGGAAGCGCTTGAATTGCTGAACCCGCAGGCGCTCAAGGCGGGCGTTTCGTTCGTCTGTTCGTCGTTTTTGAACGGGTTCGTCCTTGGCGATCCAAATCAAATCAAACAGGTATGGATCAACCTGCTGCTCAACGCCGTCGAAGCGATGCCGAACGGCGGCACCGTCACCATTGCGTCGCGCTTGTCCGACGGCGTTGTCGCCGTTCGCATTCGAGATGAAGGTACTGGAATGGACGAAGCCCGTATGGCGGCCATCGGCGAGCCGTTTTACACAACGAAAGAGCACGGAACCGGTCTCGGCCTCATCGTCTGTCGGAGAATTCTCGATTTACACCGCGGGACCATGACCATCACAAGCGAGCTCCACGCCGGAACGACGGTCGAAGTGAGACTGCCGCTCGCTTACCAACTTGATCCGCCCGATCCAGCGATCTAGCGATCTAGCGATCTAGCGAGGGCAATCCGCCTGCTTCCAGAGATTCGCCGAGATCGACGCCAGATATCGCCGGCGGATCGTCGGCACGCGATGGTCCGCGAAAATCGCCTCGGGTGGAACCACCTTGCTTCCAAGGCCGTATGATGCCTCAACATCAGCCTAGAAGGGGTGGGGCATCCATGGTGCTTACGCCGTCGCACTGGATCTATCTCGCGGTCGTCATTCTAGTCATATTGGGGATGGCGTTTCGAAAGGGTGTCATTCCAACTTGCGTACTTGGTACGTTCGTGATCGGATGGGTATACACCCACAGTTTCGTCAAAGGCATTCAAACACTCTACAACGCGAACTTGGCCAGTGCCACATCACTGCTCAGCATCATCGTGATCATTGGCTTGATGGTTTCGCTGCTGCGGTTGATGGAGCACATCGGTGCCGATCAACTGCTGCTACGTCCATTCCAAAGTCGCGTGCGCAACCCAGCCGTCGCTTTCTGGGGGACCGGCCTCATCAAAGGGGTTGTGTCGCTGTTCGTCTGGCCGACTCCAGCGACGATGATGATAGGGCCCATGATGGTGCCCATCGCCCTGCGCGCCGGCTTGCCGCTGATTGGCATCGCCATGACGATGAACCTGTTTGGACATGGTATCGCGTTGTCGGGCGATTACGTCATTCAAGGCGCCCCGAAGCTGACCAGTTCAGCCGCCGGTGTGCCTGTCGGCGCCATTCTCCACGCGAGTGTTCCCTTGGTTTTGACAACCGGCCTGGTGAGTACGGTCCTCGCCTACATGTTTCTGCGCCGCGACATGAGGCGCGGCGTTTTGACCGCATCCGAGACAGGTTCGGCGAAGGCCCGTGAATCGTTCGGGATCGCCGCAAAATTTGCGGCCGTCGTGGTTCCGTTAAGCTTCCTCGCGACCATTGTCACGACGATCTCGCTTCCCTTGCGCGGCGACGACGCCACGGCTTTCATCGGCGGCGTCGCGTCGCTGTTGTTCTTGGCCATCGCCGTACTGGAGTACGGCTGGCAGGCGCCCAGCGCAGTCATGCGATTTCTGACAGACGGTTTTGTGTTCTCCATCCGCGTGTTCGCGCCCGTCATCCCGATTGCAGGTTTCTTCTTCATGGGCTCGCCTGACGTCGCACCGCAGATCCTCGGAACGGGCGCACCCGGATTCCTATTGGATCTCGGCAAGGCGCTGTCCGCGCACGTTCCTTTGTCCGTGACGCCTGTCGCCATCATCATTGTGCTCGTCGGGGTCATCGCAGGGCTTGACGGTTCCGGCTTTTCTGGGCTCGTTCTGGTCGGTACCTTGGCGCAAGCTCTGGGCACGCCGATTGGCGCGAACGTCGCCGTCTTGGCCGCGCTCGGCCAGATTGGCTCCGTCTGGAGCGGCGGAGGCACGCTCGTTCCCTGGGGCGTCCTCGACATCGCCGGCGTGACCGGCTGCAATCCGGAAGCCTTGACGAGACGCAATTTCCTGCCCGTCATCTGCGGCCTGGCTGCGGCGACAATCGTCGCGATCGCCCTGGCATAGACCGAATCCCGATGAGCCGTTTGGGGGAGGGAGCAGGGACAAAAGTGCCGCTGCGGCGTCGCGATCGCGGTTATACGAGCCCTTTTTTCACTTGATAGATCTGATTAGAGTACACACATCATGTACATCAGGATGAAACGAAACGGGTTGTGTGATAGGTTCCTGGAAGGGCGCCGCGCCTAGCGCGCGAAATGCCTCGGTTCACTGTTCTTTCTTCCAGTTGTCGCAAAAGCGCCGGGCTTCCTCCGGCGTGTCGAACGTGGCAAGCGGTTTGCCCGTGCCAACGATTGCATTGTCCAAGTCGGGAGCGAGAATCACGGCGCATTTGCCGTTGTCTGTTTCGTGGATATCGAACGTCGCTTCGTCGGTTTTGTAAAAACCCATGTCTCTCCGCTCCCATCGTCGTCGTTGACGCGAATTAAACGAAATTCATCGTCCGTTATTCTGGCATTCGCGACAAAGGTTCATGCGGCGACAACGATACGCCGGGTGTTGCGGCAGGAGCGTTTTGTCCTGCATAAGGGATAAAGGTCCGTTGAGGCGGCGCGATCGCGGGGAAGCACGCGCTCGCCTCCGCGTAGCGGCAGTTTTGAGACTGTCGATTCATGGAGCGCGTCACTGCCCGTTGGTTTGGTCAGCGAGATTTTGAAGGAAGTGCTTACTATTTTGTATAAGAAGGAGAAGAACCTAGGCAGAACCCCTGGCCATGAAACTGCCTTGTGGTAAATTTCGGAGTGCTAACGGAGAAAATTCTCGTCCCTAGTGAGGCCGAAATTGCTTCTCAGAATGTGAGATCTTCTCAATCTTCTCTCGAAAATCAAACCACTGCGAGGGTCGGTGAAGGTGAGAAGTGCGAGGCTTGTGGCAAATAGGCGTCTCTCAGACGCTTATCTCCGTGAAGTGGCGGGATCGAAGGCAAATAGGCGGCCCAAAGTGGCTTAATTGCCTCCGTTGCCCCCGAAATGGAGGGATTTCAGGCAAATAAGCCTCTGTGCGCCGCTTATTCGGAGCGAGTCAGACGATTCGACACACTTAAGCGGCCGCGGGGCGCTTATTTCGCCCCCGTGCCCCGTGCCCCGTGCCCCCCCGACTCCCTTACGTGAAGTCGAAATAGAACGAGATGTTTGTAAATGGGAAGAAAAATGGCATATAGTGAGGTTAATGCATGTCATCGGTGTCGTTACGGCTTTGTGTGCATTCTACGGGGAAGAGGGAATATTCCCTGCGCAAGCCGGTATAGTACATAGTCGGCATCGCAGGACAAACAAGGTGAACTGTTCATGCGGGACATGACCGTTGAAGAACTATGGGGTTGTCTCTCAAGTACGACTGACAATATTCTGGTGATTCTTGATGATCAATTGCGTGTTCAGTTTCTCAATGATGCTGCAAAGAGCGCCTTGCACATTGGTGAAATGGACTATGTGAACCAGGACTACTTTGATGTCATGTCAACATTGATCCTTCCGAACGACAGGGATGCCACAATCATATCCAAAGTGTTCACATCGGGCGAGCCATCTGCAGAGTTCATTCGCAAATCCCCGGACGAGAGGTATTTTTCGATCAACGCTGCGCCGATGAAGGCAGGCAGCAATATCATTGGTGTTCTGATCGTTGGGGCGGACATCACGGACTATATTCACATCCAGGAAGAATTGGACCGCGCATTTTCTCTCACTCTGCCTGACACCAAGATCGAATTCAAGCTGAAGACCACGATTGAGTATCAAGACGAATTTAACCCAGATACCCAAAAAATCCGCATCACGGGCCGCATGTTGGATGGCGGATACCGCCATGTCGTCAACTGCCTAAGGATTTTCTCCATTCTCCGTTCCATGGGTGTCACGAAAGTCATTGGTATCGATAAAACGTTGATGACACAAGCGTTTATCTTTCACGATTTAGGCAAGACACAACCGATTTTGCAGGTGGGGGACGAAGTGGATCCAGCACTGTTGTTTGAAGACGGCAAGCTCCACGCTGCTCGTTCGGCTGAGTTGGCCCGGGGATACTACGACGTCGAAGAGGACGCTGTCACGCTGATCAAATACCATCACCATCGAGAGACTGAGTTGCCAAGCGATTTTCCGTGGAGGTTGATTCCCGCGTGGCGTCTCTTTCAACTGATCGACGGTATTTCCGCCGCCATTACGCGCGTTGGTATCGCGGTCGAACTGAACGTCTTTGACTGTGTGGTGCAGGTGAACGAGATCAACAATCCTCGCCCTCAATACAACGGGACCAGGCAAATCGATCTCTATAGTGGACAAGTCACCTATGGTATCGACATGTTGCCGGGATCGGTCTGGGTATCGGGAAAGTGCATCACGAAGTACACAAGGGGGCAGATGATCTAGTTTTGGCACGTCTGGTGCCCATAGGAGATGACAGCATGATTTCACCAGGGGAAGAGATCCTCGACATATTCGATCACGACATGCGATGGGTGGGAACGGCCTCGCGCGCTGACGTCCATCGTGAGGGATACTGGCATCAGACGTTTCACTGCTGGGTGTGCGTTCAAGTGGATGGCGTCGCTCATCTCGTCCTTCAGCTGCGTCATCCGTCGAAAGATACCAATCCAGGCAAGCTGGACGTGAGTTGCGCCGGTCACCTCAGCGCGGGCGAGCGTCCAGATGATGGAACGCGGGAACTGCGCGAAGAGCTCGGTCTCGAGGTCGAATTTGCGGATTTGCGGGAAGCCGGTGCCTATCGCGAACAGTCGAGTGCCGATGGCGTGATCGACAACGAGTATTGCCACATCTACGTGTACCATCATCGAGATTACACGTCTCTCCACGGTTATCGGCCTGCGCCTGACGAGGTCAGTGGATTGTACCTCGTCCCAGTGCGAACGTTTGCGCAATTGTGCAAGGGCGAAATCGACCAGGCGGCATGCAGTGGGTGCATCTATTCCGAGGACGGTTCTCCCGTGCCTTCGAAGCGCGATGTTCGGTTGGACGATCTCGTCCATCGTCCCGCAGGTTATTACGAATTGTTGTTCAATTGCCTGAAGCAGGGCTGAAAATCGCCAATTGTTCCGCCTGGGGCTCGACTGACAAGCGCAACGGGCGGTTCTTTGTTTGTGCCTCGATATTCACTATCAGACGAATAACTAGGTAAAAAAGGACCATAAATGGCTATTGACCTCGCAAGTATGAAAGCGCTATACTCTGTGCAAACGTTTGCAAAACGATAGCATTGTGATGAGGGGGAGCTACAAGTGAAAAAGAAGCATGTAGTGGCGGCTGGAATTGCGACATTTGTCTTGGCTGGCGGTATTTTAGAAGGATGTGCTAGTGCAAACGGAAGCACAAACGTGCAAGTCGGTGCCGCTAGCGCCTTGCCAAAGGGTCAAACCATTACTGTCTGGTCATGGGCAGGCGGCCCGCAGTTGACCGACGTCAAGAAGATCGCGGCAGCTTGGGCGAAACAGCACGGAGATACCGTGAAGGTCGTCGACGAGAGCGCGAACCCCAACGGATTCCAGTTCTATGCAACAGCTGCACGCACGGGGAAAGGGCCAGACGTCGTGTTTGGTATGCCGCATGACAACAACGGCACCTTCGCCGAAGAGGGTCTGATCTCGACCGTTCCCAGTGGCGTGATCAACACGAGTCAATACGCCGCCAACACGATCGACGCGGTGAAAGTCAATGGCACCATGTATTCAGTACCGGTTTCCGTGCAGGTGGCGGCGCTTTACTACAACAAGAAACTCGTGAAGACCCCCCCGACAACGTGGAACCAATTCGTGCAAGACGCCAACGCGCACGGCTTCATGTACGACCAGGCGAATTTGTATTATGACTACGCGCTGATTGGCGGATTTGGCGGATATGTGTTCAAAGACAGCAACGGAACGCTCGATCCAAACGACATTGGTTTGGACAACGCGGGAGCCGTGAAGGCGTACGCGTTGATGCACGATATGGACAGCAAATACAAGTGGATGACGCCGAGTGTCGACGGCTCCATCGCGAAGTCTCAATTCCTGGCTGGGAAAATCGGTATGTATGTGAGTGGTCCATGGGACACTGGCGACATCGAGAAAGCGAAGATCGATTACGGTATCACGCCCTGGCCGAAACTTTCCAACGGCAAACCGGCGACGCCGTTCCTGGGCGTAATCACCGCGTTCGTGAACAAGGAGAGCAAGACCCAGGATGCGGACTGGAGTCTGGTGGAAGCGCTGTCCAACGCGTCAGCCCAACGGACCTATTTCAGCGATTCGCAACAAATTCCAGCTCTGGTCAGCGTCCAGAAGTCGAAGGCGATACAACAGAATCCTGCCTTCAAGGCATTCACGGCAGCGTTGAAAAACTCGGTCCCGATGCCGAACATTCCGCAAATGCAACCAGTGTGGAACGCCGATACGATTTTGAAGAACATCATCGATGGCAAGGTTTCGCCGGAGCAGGGTGGTAAGGACTTCGTCCAAAATATTCAAAAGGGCATCCTCGCCCAAGGCTGATAAAAGGGATTCGTCAGGGGAGTTCGGTCGCCGACGGCCGGCTCCCTTCTCATATGGAGGTGGATGAGACGTGGGCGTTGCGCAAGTTGGCGTTGGCGAAAACTCGAAGACCATGCAGCCGAGGAGGAAGCGCAGGCGGAAAATCGACTGGATCGCCTACGGATACTTGTCACCCGCATTGGTGACAATCTGTGTTCTCAGTATTCTTCCCATTTTCTACACCATCTATATTTCGTTTACGAATTTTGATCAAATGCACTTCACGTCCTATCAATTCGTCGGGCTGAAAAACTATTTGGAATTGCTCAATCCGAAGGATCCGTTGTCGGATTTGTTTATTCCGACGCTCATCTGGACGGTGATTTATGCGCTCTGTACCACGGGGCTCAGCTACATGGTAGGACTTGTGATCGCGGTCCTGCTCAACAACAAAAACATGCGCGAGGCGACCGTCTATCGAACGCTGTTGATTGTGCCCTGGGCGGTTCCTACGCTCATCACGATGCTCGCGTGGCAAGGGCTGCTCAATGATCAATACGGGCAGATCAACGGTCTGTTGCATGGTGTCCTCGGCTTGCCGAGGATTCCATGGCTCACGAACCCGATTTGGGCCAAAGTGGGCATTGTCACAGCCAATGTCTGGGCCGGCTTTCCGTACATGATGGTCGTTTGTCTCGGCGCTCTGCAGTCGATCCCGACGGATCAGTACGAAGCCGCCGCAATTGATGGGGCTTCGTGGACACAATTGTTCCGTTTTGTGACCATGCCTTCCGTGTGGCGAATTTCGTTGCCGTTGTTGATTCCGTCGTTCGCGTTCAACTTCAACAATTTCAACGGCAGTTATCTGCTGACAGGCGGCGGGCCGCCGAATTCGAACAACCCGTTCCTCGGCACCACCGATATCCTCGCGTCGGCGGCCTATAAAATGACCATCAGCTTTAATCGGTACGATCTCGGCTCCGCCATCGCGGTTCTCCTGTTTATCTTGGTCGCTTTCATCAGTTGGCTGCAGATGCGTTATACAGGCGCTTTCAAGGAGGTGGACGCGTAATGTCGATGGCAAGCCAATGGAACAGTCCCGCAACCCAGAAGGTGGTCACGCGCACCAAACGGACCCGTCTGCGCCCTGGGGAAGCAACTGTACTATGGGTCTCGCGGGTGATTATCTGGTGCGTGATCGCGATTGTGTTGATCCCGATGTGGTTCGTCTTCACAGCGTCGTTTGACCCGTCCAACTCGTATATCTCTGTTTCGTTCTTCCCGGCGCACGCCACCTTCGCCAACTATCGCGCGCTCTTCGCCGGCGGGCAGTTTGTGATTTGGCTGCGCAACAGTCTGATTGTCGGCTTGGTGCTGGGTATTGCCCAGGTGTTCATCACGGCCATTTCCTCGTTCGCCTTTTCAAAACTGCGCTTTTATGGGCGAAAGTACGGCCTGATGACGCTGCTGCTCCTTCAAATGTTCCCAAATTTCCTGTCGTTGTCTGCGTTTTATACGGTTTTGGCAAAACTGAACATGATTGATTATCTTGGTTCATACATTCTGGTCTTGTTGGGCGCGAGCGCGTTCAACGTCTGGTTGTTGAAGGGTTTCATGGACTCGATTCCGAAGGAGTTGGATGAAGCGGCGCTGATCGATGGCGCCAATACGTGGCATCGGTTCATTCGCATCCAACTGCCTCTTTCAGCGCCGATGCTGGTCGTTATTTTTCTGTTGACGTTGGTTGGCTCCTTTGGGGAGTACATTTTCTCTGGCGTTATCCTTCAATCACCTCAGAACTATACGCTCGGCGTTGGCATGTACGACATGATCAGCGGCCAGTTCGCGAAAAATTGGGGAGAGTTTGCCGCCGCCGCCCTCCTCTCGGCTGTGCCGCTGGCGATCATCTTCGCGTTTGCGCAGAAATACCTTGCTTCTGGCCTGGTGGCGGGATCGGTCAAAGGATAAGGCAGTTCATTTCGAAGGGAGATTCGGCGATGGCCACCATCAAAGACGTCGCACGATTAGCTCAGGTATCCCCGTCGACGGTGTCGAGGGTGTTGGCGAATTCGTCACGAATTTCTGAGGAGACCAAGCGCAGAGTGCGCGAGGCGCTTCATCAACTCGACTATCACCCGAATGCCTTTGCCCGTGGTTTAGTCACGAATACAACCGGTGCAATCGGCATTCTCATTCCACCCTCGATGAACGAGTTCTTCGTCAATCCGTTCTTCGCGGAGTGGATGAGCGGTGTCTCTGAAGTGGCGCGCGAACATGGCTTTGATACGGTGTTGTCCACTTCGGCGAGGGATGAGGAAGAAGTGGTGGATAGGATGGTTCGCGGCCGAAGGGTCGACGGTATTCTCCTGCTCGAGACTCGCCCTGGCGACAGGGTCTTGCGGTTGGTCGCGGAACGTCAGTTTCCGGCTGTCCTGTTGGGCCGCCCGGCAGACCCCGTGCCCATCAGTTATGTGAACAACGACAATGTCGAGGCGGCCTACAGGGCTACGCAGCACCTGATACGACTCGGTCACCGGCGGATCGGATTTCTCGGCGGCGCGTCGGAACTCGTTGTCACCATCGATCGCGTCAATGGGTATCGGAGCGCCCTCGTCGAAGCGGACATTGCGCCTGACCCACGCATGGAAGTGTCTTCGTTCTTTCTGGAACAGGGCGGGTATCTCGGGATGATGCGGTTGTTGGCAATGCCTGAACGACCTACGGCCGTGCTGGCCTCCGACGACATTCTCGCATTTGGCGGCATGCGAGCCGCTGCGGAATTAGGTTTCCGGATGCCAGAGGAACTCGCCATCGTCGGTTTTAACGACATTCGTCTGGCCGAGTTGGCGAATCCGTCACTAACCAGTGTGCGTGTGCACATGCATCGATTGGGAGTTCGGGCGGCCGAATTGTTGATTGAACAAATCGAAACCGGGCGCACGCACACGAAGTCGGAAATCATCGAGACTGAATTGATCGTTAGGAATTCCTGCGGCGCCAATACGCCGTCGCAGAACCTGGTGTAACCGAGTGAGGTGAGAAGGCTGTGGGATTTCGCCTGTCGCATCAATCCGACTTTCCGGACTCCTACGCAATCTCCGAGGACTGCGTCCGCTTGATGGTCCGGGCTTCCGGCAACTCATCGCTGGCGCAACTCTCGGTGGTCTACGGCGACAAGTACGACGAAGAACTGCGAAATCGGGCGGAGCTTGCAGTTGCCGGATCGGATGCCGATTTTGTCTACTACACAGTCGATGTTCCGGTGCCAACCAGGCGCTTGAAATACCTCTTCCGCGCAGTTGCCAATACCGGAGAAACGTCTTGGTATGGCGAGGCCGGCTTTGCCGACTCGCGCGAACGAGCGTTGCCGTTTTACCAACCTTACCTGTGCCGACGGGACCTGTATCAAGTTCCGGACTGGGTGGACGAGGCCGTCTGTTATCAAATTTTCCCTGAGCGGTTCGCCAACGGCAATCCAGAGCTCACGCCGAGCGGTGCCGTCGGCTGGCTGGAGGCACCTACCGCAAGCAGTATGCATGGCGGCGATTTGCCAGGCATTACGTCGCGGCTGGAGTACCTTTCCAACCTCGGTGTCAATGTGATCTACTTGACGCCGATTTTTCGCGCGAGGTCCAATCACAAATACGACACGGAAAACTACTTCGAGATCGATCCGCAATTCGGCACGGATCAAGACTTGCGTGAACTGGTTGGACAGGCTCATGCGCGCGGTATTCGCGTCGTGCTGGACGCGGTGTTCAACCATTGCGGATTCCAGTTTGAACCGTTTCAGGATGCCATCCGGCGCGGAACGTCGTCTCCCTACTGGGATTGGTTTTTCATCGACGGCGATGAAGTGGACATCGACGAAGTCAACTATGAGACGTTCGCGACGAAACTCCGGTATATGCCGAAACTCAACCTTGCGAATCCGGAAGTCGAGCAGTATTTCCTCAACGTCGCGGCGTATTGGCTGAAACGGTTCGACATCGACGGTTGGCGACTCGATGTGGCCAACGAGATCGATCACGTGTTTTGGCGCAGGTTTCGCAATACCGTGAAAGCAATCAAACCGGATGCGCTGATTGTGGGAGAGGTTTGGCACTATAGCTTGCCTTGGCTGCGGGGCGATCAGTTCGACGGCGTCATGAATTACCCGCTGCGTGAACACGTCCTCGATCTATTCGTCCGGCGCGTCACGACGCCGAAGTCGTTTGCCGAAGGTATAACACGGCTCCAATTTCAATACCCGATGCAGGCGACTCGTGCCATGTTCAACCTCTTAGGCAGCCATGATACAGAACGTGTACTGACCTTGGCGGACGGCGACGTTGATTCGGTCAAGCTTGCCTTGGTTTGCCAGTTTACACTGCCAGGCATCCCGATGATCTACTACGGAGACGAACTTGGCATGGAGGGTGGGCCGGATCCGCTGTGCCGCGGCGGCATGCGCTGGGACCTAGAGGAGGACAGCCGGGGACTCAAGGATCTCGTTTCGGCGTTGGCCCGTTTGCGCCGAGAGAACAAAGCGATGCAGGGAGAACGGATCGACTTCTCCATAGCAACGGAATCTTGTCTTCGATATACGCGCAAGGCACGAGATTCGCATGCAGTTATCGGTGTTCAATTCGCTTGGCTCGATGAAGACGGGAACTGGCCAGATGAAGCTGTCGTTCCGGATGATGAAGATATGCTGTTGAGTTTCGTTGTCCAATCAAGATGTGCCGTGTACATTTGGGCATCCCGCTGATGAAAATCACGTTGGGATTGGGAGTAGAGAGAGCATAGAGAGAACATAGAGAGATGAGGTGCCCCTTCATGGAGACCAGTGAATCCATCAAGCCAGACAATGTCCAAACCAAATCGATGTCGGACCGGGGCCTTGGCAGTGTTCAGCGTGTAGAGGCGCAGCCTGGGCGGCTGATTGTCCATGCGGAACGAGGTTCGTTCGGTTTGCTGCAACTGAGTTCGACGATGCTGCGGGTGGTGTTGTGCGGACCGGATGCGACGTGGCCGGACGGAACAATCGCGATCGCCATACAGGATGTCTCGGAACGCTCGCGGCAACAGCCGGAGCCGGCGGTGGTTGACGAGATCGACAGCGTTCACGCGGACTTTGGTGTGATTCGAGCTCGAATCGACAGGGCGACCTGCGGCATCAGCCTGCATCACTGTGAACTTGGGACAAAGCTTGAGAATCTCGAACTGCGTCGTTTGAACGACGGCGGTTACAGCGCCGTGATCGACGCAAAACCAACCACGCGCTTCTACGGACTCGGCGAAAAGCCGGGCGAGCTCAACAAGCGGTACGACGCGTACACCATGTGGAATTCAGACGTCTATGCGCCGCACGTGCCCGAAATGGAGGCGCTCTACGTCTCGATCCCGTTTGTCATCCCGTTTGATGAAGGCAAGGCGACCGGCCTGTTCCTCGACAATCCAGGAAGGTCCCGGTTTGATTTTCGATCCCGCACGCCCAATTACGAAATCACTGCGGATACGGGCGGTTTCGATCTCTACGTGCTGTTTGGCTCAACTGTCAAAGATGTGGTCGTACAGTACACGGAATTGACTGGACGCATGCCGCTTCCGCCCAAGTGGGCCTTGGGGTATCACCAATCGCGCTACAGTTATGAAACGCAGGAGGAAGTTCTGGCGCTCGCCGAGGCGTTTCGCACAAAACAAATTCCGCTTGACGCGATTTATCTCGACATTCACTACATGGACGGCTATCGCGTGTTCACATTCGACAGCGGCAGGTTCCCCGATCCCAAAGCGATGATCGCCCAATTGGCAGAGATGGGCGTCAAAGTCGTGCCCATTGTCGATCCCGGCGTCAAACAGGACGCGGAGTACGCGGTGTATCGCGACGGCGTGGCAAAGGATGTCTTTTGCAAGTCTCTCGAAGGCGATCTGTTCATTGGTGAGGTATGGCCGGGCAAGAGCGCATTTCCGGATTTTACGGACGACACGGCAAAGGCATGGTGGGCGGATCAGCACGCTTTCTATGTGGATCTGGGGATACAGGGTATCTGGAACGACATGAACGAGCCTGCTGTATTCAACGATATCAAGACCATGGAACCCCATGTGATGCACCGCAACAATGGCAAACCAAAGACGCATCGAGAACTTCACAACCTGTACGGATTGCTCATGTCGAAGGCGACTTATGAAGGATTGCAACGCAAACTCGCAGGTGAGCGACCCTTTGTTCTCACACGAGCGGGTTACGCAGGAATTCAGCGTTACGCGGCCGTCTGGACCGGTGACAACCGCAGCTTTTGGGAACATATGTCGATGGCGATCCCGATGGTCCTCAACATGGGGCTTTCCGGCATCGCGTTCAGCGGCCCTGATGTTGGCGGGTTTGCACATCATACAACCCCCGAGTTGCTCGTTCGTTGGACGCAGATGGGGGCGTTCTTCCCATTTTTTCGCAATCACAGCGCCATAGGCACCCTTCGCCAGGAACCATGGTCGTTCGGTCCGGAGACAGAATCCATCGTCGCAACGTACATTCGTCTCCGCTATGAATTCATGCCGTACTTGTACTCGTTGTTTCGCGAATCGACGATAACAGGGCTACCGGTCATGCGACCGCTTGTGATGGAATATCCGGACGATCCGGCTACGTACGATTTGGCGGATCAATTCCTGCTTGGGTCCGATGTCCTCGTCGCTCCCATTTGTAAACCAGGGGAGACGTGCCGCAAGGTGTACCTTCCACAGGGTGAATGGGTGAATTACTGGACGAAAGAGGTCGTCGAAGGTGGACGATCCATCCTGGTAGATGCGCCTCTGGACATTCTGCCGCTCTTCGTGCGTGCAGGTGCCATCCTGCCGCTGGCAGTCATGGACGGGGATGCTCGACATGGGGAGTCTATTGCGATGGACGTCTATCTGGGGAACACCGGATCGACAGACAGACGGCGCTTTGTATTGTATGAAGACGACGGCCACTCCTTTCACTATACCGAGGGAGACTTCGTGGAGCGCCAACTCGGTATCGATCGCGATCCATCAGGCGTGACCGTTTCAGCACGGCTGTTGAATGGAAATCCGAAATTTGCCGCCAACTCCCTCCAGGTGCGTCTACATCGGGCAGATGGAACAATGGAGACGGCTCAAGTGTCAGACGTGGAGTTTCAAGTGACGTTTTAACAGGTTGTCCGAGAACGTCACACGAACGATTGTACAGCGCGCGATTCCGGGAGCGGGGGGCGGCGGGCCGGTGTGGCGATCGTGCCGGGGGGGAATCCGGGGGAATCCGGAAACGGCGGCGATCACGCGGGATGATTTCGGTTCGCGATGCGAAATAAGCGGCCGAGAGACGCTTAAGTTTGTCGAATCGTCAGAATGACGAAGAATAAGCGGTCGAGAGACGCTTAAATGGCTGCAATCGCCCCATTTCGGGGGGCCGGGGGCGAATAAGCGGCTCAGCGCCGCTTATTTTCTGTGGTTCCGGGCGTTCCGCCGAAATAAGCGGCTGAGCGACGCTTATTTGCCGCCCCCCGGCCAGTCCCCCCGGCCAGTCCCCCCGGCCAGTCCCCCCGGCCAGTCTCCTCCCGGCCAGTCTCCTCCCGGCCAGCCAACTCCCGGCCAGCCAACTCCCTTCCGCCATCCGCCCTCGCGATCACGCCGCCGCGGCCCCAACCCCAGCTCCGGCCGCCCCGGTCCGCTCCTTTCCCGTCGCCGTCCCCTCAGATTCCCGCGGAAACCGTCTGATTCTTGCCGGAGTTCTTGGCTTGATACAAGCACTTGTCGGCGCGCTGGAAGAGGTCCTCTTGGCTTTCGTCATATCGGAACGTCGCGATGCCGACGCTGATGGTCGTTTTCCCTCCGTTCAACTCCACGTGGCTGATCTGCGCGATCCGCTCGCGTATGGACTCAATTTGGGCGATCACTTGGCTGTGCGGTCTATCCGCGATGATCAACGCGAATTCTTCGCCGCCGTAGCGTGCGAGAAAGTCGCCCGGCTCGAGCAGGCCCTCGATGGCCTGCGCGGTCCGCAGGAGAATCTTGTCGCCTGTCAGGTGGCCGAACTGATCGTTGACTTGCTTGAAGTCATCGATGTCGATCACGGCGAGATAAAGCGGCGTGTGCGTCTCTCGACTGACCCGTACGGCGTAGTCGAGGTACTCATTCAAAGATTTTCGATTATTCAGTCCGGTCAGTTCATCTGTTTTGGAGTCTTTTTCGGCGACCACGTTGCGGACGAGCAATTCTTTGTGGGTGTTCATTTGATCGTGCAATTGTTCCCAGATTTCGATGCCGCGCTCGATAATGTTCAACGAAGCGAACGTGCCTCCGGCAAGGACAAGCAGAATGGTGAGGAAATCAAGAAGCGTGTCGCCTTCAGGTTTTCCGTGGGTCGGGCTCGTAAAATACAGGACGCATTCCGCGATGCAACCGAGCGCTCCAGCGACAATCACCTTGCGTTTATCCAGAAATAAGACCGACACGAGAATGGGCAGGAACAGGACGGAAGAAATTGCGTGAAGATTCGGATTGAAATAGATCATAACCACGCACTGGAGCAGCGCGCTGACGATGTACATGTACTCCCGGCGCCGCTTGATCAAACGGTGGAGAAGTTCGGTTGCGGCATTGACACCGATGAGGCATACGCCGGGCAACACGATATGATGGATGACGTAAGAGACAACGGTTCTGTGATCGGATGGAACCGCGACGGGAATGAGCGCCAGACCCGCAGCGATGTAGAAAAGCGCTACGGCGCGGTAGCCGTTGATGATTTTGTGTTCCCAGCGTTGGGATGGATCGACGAACTGTTGTGGCCGTAGTCTGCACATGGCTCATGCACCTTTGCGCGATCGTTCATGGAAATCGTGTTGCATCGTTTGCACATCGACAAATGATGCATCCCTATTCCATTCGACAAAATTCTTCCCGATCCTCCATCGTTTGGCCAAATGTCTTGCACACTGCGGATCCATATTCATCCATGTCGACGGGGTGTTCACCCGTTGACGATCCCGCCCCCGTTCACATGGATGACTTGCCCGGTGATGTACGAAGCGTCGTCGCTTGCAAGAAAGACGTACGCCGGCGCGAGTTCGTACGGCTGCCCGGCACGTCCCATCGGTACATCGTCGCCAAATACCGCCACTCGATCCGACGAAAAGGACGCGGGAATCAGCGGCGTCCAGATGGGGCCGGGCGCAACCGCGTTGACGCGGATGCCTCGTTTGGCGAGGCTGACAGCGAGCGATCTCGTAAACGACACGATAGCGCCTTTGGATGCCGAGTAGTCGATGAGTTCCGGTTCGCCCTGGTAAGCCGTGATCGACGTGGTATTGACGATGGCGCTGCCCGGTGACATATGGCGGATGGCGTCGCGAGCGAGAATGAAGTGGCTGAAGATGTTTACGTCAAAGGTCGTGCGCAGTTGCCCGGATGAGATGTCATGCAACCGTCTTTGAGGAAATTGGACGCCCGCGTTGTTGATGAGAATGTCGAGCTTGCCGAATTTCTGGATGACCTGTGGAACGATGGTGCGGCGATGGGTGTCGTTGACGAGATCGCCGGGAATCAAAAGACACTGTCCGCCGTAGTGTCGCACGCAGGACTGGGTTTCGGCCGCGTCGGCGTGCTCGTCCAAATAGCTGATGGCGACGTTGGCGCCCTCCTTCGCGAACGCGACGGCTACGGCCCGGCCGATGCCGCTGTCGCCTCCGGTGATCAGGGCCACTTTGTCCGCAAGCTTGCCGGCTGGCTTGTAGTTTGGATTGTCAAACACCGGTCGCGGCCGCATTTCGGACTCCAAGCCGGGCTGTCTTGGTTGGTGTTGCGGCGGAAACCCCATAGCGAAACCCCCTCGACAATCAACTGCCTTCTGTCGTCCATTGGTGCGACTTTGCAAAGGCAGGCAGGTATGGAGCCAAATGAGCCAAAGGCCCATCATTACCTTATTGCGGCTGACGAGAGGGTATGCCGTGTCACGATTGAGTCAGTGTGAAGTCCGCAATGATTTCGCCGACTTGCTCGTTGCGCGTGTTGAGGATGGCTGGCTGCACCCAGTTGGACAAGGCCGCGCGTTCCGTATCCGTGAGTACGCCGAGATCCGTCAACGCCTGGATGACCACTGGCGCGATCGCCCTGCTGTTGCCGTCGAGTACCTTCATCACCAGCGACAGCCGCGCGTCCATGACGCAGACCATCATGAATCCTTCCGCGCCGCCTTTGGCCATGATGCGGCCGTTGGTCGCTTTCATTAAGTCGGTGTCAAACCGGCCGGTGGTTCCGCCGACCAACTCTGGATACGTGCGCATTGCGTGGGAAATCCGCTCCATCGCCTGTCGATGATCGGACGTCTCCGGCGCTGTGAACTTCGCAAACGCCTTGCCCCACGCTTCCATCGAAATGGCGTGGACGGGCACGCCGCAGCCATCCGTGCCGAGGACGATGTCATCGACGGCGACTTCGGCGAGATCGGCCAGTATCCGCAGGATCTCTAGCTGCAGAGGGTGCTCCGGATGTGCGTATGTGCCGGGATCCGTCCCTGTTTTGGCACAGTACGCCAGCATCCCCGAATGTTTGCCGGAACAGTTGCTGTAAATCGCCGTCAGTTGTCCGCCTGCCCGGAGGATTTCCTCGTATCGCTCCCGGTTGTGCGGCGGATGAGCGCCGCAAACGAGCAGCGAGGCGTCGAGGCCGATTCGATTGAGAATGTCCTGCACGCGGCGGACATGAATCTCTTCACTGCTGTGCGAGGCGCAAAACAGGGCGAGATCGGCGTCGCTCAGTCCGAACGCCTCAAGGCTACCCGCTTCGACGGTGGCAATGGCTTGAATCGGTTTGCACGAACTGCGCGCGAATGTGGTGAGCGTCGCATCGCCAAACGAAGCGACGCGCTTGCCTGAACTATCGGTTACGACCATGACGCCGTCGTGCACGCTCTCCGTGATGGAACCACGGGTGACTCGCGCTAGAATTGCCATCACCATCACGCTCTCTTTCTGGCTTTCAACCATACTTTACACTTTACGAAATTTTCTCGGTGCGTTACCAGGAACACACGAAGCACCGATCCAGGAGATTTCGCCGGATTCGCATGCCGGATTCGCTTGCTCGTTTGGTCGTATCGAAATGTGCCCTAACAGCAGTGTATTCCTTCGCAGGGCGCAGGTAAATGCGGCAGTCGGAAAACTTGCCCAAGAAGGCGGAGGGGCCGTTTCTCAGCGAGTTCATCGCTGAGGAACAGCCCCTGGCCTCACTCATCGTCTCCAGGCTCGTCTTCGTCTTCTTGCGAGGAGGTTTCGAACAAGCCGTTCGTCTGGATCTCCTTTGCCTGGATCCGCTGAATGGTCTGTTCAATGGTAAACTTAGGGTAATCTTCGTCGGTCATGTCAAAACCTCCTTTGCTTTAATCAATACCCAATCATCGACCATTTTATTTATCGACTGTGGATATTCGGTCAGAGAGGATGAATCGGATGCGCACGATACGGAACGTAACGCTTGTCGGACTTGGCGCCATCGGCGCCGCTTACGGGAGCAGACTCAACCAGGTCGAAGACGTGAATCTGCGCGTGGTGGTGGACACCGAGAGGCTGCAGAGGTATGAGCAGAGTGGAATCGACGTCAACGGGCAACAGATGGCGTTCCACTACGTGACACCGGACCAGCCGGTCGATCCGGCGGATTTCGTGGTGATTGCCGTCAAGTACGACGGCCTCGAACAAGCGTTGCAAGCCGTCAAGCGGCACGTCGGGCCCGACACGATCCTGATGTCGCTGTTGAACGGCATCGCGAGCGAAGACGATATCGCGCAGGTGTATGGGGATCGACATCTGTTGCATGCGGTTTGCGTCGGGATCGACGCGGTTCGCCAAGGGACGTCTGTGCAATACAGCGGTATCGGCGAGATTTGTTTTGGCAACGCGACAGCACACGATTTGACCGACGATGTCGCGGCCGTCAAGGCTTTGTTCGACAGGGCCGGCATTCCCTGTGCGGTCCATGAGGATATTCAGCGGACGATGTGGTGGAAGTTCATGATCAACGTCGGTGTCAATCAGGCATCCGCCATCCTGCGGGCGCCGTACGGCAAGTTCCAGACGGACAGCCACGCCCACAGCGTGATGCAAAGCCTCATGCGCGAGGTGCTGGCTCTCTCCGCTGCGGTTGGCGTCGATCTCGGCGAAGACGCGCTGACCCAATTCGACATCGTGTTGAAGCAATTGTCACCTGCCGGGAAGACATCGATGCTGCAAGACGTGGAGGCGGGAAGGCGGACCGAGATCGAGCAATTGGCTGGCATGGTGCGACGATTGGGGCAAGAGCACGGGATTGCCACACCGGTGAACGATTTCGTCTATCACGCGATTCGAGCCATGGAAAACGGATGATAGACAGAAACTGCCGATGCGACCGTTCAAAAGGGATCTTTGCAAAATCTTAACTTGCCATTCTATGTCGAATTATCATAATGTGGACCTTGTGATTGGCAATTCGCAAATGGTAGACAGAGAAGCACGTCGCAACACACGCGGGTTTAAATTTGGAGAGGGAGTGCTACTGTGCGCAAAAGTAATTGGGTCAACCTGTCTGCAGTCGTCGTGCTTGGTTCGGTGTTTGCTGTAGGGTGTTCCGCTCTGACCAACGGCAATGCCGCGACCACCGCATCGACCAACACGGCTCAAGGAGACGCGGCGTCGAGCCAGCCCGTTACCATCACCTTCTATGAAGGTATGGGCAGTGCGCTCGGAACGGAACTTCAAAAACTGACCAACGAATTTGAAGCGAAGTATCCAAACGTCAAGGTGAACCTGGTTTATGAAGGTTCGTACACGACTCTGCAAGAAAAATTGACCGCGGCGATTGCGGCGCACACCGCGCCGACGTTGGCCCAAGTCGAAGACACGTGGGAAACCGCCTACTATCAGGACAAGCTTTTGTACCCAGTGCAAAATCTCCTCTCGAAGTCGACCATCAACGATTTGATGCCAGTCTGGCGCAACGACAACACGTACAATGGCACATTGGTATCGGCTCCATTCAACAAATCCGACTACGTGCTCTTCTATAATATCGATGATCTGAAAAAGGCCGGAATTTCGACTCCCCCGAAGACGTGGACAGAGCTCGAACAGGACGCAATCAAATTGAAGAAGGCTGGCGAGCCGACGTTTGGCATGCAAGCGAACTATTACACGTTTGAGATGTTGTTGATGCAAGCAGGCGGTCAAATTCTCAACAAGAACAATACCAAGGCCGCATTTGACAGCGCGGCTGGCAAAAAGGCGCTCGAATTCATGTACAAGCTGGCGAACACCGACAAGGCTGCGACGGTCATCAACGCCGACGCGTACTTGTCCGACGGTTTCAACACCAATGAATACGCGATGGATATCGACACGGTTGCCGCAGAGTCGTACATCACCAATAAAGATGTCCACTTCATGACGGCTCCGCTGCCGAAGGGTGTTAAAGCGGCCGTTCCCACGGCTGGCACCAACATCGTCGTGTTCAACAGCGCGACCGCCGCTCAAAAGCAGGCTGCGGGTGAATATCTCAACTTCCTGCTGTCTGACGCAAGCACGGTGAACTGGTCGGAAGCGACAGGGTATCTGCCGGTGCGCACGAGTGCAATCAAAGATCCCGCGTGGAACAAGTACATTCAAAAGCACCCAATCGAAGCGGCTGGTCCATCGGAATTGACGAACGCCTACGTTTCGCCTCGTATCGCGTCGCTTGGTTCCGCTGAAACGGAAGAGACCACCCAAATTGGCAACTACATCGCAGGCAAGCAGGATGTGAACACCACGTTGACCAACATGGCGAACGAGGTCAACCAAGCGCTTGCCGGCAACTGACATCGGTTGAGCGACTGAAAAATGAATAAGGCATGAAATCTGGAGACCGTCGGTTCACCGAGTGTGGGCTGGCGGTCTCTTTGTCGTGAAATCCAGGCCATTGTCGTTGGACACGGTCCCCTTGCGAGCATAGGGTATCGTGATATTCGACTGACCAAGGAGGAAGAGATCGATGGCGGATCGCAACGATGTCACCAAAAACTTAGGGGAACTGCTGATTCAGGATGTCTTCGCAAAACATCGCATCACGTCGGAAAAACGGAGACCAATCACGCCGGAGCAGAAGGAGCAATTACGGCAGTTGGTGAAGAGTCTGGAAGAGCAGGTGCAACAGTTCCTCTCCACACAATCCGAGACGACCCGATCCAACTAATCACCCCTGTTGAATGGAACCGATCGCGATGTAGAATCGACAAATTGGGGCTTCGTGCGACAAACGCAACGGTGCGTTTGAAACGCGGAGTCTATTTTTATTCACTTCTGCGGCGTTTCACCGCTTATCCAGAAAAATAGGGTGTTGTCCTAGGGGAGATGTCCTTACGAATTGGCAGCTATGGACAATACAGTGTGGTATCACAAGACAAGGAGTGAGGTAATTTGGCAGAAGCAACAAAGTGGCGAGCGTTGGATCCAGCAGCAGCGCATCCGTGCGCCCCGACTGCAAGCGGTGTAACGCAGGAGGCGACCGAAAGCATTCGCTCGGTTCAAACGAACGAGGAACATATTTTGATCAAGGACTCGTGCGACATTACCGTGACGACCACCGATACTCAGGTCGCTGTGAACCTGCAGGTCGCTATTCAACTTGCAATTGCACTGGTGCTCAGCATCTCTATCGCAGACGGCAATACCGCCGATAGTATCACGCAAGAACTGATTCAACGTGTGCGCTCCCGGCAGGATATTCACCAAAAGACCATCATTGAAAACTCTCGCGCGGTAACGGTTACGACAACCGCTACGGAAGCAAGCGTCAATCTCCAAATTTTGTTGCAAGTCTTGTTGGCGATTGTCGCACGGCTCGAGATTCTGTAAGTCGGGTAGGCCACACACGGTGCCCGCGCGATTTTACCGACGCGGGCACCGCGGCCATCTCCTGGAGAGGAGGAGAAGCGCACATGAAATCTGAGGCTTTGGACGCCTTGATGGAAAAAGTGAACGCGCTGACCAAGGAAGTGTACGAGCGGGCGAGCCGGCAGACTTCGCATCAGCCCATGCAGTTTGGCGTCGCAGAGGTTCTTGATTCGGAGCCACAAACCGCGACAACAATCAAGCGCAAACGCCTTGTATGGGCACATCAATTGCGCAAGCCTTCTGGCGGGAACGACGTCACAGCACAGCCGCACGCTGCGGAAGCGGACGAGGCAGACAAGGAGGGAAACACCTTATGAGTCGAAAATATCCCACACGCCACATCGCGACGAAGCGCAAACTGAACCGCAAACACACGGGTTCGGCGATCCGCCATCGGAGCAATCGCATCGCGACGAGCACGATGGATTACGACTACGATCTCGACAAATTCCCAAGTGAATCGGAAGCCAGCAGCCAAATCGTGGAATTGGCAGAACAATCCGTGTATGACGATCAGGCGTCGTACGTCACCGTGATCGTTAAAGACTCGGCCGAAGTCCAGGTCGAGACTGCGGATTTTCAAGCGGCACTTGCCCTGCAGTTGACCCTCCAACTGGCGCTCGCGTTGATTTTGAGCGTGGCGATTGCCGACGACGCGACGTACACGCGCGTAGTCAACGACATCGTCAGCCGAATTCAAGAGGTGCAATTGTTGCGGCGAGTCATCCGCATCGAAGGTTCGTACAACGTACGCGTCCGGGTTCTGGCTACCGAGTTGGCTTTCAACCTGCAACTCTTGCTTCAATTGATGGCCACCATCGTAGCTCAGCTTGAAGTCGCCTGACATCGTGCGGGCATCGCACCTTTGGCGGACTGGGCGATCTCGGGCGTTCCCGCGGATGCCCGAGTGTCGCCGCGGTTCACGAAGGCCCGTTACGAGGAATGTTCGTCAGAGCCTGCAGCGGGTTTGGCCCCGTTGCGGAGAGCTTGTTCGATATCGATCTCGATGCTCTCGTCGATCCCGCTCATCCGGTTCTTGTAGAATTTTCTTCCGGCTTTCCAGACGGCGGATCGGACAGCGTCATCCTGAGGATTGGCCGCAAGCTGTTTGAGGAGGGTAAAGTAGTCCGTCTCAACCTCTTCTGTTCGGCGCACATATCGATAAAGCCAAAGGCATCCACCGAGAATGATAATGATGGAAACTGCCCAGAACACGATTTTCACCTTGGCTTCCTCCAAACGACTGAGTTTCTCGTCCCTCAGCTAGTTTAGCAAAGCCGAAGCAGGGAATCACGCGGTCAAGCGTTTTTGACGCGGCGACCTCTGCTGCGCTCTTTGAGGTGCCGCATCAGGTCGTCGCAGGACATCGTGTTTGGAACGCGAGCCCTTGGCAACCAGCCCCGGATTCCTTCGCTCACTCCATAGTGCATATTGCCGAGTTCGTCCGGATGGTGGGCATCCGTGTCGATGGGAACATACAGGCCGAGTTGGACAGCCTGGCGAATCCAGTCGTCCCAAATGTCCAGGCGATTGGGATTGCTGTTGAGTTCCACCATCACTCCGAGATCGGCTGCCTCCTGCAGGACGGCCTCTGTATCGACGTCATAGCCCGCCCTCTTCCCAATCAATCTCCCATGCATGTGGCCGAGAATATGGACCTTCGGGTGTCGGATTGCCCGCAGGATGCGCTTCGTCATGTCGCTGCGCGACTGGTGGAACGCGCTGTGGACGGATGCGACGACAATGTCCAATTCCTCCAGCACTTCGTCCGGAAAGTCGAGCGATCCATCGGCGAGGATATCCACCTCCGAACCGTGAAGAATGCGCAGCCGAGTCCGTTTGCGAATCTCTTCAATCTCCCCGCGCTGGGCCCGGAGGGCTTCCGGAGTCAAGCCGCGGGCGATGGTTAAGGACTGTGAATGATCAGTGATGGCAATGTACTCGTAGCCCAGCCGTTCAGCTTGCTCGACCAGTTCGGCAATGGACATGGATCCGTCGCTCCAGGTGCTGTGCATGTGGAGATCGCCGCGGATCGACTCGAGCGAAACGAGCGACTGTGGATCTTGCAAAATGCCTTCCCCTTCGCGAAGCTCCGGGGGAAGGTAAGGCAGACGCAGTGTTTCGTAGACCGTTTCCTCCGTCGGGACAGCGATCGTCGGAAGGCCGGATCGAGCCAAACCCGTGAATGACGGCGTGAGTCCCTTTTTGGCCAACATGCCGCCGATCACGGCGCGGTGCGTAGCGTCGCCCGTGGTCTCCATGAGCGCCAGGCCGAACGCATCCGGAGTACACAAATGGATGTACAGCGGCAAGGTATCAGGCGGATCGCCCGTCGTCAGGCGGATCGTTTCCATACACGTTTCGCAGTCCGGCTGCAGGTTCGATACCGCCCTGTGCGATGCGCACCACGCGTCGAATCCACTCCGATCATCGACGGCCATCACCAGCTGGATAGCAGGATTCATCGCCGCAAGTCGGCGCACCGTGCCCGTGACTTGGACGCGGTGAACGCCGGGCAACTGCGCCAGTTCGCGCTCGACGGCGTGGGCATGCGGCCAAGCTTTGGCAATCGGCCAGTGACTCTGGCGCGCGATGAGCACTTGAACGTCTCTGGCGAGGCGGTGCAGCTTGTCCTTGCTGAAGCCCGCGATGCCGGTGATCCGGTGCGCGTCCAACGCTTTGGCGAGATCGTCGAGCGACTGGACGTGGTACGTATGTACGAGCGTCGAGATGGTTTTCGGTCCAACGCCTGGCAGAGCGATGAGCGCCGCCGCGCTCGCAGGTGTGCGAATGTCGTACGCCGCAGCCGTCTCCGCCAGGCCTTGTGCCGCCAACCTGTCGATCACCTCGCGCACTTTCGGACCCGCGCCGGGGATCTGATGGAGATTGTCCAGGATGTCGGGCAGCGGCTCGTCCATCTTGGCAATGGCGTCCGCAACGTCGCGGATAGCCTTGCCCTTTCGTCTGTGTTCCTCTTCAATCTCGAATAGAACACCGATACATCTCAGTTCGTGCACCAGTTCACATTTGCTTTTCATGGGTCCACCTCGCGCTGTCTATCGGTGCGGGAATTTCGTCCGAGTAACGGTTGCCGATACCTGCAATGGCGTGTTGATCCACAAGGTGAAGCTTCAATGGGCGACGGGTCCCACTGAAGCTTCGTTCGAATGCCGCCAACGTACACGTCGGATGAAGCGGGTTCACGTCGAGATCGCCAAGACGTACGCTGCCCCCGCACGCGCTTCGCGAACACCTTCGCCTCGACATTGATGCTGCGTTCACAATCCACCCGCACCTCCTCCGCTTGGAGGTTGACGATCCGCTCGGACAAGAGCGCGCGATAGGTTTCCATTTCAGGCAGTTTCGGCATCCGCATTCCTCCCTGGGGTTAGGATGGCCGGTGGCGCCGCTCTTCAATCGGACACGGTGCGCAATCCCTCCGTTGGGCCTACGGCTGGACGGTGACAAGCGTCCCATACTGCAGCAACGAGTAGACTTTTGCGGCTTCCTGTACAGGCAGCTCGACGCAGCCAAGACTCTGCGGAGAACCGTACGAAGCCCGTTCGAAGCCGTGGATGGCGCACCCTTCGTAGAAATAGCTGACGTAGGGAACGCCGGGATCGTTATAGTGCGTGCCGTCTGGGTTGGTGCCCTGCATGTCTTGCGACACCAGTCGTTCATATACGGGCCAGGTTCCGTTCGGGGTTGGCGAGGCCGCAATGCCCGTATTCGCCAGCGATGTCAGCACGACTTTGCCGTTTTGCCAAACCTGCAGCTCTTCCGGCGATGACTTGGTCACCGTCACATACGTGTAGACCTGGTGCGAGACGGCGCCGTCGGCCAAGGCGCTTCGCAAAGCGCCGTACACCTGAGGCCCCGCGATCCCGTCGACCTCGAGATGATTCGTCGCCTCGAACGACATGACAGCCCCTTGCGTGATTCGATTCGCCGCAGCCGGATTCCACAGGGACGCAAGCGATTGCGGCGATTTGAACGTCCACTGCCACGTCCCAGAGAGCGGCGTTAAGACGCCCGAGGCGAGCGAGGCATCGAGATCGGCACGCATGGAGGCGCTGGACTCACCATCGTCTCCGACAAAGCGGACTGGCAGATAACCCAACACGGCGAGTGCCTCGTTCAGCCACTCGGCGGAGGGACCGGTCGCGCCAAGTCCAACCATAGGGGGAGTTGGCTCTTTGTCGACGAGCTTTGGCGACGGCATTTTCATAGGGATGCTAGATTCGACCCGAACTTGTTTCGCGTGAATGGCGGATTGAGCCCGCGTGCTGTCGGATTGATCACGCGGGCTGTTCGCGTGTGGTGTATTTGTGGTGCTTGCAGTCCCTATGGACTTTGCCGCCAAATAGTCGTGTTGTGACAGTGTCAATGGCACGACGAGACACAGAAACGACACGACAAACACTAGACTACGCGCAAACCACTTCACGAACATGCACCTCTCCTGCGCACCTCTGGGTGATACCTCGTTGACGATGTGACGTCTATGTCCATCCCCGAAGGTGTCTTCCGTATCATGAAGGCGTCGTCTTGGATCCTAGCAATTTCTAGAAGTCGAATGTTGGCGAATGTTGGGTAAATTTTCTGGCAACATTTTGAGAAATGGGACGGTTTTTGTCACGTGTCGCTTATCTCTATTCAGTGACGCTTCGGCTGATGCGTGTTATAATGAGAATTCAAAGAAGACTGGAAAATGTTGCTGTAGAAGGGCTCGGAAGTGGGTAAGGGGGTAGCTGCCATTCGAGTGTTGTCTCGCGTGACCAGGGCGTTGTTGACACTGCTGACCGTGGCAATCTTATTCGTGTTCAACTATGAATTGGTTGGCATCGTGGCTTTTCGTTATTTCTACCCGGCACCGTCTTCCATCGGCGAAACAGGCGTCCTCGGCCTTCACTGCGCTTTAGCGGCGCTGCTTACGATTTGGCTGTACAAACGATTTTTTCACGTATATTTGTGGCGGTGAATTGACTTCAATTCAACCGCCATTTGCATGTTCGCCCGGCCGCGGACGAGTGCTCGGCGGGGGATGGCGAAGGTGTGCGATAGGGGAAGAAAGTTCCGCTATGGCCTTTACATGTTGCAGAGCAGACTTTCACTCACCGCATAAGTAACCTTCCTGTCAGTGTAACCTTTTGCAAACAGGCCTGTCAGGCTGTTATCACAGTAAAGTCGAAAAGACCAGGGGGTTTATACCATTCCTGGCCTGGTCGTTTCCTGCACGTATCAAGGACGTCACTATAGAGATTTCTTCATAGCCAGTTTGTGCACACATCCGTCCTGTCCAACCTGCGATCCAGCTCCATTCGAAGCTGTACCGAAACATGTGCCGAAGTGGCTGTGATGGATGGAACTATAGGCACGCCATCCGTTATGCCATCCGTCACACTGACAGTCACACTCATGCCATGGAAGGGATCGAAGCGGAGGTGTCTTACCGCTCTACCACCTTACCGCCGAGCCTTACAGCTTGACCAACTGCTTGCCGAGATTGTCGCCGCGAAACAGTCCGAGGAAGGCGTCGACGGTGTGATCGAATCCCTCGACAATCGTCTCTTCCCATTTCAGCCTGCCTTCTGCGATCCATGTCGCGAGAGCCCGGACGCCTTCTGGGAATCTGTCGCGGTAATCGCCGATAATGAACCCTTTCATGAGCGCTCGATGCGTCAGGATCATGGGCATGACGCGTGGTCCGACATCGGGTTTGTCGAGGTTGTACAAGGAAATTTGGCCGCAAACGGCGATGCGGGCGCCGTCGTTGATTTGGCTGAGTACGGCGTCCGAGACGGGGCCGCCGACGTTGTCGAAATAGATGTCGATCCCGCTGGGGCAAGCGTCGGCCAACGCTGCGGCGATATCGTCGGTGTGGTAGTTGATGGCGGCGTCAAAGCCTAGTGTTTGGGTGAGGTACTGGACCTTCTTGTCTGATCCTGCGATGCCGACGACGCGGCAGCCGACCAGTTTGGCGAGTTGACCGACGACGGTACCCACTGCCCCGGCAGCGCCGGAAACGACGACGGTTTCCCCGGACGTTGGGTGGCAAATGTCAAAGAGGCCAAAATAGGCCGTCAGACCCGTGGCCCCTAAGATTCCAAGCGCCATGGTCACTGGACCGGGAAGGCCCTCGAGTTTGCGAAGATTCGCGGCAGGGCTGACCGCGTGCGTCTGCCAGCCGGTTTGGGAGAGGACGAGATCGCCTGGTTTCAGGTCTGGCGCCTTCGATTCGACGACTTCGCAAATTGCGCCGCCGAGTATCGGTTCGTCGAGCTGAAACGGGGGCACGTAGGATTTGCCGGCGTTCATGCGACCGCGCATGTACGGATCGACGGAAATATAAAGCGTGCGCAGCAACGCTTCGCCGTCATGGACCTCCGGAAGTGTGTACGTTTCTTCGCGGAAGCAATCAGTTGTAGGTGTTCCCGTGGGGCGTTTGGCGAGTACAATGCGCCGTGCCGTCTGTGAACTCATGAAAAGCACCTCCGTCATTCGGATTCGGAATCCGTGTGTGTATCAAGCCTATCACGTATCAAGCGCATCATTCATGGTGCAAAGTGCAGGGTGATGGATAGTGAATGGATCGTGAACGGATTGTAAATGGATTGTGTTTGATCAGTTTCAAAGATTACCCTAACCTGTACGATAGCTCAAATATGTATTCGATGAGGAGGGGCTGCATGGAGCAAATCGCGATGCGATTTGACAATGTGGGCGTCACGGTGGCGGGCAATCGGCTTTTGACCGACGTGACGGGCACCGTACACAAGGGGCGGACCGTTGCGCTGATTGGCCCTTCTGGAGCCGGCAAGAGCACGCTGCTGTCGCTTTGCAATCTGTTGCGGACGCCTTCGGCCGGGTCCGTCTACGTCGAAGAGAAGGAAGTCCGGGAATGGCCCGTGCAAGCCCTGAGACAAAAGGTTGGCATGGTGTTTCAGACGGCGACCATGTTTCCTGGGACGGTCGAGGACAATTTGGCGTATGGACTGCGCCTGCACGGGCAATCCCTGCAAAATCCGGAAGCGTTGCTCGAAAACGTGGGATTGTCCACCGATCTGTTACATAAGCCTGCAGCCGAGCTGTCGGGCGGGCAAAAACAGCGCGTCGCGCTGGGGCGCACCTTGGCGATGCGGCCGGACATCCTCTTGCTGGACGAAGTGACGTCCGCGCTCGATATCCACGCCAAACACGACGTCGAGACAACCATCCTCGATGTTCGGGATCGGTTCAAGACGACGCTGTTTTGGGTCACGCATGACCTGGATCAAGCCCGTCGCGTCGCTGACGAGGTATGGTTTATGGCCGGGGGCAGCGTGATTGAACAGGGCCCCGCGACAAGTCTGTTTGAACATCCGAATACGCCGGAGCTCAAGGCGTTCTTGAGCGAGGAAGAGGAGGAGACAAAGTGACGTTTCTTTCCCTGTCGTTCACGCTGCTGTTCGTCGTGGTCGCGATGGTGCTGTCGTTGTGGCTGAAGCTGGGCGTTGAGCGCGATCTCGTCATCGCCAGCGTCCGCGCCGTGATTCAATTGCTCCTCATCGGCTACATCTTGAAGTTTGTCTTTGCCTCGCACACCGTCCTCTTCATCTTGGCGATGGTGGCCCTGATTGTCGGTGTCGCGGCATGGAATGCCCGATCCCGCGCCAAAACGATTCCAGGTGTGATCTGGCCCATCCTGGCTGGCTTGGTCGCCACCGAGATCGCGACGCAAGCCGTTCTTCTCGGCATCGGCGTCATCCCGTTCCAAGCGCGCTACATCATCACGATCAGCGGCATGATCGTCGGCAATTCGATGGTCGCCGCAGGACTTCTGCTCAACCGCCTGCAGCGCGAAGTCACCAACGGAGAGGCGGAAATCACAATGGTGCTGGCGCTTGGCGGAACGCCCAAGCAGGCCATCTATCCACACATCAAACAGGCGATACGAGCCGGCATGATCCCGACCATCGACTCAACCAAGACCACAGGGCTCGTGCAGTTGCCAGGCATGATGACCGGCCAGATCATCGCCGGAGCCGATCCGGTCCAAGCGGTCCGGTACCAGTTGATGATTTTGTTCTGCATCCTGGCGGGCTCTGCCATCACGAGCATCGTCATTGGCTTCCTCACTTATCCGAGACTGTTCACGAGCTACCAGCAGCTGATTGTGCCGAAATGATTACGCTTCGCGGCTTGCAGATGGACCGAGCCTTGCAGGGAAAGCACCTTTGGGCGAGGGCGAGGGGGTGCGGCGGAGAGGGAAGTGGGGAATGGGGAATGGGGAAAATAAGCGGCCCAGGGCCGCTTATTTCGACGAGTTGGCTGGATTGATGGCAAATAGGCGGCCTGAGGCCGCTTATTTGCCTCCGTCCGCGGCGAAACGGGGCTGTTTCGGCCGAATAAGCGTCCCACGACCGCTTATTCGGCTCCACTCCGCGGATTCGACACACTTAAGCGGCCTGCGGCGGCTTATTTGCCTTCGCGCGCGGACTGGAATCGGGCGGCGGGCGCGATCGCGATGGCGGCCTTGGACCCAAGGCGGCGTTTGGGGCGAAACTTCCATTTCGGGAGTAGGAGCGCGATAGTCGGAGGCGGCCCAGAGGCGCGACGGAGAGGGAAGTGGGGAATGGGGAAAATAAGCGGCCCAGGGCCGCTTATTTCGACGAATTGGCCGGATTCACCGCAAATAGGCGGCCTGAGGCCGCTTATTTGCCTCCATCCGCGGCGAAACGAGGCTGTTTCGGCCGAATAAGCGTCCCACGACCGCTTATTCGGCTCCACTCCGCGGATTCGACACACTTAAGCGGTCTGCGGCGGCTTATTTGCCTTCGCGCCCGGCGCCCGGCACTGGGGCCTCCGCCATCCTCCGCCTCCACCGCCATCCTCCGCCTCCACCGCCCCCATCCCTCGGGGCCCATCACGCCTCGCCAAACGTCACTGGAGCGTTGCGCCACACGTCGGCAGGCTCGTCGCCGTGAATCCACAACGCGCGATTGAGCGCCCGGTAGAAATCGCGCACCGGGGCCAAGTTCGGGAATGGGCGAACCGCTTCGTAGCCGGCCCGGATGGCCTGCGCCGTTCGCGTGTCGATCATCCGCTCCAGTGCGACAAGCTCCATTTCCGGCGGGCCGAGGACGATGAACTCCGTGTCGATCACGCGGGTGAATGCTCCGCGATCGACGAAAAATTGCGAGGGATGGATGTCCAGCATGATGAGACCCATCTCCGGCCTTTGGATGGCCGTCCGGCTCCTGTCCATCGTGGCCAGGACCTGACGCGTCGCGTCGTCGTATTTGTATGTGTACGTCTCCGCGAGATATCGCATGGTCTTCACTGCGGCGTCCCAAAAGTCGTTCGCCGGTCGAGCGTCCCTCCACGATCCGTAGCCCATCACAGGTGCCCGATGAAGATTGGCCAGATAGCTGCCGAATCGCGCTGCGCCGACCTCCGATAATTGACCGAAGTCCGCCGCGGGCGTGCCATCGATCCACTCGTGCAAGATCGCCATGCCAGCGTCGCTTTGCCCGATGTCGATCAGCCTCGGCGCCGAAATTGGCGAGAATTTCGTCAGCCACTGATGGGTTTGGCGGTAATGCGCGGGGGATAGGATCGACAGGCCGAAGAGTCGCCCGACGCCGTCGTAGAAGGGGGCGGCGTCGGGATCGCGATCCCGAGGGACGCGCAGAGCGATCGGCACTTCGTTCCGTTTGCCGCGGAAGATGCGATTGGCCTGTCCAGGATGCTGTTTCGGCAGTTCCGCTTCGACGATCACGTCGGTGAAAGGATGCACCTTCAAATAAGGCCTGCCTCCCGCTGCAACGCCATGGCGTGCATGAGGTTCGCGAAGATTTGCACGGTGGTGACCGCGCCCACTCCGCCAGGTGTCGGGGTGTAGGCGGCCGTTTGTGCCGCGGCTTCCGCGGAGAGATCGCCGAGGACTTCGCCCTCGTCCCCCTCGGAGATGCCCACGTCGACGACGGTCAACCGCGGATGGACAAGGTCAGCCTGCAACAGGCCTGCTTTGCCGACCGCGACGATGGCGATCTCGCTGCGCTGCAGGTGGCTCGCCACATCCTTCGTCCACTCATGGCACGCGGCAACTGTCGCACCTTCCGCGATCAACAGGTGCAGCAAGGGCATGCCAACGGTCTGGCCGCAGCCAATCAACGTCACATCGGCTCCGCGCAATTGATATCCGTAGTGTTTCAGCAGGCGTATGCATGCAAGCGGTGTGGCGGGGTACAAGGCTGCTTCCGGAGATGGCTTGGCAAACGAATGGCACGGCGACATGCCGTCGACGTCTTTGAACGCGTGGATCGCGCTGACGACTCGCTGCGCGTCGATGCCGCGAGGCAGCGGCATTTCCAGCATGATGCCGTGGACGGATGAATCGCGGTTGAGATGGTCAATGCGCGCAATCAAATCCTCCTCCGTGCAGGTCGGCTGCAGGCGAACCATCTCGAATTCGATGCCCAGTCTCCCAGCCCATCGGCCCTTCTGCTCGGCATACACTTCTGAGGCGTGATCGTCCCCCGCCAGCAGTGTGACAAGTCGGGGCTGAATCTGCTGTTCTGTCCACATTCGCACGTCTCGTTCCACGTCCTGCCGAAGCGCGTCGGCTACAGGACGTCCCTCTAATCGTTTCGCCATGTACAATGCCCTCCCGATCAGGGTGTCGCTTGCCCGAAAAATAGCAAACGACCCCCTGGGTGATATGCCCAGGCGGTCGACGATGATCAGCTGTGCTTCCTCGTGGTGCTCCACGCTAAGCCGCCAGTTGCACAGCGCTTTATGATGATGGTTGTTGTCGCTCTATCATGTACACATTCACCGTATACATTCGCCGTGCGGTGCACGGTCGTTCCCTTCGTGAATATATCAACGATTCAGGCGTTCTGCAAGATGGTGGGTGTTTTGAAAGGCTCGAGGCGGCTAGGGGCGGGATGGTAGCCGGTGGGCTGGAGGGGGAAGCGGCCAGGGGCTGC
>NZ_BCQI01000010.1 GCF_001544355.1 Alicyclobacillus acidiphilus NBRC 100859
CCCGCCACCCGCCACTCGCCACCCGCCACTCGCCACCCGCCACTCGCCACCCGCCACTCGCCACTCGCCACTCGCCACCCGCCACTCGCCACTCGCCACTCGCCACTCGCCACTCGCAAAATCGGATGGGACCAGTGTCTTGTACCTCCGATGCTACATAGAGTGTGGCATCGGGGGTGGTGTGGGATGTGGCCGAAGATCGCATTGGTGGCAGCTTTGCTGGTGTACATCGGCCTGATGGTGGCCGGGAGATGGGGTGTGGTGCCTCATCGATTGCGCCGGCGTAAACCGGCCGATGTGTACGTGTTGGTTACGGCAAACGGAGATCGTGAGATCGAATGGGTCCTGCGGGGCCTCGAGCGGATATCGGAGGAATTGGGGAAGACGGTCGAGGTGGCCGTGATCGACATCCATTCCGAAGACCTGACGTTGGCCATCGTACGGCGCTTTCAAAGCGACCATTTGACCGTCCGCCTCGTTCCTGTGGAAACTCGTCAAGAAGCTGCCAGGGTGGCGCGGCATATGCTGCGCGAACGGCGTGGGCGACGTGCGACGATGCTGCGGATTAGTTAGAGAAGGATGGGGAGCTGCATGCGCCGATCCGGGATGAGTTCATCCATTTTGCGCGCGTACGCCACTGTCCGTTCGATGTCGTCCTGTTCTCCGTACAACAGCACAAGCAGGGCGCAGGCCTGCCGCTTGTATTCGATATTGCCGTCTTCGGGAAACGTCGCTTCGAATCGCTCCAAGCGTCGGATGGCGTCGATCACGCTGCCGGCCTTCGCTTCCATCTGTGCGGTCAGAAGTTCGAGGCGATGGCCGATGTCGCGCCGCGCCGCTGTCATTGGTTGATGCGTGAGATTCGCGAGAACGGATGTGACTTGGTTCATCCACGATTTGGCCCGGTCGATCTCGTCCGCCTGCAAGAGTGATTCGATTTGATTGCACGCTGACGTGAGGTACGTTTCGGGATACAGCGCCGTCATGGCAAACGCGGTTTCTTGCGCCGACTGCAGCGAGTCGATCGCGTTCGCTTCGGAGCGCGCGCGGACCGTCAATACCTGCTCGAACAATTGGGCGAACGTCGTCAATGTGGCAGCGCGTGTGCAGAGTTCCTTTGACAAGTTGGGATCGACCGTCACGAGCGACATGGCCTGGGCGAACAGGTCTTCGGCAGCGCCGCGAAGGGTGGACATGTCCTGAATCCATTCTTCCGCCTCATCGAACTGATCCAATTTCAGCAGGACGTCGAGCATCCATCTGGCCAAATCCAATTTTGGCACGGTGCGCTCGTCTCTCAGGGTTCGGCCGTACTCGACGGCACGTTTCCACTCGTAGATGGCTCCTGTCACGTTCCCCTGTTCAAACTCCACGTATCCAGATTCTCGGCAAACGACAAACAGCAGTTGTGTATCCTGGAAGCGGTACGCGTATTCGCGAAGGTGCTCGAGATAGTTTGTCGCTTCGGGATACTGTTTGAGCGCTCGACACACTTGCGCTTGGATGAGGCAGTATTGTTCGTGGTTCGCGCCGTGATCGAGAGGGCTGGCCATGTCGCGAAGCAGGTCGCTCGCTTCCTGGGGGCGCCCCATGGCCAGCGCATGGCTTGCGAGGGCCAATTGCGCGGAGACGAGCGCTTGTTGGTCCATTTCTTGGAGAAAATATTCCACGGGCGTTCCGAGTCGTTTCGAGAATTCCATCAGCAGGGTATGTGAGGGCTTCACTCGGTTCGACTCAATCTGGCTGACCATGCTCGGCGTGACGAGATCGCCGCCGAGATCGGCCTGGGTCATGCCGCGTTTCAAGCGGACTTCACGAATTCTATCGCCTATTGTCACGACCACACCTGCTTCACCTAATATTTCTATTAAGTTTCACATATTGCCAGTGATTTGACAAGAAGCGATAGGTCTTTCCAAAACAGCAGTAGATGGCTTGCCCTGGAACCGCTACAATACGCGTAGAACGAGTTTTTAGCGAGTTCATTCGGAGGGAAAACAGTGGCGACCGTACTGATAGTTGACGACGAGGAATCAATTCGAACGCTGGTTGAGTACAACTTCAGCCGAGCTGGCTTCGAGGTGGAGACGGTTGGAGACGGGAAAACAGCCTACGAATTCATTCGCTCAGGCACGCCTTCCTTCGATTTGGTTGTGCTGGATTTGATGCTTCCTGGTATGGACGGAATGGAAGTCTGCCGTCGCCTTCGCCAGGAGGGCGTGGATACGCCGATTATCCTGCTGACCGCCCGGGATGAAGAGGTGGATCTGGTGCTTGGCCTCGAATTGGGCGCCGACGACTACGTCACGAAGCCGTTCAGTCCGAGAGAGCTGGTTGCCCGGGCCCGCGCGGTGCTCAGACGCAGCGAAAGTCCTGAATCTGACACGAAGTTGGCTCCGTCGGCGAGCAAGGTCTTGAAGGCGGGAAACATCGTTCTCGACGTTTCGCGGCACGAAGTCCGCATCGGCGGTCAGTTGATGGAATTTACGCCGAAAGAATTCGATTTGCTTCAGTACTTTATGGAAAACCCCGAGCATGTGCTGTCGAGAGATCAGCTGCTGGATCGCGTCTGGGGATACAGTTCCGCGACCGACACCCGTATCGTCGACGTGCACGTGTCGCACCTGCGTGAGAAAATTGAGCAGGATTCGAAGAATCCATCCTATATTCGGACCGTGCGCGGCATTGGCTACAAATTTTCGGAGGGTGCTCCTGCCACATGAACAATTTCCTGATTGGGTTGTTCCTCGGGATCGTCATGGTCGGGATCATCATGTTTTTGTACATTCGATCCGTCAACCAGGCGCGCCGCTATCTGGACGATTCGATGGATGCCATCGCACAGGGGCGCTACGAGACCCGCATGTACGAGTACCGCAATCGCGGCGGCGATACGAAGCTCTTTCAGTCGTTCAACCGCATGGCTGATCACCTTGAAATCACCATCGAAGAAATGTCACAGGAGCGCGACGTCCTCCGCCACATCTTGCAAAACATGACGACTGGCGTAATCTACCTTCGCAGCGATGGGCATGTTCAGATGGTCAACCGAGCCGCTGAACGTTTGTTTCGTCGGCCCGTCGAACAGTGGCAGGATCGAGACCATTGGACTGTCTTGCGCAACTACAACCTGAGCGCCGCTATCGATCACGCGCTTCTCTTCGGCACCCCTTGGTCGGACCAACTGACCATTCGGGAGGGGCTCGCGGTGAGCGTTCGCCTCGTCCCCATTTCTTCCGGTCCTCGCATTAACCCGAAATCGGACAGCGCCCACGACGTGCTCATGCTTGTCAACGACATTTCGGAATGGCGGCGTTTGGAGCGGATGCGAAGCGAGTTTGTGGCGAATGTCTCACACGAGTTGAAGACGCCAATCGCCGCGATTCGCGGATTCGCGGAGACCTTGCTCGAGAGCGACATGGGCGAACCCGCGCGGACGAAATTCCTCAACACCATCTACGATGAAGCCTTGCGCATGGGCAATCTCGTCTCTGATTTGCTCGAGTTGTCGAAGCTGGAAGCAACAGACAGCCGCATCGATCCTGTCGCGGTAGACTTGGCGACGATCGCGGATCGCGCAGTGGATCGCCTCAAACGCGTCGCGCAAGAGCGGAACATTCGCTTGATTACGCCGCAGGATGCCGGCTCGATCGCGGTTTGGGCAGAGCCCGACATGCTGCTCCAAGTGTTTCTCAATCTCCTCTCGAACGCCATCCACTACTCGCACGACGGCAGTGAAGTCAGGGTGACGTGGGATGTGTTGGTCGATCGCGTCAAGGTTCACGTGCAGGACGACGGTATCGGCATTCCGTCCGAATCGCTGGATCGAGTGTTTGAACGTTTTTATCGCGTCCACAAAGATCGCAGCCGCGCGTCAGGTGGTACGGGGCTTGGTCTCGCCATCGTCAAACACATCGTCACGTCTCTCGGCGGTGAAGTCGGTGTCGACAGCACGGAAGGCGAGGGCAGCGACTTTTGGTTCACCCTGTCCAGGCTGAACAGTCCGGAAACGGAGTTGTCGTGAGGAGGCGAGTCATGCGGCGAGGTGTGACGCTGCCATTCGCGGTGCGCAGAGGTTGGCAGGAGGCGTTGAATTGGATATTTCCAAATGACGAGGACATCTGTCGAATCTGCACTCGGCCAATCCATTCCCGCAGCGGTTCAGTCCAGGCTGTCAAGTCCAGCGATTCCCCGGCGTTTCTGCCGCAGCTCTCCGATGCGCTTTGCCCGTTTTGCCTGCAGGAACTCCAGCTTTGCGCTTCGGCTGGCAGGTCGGAGCACATCCAATTGCGGCTGCCAGGGGGCCGCACTGTGCCCGTGGCGAGCTGCATCCAATACGACGCGTTCATCCGCACGCTGTTCCGATCCTTCAAGTACGACGGCCTGATGGAACTCGCGCCGTTTTTCGGCCATCTGCTCGTCCGTCGGCTCCATGGCGATTCGCTTCCGCACACGGATTGTATTGTCCCGGTTCCCACGACGCTCGAGAGAACACGCAAGCGCGGCTACGATCACGTTCAACTCTTGGCCGCACACCTTTCTTCCCAAACCCGGCAGCCGATCCGCAGGGCGCTCGTTCGCTTGACGGATGAACGTGGATTTACGCAGTCCCAGAGCGCGAAAAACGCTGTCGAACGGAGGCGGGGACTCGAACGCGTGTACACGTTGAATCGACAAGTTCCGATCCGCGGATGTCGAATTTTACTCATCGACGACATCGCAACCACAGGGGCGACGCTTGCGGCTTGCTCGGAAAAACTTTATCTGGCTGGCGCACAAAATGTTTGTGCGTTGGTCGTCGCTCGCGTACGATAGAATTCAGAAGTAGAGTTTGAGAATGCGGGATAAACTTGGTGAACTGCGACGGCTACCGAAATGGGGAGGTGTTTCTAGTGACGATAGCCAATTGTAAACGGTGTGGTCGGCTGTTTCACAAATCAGGTAAAGACGTGTGTCCGGAGTGCCTTCGCGAAGAGGACCAACTCCTTTCGGAGATTCGACAATTTCTGCGGAAATATCCCGATTCGACCATTTTCGATGTGGCCGATGGGACCCAGGTCGAGTACCACGTCATTGTCGATTTCATCCGAGATGGCCGGTTAATTCTTAGAGATAATCCAAACATGAGCTATCCGTGTGAGCGATGCGGCGCGCCCACCATGTCAGGGCGTTTGTGTGTGACCTGCAGTCGTGAGCTTGCCAACGGCTTCAAAGAAGCGAGCGAGTCGCTCAGACAGAGAGAGACAAGAAATCGACCCGGCGGCGGATTTCTCAGCCGGAGCTAGATAAACCCTCATCAGGGGTTCGGGAATATGGGTTGTCGGGGTGGGTGCATCCTTGAGTACTCAGCGCTATGGCGCATACCAATCGTGGGAAGAACAGCGTCGCCAAGACCGGATCGAGACGCACTTGCCGCTCGTGTACAGCTTAGCTTCTTCGCTGGCGCCGCGGGCCGGACAGGCCATGCTGGATGTGTCCGACTTGATCCAAACAGGTGTGCTTGGCTTGTACAGAGCGGCGGAGACGTTCGATGAGGGTCGCGGTGTGCCATTCGGGGCATACGCGAAACCGTATGTCAGGGGTGCGATGCTCGACGAGATCGCGAAGAATCGCAGCCAATCGCGCTCCGTGAGGGACAAGTACCGCAAAATTCGCGCTGCCGAAGACGCCCTCATGCAGCGGTGGATGCGGGAACCTTCGGAACAGGAACTGGCGGACGAGATCGGCATCGACATGAAGACCCTGGCAGAGTGGCAGAGAGAAATCGATTTGCGCGAGGCGCCGTCCATCGACGAAGCAGCCGTGTCGGAGGTGGCCGCCACAGTGGAGAGCGCGGAAGCCGAGCAACCGGAGCTGTCTTTTTTGCAGAGGGAGTCGAAGGCGGATCTGGTCGCGGCCTTGGGCAAACTCGACGAACGGGAACAACAGATTCTCTACTTGTACTATCAAGAAGAACTGACGCTCAAAGAGATTGGGTTTGTGCTCGATCTCAGCGAATCACAAGTGTCTCGTCTGCACAAACGCGCCCTGGGGCATTTGAAGCAGCATATGGAGATGGTCTCGACATCGTAATGTCGACACAAGTTGTCGATGCAAGTTTTTTGTCGACATTCCGATATACCATGTAGAGACTCCACGCAAGGTGGTGTGATGGATGAATGTATCTGACTCGGTGAACACGCGTTCAACATACGTGTATCGGCAGCAGGTCAATGCAAACAAACCCGATGGCAAACAGCCTTCGACGAACGGCACGTCGAGCGCGGATTCGTCGCAGTCCACTCGGTTGCAGGCGTTGAAAGCGCAGATGCAGTCCGGACAGCCGATCGATTTGAATCGTTTGGCGGACAGCATGCTCCGCAAGAGCACCGCAATCGATGTGCAGGCGTAATACCCGGAATGGACAACGGAGGCGTTTTGAGTGAGCGAAGAAGCGATTCGCCTTCTTAACCTACTACAAGAGACATTGCGGTACGAGCAATCCATCGTCGAGTTGCTGAAGCGGCACAGAGGACTTCTCGTCGAAGCCAAGGACTTTGCGACACAGCCGATACTCGAGGAAATCTCGGCATTGTGCGCCAAGGTCGTCGACAGCGAGACGAGGCGCCAAGGCGTGATGAACAACCTGGTTGCCGAACTGGGGCTGTCCTCCGCCGATCTGACGATTCGCGAATTGATTCGGCATCCGTCGCTCTCGCCCATCCGCGAGGAACTGGACAGCGTCAGTCGAGCGCTGCGCGCCGCGATGGCTGAGATCGTACGGCTTCGAGACGACATTCATGCCTTGGCATCGCAGGCCAAGACATACTCGGATCTGGTGATGTCGGCTTTGCGCGACGTTTCGTCGAAAACCTCGTATGGTTCTTCGATGGCGCAAGGAAGCAGATTTATCAGCGTTCGGACATAAGAAAGAGGGAATCACATGTTAGGCACGTTCCTCGGACTTCAAACCGCCTTGCGTGGATTGGAAACAGCCCAAGCTGGCGTCGACACCGTGTCCCAAAATATAGACAATGCAAACACGCCTGGTTACTCGCGGGAAACGGTCGACGTGAGCGATATGCCTTCGCTGTTGATCTCTAGCAGCGGCACCGCGATGGTTGGTCAAGGATCGCAAGTCACACAAATCCAACGAATTCAAAATCAATTCCTAAACGCGCAATATCAAAGCCAAAACGCCCAATTGAGCCAGGCGACGGTCGAACAGAGCACATTAAACGAAGTGTCCGGAATTATCGACGAACCGTCCGACACGGGGATTTCCAACGCGCTTGAGCAATTTTATCAAGCTTGGGACACGCTGAGCGGCGATGCGTCCGATCTCAGTTCTCGCACCTCCGTCGTCGACGCGGCGCAGACGTTGACGCAAGTCGTCAATCAAACGGCGAATCAATTGAGTGCGCTCTCTTCCAATGTTTCGTCGTCGCTGTCCGATTCAGTGACTCAAGCCAACAGCTTGCTTAGCCAAATCGCAAGTGTCAGCAACCAAATTGCGGCCATCCAGCAGACTGGCGGTCAACCAAACAGTCTGCTGGACCAGCGCGACGAATTGCTCAACCAGCTTTCTCAATATGTGAGCTTCCAAACGCAAACCACGACAAAAACGGTCGGCGACGTTTCGTACGATCAATTCTCGTTGACCTTGACGGGGATGTCCGATCCCGTCATCGACGGGACTCAAACGGATTTCAGCCAGTCGACGCCGCCTGGGAATCTCGAAGGGAACCTCGCGATTTCGAGCACAGGCCAACTGGAGGTTGTCCCAACGGCCCAGTCCACGTTGAGTGGGACGTCGGTTCTTTCTGGTCAGAGCGGCGAGATTCAAGGCTATCAAAATTCGTTGGCGGATATCCAAAGCTACCAGAATGAGTTGGATGTTCTGGCGCAGAGCTTGGCCGGGCCGGGGACCTCAACGCTTACAAGCGATTGGACGATTCCGGGCGATGCGGCAGATAGTCCGCCATACAACACGATGCTGGTCGGTTCATCTGGCGAGACCCTGAGTGACTACGTGCAGTCGTTGACACCGAACGCGGATGGTAGTTACACGATTCCTTCTGGGACGACCATCACAACGACACTGGGAGCCATGTCGGTGACTTTGGACGGTGCGATGGATATCACCTCAAGCACCCCGTCGGCGTTGGATAACCTCCAAATCGTGCTGCCGGATGGTACAAAGACCACAATCGGCGGTTATGGACAATCGCAACTGCCGGAAGGCACTACCATCGAAGGTGTCGGCCTCAACCAGCTCTTGCAACTCGGCTATTCCGAGAACGGCCCAGGCAAGGCCTTGTTCACAACGCCTGTCACCGCCAATGGCCAACCTATCACCGCGTCCAACATCACTGTTCAGTTGGAAGCGTCCGATCTCGCCGCAGGGACGACGGTTGCTGATCCAAGCGCGGATCCGCCTGTCGCGGTTTCTGGCGACGGTTCGCTTGCGACGTTGATCGCGAATATGACGAGCACAACCATGTCTTTCCCGAGTCCATCGGCGCCTGGCGTGCCGACTTCGTCCACCCAATTGACCGGCACCTTGAGCGACTATCTCACCTCGGTGGTAGGGCAACTGGGTCTTCAGGGACAACAGGCTAACAACGCTGTGTCAACGCAGACCAGTTTGGTCCAGCAACTGACCAATGAGCAACAAAGTGTGTCAGGCGTGTCGACCGACGAGGAAATGACGAACATGATCAGCTATCAGCAGGCCTACAACGCTTCTGCGGAAGTCATTTCGACCATCAACGACATGCTGACCCAACTGATGCAGAACGTCTAAATGCTGACTTTCATGGAGAGTGGGGATTTCGATGCGCGTAACGCCGGGGATGCTGAGCAGTCAAATCTTGTTTGACATACAGAACAACTATCAACAGTTGAGCACGCTTGAAAATGAGTCGGCGACGGGCCACAAAATCAACACCCCATCCGACGATCCGATTGGTGTCCAACAGGTGATGCAGTTGACGAATGAGACGTCGTTTGATACCCAGTACGGACAGAACGCGACAAACGCCCAGGCTCAGCTCAATTTCGTCAGCAGTACCATGACCGAAGCGCAAAACGTGCTTAGCAACGCTCGCGATCTCGCGCTTGAGGGCGCCAACTCCACGGAAACTCCGAGTGACATGCAGGCCATCGCCGCACAGGTTGGGCAGCTCTACAACCAGTTGGTTACCATCGGGAATTCGCAGTACAACGGACAATATATTTTCAACGGCCAGGACACCGATACCCCTCCATACCCGCCTCAGGCGGCCAACGTGACGCCAGATCAAGCTACGGGTGAGCTTGATCCATCCACGAAGACAACGAATTCAGGCAAGGTGTATGTGAATCTAGGGAATGGAGTCACGATCCCTGTCAGCGCGTCCGGCAACGATTTCTTCAAGGCTGCACCGTCTGGCTCGTCTTCCTCCTCGGGGGCGTCGTCCGATTCATCGCAGAACGCGTTTTCGTTGCTGAGCCAACTTTATACGGCGTTGAACAACGGAGACACCTCCCAAGTAGGCAGTTTGGTTTCCAGCATTGACTCCGTTCTCGACAACATGAATCAGCAACAGGCCAACGTTGGATCATTGATTGATAGGGCTCAGATGATGCAGACGAGAATGTCGAATTTGTCGACCAGCGTGACGCAGCAGTTGTCCAATGTTCAAGACGCCGATATGGCGACGGTGCTGACACAGTTGAACTCAGCGATGACAGTGGAACAAGCGAGTGTCGAAGTCGGCGCCCAGGCCCTGCCCATGTCATTGGTGAACTTTCTCAAATAATCTCGCAATACGCCGTCGAACCGTGCAAGTTTCCCTCAAATCTACCGATATATTGGGTGAACAGCCACTTAAGGTAGCTGAGATATGAAACTTGCAAAGGAGAGATCATAATGTCAGGGTTGATCATTGGACACAACCTTGGGGCAATGAGCGCGTTGTCTGCATTGAATGCGAATTCGAATGCATTGAACAGCGCGTTGCAACAATTGTCCACAGGCAAGAAGATCAATAGTGCTGCTGATGACGCGTCAGGGTACGCTATCTCGCAGAAAATGCAGGCTCAAATCAGCGGTTTGAACCAGGCGTCTCAAAACGCGCAGGACGGTATCTCTATGATTCAGACCGCTTCCGGCGCCCTGGATCAAACCACGAGCATTCTCCAGCAAATGCGTCAATTGGCCGTTCAAGCGTCGAACAGCACAACGACTCAATCGGATCGCCAGGACCTCCAGACAGAATTTAACCAGCTGGCGGACCAAATCAACAATATTGCCAACACGACACAGTACAACACGAAAAACCTCCTTGATGGTTCTTTAAGCGGCCAAGACGCTTCCGGAACAACAAACGCTACGGTGTTCAGTTCAGCACTTGGAGCTCCAACCTCTGCGTCTATCCCCGGAGCAACGTTGGCTACGGGGGCATTTTCGGCTCTGGCGAGTGGTACGAATACGATTTCCGTAGATGGTGCCAACATTAGTTTTAACGTCAACGCATCTGATTATCAGGCGTTTGATAACGGCACGACTGTGAACGTCGATGGTGTGGCCAATCAGCTTCAGAAGGATATCAATAGTGGGATTGATCAGTACAACCAGGCTAATGGCACGTCGATTTCGCACGTTTCGGTGACGAACAACGGCGGTAAGATTGAGATTACCTCTGGAACGACGGGTGACACCTCAACGCTTTCGTTCACGGCTGATACAGCTGGCAACGATATGTGGAACGCTATCAAGGGTACCACTGGAGGGACAACACCAACTGATTACTCTAGCACAGGCTCCGAAGGTGTTCTGAATGTGGTTGGCGCAGCAGAGCTGAACACGTTGACAACGAGCAGTCAGCTTACCGCAACGATTGACGGGCATGCGATTAACGTGAAGCTTACGGCGACAGGTGCGGGTGGATATACATCGGGTACGACAGATATGAGTACCGTGGCTACCCATCTGCAGACAGATTTGAACAATGCGATCGATAGTTACAATCAGAATGTCCCGTCCGCAGAGCAAGTCGCTCATGTTAGTGTTGCGGTTAAGGATGGAGAACTTGAAGTAACCAGTGGCACCTCGGGACAGTCAGGTTCCGTATCGTTCGATGATAGCAGTGCCTCGCAGTTACTAGGATTGGCAAACCAGAGCAGCAGCGGTCAAAGCGGAGGATTGACCTTCCAAATCGGTGCTAATTCAGGTCAGACCATGACGCTGAACATTGGTAACATGAGTGCTCAGGCCCTTGGTATCACCGGAACTGCTGGTGCGACAGGGTACAGTGCCACGAATAACGTGAACAACGGCATTGACAACGACAACACCCAGGCGGCATTGGACATCACTTCGACCTCTAATGCAGATTCCGCCATCAACACGATTGATACTGCCATCCAAACGGTTACGACTGAACAAGCGAATCTCGGCGCAGTTCAGAACCGTTTGACAAGCACGATTAGCAACCTGTCGTCCACATCGCAAAACCTCACCACCGCCGATTCTGGTATCACCGATACCGATATGGCGTCTGAAATGGCAGCGTACACGCAGGACAGTGTGCTTCAACAGGCTGCGGTTTCGATGTTGGCTCAGGCGAACCAACAGCCTCAATTGGTCCTCAAGCTGTTGAGCTGATTGGCGGATTTTTGGCTACGAGTCGGGCGCCTCTGGCGTCCGGCTATGGCCGGTTGGAAGTGGGTAAGGGAAGTTTGGCCCGAGCGGATTGAAGCCGATTCGGATTGAGAGCGGATTTGAAAGGTGGCGTTTCCGATGACCTATATTGGGGATTTGACGAGCGGTACGAGTTCGTCGAGCACAGGGACTTCTAGTTCAACCGGTGTAACTGGCGGCATCTCCGGGCTCGCGTCTGGCATCGACACGGACAGTATTATCCAAGGTCTGATGGAAGCGGCCGACGAACCGCTGATTCAACTTTTGCAACAACGACAAATTACTGAGTGGAAGCAGGAAAGCTATCAACGTGTAAACAATACGCTCGCGGATCTACAGAGTAATTTGTCGTCGTTACAATTGCAGTCCACCTTTCTCCAAACGACCACCACTTCCAGTAACAGTTCGATGGTGTCTGCGACGTCGAATTCTCTGTCTCCAGCCGGTACCTACAGCGTTAGCACGTATCAGTTGGCGTCAGGCGCGACGGTTTCGTCGTCGTCCACACTTTCAACGGATAGCAACTATGGCAACGAGACGTTGGCGCAGATCGATCCCAGTCTGGCGAGTTCAACGAACGCGAGCTTCACACTGAATGGACAGACGTTCACATTCAATCCTCAGACTGACACCATTAACACGGTTCTCCAGGCCATCAATTCCAATCCGTCTGCGGGCGTGACGGGGTTTTATGATACGAACGCGGGTAAAGTCGTCTTGCAGACGACCTCGACGGGCACCGGGGCAAAGATCAGCGTTTCGAACGACACGAGTGGGATCTTTTCGACGGTTTTCGGTTTGACGCAAACGAATCCTTCGGGTCAGCCGATGGTCATCAATGCAAACTATACGACCGTTTCTGGAGTGGACATGCCTGCACAAGCTGGCACGGTCGATATCAATGGGACGAAATTCTCTTTTAATACGAGCGAGTCGTACGAGCAGATTGCGAGCATCATTACCGCGCAATCTGCCCAAACAGGCGTTTCAGCTACGTACGACGCGACAAATCATCAGTTGGATCTGGTCGGTGCTACGACGGCAGGCCAGACGCTGGATTTTTCCAACATGCCTGCGGCAGGCGATACGTTGAACATCGATGGCGTCACGTTCGCCTTTGCCGATGGATCCAGTTCATCGAGTTCGGCCGATTACACCATTGACCTCACGCAAAATACGACGCCGTCGGCGATTGCATCCGCCATCGCGGCGGACGTCAACAACGATTCGACGTTGAGCACCGAGCTCTCAGCGACCGTTGTGAATTCGAACCAACTGGTTCTGACCGCGCTGACGAGCGGGAGCCAGGGGAATTTCACGACGAGCTACACACCGAGCAGCCCGTCCATCACAGTTGGCCCAGAAACGCCGGGTACGGCGGACACTTCGAGTGCCTCTGGAACGCCATCGACGCAGACCGTGACTTTCACGAGCGTCCCTGCCGCCGGTGACGAGTTGACAGTCGCCGGGCAGACGATAGAGTTCTACGACAGCGCCAATGGGCCAGCGCCTACAGGAACGGGAATCACGGCAATCGACGTGAATGGTCAGACGACGAGTGGAATTGCCTCGGAGGTCGCGAACGTTCTTTCGGGTAGTGTAACAGGAAAGGCAAGCTCGAACGTCTTGACCATTACCGCGACAACGGACGGACCGCAATCGTTGGGTACGACCTATGTGTCCGCCAATGCGCCGTCTGGTATTGGCGCTACGAATGTGCAGGACAGTGAACTGTTTTCAGGGATTGTTGTGACGGACCCGACAGCCAATGTAAGCAACGGGATGGCTGCGGCGACAAACACGGCGCTAGGGACCATCGCGTCGACGGGACTTCCTGCCAGCGTGCAGACGGCGAACGACGCGTACTATTCCGTCAATGGTTATGCAACCTCGAGTCAGAGCAATCAGGCCGTATACAACGGCATTACGTTCAATTTGACCGGCGTTACCGGAGCGAACGCTCCTGTGAGTGTGACGGTCGCGACGAATACAAACGCGATTGTGACGGCGATCACGAATTTCGTTCAACAGTACAATGAGACCTTGCAGTATATGCAGGGGCAGTACAATACACAGAGAAATTATGACTATCAGCCTTTGACCGCCGCGCAAGCAGCGCAGATGACGGACACGCAAGTGACGGAGTGGAACGAGAAGGCGCAGGCGGGGATGCTGGAGAATGATCCTCTGCTGGGCAATGTGATGAACACGCTGAAGAACATCACGGTGTCGACCGTTTCGAATCAGCCGACCGTGAACATCAATGGGCAGCCCACACAGCTCAACTCGCTTGCGTCGATTGGCATTTCGCCGATCGACATCATGAATGGCGTGAGCAGCGGGGCGACGGCGCCCGGTGTCACGACGAGCGGGTACAATACCTACGGTCTCTTGCAAATCAACACGGCTCAGTTGCAGGCTGCCGTCGAAGCCGATCCGACAGCCGTCATGAATCTCTTCACAGCCTCGGGGACCGGCACCAGTTCGAGCACAAGTACGAGTTCGAGCACGGGGATCGCGAAGCAACTGTATTCAGCAGTAACGAGCAGCATTACGCAGATCCAGCAGCAGGCTGGAACGGGGGACACGTACGATCCGACGAGTCCAGCCAATTTAGCGGCTGCGTCGTCATCTTCCTCGTCTTCTTCGTCGAGTTCGAGTTTGCTCGACTACACGCTGATTGACCCAACTGCGGATCTGTCTCAGTTGTTCAGCTTGGATTCGATGAACACCAGTTTTCTCGGTACGCAGATTTCGACCTTGGATTCTCAGGCGTTGACGATGAATACACAACTTCAAGCGTTGCAGCAGCAGTACCAAACTGAGTACGCGAATATGGAAACAGCGATTGAAAACGTGGATTCGCAGTCGTCGTACATCGTTGCGATGATGGGTGGTTCGACGTCGAGTTAAGCAAGCTATGGGAGGTCTAGGTTGACGTGGATGACCTGGCAGCGACGATTGGCGATCTCATTTCTGTCGGCGAGGAGATTCTTGGCAATCTAACACGACCTGGCCCATTGAATCTGGATGTCCATGGACTTTTGGAACGTAGAAATGAGGCGTTTGAAAAATTTAGGCAGGTTCTTGAGGCATTCGACGCCCCATCTCATGTGGCGGAGACGGAAAGAGAGTTGCTTGAGCGCATCGTGGAGCAGAATGAACGAATCGCGGATGCTCTCCGGGGGCGGCAAAGGGATCTTCGAGAGCAAGTGCAAAAGGTGATGGTTGCCCAAAAACTTGCGCGGATGTCTGTGGCGAAGCCTTCGGGTCATATGATTGATATCGAATCTTAAGAGAAGGTGAACCTCCATGAGTGGTTTGCAACGCGCGACTACAGCGTACAAGTCGTCATCCGTACAAACGAGTGGGCCGAGATTGGTTGTCATGCTGTACGATGGCTGGTTGTCCGCGCTCGATATTGCAAAGGACGCCATCGATCAAGGAGATCTCGTTCTCGCACACAGACAACTCGTCAAAGCGCAAAACATCGTCTGTGAACTCAACAACACGCTGGATATGCAGTATGATATTTCTCAACAGCTTCGGAAGTTGTACGATTTCTTTCTGAGGCAATTGATACAAGCGAACGTCGAAAAGAACGCCCAACTGATTGCCGAGCAAATCCCCATCGTGAAAGGTTTACGGGATACCTGGGAAGAGGCAGCCAAACAATTGGGTCAAACAACGTAATCAGGAGTCGATGCGTGCCAACCGCCACCACCACTTTGTCCATACGTTCATGATGCGGCCGTCACGTGTTCGTGCGTGGGAGGTTTTTATTCATGAATTCTATCGTAAATAGTCCGTCATTCCTGTCCTATTCGGGAGAGACGGCGTCCAGTGCAGCCAATTCAAGCGCTGCGTCTGCCACCGAAGTGAGTCTAGCAAATGCCGCGTTTTCCACATCGACAGGCGATGCGAGACAGGTGTCGGCGAGTCACTCGGAGACGTCCGCGATTCGGCAGGCCGTCGAACAGTGGACGCAGCAGGCGTCACAGCCCGGCATGGCTGTTCAAATTGCCGCCGATGAACCGCCAAACGAGATTTGGCTAAACCTCGTCGATCAATCCACGGGGAAAATTGTCATGAAGTTCCCGCCCGAAGCGCTTCGCCTGTTGGAGAGTCACAATCAAGCGCGGGGGTTGGCCACGGACGTTCACGCTTAATTTTTTGCCCTTGATAAAACCTGTCTGTAAATTCAAAATTCAATTTCCCTTCCAGGTGTATAGGCGTATAATAGATACACCACGAAGGAGGAGTTGTCATATGAAAATTCAGGTTCATGGCGACAACATTTCTGTCACTTCGGCGCTCCAGGATTATGTGGACAAGAAAATTGGCCGGCTCACCCGTTACTTTGAAGGTGAGGCGGACAAGGACATTCATGTTCGAATGGCCGTTGAGGGTACCAATCACCGCATCGAGATGACGGTCCATGTGCATGGGATGATTTTCCGGGCGGAAGAGACGTCGTCCAACATGTACGCTTCGATTGATTTGGTGACGGACAAGATTGAGGAGCAGGTGCATCGATACAAAGAAAAAATCAATCGTCGTTTTCGCGACGACGGTTTGCGAACGAGAATCCGACAGACCGCCAGGCACGAACGGATTTTCAACGATATGTACGAAGGGGACGAACCTCGCTTGGTTCGGGTTAAGCGCTTTCCGATGAAGCCCATGGCTCCGGAAGAAGCGATTATGCAAATGGATCTTCTCGGACACGACTTTTTTGTCTTTACCAACGCGGATACCGAGGAAGTCAACGTCGTGTACCGACGGAAGAATGGCGACTACGGCTTGATTGAGCCGCAAATCTAGTGTAAATAAGTAGGTATAGCAAATCACGGCTGACCAAAATGGGTCCGTGGGCGAACTTGGAGCTACTGTGCCGAGTTCGCCCGCGTTGTTTTTGCCCAAACGAGGCCGTTTTCCGGCTGTGCGGCGAGTTGCCTGATTTCTACAGGTTGTTATATGTGTAACAGCTACGGTACAATCCTATATTAGAGCATCAAGTGAATTTCTATGGGGGTGTAACCGTTCGGTGGGACTCCTCAAACAAGTCTTTAACGCGAACGAACGTGATATTGCGCGGTTGCGTCGCAAAGTCGACAGAATCAACGCGCTCGAGTCTCAATATGAATCTATGTCGGATGACGAACTGAAATCGATGACTCCGGCGTTCCGGGAACGGCTGGCCAACGGCGAGAAGCTGGACAACCTGTTGCCGGAAGCGTTTGCTGTCATGCGCGAAGCCGCCAAACGCGTCTTCGGCCAGCGCCACTACGACGTCCAGTTGATGGGTGGTATCGTCCTGCACGAAGGACGGGTCGCCGAGATGAAGACTGGTGAGGGTAAAACCTTGGTGGCGACTTTGCCGTCGTATCTGAATGGCCTGACAGGAGAAGGCGTGCACGTTGTGACCGTCAACGACTATCTGGCGAAGCGCGACGCAGACTTTACAGGCCAAGTGCATCGCTTTATGGGTTTGACTGTCGGCTATAACGGCCACGATATGACGCAAGCGCAGAAGCGTGAAGCGTACGCGGCCGATATTACGTACGGTACGAACAACGAGTTCGGTTTTGACTATCTGCGTGACAATATGGTGATGTCAGCCAGCGACATGGTGCAGCGCAAGTTGCATTTCGCCATTGTCGACGAAGTCGACTCGATTCTCATCGACGAAGCGCGTACGCCGCTTATCATCTCCGGTCCGGCCGAAAAATCGGCGGATTTGTATTTTCGGACGGACTTGTTCGTGCGCCGATTGCGTCAGGGAGAAGATTACGAGATCGACGAAAAGATGCGGACCGCCAACCTGACCGACCAAGGTGTCGCCAAGGCGGAAGCCTACTTCCGCGTCAACAATTTGTTCGATCCCGACAATGTCACCATCATGCACCACATCACGCAGGCCTTGAAGGCGCACGGGTTGATGCATCGAGATCAGGACTATGTCGTGATCGACGACGAAATTTGCATCGTCGACGAATTTACGGGCCGTCTCATGGAAGGTCGCCGCTACAGCGAAGGCTTGCACCAGGCGATTGAGGCCAAAGAGGGCGTCCGGGTGCAGAACGAATCGAAGACGTTGGCGACCATCACCTTGCAGAATTACTTCCGCATGTATGAAAAGCTGTCAGGCATGACGGGTACGGCGAAGACGGAAGAGAAAGAATTCATCGAGATCTACGGCATGGATGTCGTCTGTATCCCAACGAACCGACCGCTGGCGCGTAAAGATTTGGGCGACGTCATCTACAAGACCGAGCGTGCCAAATTCAACGCGGTGGTCTCCGATGTCGCGCAGCGTCACGCGCTCGGCCAGCCTGTGTTGGTCGGCACGACCGACATCGACAAATCTGAAATCGTCTCGGATCTCCTCCGGCAGCGTGGCATTCCGCATCAGGTGCTCAACGCCAAGCACCATGCGCGCGAGGCCGAGATCGTGGCAATGGCTGGACAGAAGGGCATGGTCACCATCGCGACGAACATGGCCGGACGCGGTACGGACATCCTGCTCGGTGAAGGTGTTCCAGAACTTGGGGGCCTGCACATTATCGGCACGGAGCGGCACGAAAGCCGCCGCATCGATAATCAGTTGCGCGGTCGTGCCGGACGCCAGGGCGATCCGGGTTCGTCACAGTTCTTCCTGTCTCTCGAGGACGAACTGCTGCGATTGTTCGGATCGGACAATATCAAGCGGTTGATGGATCGCCTCGGGCTCGAAGAGGATCAACCGATTGAGCACCCGATGCTGACTGGAGCGATGGAGCGGGCGCAGAAGAAGGTCGAGGGCAACAACTACGACCTTCGCAAACACGTGTTGCGCTACGACGACGTGTTGAACAAACAGCGTGAGGTCATCTATCGCCAGCGCCGCGAAATTCTCGAGCGCGACAATCTCAAGGAGATTGTCGAAGGAATGACCAAAGATCTCATCGATCACATGCTTGAGGTCTACTGTTCTGAGGAACAGATTCCGGAGGACTGGGATATTCCGACGCTCATCGGCTACGCGGAACACCATTTCCTGAATCCAGGTCAGGTGCAGGAAGCGGATCTGCGGAAGCTCGAACGTGAAGAACTGCGCGAGAAGTTGACCGCGTTGGCGAAGGAGAACTACGAAGCTCGCGAAGCGGAACTTGGCGAGTTTATGCGTGAACTGGAGCGCATCGTGCTGTTGCGCGCCGTGGATTCGAAGTGGATGGACCATATCGACGCGATGGACCAGTTCCGTCAAGGTGTCCATCTGAGATCGTACGGCCAGACCGATCCGCTGGTAATTTACCAGAAGGAAGGTTTCGAGATGTTCGAAGCCATGATCCACTCGATTGAAGAAGAGGTCGTCCTATATGTGTACAAAGCGACGCTTCAAGCGGTGCCGCAGCCGATTCCGGTACATGACACGGTGCCGCTGCAGGGCGGTTGATGAGGCGAGTCTTGGACTCGCTTGGCATCTCGGTTCTTGAGCGACGACGTTCGAGAGCCACGACTTTCGAGTGTGAATCGGTGGGGTGGGCGCGGAATTGACCGCGCCCGTCGTGCGTACATGCAGGTTGTGAGCTTGGCAATCACGATTTCCGAATCAATTTGATACAATAAGCAGCGGTGTGGGAATTGTCGTGAGAAGACAGAATGGGAGTGACTTGGTTTGGCTGAGACATTCGGTGAACTTCGCCAAGAATTGAAGACTATGGCTACACGGTTAGCGGACTTCGGGAGGTCTCTTTGACGTCCCAAACAAGGAAAACCGAATTGCGACGTTAGAATCGTTGATGACGGCGCCGGATTTTTGGGATGATCAAACGAAAGCGCAAAAGATCATCGGCGAGTTGAATGGCCTGAAGGCCGTCGTTGACAAGATGCGGGAAATGACGGCTCTGCATGCGGATACGGAGGTTGCCCTGCAGCTCGCGCAAGAGGAGAACGATCAGGACTTGTTCGCGGAAGCGAACGAGATGGCCGCGAAATTGCGTGAAGAAATCGATTCATTCGAGCTGGAGCTGATGCTGTCCGGCGAATACGACGCCAACAACGCGATTCTCGAACTGCACCCAGGTGCAGGCGGAACAGAATCGCAGGACTGGGCGTCCATTTTGCTGCGCATGTATACCCGTTGGGCTGAAGACCATGGGTACAAAGTGGAAGTGTTGGACTACCAGCCCGGCGACGAAGCGGGGATCAAGAGCGTCACGCTCATGATCAAAGGCCACAACGCCTACGGGTATTTGAAGGCGGAAAAGGGCGTCCATCGCCTCGTGCGCATTTCGCCGTTCGATTCTTCCGGCCGGCGGCACACGTCGTTTGCGTCCGTGGATGTGATCCCAGAGATTACCGAAGAAGATACCACCATCGAAGTCAGGCCGGAAGACCTGCGGATCGACACGTATCGATCCACCGGCGCCGGTGGACAGCACGTCAACACGACGGACTCTGCCGTTCGCATCACGCACTTGCCGACAGGAATCGTCGTGAGCTGCCAAAGCGAGCGATCTCAGATTCAGAACCGCGCGGTCGCGATGGACTTGCTGAAAGCCCGTCTCGCCGCGAAGCGGCGTGAGGAACGCGAGGCGGAACTGGCGGAATTGCGCGGGGAACAGAAGGATATTGCGTGGGGCAGTCAAATTCGCTCCTACGTGTTCCACCCGTATTCCATGGTGAAAGATCATCGGACCAATGAAGAGATCGGCAATGTCCATGCGGTCGTGGACGGTTTGCTCGATCCATTTATCAACGCGTATCTGCGCTGGCAACTGGCTCGTGAACAAGCTCGAGAGGCTGCGCAGTCAGACGCGTAAAGGCGTGATCGGCAGCAGGGAGACTTCGCCAGGGAATCCCTGCGTCTATCCATATATTACCTCTCGCCAACTGTATGATGAGGCTTCCTTGTTGTACAATGAGACGGGAGTATATAAGTGGTGTTTGAACCGATTGCGAATGGGATGGTTCGCATGGGAGCGTTCAAACAACCTACACGAGAGATTGGGGAAGTGGTTGGAGTGGAGAATCAGACACACGCTCGGCAATTGCCGCCAAATGTCTTTGTGCTGTTCGGTGCGACTGGTGACCTTGCGCACCGCAAGTTGTTTCCCGCACTGTACCAGTTGGAAAAGAAAAACCTGCTTCCAGATGGCGTAAGCATCGTGGGAACGGCGCGCCGTGACTATACGACGGAAACGTTCCGCGACGAAGTGCACAAGGCGCTCCTGTCCTTCATCAAGGAAGGCGTGGAGGAGGATGTGTGGAGCCGGTTTTCGCAGCGCGTCCATTACATTCCGGGCAATGTGGACAAAGAAGAAGATTTTCGCCGTTTGTACGACTTCGTGCTAGATATCGAAAAGCAAAAGGACCATGGTGGGAACCGTCTGTTCTATCTGTCGATGGCGCCTCGTTTCTTTGGCGAGACGGCATTGTTCTTGAAAAAAGTGGGTCTGGCGGACACCAAGGGGTGGCGTCGACTCATTATCGAAAAGCCGTTCGGTCACGACTACAAGTCGGCTGCCGAGCTCAATGAGCAGTTGGCGTCGGCGTTTGCCGAAGAGGAAATCTACCGGATCGATCACTATCTCGGCAAGGAAATGGTGCAAAACATTGAGGTCATCCGTTTTGCCAATTCGATGTTCGAGCCGCTGTGGGACAATCGATCCATCGCTTCTGTCCAAATCACGTCGAGTGAAACGGTTGGGGTCGAAGACCGCGCTTCGTACTATGAGACGTCTGGCGCACTTCGCGATATGGTCCAGAACCACATGCTGCAGATGGTCATGATGACCGCGATGGAACCGCCAAGCCGCCTACATACCGAAGCTATCCGCGACGAAAAGGTGAAGGTGCTTCGTTCGTTGCGCATGTACAAGGAAAACGAGGTCGCCGACTACGTCGTACGCGGTCAATACAGCGCTGGCGAGATGAATGGCAAGCCTGTGCCGGGCTACCTCGAAGAACCAGGTGTTGCGCCTGATTCCAAGACCGAGACGTTCATCGCGGCGAAGCTGTTCATCGACAACTTCCGCTGGGCAGGTGTGCCGTTCTACATCCGTACCGGTAAGCGGATGCCCGTGAAATCGACCGAGATCGTGATCCAGTTTAGAAACATGCCGAAACACCTGTACTTCAACCAGGACGGAAATCTTGGCCCGAACCTGTTGGTCATTCGCATCAACCCGGTTGAAGGCATGTATATGCAGATGAATGTCAAACGGCCCGGCACCGACAACGTCGTCGTGCCGATCGCGATGGAATTCAGCCAATCGGCAGACAAGTCTCCGGAAGCGTACGAGCGCCTGCTGCACGACGCGATGTTGGGCGATTCGACCTACTTCACGCGTTGGGACGAAGTGTCTCTTGCATGGAAATTTGTCGATCCCATCGCGAACGCGTTCCAGAACAACTCGGTGCCCTTGCACACATATCCGGCAGGCCAGTGGGGACCGCAAGCGGCGCACGATCTCGTCAAAGAGCAGCCAGGGCTGTGGTGGCCGTTGTACGGTTCGGAATCACCGACATCGAATCTGGAGCATGCCAAGGGCCAGCCTATCGAGGTGAAACGATAAATGGCGAAGATGTACGACATCAGCATGCTGATTCATCCAGACATGCAAGTGTACAAAAACAAGGACGAAAAGCGTCCTTCGTTTGAGACGACATCGGATTTTCAAACAGGCAGCGCGCATGAGACGAAGATCCACATGGATGCGCACACAGGCACCCACATCGACGCCGAGCTGCACATGGTGCCGAATGGTCGGACGATTGAGGCGGTCGGATTGGAGAAACTGGTCCGGACCTGCCGCGTGATCGATCTGACCGGTGTCACCGGCGGCATCACGAAGGCGGATCTCGAGCCGCACCAACCGAAAGCGGGCGAATTCCTGCTGTTCAAGACACGCAATTCGTTCGAGGAAGAATTCAACTTCGAATTCGTCTATTTGGCTGCCGATGGCGCAAACTATTTGGCTGACATCGGAATTGCGGGCGTCGGCGTCGACGGGCTTGGCGTCGAACGGGCGCAGCCCGATCACGAAACGCACGTCGCGTTGCTCACGAAGGACATTGTCATCATCGAGGGACTTCGCCTGAAGGATGTTTCACCAGGCGAGTACTTCATGGTCGCACTGCCGCTGAAGATGACAGGCATCGATGCCGCTCCAGCGCGCGTGGTGCTGTTTGAGGGCGTTGGCAGCCTTGGCTGACGCGATTCAACCGCCGTTTGTGGTGGCGGTGATTGAAGACGACGAACAATTGGCGAGCGCTTTGGCTCGCCAATTGGCGCGTTACGAGTTTGAGCCGGTTTTGCTGGATTGCCGCCAAGATCTGGTGGCCGCTGTGGGTGAAACGTCACCGCACGCGATTCTGCTGGATATCAATTTGCCCAAATACGACGGATTCTATTGGTGCCGCCGTATCCGCGAGACGAGCGTGGCGCCCATCATCTTTGTGTCGGCACGAAACGCTGGGATGGATCAGGTCTTTGCCCTCGACAACGGCGGCGACGACTATGTCGTCAAACCGTTCGACATGGATGTGCTGGTCGCGAAACTCCGCGCGCAGATACGAAGAGCGTACGGAGAGTACGCGATGCAGCCCGAGTCGGTCGCGACCCGAAACCGCACTTCGGACGTCTTGGTCTGGGGCGAAGTTCAACTGAACCTTCGCCGCATGCAGGTTGGTGTTGAGGGGCAATGGACAAGCCTGACCAAAACAGAGTTGGAACTTCTGCGCATGCTGATGGAAGCCAAAGGCGGCGTGGTTTCGCGGGAAGATTTGCTCAACGCAATTTGGGACGATACGGACTTTGTCGACGACAACACGCTCACCGTCAACGTCGCGCGCGTGCGCAGGCGGCTCGCGGTACTTGGCGTCGAGGATTTGATCCATACGGTTCGCGGTGCAGGTTATCAATTGGCTTCGCGCTAGACATATCAGGCATAGGCCGCCGGTTATCCATCCAGTCGCTCACGTCATTCACCAGCGGCGCTGACGAGGGAGATGGCACGCGTATGCCCACACTTCGACTCTATCTTCGCGACATCTGGATACCGTACAGCCTGACCGTGATCGGCGCGCTGTTCGGAATCGGTGTGGTCTGGCTGGCCGCCATCGGTGCCAGTGGCCGCGCCCATCCTATCGACCTTTGGGATATTCTCTACGGACTCTTTCTCTCCATTCTTGCCTCGAGTTTCGGTTTCACCATGCATTACGTGCGGCGCCGCCGGTTTCTGTGCGCTGTGCTCACACAATTGGAATCGCTGCAGGCCATCGACGAGGTCGAAAGGTTGAAACGAGTCGCGATCTCGCCGGAACACAGCCGGATGATCGAACTGTTGGACTTATACACAGTCAAGTTCCGGGAAGATTTGCAGCGGATCGAAGCGAAACGGCTGTTCTATGAGCATTTCACCACGCGTTTTGCCCATCAGATGAAGACGCCTTTGACGGTGCTTCGCTTGCTTGAGCAGGAGCTGGCGGCAGAAATGGAGCGCGTAGAATCCACCGACTTGCGCCAGATGGTCGATCCGGTGTTCACAGGCATGAACACGGAGTTGGCGAAAATCGAGACGACGCTCGACACCATGCTCTACACTGCGCGCCTGCAGTCGTTCTCGTTCGATGCGCACATGTCCAGGTTTCCTCTGGAGCCGTTCCTGCGCAAACTGGTGAACGAACACAAGACCTCGTGGATTGCCCGCAAAATCTACCCGCGCATCGAGATGGCAGGAAACAGCGACATCCATGTGACGTCCGATCCGAAATGGCTGCACTTCGTCTGCGATCAAATTGTCCGAAACGCCTTGCAATACGGATATCGCGTCGACGAAGCTGGCAGGGCGACCGGGGAATCGGCCGCCTTTGTCATTTCTGTTCGCCATGTGAACGAAGCGACGCACATCGAGTTTCAGGACGAAGGGATTGGCATGAGCCGTCGCGATCTGCTTCGCATGTTTGAACCGTTCTACACTGGAGAAAACGGGAGATCCCACTCGCGATCCACCGGCATGGGCCTGTATCTGGTGTCTGAAGTGGCCCAGCGCTTGGGCTTGAAGGTCAGTGCCAAATCCGAGCTTCACAAAGGAACGACCGTGACTGTCACCATTCCCTCCGCTTCGTTTCTCGAGCCGTATCGCCGTTCGTCGAACGTGACAAAAATGTAAGGATGCCTCCGTTCATTGTAAGGTTCGGACAGGGCGCCACCGGCCATTGGCGCGCGACAATGAGCGCAAGACGAGCTTCGTTTCGCGTCTTCGCGCGAATGGAGAGAGGAGTGGCACACGGTATGGCGGTACTTACGGCAAATGGATTAGTCAAAATATACGGCAGTGAGCCAGGCGCGCTGGTTCACGCGTTGAACGGGATCGATCTCGCCATTGAACTTGGCGAATTTGTCGCCATCATGGGACCGTCCGGCAGCGGCAAGACGACGCTGCTCAACATCTTGGCCGGATTGGACAAACCGTCCGGCGGGCAGTTGGTCATTGACGGCGAACCTGTGCAGGCGCTCTCTGGCGACGCCCTGGCGTTGTTTCGGCGCCGCAAGCTAGGCTTCGTCTTCCAGGATTTCAACTTGCTCGACACACTCACACTCGCCGAAAACGTAGCCTTGCCGCTGGCGTTGGACAGGCGCCCTGCGCGCGAGGTGCGCAAACTGGTGGAGGGCGTCATGGCGCGCTTCGGACTGGAGGAGAGCCAAGGCCGCTATCCGTATGAAGTGTCGGGCGGCCAACAGCAGCGGACTGCCGTGGCCCGCGCCATTGTGCATCAGCCCGCGTTGGTCCTGGCGGACGAACCGACAGGCAACCTCGACTCCGCCTCGGCGCGCACTTTGCTCGAAACGTTCGCGACGCTGCACGCGGAAGGCAGTACGACCATCCTCATGGTCACGCATGATCCCATCGCGGCGAGCTACAGCGATCGGATCGTCTTCATCCAAGACGGGAAAGTCTACAGCAGGCTGGAGCGCGAAGGCACGCGGGAAGCGTTCTTTCAGGAGATTTTGCACACGCTGTCGATCCTGGAGGTGAGCGGCGTTGACATTCGGCCAACTCGTCCGTAAGAACGTCATTCGGCAAAAGCGCCTCTACCTCGGCTATGTCGCTTCGTGCAGCGTGTCGGTGATGACCTTGTTCCTGTTCATGAACGTCGCGTACAATCCCGCCGTCGTTCACGGCTTCATGCCAAGTGCCGCGCGTGTCATTATGCTCGCCAGCGGCTGGATTGTCGGCTTGTTTTCCGTGTTCTTCATTTTTTACTTCCATGCCGCGATGCTCCGACTGCGTGGGCAGGAGTTTGGCGTCCTACAGGTGCTTGGCACCACGCCCAAACAGCTCGGGCGCATGGTGATGCTGGAGAGCGTTCTGGCGGACGGCGTTGCGCTCGGGTGCGGGCTCCTGCTGGGCCTTCTGTTCACCAAGCTGTTTCTGCTGATTCTCGGCGATTTGATGGCGCTTCCGAGTGAAATCCCGTTCGCTGCGCCAGCGAGATCGTGGCTGCTTACTTGCGTGGTCTTCATCCTGATCTTCGCGTTCGAAGCGTACTTGATGGCGTCGCGGATACGAAGGCGCGGGCCCAAAGAATTGATTGTCGGCAAGCGATCCCGCCAGAAGCCGCCGCGTCCTTCCATCCTGTTGTCGCTGCTCGGCATCCTGCTGCTCGCCCTCGGCTACTATTTGGCCATTGCGCGCAGCATACAGACGCTCGCCAGCCTGATTGGCCTGCTCGTCATCATCGCGTTGGTGATTGCGGGAACGTATCTCGTCTACACGCAGGGACTGGTGTGGCTGCTCATGTACTTGCGCCGCCGCGTGCAAAGCGGCGTCAGCGTTCTGATTGTCAGCCGCCTCGCGCATCGCATGAAAGATCACGCCAGGGCGCTCACCGTGATCTCCACGCTGTCCGCCGTCGTGATGACGGCATCGGCATCGCAGTTGGGGCTCCTGTCCGTTCTCAAGCAGGGCGAGGCCATACGCGAACCGTTTGCGGTCATGACCTGGACGAACAGCGCTCATCCCCTTGCCCTGGCACCAAGGCAAATCACGCAAAAGCTCCAAGCCGCCGGCGCTGGTGTCACCATGCAGTTGACAGGCACCGCACTGGAGGGCAGTCTGCAACAGCCCAGTGCCGCGAAAGGCACGCGTTCGGTGACGGTTGTCTCGGCATCCACCTTTGAGGATTTTGTCGACGCGATCCGATCCCATGGCGCGGACAGAGGCGCCTCGTATCCGAATGTCCCTCATCTCAAGCCAGGGCATGCATTGTATGTGGCGAGCTTTCCCCTGATGACGCCGACCCAGTTTCACTCCACGCCCACAACATTGCGCGTCGGGACTGCCGACGAGGAGCCCCTCGTGGTCGACGGGCAGATCAATGAACGAACGTTCAATTTCGGCACCACTGCGGTCAGCGACTACGTGTTGATTGTCTCCGATCCTGATTTTCACCAACTCGCCGCCAAAGCGCCGAAGGATTCGGTATGGGCGGTGCACGGCTGGATGGCCAGCGACAGGGCTCGCGCGTCGTCCGCCTTCGGCACGCAACTGCCGAGTTCCCAGGTATCGGTCGTCGAACCGACGGACGTCAGCACGCTGCGCCTGTTCTCGACGATGATCTTTGCAGGGATGTTTATCTCCCTGATGATGCTGCTCGCCTGCGGCAACACGATCTACTTCCGACTCTTGAACAATCAGGCGGAGGATAGAGTCCAGTTTCGCGCGCTGCGCCGGACCGGCATCACGCACAGGGAACTCGGCCGCGTTCTGACCGTCGAGTTCAGCGTCCTGTTCTTCTTGCCCTTTCTGCTCGCCGTGTTGCATACGATCGCGGCCGTGATCGACTACCGTCACGTGTTGATGGTCCCCGGCCGGCTGTGGCCGATGTGTCTCGCCGTCATGCTGGTCTATTTCGGGTTCATGATTATCTACTTCGTGATCGCCCGCTTCACGTATCCCCGGCAACTGCGAATCGACCAACCGAATCGCACCCGATAGCCGATCCGGGTTCGGCCGGGCGGCGGGACAGCGGGACGGTGCCAGCCAGTTGGCGAGGTCTCGCTGTCCGCCCGGATGTTGGCGGACACGTGTCAACTCACGTAAAAATCTTACCGAACATGAATGGCTAACTCGTTTAAATATTTAACCCACTCCCTAATCCTTTCGAAGGATGAGTGGGAGGGGTGAATGGCCGAAGAATAGAGGGGAGGAGTGAAGCGGCTTCCCTGTTGTCCTGCCCGTGGGGCTTTTGGGTAACCGTTTGACCACCTTCCCTTTGCTTCAATCCATGGAGCGGGTTCGGGCACCACAGGGCAATACCCTTTCGGTAAGATGTTAGCCGAGCGATCACGGGGCATTGTCGTCTGGGAACCAGTATGGTACACTATAAGTCGCTTCGTTTACCATGCGGGCCCATAGCTCAGTTGGTTAGAGCGGCCGGCTCATAACCGGTTGGTCCTAGGTTCGAGTCCTAGTGGGCCCACCAACCAACACAGCTTCGGTTCGAAAATCCCTTGAGAGATCGGGGGATTTTTTAATTCCAACCGGGGAATGTGATAAGGAAGTTACAATTAAGACCGCAGAGGCTGTGATGCCTTTCGAGGACCCACTCGAAAGCGAGTCCCGATTGTTTTGCGATGCTTCGTAGGGTCTTCGGGTCAAGATCGTCTTCCGGATGGGGTACAGTTACCTTGCCCGATTTGGAATTTGTGTACATCGCACTTATTATAAAATAGGGTTACTTTGGGTGCTCAGGAGACGACAAATCATGAACGATGTCACCACGCTGTTTCGAACCAGAATCGGTGTCCCAACAACTGAACGCGTGGCTTTTGAGAACTTGGATATGATGCTTGAAAAGACCGCTAGATCGATCCCATTTGAAAATTTGCGTGTCATACAAAACGCGACAACGAATATTACACCTGGCAATTTGGTCGATAAGATCCTTCATCGACACGAGGGCGGCTTGTGTTATGAATTAAATACTCTCTTTTATCTGGTCTTAGTTGAAAATGGATTGGATGCGAACCTCGTCCGTGGCATTGTCTATGACCACGCCGCTCAACAGTGGAGTAAATCTGGGAAAACGCACGTAACGATCATCGTAACGCACGATGGTCAACGATATCTGGTTGATACTGGATTTGGCGGTAACCTGCCGCTGAAACCTGTGCCGTTGCGTGGGGATATTGTTAAATCGAACAATGGGGAATTCAGGGTAGAAAAGGCGAACAGCGAGTATGGCAATTATGTTTTGTCCATGAAGTTAAAACATAAGGATGACGATTGGAAACTTGGCTATGCTTTCGATTCCGAAAAAGTCATGAAGGATTTTTCAGAGCTTGATGAAATACAAAAAGTGATATTGGAGCATCCGGCCTCACCTTTTAACAAGAGACGGTTGGTGACCAGACTTACAGAACGAGGAAACATCGTTCTAACGGATACTTCGTTTACGGAGAGAGTCGATGGAGACGTGCGAAAAATCGAGATCGACAACATAATGTTTGAGGAACTTCTTAGGGACAAATTTGGCATGGAGAGTCACTGAGCCAGAATTCATTTCGCTATGAAAGCTAAGACGTGGTCTCCGCTGCTTTAAGGTATGCTAAGATTTCCTGCATTTCACTTCGGAAATAGACTTCCTCATCGGGGCTCATGTTCGCCTTCGCCAGCGTCAGATAATGCAGCGCCTCGTCTCTTTGGCCTAGGCCGGCGTGTTCGCGCCCGATGTAAAACAGCGTTCTTGCATCGTTCGGATGATCGTTCAGGTCTCGAAATAACAGTTCCAGGTTACGTTCACACTTCGCTTTCGTGTCTATAGTGGCGGGATCGTATCCGAAGTGGTTGAACCGAATGCGAACCAAGGGGCGGCGCACATCGGGCGAAGCCGAGTCTTCGACAGACGTTGGAATTTCGTGGATGCGGCGCGTCCAGACAGTTCTGCCGTCGTTTCGAAACATCCTGGCTGGACCGTTGGGTGTGACACGCCCGCTTACGTAGTTGAGTTGAATGCACAACACGATGGGATTCCACGGACAGTCGGCGTACAGGCCGGCAACTTCTCTTACGGCAGGCACATCCGGTGTTACAAGAAACTCGTCGGAATCGACCGCGAGCACCCAGTCGCACGAGGAGAGAGATAGAGCGAAGTTCCTGGCTTTTGAAAAGTCCTCAACCCAGTCGAAATGGTGAACTTGAATCCCGAAGGATTGTACGATCTCGATGGTGTTATCTGTCGATCCGGTGTCAACCACGACGATTTCATCCACTGCGTTTTGCAACGCGCTGAGGCAATTGTAAATTGTCGATTCGCTGTTTTTGGTGAGGATGTTTGCGCTGACCGTCGACTTTGGAACTTGCAAGAGTTTCTTTACCCGCTCATCGTCTCTGCCTGGAGGCAGTTCCGCCGCTTGATGACAAGCTTTTTCGAGGTCTGCTGAAAGCGGATCGAACAACCAGGCGCGTTCGAAGCAAAGCCGGGCAGTTTGTGCACGTTGAAGACCAACTAAAGCGGTACCCAAGAACGCCCATGCTTGTCCATCCAGGCGATTATGGGAGATGCGCTCGATACAAGCGTATCTCACGCCATCAAATTGTCGCTTTAGAATCATAGTTTGGATGTCTTCGTTGGATTTCATCGGCAACCTCCGACAGCTTGGTCTCTCAATGGTACCAACTTGCAAGGCGCAAAACCAGTTCGATCCGCTGGTTGACATTTGTTTATCTGCCGTGTATAGTGAATGAGCATCAATTTTGTGCGGGTGTAGTTCAATGGTAGAACTCCAGCCTTCCAAGCTGGTAGCGTGGGTTCGATTCCCATCACCCGCTCCAAATGCATTTGAAGGGATCCCAGATGGGGTCCCTTCACTGGTTTACAGAGGTTTACAGTGGTTTACAGAGGAATCGCTCCGTTTCGGGTGCAGCGGCGGCGAATAAGCGGCTCGGGGCGGCTTAAGTGTGTCGAATCGTCGCAGTTGCGACAAATAAGCGGTCCAGCACCGCTTAATGGGCTGGAGCCAGACCATTGCGGGGGCACCTGGGGCAAATAAGCAGCTTTGGGCCGCTTATTTGCTTTCGATCCCGCCGCTTCGCCGAAATAAGCGGCCTTGGGCCGCCTAATTGCCCGCGCCCCCTTGCCAGCCTCCGCGCCCCCTGCCAGCCTCCGCGGCTCTGCCCGCGATCCCCTGGCCGCCTGCCGCGATCGCGCCGCTGCACGATTCCGGGCGAAGGAGGCGGCGGCCATCGTGATCGCGCCGCTGCACGATTCCGGGTGCAGCGGCGGCGAATAAGCGGCCCGGGGCGGCTTAAGTGTGTCGAATCGTCGCAGTTGCGACAAATAAGCGGTCCAGCACCGCTTAATGGGTTGAAGCCAGGCCATTGCGGGGGCACCTGGGGCAAATAAGCAGCTTTGGGCCGCTTATTTGCTTTCGATCCCGCCGCTTCGCCGAAATAAGCGGCCTTGGGCCACCTAATTGCCCGCGCCCCCTTGCCAGCCTCCGCGGCTCTGCCCGCGCCCCCTGGCCGCCTGCCGCGATCGCGCCGCTGCAAGTCTCTTTTCATACCTTCAACGCCCCCGTCCCGCCCGCCGCTTGTCACGCAAAGGCACTCGCCTTCGTCAAATGATTGTGAATTCATAATCTTTGGAAAAGGGGTCTTGCGGAATGGTAAAGCGCATGGTTGGGATGTTGAAGACTGGAGAGGGCCGATGGAAATCTCGATCCATCGTGGCTGCCGGAACCGCGGTGCTGTCCTTGGGCATGTTCGCGGGCACGGCATGGGCGATGGGGGAGCCGGAGAGCACCAGCAGCGGGATGGAGGTATTGGAGCCGAATACCGTAACGGTCGAAGGTGTCGCGTCAGAAGCCATCACGAATCCGGTGACGGATATCAGCTATTCGATGACGATCACGGATACTTCGGTAAAAGCGGAGATGAAGGATGTGACCACACTGGAGCAGCACGTGAAAACGGCGCTCAAGCAGGACGGTATTACGGGTGACGATATCCTGTTTTCGCCTCCGACGTTTTCTGCCGAAAATGGGGCGCAGATCGTGCTGCAGTTGAACGTGATCGTCCCGAAGAACGGCGAAGTGTCGAACGTGGTAGAAAGCTTGGGAGGTTATAATCCAAACTTCGTACAGAATAATTACATGAGTGAACAGGCGGTACCGCTTAATCCCGCGACGCTGTGGCCGGCGCTCTATCAGGCGGCCTTGGACAACGCGCGGACCCAGGCGATCACGTTGGCGAGCCAAGCAGATGAGCAGCTCGGGTCCGTGATCGCCCTCTCCACCGTATCTCCAAATGGCGTGGCGCCTCAGCTGTCGGGGCCGTACCCGTCAAGTCCGGCCGTCGCAGGGATGCAGCTTGTGTACACGAACGGGACCCAGGCTGGCCAGGTCATGGCGCAACTCTACGTGACGTACGCGCTCGTTGCGCGCAATTCGTAATTTTGCGCGGCCAGGAGCGGCCAGGAAGGCTGGGCTTCGATCTCGTGCCAAGGCGGCCTCCTGAATGCTTCAGTCTCTGTCCGACACTGCAGGCGGCCCGATCGGGACTTTACCTGTGCTGGAGCACTCGCTCCCAGACTTCGCGTTCTTTACCATATGGATCGTTCTCAAGACGCGTCTGCGTATCGAATACCATGGTTGGGCGCTCCGTCATATTGTAGCGGGGCCACTCGGGGATGGCTGCGTGATTCGGATTTCCGCGATGTGCGAACGCAATCCAGGACTGGTGCATTTCGTTCGCCAAGCGCGCCCGATCCGGCGACGATCCGGTCAATTGCTCAATGGCTGGGTCGCTGATTGTGTTGAAGACAAACGGCAGTTCCATCGCATGCGCGGCTTTATAAATCCCGCCGGCCGCCGTGCTTTGCCAGTCAAAGCGATACACCCACATGGGATGTCGCTCGGCTTGGTAGGCGGCCAGGATTTGAATCGGCAGCGCGAAGACGGCGTATGAGCCCAGTTGTGTGAGCCGATCCACGAGCGCCAAGCCGCTCGCTCCTTCGACGTAGAACGCCCGAAGTTCTGGTGCGATGGGGCCCCACAGATGTTCGAACGCTTGGATGAGGGCGTGATCGTCCGGCATATTGCGCCATCGATCATCGTTGGCGGTCCACAGGGTCAACTCGTTCAGATTGCAGCCAATTAGGGTAGGTACCGAATGGATCGATCCGCTCGTCAAGCTCTCCAGCAAGGTCTGTTTGATGGACACGCCGTCGACCATCGGGCGCCAGCGCATCATCGGGCTCTGGCTGATCGATTGGGAGGCTTGGACAAGCGCCTCGGCAGGCGCGTCGAGCAACGCTTGTATGTTTCCGTCTTCGAGTCCGAGATTGTGCAAGATTTCCCGCGTTCTGGCGGCAGCCGTCGCCGCGTCGCAAGCCTGCAGGCCGCCTAATGGCAGGCCGCTTTCCAAAATGGCTTGCTGAAACAGGCCGCGGGCCTGCGGCATGGTCATCAGCGTCCCGATGCTCATCGCTCCCGCGGACTCGCCGAACACGGTGACGCGATTGGGATCGCCGCCAAACGCCTCGATGTTGTCGCGCACCCACGCGAGCGCCGCAACTTGGTCAAGGATGCCGCAGTTTCCGGATTGCTGGTAGTTGGGTCCGACGTGATCGGCCAAGTAGAGAAACCCGAACGGACCGAGACGATAGTTGATGGTGACAAGCACGACATCGTTGGCGGCGAACGAGGTGCCGTCGTAGATTCGTTGCTGGCCGCTTCCGGAGTGGTAGGCGCCGCCATGAATCCATACCATGACAGGGCGGCGTCCGCCGTCCGGCTTCGGCGACCAGATGTTCAAGTAGAGGCAGTCTTCGCTCAACGTCAGGGATTCTGTTTCGTAGAAGGTGTTGGGCGGTTGCGGGCAAACTCCGCGAAACTGCGTGGTGTCGCGGATGTCATCCCAAGGCTCGGGTGGTTCTGGAGGCTGAAATCGCAATGGGCCGATGGGCGGCTTTGCGTACGGAATTCCGCGCCACACAAAAATCGAGCCTTGCTGCACACCTTGCACTTTGCCATACCGCGTTTCGACGACAGGTGATATGGTCGTGGCCATCGCGATGCTCCTTTCGAATGTCGAACCAGTCTATGATGCTGCAGGGACGCGGCGATCGCGCTTGCCCCGACGCAGCCATCCTTGAAGCTGTTCATACGGCGTTTGTCCGGTTGCCGGGAGCCACGCCAACGAGATGACGAGCAACAGAAGGGGAGCGCCCGAGTTCAAGTCTGTGCCTGCTCCGCCGATTACACCAAAATCTTGGCACAACCACCAAACGATCGCGAGCACAATCGCCGTGGACATGTGAAGCGCTCTCGTCTGCTTGAGCAAAAACCAACCTGCGAACAGGAGGATTGGGACGAGGACAAAGAGCGCGTTCCACCAAATTTCGTGGTGTGACACGGCGTTTGCCAAGAAATACAGCGGCTTTGACATCCACGTGGGTTGATGCATCTCAGCCATCGGCAGCAAAGCGTCCCGCAAGCTGGACGGACTCCAGTAGCCAAAACTCGGAAGGGCTTGGGCAATGCCGTCCCAGAGCCACTGTGCGGCGAACAACCAGGCAATGCAGAGGGATGCTGCGCCGCTTTCCCAGAAGCGTGCGGGCCGCAACAGGATCGCCGCAATGAATATGTAGAAGAGCACGGAGCCGGGACCGCCGGTCAGCCATGTCTCACCTGTGAAAATTTGCCCGAAGCCTTCGCCGAAGACCCAGACGATCAATCCCCAAACGATGGACGCGCGCAATGCCAATCGGCCCAGGAGTTTGGACGGGCCACACAGGATGCCTAAACCGATGAACAGTTGAATCCAGACGGTGATGGAATCCATCCCCAACGGTCGAGACTTGAACAACAGTACGCTGACTTCGAGAAAATTGTTGTATAAGATCGACGGCTGCCCCTGCAGGACAGGCTGAATCACGTTTTGCAGCATGCCCGTTCCAAGTGCGGGCTGGGCCTGCAGCAATCCGTCCAGCATCCACATACCGCCGATCCCGATGGTGAGCACACGCCGTCCGACGACAGCTTTTCGTGAATTCGGGCCGTTATCCGCGTCAATTTTCCAGGCTGTCGACGACGGCGTGAGTTGCAGTCCAATTTCAGCGATCACCTCGTGCCCGTGTCGTTTCCAAAATATCCAGAGCGCAACAGCGGCTGCGCAGAGTACGAGGATGATCAAAAACTCAATCAACAACAGATGATAGAATGTCGCGACCGTATGGGAAGGCGGCAGCATCGGCATGCCCATGATTGCCCGCTCCTTTGCGGCGATAGTCTGTGCAAATTGTACCACACAGCGCGACGCAAAGCCGTTCGCATTCGATATCCGAGTATTGTATTATGGAGTTGTCGGAATAAGTTGTGTCGTTTGGCAATGAACCTGCTATACTGTGTGTAGTTTGCAATACATAAAAGAGGAGTAAACACAAATGGGAAAAACACTCGTGTTTGGCCACAAGAATCCGGATACCGACGCTATCACTTCGGCGATTGTCTACGCGAACTTGAAGAATCAGCTCGGCGGTTCCGTGGAAGCCGTCCGTCTCGGCAGCATCAATCCGGAGACGCAATTTGTGCTGGATCACTTTGGCGTAGCCGCTCCGCGCCTCGTTGAAACCGTGGCGAACGAAGCTGACCAAGTGATTTTGGTCGATCACAACGAGCGTCAACAGAGCGCTTCGGATATCGATCAAGTCGAAGTGACGGAAGTGATTGACCACCACCGGATCGCCAACTTCGAGACGGCGAACCCGCTCTACTATCGCGCGGAGCCGGTTGGCTGCACCGCGACCATTCTCAACAAGTTGTACAAGGAACATCAAGTTGAGGTCAGCAAGGAGATAGCCGGGCTCATGCTGTCGGCTATCGTATCGGACACGCTGCTGCTCAAATCGCCGACCTGCACGCAGCAGGATGTTGACGCCGCACACGAACTGGCCGCCAAAGCGGGGGTCAACATCGACGAATATGGGCTGCAAATGCTGAAGGCAGGCGCGGACTTGAGTCAGAAGACCGTGGCCGAGCTCATTTCGCTTGACGCGAAAGAGTTCCAAATGGGAAGCCACAAGGTTGAGATTGCGCAGGTGAACGCCGTCGACGTCAACGACGTGTTGTCTCGTCAGGCTGAAGTCGAAGCCGCGCTGAATCGAGTGATCGCCGAGAAGGGCCTCGATTTGTTCTTCTTCGTGGTCACCGACATCTTGAACAACGACTCGGTCGGCATTGCGCTCGGCAAAGCCGCTCACGCTGTGGAAACGGCTTACGGTGTGACTTTGAGCGACAATCGCGCTGTTTTGAAGGGCGTTGTTTCGCGGAAAAAGCAGATCGTTCCGGTTTTGACGGAGACGTTATCCAAGTAACAGCGTCGCTATTACGCTGCTGCGGATGAAATCCTGGGCTGGGAGTTTGGAAGGGCGGCCATTCTGCAACGGAATGGCGCCCTTTTGCGCTTATCGCGATGCTGGTGGAAGGGGTGCCTATGGAGAGAGATAGATACTCTCGGCAAATCTTGTTTCGGCCGATTGGGCGTGAGGGCCAATCGAAGTTGGCGCAATCCAGAGTGGCCATTGTCGGGATGGGCGCTCTTGGTACCGTTTCGGCGTCTCATTTGGTGCGCGCCGGCGTTGGGTATGTTCGATTGATAGACCGAGACGTCGTGGAAGAATCCAATTTGCAGCGCCAGTCTCTGTACCTGGAAGCTGACGCCTTGCAGCACAGGCCGAAGGCGGAAGCGGCTGCGCAAATTCTGCGTGAAGCAAATTCGGAGGTCGTGATTGAGCCGATTGTGGACGACCTGCATGCGACGAACGCGGAATGGCTTCTCTCCGATGTCGACGTCATTGTCGACGGCACCGACAATTTTCAGGTTCGTTACTTGATGAACGACATCTCCGTGAAACACGGCATCCCTTGGTCCTACGGAGGCGCCGTGTCGTCGCACGGTGTTACGGCGTTCTTTCGGCCTGAACAGACGCCCTGCTTCGTTTGTCTATTTGGTTCCGACGCGTCGATGCCTGGGCACGACACCTGTGACACGGTGGGCGTGATTAGCCCCGTGGTGTCTATGATAGCGTCTTTGCAAACCGCAGATGTGCTCAAATACCTGACCGGAAACGAAGCAAGAATTGCGAATCGTGCCACGCATTTGGACGTTTGGGCGAATGACTACTATCATACCGAGCTGGGACAGCCGCGAGAGGATTGCCCATGCTGCAAGCACCACCAGTATCGCGCGCTCGACGCGAAATCTGGCGCGATGGCGGTATCGTTGTGCGGACGTGCAACCGTACAGGTCCGTCCGGACCACCCAGTCGCGATTGACATGGAGGCGTTCGCTCGAAGGCTTGCTGCATTCGGCAAGGTCAACTTCAATGGGCACATCCTGCGCTGCGAGCTCGACGGAGCGACGTTGACCCTCTTTCAAGATGGACGAGCACTCGTGCACGGTACAAGTGAGCCGGCAGTGGCGCGCATGTTGTACGCACGGTATGTCGGGATGTGACCGAATTCAACTGAACTCAACCGCATCCAGCCGGACCCGGCCTAAATTGGCAAGGTCAATTGGGTCGGACGGATTCTTTCCAACTGTTTCGCCTGCGCGTCGTTCGGCAAATGACCGGAATCCATACGGCTCTTGGACCGCAATTCGCCGTCGCTCGGTCGATGCGGCTTCGGATCAAATCCGTATCGATGCAGGTGTGGTTGAGCGCGGCGCATCACCATGTCGACGTATTGCCTGGGGGCGTAGGCGGTCTGATACAATTGGGTGTATCGCGCAACCAGTTCCGGGAAGTCGCGTCGAATTGCAGCCATGAACCACGGCTTAATCTCGGGAGCCAATCGCAGCACGGAGAGCATCACCGATTGCGCGCCGTGTTCTTGCGCCTGTCGCAGGACCTCTTCCAGATGCTCCGACGCATCTGTAATAAACGGCAGAATCGGCGCCACAAAGACGGTTGCCGACAGTCCGTCGTCGCGCAAGGCGGATACCAGACGAAGTCGGCTCATCGGCGAAGGTGTAGCTGGCTCGAAGGCGCGCCAAACAGCTTTGTCCAGCGTGTGAATGCTAATGTTGATGGAGTGAAGATTCATGTCTCGCAAAATATCGAGATCGCGCAAGATCAAGGGCGATCTCGTCGTGATGGAAACCGGAATGTGGTATTCTCGCAACACTTCGAGACACCCACGCGTGACACGCAGCTTGGCTTCGACCGATTGGTAAGGGTCTGTGGCCGTTCCAATGGCAATCCACCCAATCTCGTCGATGAGCGACTGCAGATCTCCCCGATGGTGTTTCAATCGCCTGTCGAGCTGCCTCCGCAGGACTTCCGCAGCGTCCTGTTTGACGAAAATTTGACTCCGAAACGAGTCATCCGCCGCCAGCCCCATAAATTGATGCGTAGACCGCGCATAACAGAAACTGCACCCGTGTGTACACCCTCGATATGGATTCAGTGACCAATTGAACGGCATGTGCTTCGACGCAACCCGATTCAACATCTGCTTTGCTTCCAACGGCACAAACCTTGGCGGCACGCGCATGTCCATCGTCCTTTCACAGGAATCCTCATCCCCAAGATGCGAACGTATGTTCTGATTGTAGCCTTACTGCGGAACGAATGCAATGCTCTCCGACACACACCCTTTTCGGACACATGATTAGACAGTGCAAATCAAAAATGTGTATGCTACTGTATATACATCTGGAAGATGAAGAATAAGAAGATTGGTTTGTCATGGCACGTGAACCGAGGTGGTTACCCTGTTCATCGATACACATACGAAGGCACTGATTCAACTCGCTCTGACCGAAGATCTTGGCCGGGGAGATTGTACGACCGAATCCATCATCGACGGCTCGGCAATCGCCAAAGCGATCGTATTGATCAAGGAATCGAGCCGGATCGCGGGCTTGCCCATCGTGCAACGCGTCTTTGAGGACGTGGATCCAGGTCTCGACGTGACGATGCTTGCGAACGACGGCGACGAGGTGGAGGGACGGGCCGCTGTCTGTGTCGTCACAGGCAAGGCCCAATCGATTTTGAGCGCGGAACGGACGGCGCTCAATTTTCTCGCAAGACTCACCGGGATCGCGACCAGGACGAGAGAAGCCGTTCGATTGCTCGACGGCACCGGTGCGGCACTGTTGGATACGCGCAAAACGACGCCGGGATGGCGCAGTATCGAAAAATATGCGGTGAAGGTTGGCGGGGGGCGCAACCATCGCTATGGTCTGGACGACATGGTGCTCATCAAGGACAACCACATCGCGATGGCGGGCGACATTCGGGAAGCTGTTCGGCGCGCGCGCCAACACGCGGCGCTGTCGCAGAAGATTGAGGTTGAGGTAGATACTTTGGAGCAGCTGGAAATCGCGCTGGAAAGCGGAGCCGATATGATTCTGCTCGACAACATGGACACCGAGACATTGCGGGAGGCCGTCCGGATCGCCGCTGGACGCGTGCCGCTCGAAGCCTCAGGCAACATGACCCTCGGTCGTCTGCGCGAGGTTGCGGAGACTGGGGTCAATTACATTTCCATGGGCGCTTTGACACATTCGGCGACAAGTGTCGATGTCGGTTTGGATTTGGAACCGGTGCGCTGAGCCGCCGACCTTCCCATACGAGAGGAGCTTGCCACATGAAGACGGAGTACGTCGATTACGTGGTTATCGGCCTAGGCTTGGCTGGATCGACAGTCGCATATGGCCTTTGTCGCCACGGGGACGTAGCGGTGCTCGCCAAAGGCGGCGCGGCGTCGACCAATTCCTACTGGGCGCAGGGTGGCATTGCCGCTCGCGTCGATCCGCTCGATCCTCCGCTCGCACACGAGGCAGACACACTTGCGGCCGGTGCTGGTTTGTGCCATCCCGCCGCTGTGCGGTTGCTGACGTCGCGATCGGCCGCGGCCATCTCGTGGCTGCTGGAGCTTGGGGTCGCGTTCGATCGCGACGCTGCAGGCAACCTCAGCACCGGTCTGGAGGGTGGGCACAGCCATCGCCGGATCGTCCACGCAGGAGGCGACGCGACGGGGCGCAGGGTGATGGAACGGCTGTCGGCCCGGCTGTCGGAGGTCGGCAATTTGGCCGTGTATCCGAATGTCGCGGTGACCTCCTTGGTGCAAGATGTCCATGGCCGCGTCGTCGGGGCGCTCGGGGCGCAGATGGTTGAAGGCCTGCCGAATCGCGCTTCGCCATCGCGATCTCTGTGGCTGGCCCGCAAAGGCGTCGTTCTGGCGACAGGGGGTATCGGCGGACTCTACCCGTATACGTCCAATCCAGAGGGCGCGACCGGAGACGGTTTGGCTTTGGCGTATTGCGCCGGCGCCGAGTTGCGGAACTTGGAATTTGTGCAGTTTCACCCAACCATTCTGAACGTTCCCGCGTCAAAGCCGCTGTTGATTTCGGAAGCGGTCCGAGGGGCGGGGGCGCGGCTTGTCGATTCAAATTACAAACCTATCATGCAGCAGCCCGCTGGCGATCTGCAGACACGCGACATCGTCGCCCGCGCCATCTTCCGCCACCAGCGCCTGCACGGCCCGGTTTTTCTCGACATGACGGGCATCCCCAACGTTCGCGAGAAATTCCCGACGATTGCGTCAGGCCTCGCTGACATTGGTTTTGATCCGATCACGTCGCCAATTCCCGTCACACCCGCCGCACATTTCCTCATGGGCGGCGTCCACACGGACCTGCGCGGCCGCACCAGCGTTCCTGGGTTGTACGCGGTGGGGGAAGTCGCCCACACGGGCGTACATGGCGCCAATCGGCTGGCGAGCAACTCGCTCTTGGAGTGTATCGTGATGGCGTTCGAGGCGGTCGCCGATCTCGCCGCAGCGCCCGGTGTGTCCCGCCTGGAACTGCCGGACGACATCTGTGACGTTTTGTCGCCCGAGCGCGATTGCGACGTGCTGGCTCGAGTGCAGGATCTGTTGTGGCGGCATGTCGGGATCGAACGCGAGGGCAGCGGGTTGCAGGCTGCCTTGGGCGCATTGGATCAACTTCGCGACACCTACCCGCAGTCGGGCGAAGTGTTGGTGGCTCGATGGATGGCGAAATGTGCGCTGGAGCGCGAAGAGAGTCGCGGAGCCCATTTCCGTGTCGATTTTCCACAGGAGTCAGCGGCTTGGCTCAGGGATACACGGGTGTCAAGTCAAAAGCTTGCGTACACGTCCGCGTGAAGCGGAATCGATTTCGGGTTGCGCGCCGAGGTGCGCGATTGAACCACATGCAGAGGGAGAGATGAAGATGTCCATCGCGGCACAGGATACTGCGATCGTCGAAGAGATTATGAGGTGGAAGCGGGATCGAAACGCGTTGATTTTGGCCCACAACTACGAACGGCCGGAAGTTCAGGACATTGCCGACATCCTCGGCGATTCGTTGGCTTTGGCGCGGGCCGCCGTCGATACGGACGCCGATGTCATCGTGCTGTGCGGCGTTCACTTCATGGCGGAAACGGCTGCCATTCTCAATCCCAGGAAGACCGTGCTGTTGCCGGACAGCGAAGCGGGCTGTTCGTTGGCGGACTCCATCACGGTGGATCAACTGCGCGCGTGGAAAGCGGAGCATCCGGGCGCGATCGTCGTCTCCTACGTCAATACGTCGGCAGAGGTCAAAGCGGAAAGCGACTACTGCTGCACGTCGGCGAACGCTGTTCAAATTGTGCAATCCATCCCTGAAGATCAAGAGATTCTATTTTGTCCGGACATGTTTCTAGGCTCCTACGTCAAGCGGATGACAGGCCGAGAAAATCTGCACATTTGGATGGGAGAGTGCCACGTCCACGCCGGTATTGCGCCGACGGACGTCGACGATGTGATGAAGACCTATCCGAATGCGCAGCTGTTGGTCCATCCTGAGTGCGGTTGTTCGACCTCCAGCATGTATTTGCTTGCCGAAGGGCTGCTGCCGAAGGACAACACACATGTGCTGTCGACCAGCGGCATGTTGAAGCATGCCAAGGAAAGTCCCGCGAAAGAGTTTGTCGTGGCGACGGAGGTTGGCATCATTCATCAAATGGAGCGCCAGAACCCAGAGAAACGTTTTATACCTGCCAACCGCAAGGCCGTCTGTCCGTTCATGAAGATGATCACACTTCCGAAAGTGCTGGATGCGCTCGTCAACCTCAAGACGGTCATCACAGTCCCTGAAGACACTGCGATGAAAGCGAGGCAGGCGTTGGATCGAATGGTTGCGATTGGATAGCGAATATTTTGACATGTATCCGGTTTCTCTTTTGGTATACAATAGACCGTGGTATCGTTACTAGTGCGTGTGAACTGCGGGATAATCCAATGGCGGGCTACGGCTTGCAGAAAGAGGAACTCGTATGCATGAATGGATTCATATCGATCAACTAGGGTATCGGCCTGGTGATCGTAAATATTGCTTTGTGACCAATCAAGGCGGTTCCTTTGAGGTGGCGACGCTGACGGGACAAGTCGTCTTCACAGGAGAACTCGATCACGCCACGAACGACACCCCTTCCGGCGAGTTGGTGTTCCGAGGCGACTTCAGTGCGCTTCGCGAAGACGGCACCTACGTGGTTCGTGTGCCGGGTCTCGGCCAGTCAGCGTCTTTCTCCATTTCCAGATCTGTCTTTCACGATTTGCATCTGGCACTTCAAAAGTGTTTCTACTACCAGCGCTGCGGCATGGATCTAGAGCCGGAGTTCGCCGGGCCATGGGCGCACAAAGCTTGTCATCTGAATCACGGCTTGGTTCATGGCGAACCAGCGCGATCACTCCCTTCGCACGGCGGGTGGCACGATGCAGGAGACTACGGTAAATACGTCGTCCCTGGAGCGAAAGCGATTGCGGACCTGCTGCTCGCTTACGAATTCTACCCGAACGCCTTTCAGACGCCTCTTCACATTCCTGAGTCGGGAAACGGCATTCCCGATGTGCTCAACGAAGTGCGATATGAACTCGAATGGATGCTGCGGATGCAGGACCCTGTCAACGGCGGCGTCTTTCACAAGTTGACGACACATCGTTTCCCGGGTCTGGCGGTCATGCCGGAGGAAGACGATGCGCCTCTCGTCTTTTCGCCCATTTCCTATACCGCGACAGGCACCTTTGTGGCATCGATGGCGATGGCGGCACGCGTCTATGAACCTGTCGATCACGACTTTGCCGCGACTTGCCTTGCCGCCGCGAACCGAGCCTGGACGTGGCTCTGCAGCCATCCGGAAACGCAGTTTCACAACCCGCCGGACGTCTTCACCGGGGAGTACGGCGACAGACAGTGTTGGGACGAGTTGTACTGGGCGAGCGCCGAAATGTTTCGAACCACTGGCGACAACCCATACCAAGAGGTGTTTCTCAACCTTTTAGCGGAGAAAGGATTGCCGCCAGCTTCCTTGGGCTGGGCCAATGTCGCGGGCTATGGAACCATCGCGTATCTGATGACGACCGCCGAGGCGGTGGATCGGAATACGCAAGCTCGGCTGCGGGCGCGCTGGTTGTCGGAAGCGGAGGACCTGGCCGAGCGGTCCCGAACGGACGGCTACCAGGTTACGCTGACCGTGGAAGACTACATTTGGGGCAGCACCATGGTGCTCTGCAATCAGGCGATGCAGTTGTTGATTGCCTATCGGCTTGACTCCAACCCGGCATTTGTTGATGTCGCAGCCCAATCTCTACACTATCTTGCAGGCTGTAATCCGTTGAATCAGTGCTATGTGACGGGATTTGGAACGAAACCGCTGATGCATCCCCACCATCGTCCGTCGATAGGAGATGGGGTGGAACAGCCTGTGCCCGGGATGGTGTCGGGTGGGCCCAACAAGGGGTTGCAGGATGCCATCGCGAAAGCGGAGTTGGGCGGACGACCGCCTGCGAAATGTTTCTTGGACCACCAAGACAGCTATTCGACGAATGAGATCGCAATCTATTGGAATTCGCCAGCCGTATTTGTCGCTTCACATTTCATTTAATAATTGGCCGACCAACAAACTAAAATGGTTGTGTCGGCCGTGTACGTTCCTGATTATGACATTTTTATAGTCTTTTAATATTATTTCTGGTCTTTCTAAGTTTTCACAAGCAAACCATGACAATAAGTGTACTTAAAACATCAAGGAATGTGAAATTAGACAATTGATTTACCTTGATGTCAATTTTATCTTTGATTTAAAGTTTGGAAACGCTCTCATGAAGTCTGCCTACAGCTGAACGATCTTGCATCTCAAGTAAACCTCCATGGGAAGCGGGAACGCGATAGCTGTAAGGGGGGTGGTGCAGACGTGGTCGCGCGCGAGCGACAACGTAAAAGGGAATGAATTTATGAAAGCGGTTTCCTACGGGGGTCGTGTATGCGTTTTTTGTCCCTTAGCAGACAGGAAAAATTACGAGGGGTGAGCGTGTTGGCTAAGTTTTCATTCAAGGCGCCTCTGGCAGTCATGGTTGCCAGCGGCACGACCGTCGCCGGTTTGGCGGTAGGTTTTAGCCCAGTTGCTTCCGCAGCGGCAGGGAATGGTGAAGTCACGATCACGGCACCATCCACGCCGGGCATTTCGTCGCTGGATCCATCCGCATGGGCGGCTCAAATCCTGGTGGACCAAGGCACGATTTTGGAAGGTCTCTATGGTTACAACCAAAAGAACCAAGTGGTTCCGAAGATTGCGTCAGGTTATAAGGTTTCCAAGGACGGTCTGACTTGGACGATTTACCTCCGTCACAACGCAAAATGGTCGAACGGCGATCCGGTCACAGCCAACGACTTCTATTACGCGTTCATGCGCCAATTGGATCCGAAAAACTCGCAAGCGCAGCTTTGGGCAGGCGTGTTGAACTATGTGAAGAACGGTTATGCCTACCACTCCGGCGGCGTGCCGGCGAGCGAAGTCGGTCTCAAAGTCGTCAATCCGTACGAATTGCAGATTACGACCACCACACCGCACTCCATTCTCGGCGAATTAGCGGTCTCCTCGGCAATGCCGCTCGACCAGAAAGCGATTGAAGCGAACCCGAACTGGGCAATGGGGCAAGGATGGGTCAGCGACGCGCCTTTCACTGTGAAGTCGTTCACACCAAACGGCACGCTCACGTTGGTCCGCAACACCAAGTACGTCGGAGCTCCGGGTGAAGTAAACGAAGGCAACGCCCAAGTCATCAACATTGTTCCGGGCACGACGGTCGCTGTCGAAGACTATATGGCAGGAAAAATTGACGCGGCTCTCGTCGGTTCATCTTCCGATTTGCAGTATATCAAGACACATAATCTCGACAAAAATCTTCATGAACAACCGGATAACTCGATGACCTACCTCGAATGGGACAACTCGGCTGTCTCGTCGCCGTATGACAAGGTGCAAGTGCGACAAGCCATCGCAGAGGCGTTGGAGCGCAAGCCGATTGTGCAATCCGTTCTCAGTGGTATGGGCGGCGTGACGACCAAGTTCTCGTATCCTGGTTGGGTGACTTGGAACGATACAAAGGGTCTTCCCGAAAACCTTGCAGATGCGAAGAAACTTCTGGCACAGGCCGGTTATCCAAACGGTAAGGGCTTGCCGCCGCTCTATCTCTATGCCGTGGTTCCCGCAGTGACGCCGCAGGCGATTCCGACCGCGGAAGCTGTGTCTGAAGAGTTGAAGGAGAACTTGGGAATTCAGTCCAAAATCATCCAGTTGAATCAATCTGACGACAACTGGCTGACGTATGAAGGACCGAAGGCGGGCATCCAGCCGGGCTACAATATCGGCGTCAGTTCCGCAAACTGGAACGAGCCCGCCGAGATCGACTTGGGTGGTTCGCAAGGTGTCTACTTCCCAGGCGACTATGGATTTACGCCAAAGCAAATTCAACAGGTCCTGTCCTGGTATAACAATGCATATGATCCGGCATCGGTCAAGAAGTACGGCGATCCCACGAAGTCGAGCGAAGGCGTGAACTGGAGCGACTGGACCGCACTCCAAAAGGCGGAACAGAGCGACGTCGCGTACATTCTCAAGTGGGAAAAGACGATTCCGAAAAAATGGTATGACATTCTCAATCCGCCAGGAGCCAAGAGCTATCAACAACAGTGGAATTCCATTGTTCAACAGTGGAAGACGGCGAAGACGGCTGCTGCGAAACATGCGGCATACGTGCTGGCGTGGGAATTCGTCGCACCTGAGTCTGCAACCTCTACGCGCGGCGGCATCAATACCGGCGCACTGGATGTTCAAGTCTGGTGGGACAAGAACGAAAGCAAACAGGTTGAGAACTGGAGAATGTGGCAAGCGTACATGGCGAACTCGCAGACCGACGCGCAGGCCGCTCCTTACGCTGGCGAGTTGTTGACCCAGTTGGATGAACAAGGATACGCGGTTCCGTTGTTCTACAACGAAACGTATTACCTGGAACGCTCCAACGTGACGGGTGTTCAGCCGAACCCATGGGCATGGGGCAACTTCTATCAATTCCAGTACCTGTCTGTGAAGTAAGTCGTCCATCTCATCAACGACTGAATTTCAAACGTGTGTGGGCACCCAGCTCTTGGGTGCCCACGTGGCAAAGGAGGATGGAGCCTTGTTTATGTTGCGTTTCTTCGCCAAGCGCTTCGTTGCCATCGTATTCACTTTGGCGGCGGTCATCGCGATTTCGTACATCATGATGTACGAGTCTCCAGGCGGCTTTATGAGCACCTCTCAGGTCGCTTCGGCCTTAGCGCCGATTGCTGCGCAGAACCCCGTGCTCTACCAGAAAGTCATGGAGGAATTCCAGCAGCGCTATGGCCTGAACCTTCCGCTGTGGCGGCAATGCCTTCAGTATGTTTGGCACGAGCTGACGTTTAACTTCGGCAACTCCATGCAAAACCCGACGCAGACCATCACGTCTCAGTTAAAGACGGCGTTGCCAATCAGCGTCATATTGGCATTTTCATCTACTGCGCTGTCGGTGGTTATCGGCATTCCGATGGGCGTGATCGCCGCCTTGAAACGGAATACGTGGATTGATTACACGGTCACGACGCTCTCGATGGTCGGGCAAGCCATTCCGTCCTTCGTGCTTGCTGTTATCTTCGTCCTCATTTTCGGTGTCCTTTGGCAGAATATTCTTCCGGTAACTGGTTGGGGCACATTCTCTGACGCGGTGCTTCCTGTGATTTCTCTTGCGGCCGCTCCGATTGGCGTCGTCGCCCGTTACATGCGCGGCAGCTTGATTGAAACGATGCGCCAAGATTTTATCCGGACTGCGAAGAGCAAAGGCGTGAAGTATTGGCCGCTCGTTTTGAAACACGGTGTCCGAAACTCGATGACCGCCCTCATTACCGTCGTTGGACCGCAGTTCGCGTTCACCGTCGTCGGCACAGTCCTGGTCGAAAATATCTTTGCGATTCCTGGGCTTGGCAAGGTTATCGGCAACGCGTTCCCGAACTTTGACTTTCCAATGGCAATCACGTCTGTATTTATTCTCGGCGCCATTATGATGATTACCAACTTGATCGTCGATTTGTTCTACGCCTGGATCGATCCGCGGGTGAAGTTACAATAACATGTCCAGTTGTTTCAGGAGATAAGGAGGGGGAGTCCCTTTGGCCATCGCGGTATCACAAACACGGCCGGTCGCCGTAAAGAAAAACAGGTCCCAATTCTATCAGTCATGGAAAAGATTTCGAAAGAACTACTTTGCCGTCGGTGGATTGGTTTGGGTCGCTATCTTTTTTATCATTGGCATCATCGGTCCTTGGATTGCGCCGTACAGTTACACGGACGCCGATTTTCTGGCAATGCACGCTCCTCCGTCGGCACATCACATCTTCGGCACCGACCAAGTTGGATATGACCAATTCACGCAGATTCTTTACAGCGTTCGTTACGCGTTGGAAATCGCGCTTGGGGCGACCTGCGTGAGCTTCATCATCGGAATTGTCCTCGGGCTCTGGGCAGGTTTGGCCGGAGGCATCGCCGACATGTTGATCATGCGCGGCGTGGATTTCATGTTCGCTTTGCCGTCGTTCTTCTTCGCCTTGATTCTATCGGTCTTACTTGGCAAGGGTCTGTTTCCGATGATTCTCGCGATTGGCGTTCCTGGTTGGGCGGGGTACGCGCGATTGATCCGGTCCTTGGTGCTTAGCATGCGAAACGGCGAGATGGTCGAAGCGGCTCGGGCATTGGGCGCTTCGCAAACGCATATTGCGGCTCGCTATATGTTCCCGAACGTCGTCGGAAGCATGGTCGTGTCCTTGGCTTTCGGCATTCCGGCCGATTTAACCGCACAGGCCGGACTGTCCATCGTCGGAATGGGCTTGAATCCGCCGATGCCGTCCTTCGGCAACATGTTGGCCAACGCGAGTTCGAATATCCTTGGCTTCCCTTGGCTGTTGTACTTCCCTGCTAGCATCTTTGCAATAACCCTGCTCGCTTTCTTGTTCGTTGCGGACGGATTGCAGGAAGCATTCAATCCAAGGGGAGGCATGTAAAACCATGGCGGAACCTATTTTGTCTATTGAAGATCTTCGTGTCGAGTTTGATCGGAGCGAAGATAAGGTATACGCGGTCAACGGCGTGAGTTTTCAAATTGATCCGGGCCAGGCCCTTGGTATTGTCGGGGAAAGCGGGTCCGGGAAATCCGTCACGTTGATGTCCGCGTTAGGACTGATTCGCGAGAACGGAAAGGTCAAGTCAGGTGTAGTTCAATTTGAAGGTAAAAATTTGTTGAAGATGTCTTCGAGACAACTGGAAGACATTCGCGGTCGTGAAATCGGAGTCATTTTTCAGGATCCGATGACCAGTTTGAATCCGGTTATGTCGATCGGCGATCAAATCATGGAAACGATGTTGACGCACCATTATGCAGGTCATCGCGAGGCGTTTGACCGAACCATACAATTGTTGCACGAAATGGGGATTCCGGATCCGAAAGCGCGATTCAAGAACTATCCTCACGAGTTTTCCGGCGGAATGCGGCAGAGAATCATGATTGCAATCGCACTTGCGTGTGAACCGCAATTGTTGATTGCGGACGAGCCGACGACCGCCCTTGACGTGACAGTCCAAATGCAAATACTGGCATTGCTGCAGTCCCAACGAGAACGGAAAAACATGAGCGTCGCAATCATCACGCACGATTTTGGTGTTGCGACGAACTTTTGCGATAAAATCGTCGTCCTATATGCGGGACAGGTCATGGAAATGGCCGATACAAGCGCATTTATTCAGAATCCGGCTCACCCGTACACCCTTGGCCTGAAGAACTCCATCATCGAAGTTGGCCAGCGTGGTCGTAAACTGGAGCCCATCCCCGGTATGGCGCCGACGCTGACGGAACCTCCGACGAGCTGTTCGTTCGCCGACCGATGCCCGTTCGTGACGGACCGCTGCCGGGAGGAACTGCCAAAGCTGAGATCTGTCGAGTCCAATCACCTGGTGGCTTGTCACCGCGCGGAGGAGGTCCTTGCTCGTGCCAACTAATCCACTCGTAAAGGTCGAAAATGTATCGAAGCGGTTCCGAGTTCGAGGCAGAGAATTGCACGCGGTTTCCAATGTTTCGTTTGAAATTGAGGCCGGCAAGACATTTGGCCTCGTCGGTGAGAGCGGATCGGGGAAATCCACGTTGGGGAGACTGGTTCTGCGGCTGCTCGACGCGAACGAGGGACGCATCACGTTTAACGGCAAGGACATTACGAATCTGCCGAATCGCCAGTTGCGGCCGCTTCGCCAGGAGATGCAGATCATTTTCCAGGATCCGCAAGCGAGCATGAGCCCGCGCATGACCATTGGCCGGGCGATTGAAGACGCGATGGAAATCCACAAGATTGGCACGAAACAGTCTCGTCGTAAGCGCGTGGACGAGTTGTTGGAGCGGGTAGGTCTGCCTTCCTTCGTCAAATACGCGTTTCCACACGAACTGTCAGGCGGACAGTTGCAGCGTATTGGGATTGCCCGGGCGTTGTCGTTGAATCCGAAGCTGATTGTGTGTGACGAACCTGTCTCGGCCCTGGACGTGTCCATTCAGGTGCAGGTCATTCATCTTCTGCAAGAGTTGCAGCGAGATTTGAACCTCACGTATATCTTCATCGCGCACAACCTGGCGGTTGTCGAATATTTGAGCGACGAGATCGCCGTCTTGTACCTGGGTGAAGTGGTTGAACAAGCGCCTGCGGAGAAGCTTTTCAAGAATCCGTCTCACCCATACACACAAGTCCTGCTGCAGTCGATTTTGAAGATACCGGAGGACCCTTCCTCGCGACAGAAGATGACACATATCCAGGGAGAAATTCCATCGCCGTTCAATCCGCCGTCGGGCTGCACCTTCCACCCGAGGTGTCCTTTCGCAACCGACGTCTGTCGGACACAGAAGCCTGTGGCGAAACACGTTGACGACGATCACAAAGCGACCTGTCACCTGATCGGTTGATGGAGAGAACCCGACGCGCGTTCAATCATGTGCCCAAAAAGGCTGCCCTGCGGGGCAGCCTTTTTCAGAGAGCCTCAGTCGTTTGCGGTGCATGGCGCAGATTTACGCGTATTGTGCAAGGAGTTCGGCAAAATCGATGTCTTCGAGCGAGTCGACTTTCCAATGGACATGTCCAAAGTGAAGTGGTTTCGTAACTGGATTGGGCACAACGAGACAATAGACGCCTGCTCTCAGCGCAGCTTCGGAACCGTTCGGCGAATCTTCCACCGCAATCGCCTCGTTCGGAAGAACGCCGAGACATTGCAGAGCTTGCTCGTACAAGGCAGGATCCGGTTTGACGTGCTCGACGTCGTCGGCTGTCTTGATGCAGTCGAAGTAATCGCGAATGTCGAGGCCGTCCAAGAAGGGATCGATCCACGCGCGTCTCGAACTCGTCGCCAGTCCGATTCTCAGATGGTGTTCTTTCGCGTACTGCAGCCACTTGATGACGCCGGGACGCACAGCTTCCCGATCCATCAGCTGGCGATGCCGGGCGTGGACCGAAGCGCGAAAATCGTCGAGATCGATGGGGAGATGCAAGTCAGTTACCAGGTACTCGTATGGATTGAACGCGTGCAGGCTGGTGCCGATGCACTCTGAATACTGTTCGAGCGGAAGCTCGACGCCGTGTTCGCGGTAAGCCTCTTTGAACGCCATATACCACGCGGTTTCCGTATCGATGATGGTACCGTCAAAGTCGAAGATGATCGCCTTAATCATGGGGCGCTCCTCTCGTTTTCTTGTTTAACCTAACACACGACTGGAAAACGGGTCAAACGAATAGTCGCTTTTCGATGCGTGTCAACGAACAACCCTAGATGTTATGCTTCAAAGGTCCGCGAATTGTTTCAACCTACATCATAGGTGCGAAACGTCAGATTACATAGCAGGTTGATGGGAGGAAACGAAAGATGAAGTATCGCAATGTCGGCCGCAGTGGATTGCGGGTCAGCGAGGTTGGCCTTGGGAGTTGGTTGACGTACGGAACTGCCACAGAACGCGACACCGCAATCGAATGCATCGATACAGCGTATCGCTTGGGTGTCAATTTCTTTGATACCGCGAACGCCTACAACCGCGGCGAAGCGGAAAAGCTTGTCGGTGAAGCCCTGCGGAAATATCCACGATCGTCTTATGTGCTCGCGACGAAAGTGTATTTTCCGATGGGGGATGGGCCGAATGATCGGGGACTATCGAGAAAACACATCATGGAACAGTGCGATGCGAGTTTGAAGCGCCTCGGCGTCGACTACATCGACTTGTACCAGTGCCATCGTTTCGATGCTTCCACGTCGTTGGAGGAGACCTTGTTTGCGCTCGACGATCTCGTCCGGCAGGGCAAGATTCTGTACGCTGGCGTGAGCGAGTGGTCCGCTGCCCAAATTTCGCAGGCCAAGGCCATCGAAGACAAACGGAATTTGCGGCCGATCATCTCCAATCAACCGATATACAACATGCTCGTCCGCTACATCGAGAAGGACGTGATTCCGACGTCCGAACAGTTTGGCGTTGGCCAGGTTGTGTTTTCACCGCTTGCGCAGGGGATCCTCACCGGCAAATATCAGCCAGGGAGCGCGATTCCAGAAGACAGCCGTGCGGCGAACGACAACACGAACCATTGGATTCGCAGCTATCTTCGCGACGACGTTCTGACATCTGTGAAGAAGTTGGAACATATCGCGCGAGAACTCGACGCCAACTTGTCGCAGCTGGCGATTGCCTGGACGTTGCGCCAGTCGAATGTCGCATCGGCTATCATCGGCGCCAGTCGTGTGTCGCAGGTGGAAGAGAACGTCAAGGCTGTCGATCTCGAATTGACGCCGGATGTCCTGAGTGAAATCGATACCGTACTTCAGGAGATCGATGGTTTCGTACCGATTTGGTAAGTGGATTCGGGACGGACAGGGGCCTTTCCGAACTGCGGGTGTTTCGCCGCTTGGTTTCCGTTACGTTAGATTTGTTGACACAATGGTTGTCTGTTCGGCACGTGGGTGTTATTTTAAGTGAACACCCACGTGCGGCGTGAATAGGGACTTCAAGGAGTTACATCGATGACAGGCGTTTCACTGGTCAATCAAGGTGTTTTGCAGCCGTATTTTCAACCGATTCTGTCACTCGATCACTTTCGAGTGATTGGATATGAAGCGTTAGGGAGAAAGGTCACGCCGCTTGGAGAGGAGAGCCTTGGTCCCTACTTTGCGAATCCTGATATTCACGACGGGGACAAGCGAGTGGTCGATCGCGCGTTGCGAAGGCAGGCTCTGGCGAAGTTATCCTCGTTTGAAGGCGATTGTAAACTGTTTCTGAATGTCAAACCGAGTTGGATCTACGATTACCGGAATCGGCCGGATGAGATTCCGACACTGCGCTTTCTCGAGGAACTCGGCGTGGACGGTTCCCGCATTGTACTTGAACTCACGGAGGATCAGTTCGACGGGGAACTGTCGCTGCTTCACGAAGTATTGTCCGTATACCGAAGCAAGGGTTGCCAGATCGCTATCGACGACATGGGGATCGGATTCAGCAATTTTGACCGGGTCGCGTTTCTTGAACCGGAGTACATGAAAATTGACTTGCACTTCGTTCGCAACAGCCGTCACTTTGCCAGTTATCGAAGTCTTCTTCAGGCCTTTTCATCCGTCGCGGAGCACATCGGCTCTTCGCTTCTGCTGGAGGGCATCGAAACCGAGGACGATGTCGAGCTCGCGCTTGCCCATGGAGCGCGGTATTTGCAAGGATTTTATTTCTCAAGGGCAAAGCCCGATTTCTTCGACGCGGGCGAGTTCGTCACCTCTCTGTCCGCGTTGTCCAAACGGTATTATTCGGCGCAGTCTCAGGCGTTGAACGCAGCGTTCGACGTCGGCTTGGACATTGTCAACGTCGTGGCCCGCGTACGGGGACTCTTGCGGCTGCGCACTTCGACAGATCGGGACGATCTCGATGGCTTCGTGCGATGGTTGACGGCGCGAATGTCCAGCGTGTGTTGTCGCGCCTACATATGCGCCGCCGACGGAACGCAGCTGTCCTACAATTATGCGCGGACGGACAGCGGCATGTGGGAAGTTTCGAAGTACCGAAAAGGGTGCAATTGGGCCTGGCGCCCTTACTTCCTGGAGAGTATTGCCGCCATGAACCGCAGTCAGCAAGGGATCTTGTCCAAGTTGTACAGAGACATCGATTCGCTGAAGGCCATCCGCACATTCTCCTGTCCGCTCCATGACGACCACTATCTGTTTGTCGATCTCGACGTGGATCAACTCGCCCGGTGAGCGTCGCTGTAGACGTGTTCACGCTTTGCGAACGCGGCGTACAAAATGAATGCCACAATGAAACTCACGTAATACGACAGGTCGCCGATCTGCGGCCAATGTTTCGCGAAATAGCCCACGTACATGGTTTGATTGAAAAATGGGATGGAACACGCGAAGCCAATCAAGAATGCCCACAACCCAGCTCGCACTGGACGCGCATGCGTGTAAAAGTCGTCAAGATCTTGCCGTTTGCGGCGAATGATGAGAAAGTCGCAAACCACGACCGCCAGCCAAGGGCTGATCCAGTAGGCCAGCACGAACAGGAAGTTGCTGTAATTGTTGTAATAGCCGGATTGGCCGCCAATGAGCGACAGGAGACCGCCGATCACGCCGACCAGCAGCGCCGCGATCCATCGCTTCGGCGCGATCGCACGGACGAGGCCGATGTCGATGGTCAACAGCGAGATCGAGCCAGAGTAGATGTTGATCACATTGGCGGTGATTGTTCCAAGAATGATGGCCAACATCGTGACAATGCCGAACGGGTGCGGCAAGATGCTTGTCACGAGGTCGGTTGGCTTAGCGATGGACGTAAACGTGCTGAGACCGGTTCCCAACAACTCCAGCCAGACGGCGGGAATGACGTTGCCCCAGAACGCCGCGTGAAACGCCCGATACCCAGCGGTGTCTCGCGGAAAGTAGCGGCTGTAGTCCGAGGAGTATGTCATCCAGCCCATCATGTAGGATAAAGCGATGGAGATGGCGACGATGATGGATCCCGATGTTCCACTGAACGCCTGTGCCCTTGGGTTTTCGGGGATGTTGAACCGGATGTGCGGAAAGGCGTAGATACTGACCACAATGAAAATGACCATGAGGACAACCGCGGAAGCTCGCTCCACCCAGTGAATGAGATTGTGACCGTAAATCGATATGACGGCCTGAACCGCAATCATCACGATGAGGTTGGGTATGAATCCGATAGGCAGGAGCCATTCCAACGCGTAGACGCCAAGTACGGTATTGACAGCATACCAGCCAATTCCAGAGAGAAAGTTCAGCACGCCGGGAAGAAAGTTCCCTGCGTAACCGAACGATGCGCGCGATTGAATGAGCTGCGGAATCCCCCATCGGTATCCGAACGTCGTCAAAAACCCGATCGCCAACGCACCGACGACGGTGCCGATGATCAACGAGATGCTGGCCTGCCAAAACGACAGCCCGAACACGCCTACCCCGAGCACGCCAGTGGTGAGTGTTGCGAACTCAAGATTAGCGCTAAACCACAGGGTGAAGATGCTGTGTGGTCTGCCGTGGCGATCCGATTCTGGAATTGGCTCAATGCCGTGGGGCTCCACGTGCAATACTTCCGCCCCGTACGATTCCGACTGTTTCGCGTATGACATGGTTCAGCCTCCCCGCAAATACCCGCAAAAACTCACGCACATGGTGTTCCCTGGTGACGCCGGAATTATGAGGCCGGTTCTCGACGTTCACCCCTTCCGAAATCCAGTCTTAATCCGTTGGAAAACGTGTTTCATGCCTGTGTATGGCTAATCATGGATTTTCATGTCATGTATTGAGTGGAAATCAGAATAACCAGTTGAAATCAAGCTTTATTTCTATATATGTTAGATAACATAACACAAAGCGTTGACGGAATAGCATCGTGGAAGGTACGGTTATAAAAAAATTCAGTTAGGGAGTGGAGGCAACGCGATGGCGACCTTGATGAAGTCGAAGTGGTACTGGTTCTTATCCATTTTTCTCGGCATCACACTCATCCCAAGCACCACCTTCGCAGCTACGACGAGCCCTATCGATTCTGGAGACACAGCTTGGATTCTCGCATCTTCCGCACTCGTATTGCTCATGACGCCGGGACTTGCGTTCTTTTACGGCGGACTCGTTCGGACCAAAAATGTCATCACCACGATGCTTCAAGTGTTTGCAGTCATTTTGGTCGTCTCGATTCAGTGGGTGATCATTGGTTACTCGTTGGCGTTTGGGCCTGATTTCCACCATATCGTCGGCAACCTGAGCTGGTTCATGATGCGCGACGTAGGAGCCGCTCCCGACACGGACTACGCGGGAACCATTCCCAACATGGTGTTCGGTATCTTTCAGATGATGTTTGCCATCATTACACCGGCGTTGATTGTCGGCGGCCTCGCTGAACGTGTCCGATTCGCGGCGTTCACCGTGTTCATCGTTCTCTGGGCGACACTGATTTACGATCCGCTGGCCCACTGGGTATGGGGTGCGGGCGGTTGGTTGCATTCCATGGGCGTGTTGGATTTTGCAGGCGGTACGGTCGTCCATATTTCGTCCGGTGTCGCTGGCTTGGTTGCCGCCATCTACCTTGGCAAGCGCGCCGAACATGGAACCGGCGAAATCAAGGCGCACAACGTTCCGTTTGTTCTGTTGGGCACTGCGCTCTTGTGGTTTGGATGGTTTGGATTCAACGCAGGAAGCGCGCTGTCCGCAAACTTCCTGTCGGCCGAAGCCTTCCTTGCGACCAACACGGCGACGGCGGCCGCGGCCATTGGCTGGATGATCGTCGAGAAAATCCGCACGGGTCACGTGACGCTCGTCGGTGCCTGCGCTGGCGCAGTCGCTGGGTTGGTGGCGATCACGCCGGCCGCAGGGTTCGTTTCCGCAGGCTGGTCTATCGTGCTGGGTTTGCTTGGCGGCGCCATTTGTTACTTGGCCTCCACGTTCATGAAGGCGAAACTCGGTTACGACGACGCGCTGGACGCGTTTGGCGGGCACGGTATCGGCGGTACGTGGGGCGCCTTGGCAACTGGGTTGTTTGCATCGACGACGATTAACTCCGCAGGCGCGAACGGACTTGTCCACGGCAACGCCCACCAGGTTGTCCTGCAGATTCTTGGCATCGTCTCCACATGGATCTTCTCCGGTCTTGGCACGCTGATTCTGCTTTGGGTAGTCGACAAAGTGATGGGACTTCGCGTGACGAAAGAAGAGGAGATTATGGGCCTCGACCAGATGCTGCACCATGAATCCGCATATCCAGAAACGTTGACGCCCAGTGAACTTCCGAAGTATTTCGGAGCACAATCGTCGCCAGGTGCGACTCGGGAACTGTAAACGGTAATCCGGCATCCCTTCGCCACGCTCGGCGATGACGAGGCATACGAGGCTGTCTGAAAGCGGCGAAAGCTGCCTGGAGGCAGCCTTGTCTGCTTAGTACAGAGACAGATACCGGTTGAGTTCCCATGGGTGGATCGCCTTCCGATAGGCTTGCCACTCGGCCAATTTCGCCTGCAGATAGTGTGTGAACGCGTGCTCACCCAAGCACTCTCGAATGGTCTCGTCCTCCTCGAGCGCTTCGAGCGCCTCTTCCAAGTTGGCGGGCAGCCGAAAAATCTCGTGCGCGAACCTTTCTTCTTCCGACATCCCGGCAGGCGACTTGAAGAGCGGATCGGGCGGAGTCAATTGTTTTTGGAGGCCGTCGAGTCCCGCTTTCAAGATGACGCTGAACGACAGATAGGGATTGCAGCAGGCGTCGGGTGATCGAAGTTCCACCACCGTTTTGTGGTGTTCGTAGTCGGTGACGCGAACGAACGGCATGCGATGATTGGTCGACCAGAAGATGTGCGCAGGTGCTTCAAATCCTGGAACCAGTCGCTTGTAACTGTTCACCAGTGGATTGGTGATCGCCGTGATGGCGGGGGCGTGTGTCAACAGGCCGGCGATGAACGATTTGCCGGTTTGGCTCAGTCCATGCGGCTGTGCGATGTCGCGGAAGGCGTCTTGCCCGTCTTGCTGCATGGTCATTTGCGTGTGCAAGCCAGATCCGTCCGCGTATTCAAACGGCTTTGGCATGAATGTGGCATGCAGGCCGTGGCGGCGGGCAATCGATTTGACAACCATCTTTGCCGTCATGACTTGATCAGCGGCGGTCACGGCGTCGCTGAAGGACAGATCGATCTCTTGTTGGCCGGGTGCGGTTTCGTGGTGAGACGAGAGGACTTCAATGCCCATTTGCCGAAGCGTGACTACAACTTCCTGCCGACACGACTCGCCCGCGCCTTCGGGGGCGAGATCGAAATAGCCAATGTCGTCGCTCGGTCTGCTCGTAGGGTCGCCATGTTCATCGAGGCAGACCAAAAAGTACTCGAGTTCCACCGAGAATCTTGGCGTGTCGAAGCCCAAGCGATTGTACTCGACCTGGGTACGCTTCAGGATGTGGCGTGGATCTCCAGCGAATGGGACGTTGTCGGGCAGATGGACGCTGCAGATGATTCGGGCGATGGCGAAATCGTTGAATGTCCAAGGCAGAACGAGCCATGTGTCGTAGTCAGGCATCAGATACATGTCCGACTCTTCGATGCGTGCGAAGCCATGAATGGAAGAACCGTCTATCATGATCTGCCCATCGAGCGCGGTTTCCAACTGCGTGACAGGGATTTCGACGTTTTTCAAAATCCCAAACAAGTCCGTGAATTGCAGTCGAACGTAACGCACCCTTTCGGTTGCCGCACTCAATAGAATGTCCGCCTTGGTCAGCCGGGGCATTTTCGTACCTCCTCAGCGAGGACTGCGCCGATATCTTTTGTCTATCATATGACAAGCTCAGATGTTTGAACATGGGTTCTGGGAGGTTCTCGGGAAGGGAGCGGCAAATGAACGAATGGATTTCGGAAGAATTCGCGGATCTCACTCCGGAGGATGTCTATGCGCGTTACTGGAGTTGGTCCCGCGACATGTTTGATATCGCGCACGTTGAACAAATGGACGAAGACGAAGTATTGCATTGGATGTCCAGGCTGCAGAACGCGCGTGAAGATTTGTTGACATGGGGATGGCGGTCGTTCGTGCCTGGGGAACTGCAATCGCGCCTGAGGTTCATTCGATTGGGTTCGGCCGCGCGCGGGGAAGATCTGCCGCGAAGCGATATGGACTATGCGCTCTGGGCTGCGGAGCCCGTTCAGGTCGCGGATATCGAAGACTCGTTGGTAGAGATGGTCCGCGGCATGGCCGCGCTGGGTTTTCCGCCGTGTCATGGCAACGTCATGGGAACCAACTGGCGTTGGCTGGGCACAACGGTGGATTGGCGGACCAGGACGGGCGAGTACTTTTCCTTTCCCGACTGGAAGAACGCGCGCTATCTGTTCATGATGATCGATTCCAAACCGCTCGCGCAGCCGTGCGAGTCGTGGAGCGAGATCGTCGACGACGTACGGCGCGGGATTCGATCTTCGCCCTTCCTATGCTGGCAAATGGCCCATCTAGGCATACACAAGACGGTGGGCATCGACGTCCTCGGACGTCCGAAGACGAAAGAACGCGATGGAGAACTTGTCTTTGAACTCAAGGACGGCCTCCTGAGTCCCATCATCCACTCGCTCCGCTTGCTCGCCCTCCGCGAAGCGTTGGACGTGCTGCCGAGTTTAGACAGGCTGGCGGGGCTCGCGTCCGCCAACGCGCTGTCCGAGGACTTTGCGGCATCGTTGAGATCGGCCTTGATATTCGGTTGGAAGCTGCGCGCGATCCAGCATCTCCGGATATTGCGCGGCGCTGCGGACGAACAGGATGACGTGGTCAAATGGGACAGATTGTCCGGCGAGGATCGCGAACATTTGACCCGCCACCTGCGGACAGCCAAGCACTTGGAGCGTATGGTTCACCGGATGTTTCCCAAGCCGAGGTGATAGCGAGGTGATAGATGGTGAAGTGGTTTTGGACTTCGAATCGTGGGGATGGCCCGAATTCATCCGCTGTCGATCCATCGCCGATCGTGCGTATTTGGGACGCTCCGCTGGAGGAAGTCGACTACTTCATGATCGACATTGAAACGTCCGGTTTCTCAGCGGAAAGGGACACGATTCTATCGCTTGCCGCGGGCTGCACGACTGGCAAATCGGTCGAATTCACCAAGTTCATGTACGATGTGGTCCGCCACGATCACGTCGATCACGTTCCACAAGTCGTCTGGGATCTCACCGGATTGACGCCAGAACAGCTGCGAACGGGTTCCGAACTCGCCGAGGTGCTTCGAGAAGCCCTCACCTTGGCGGTGAACCGCGTATGGGTAGCTCACCACGCGCGTCACGAAGTCTCGTTTCTGCAGCGCTACACTCGCCAGATCTGGAAACTGAAACTGCGGCCGCTGGTGATTGACACGGCCACCGTCGCCCAAGCGCTCGGGAGGCTTTCACGCGTTCCGACGCTTGACGAAGTGTGCGCGTGGTTAGGCGTCGACGTTACGGACCGGCACCGTGCAGACGCAGACGTGCGAATGACAGCGCAGATTTGGCTCAAAGAGATGGAGATGTGCCAAGCCATCGGATTGCGGACTGTGTCCGACGTGATCGACTGGACCAGCGCCAGGGCGTTCGGCTGAAAGACGCCACGGGACACATGCGTGCCGTTTTGGCGTTATGCTTGCTCCACGATCGTGCCCCAATTTTGTGCTTTTTGCAGACTTGTCGCACATTCCGCGAATGCGTTCGCCGTTTCCCGTGCAGCGACCAAAGCTTCTTGGGTCTCCTTCGTTTCCGAGCGAAGCGCGGCTTCGCGTTCGGCCAACGCCAGCAGAACCTTTGCGGTTTTGGCATTCTCCTCAGACGCGATGAGCCGCTCCTTCTCTTTCAACAAGCGTTGGTACTCTTCGTCGCCGTCCTTGCATTTTGCGATCTCGGAGGACAGATTTCGTCCTTCCTCCTCCAGTCGCGCGACATGAAGGTGGATTTCCCCAACCCGCTTATCCTCGATCCCTCGAATCACGGCCACGCGGTGCATGAATGTCAAGCCATGCAGCTCGTTCGCGCAGACGCTCATCGAGGCCGTCGTACAAGAGAGCGTACCTCCTTCCGGTTCGGAAGCACTCTTACAGGGCTTGATCGTCGACGCTGTCCAGCCAAGCGCGGATATCGCCGATGATCGATTTGACACAACCGTCCTCGAACGGTGAGATCAGATTTGCGGCTTTGACGAGTTCGACAAAGGATCGGCTGCCGCCCAGTTGGCAAAGGTGCAGGTAGTCGCTCCACGCCGCTTGCCGATCCTCATTCATCCGTTTCCAGAATTCCAAGGCGCAGATTTGAGCCAGGGCGTAGTCGATGTAGTAGAACGGATAATTGAAGATATGCAGCTGTTGATGCCAGAATCCACCGCGTTCCAGGTAGTCGTTCTCTTCGTAATTTCGGCTGGGCAGATACTTGCGCTCAATGTCCCGCCAAGCCGCTTTGCGTTCCGCAGGGGTCGCCTCTGGATGCTCGTAGACGAAGTGTTGGAATTCATCGACGGTCACGAGATATGGAATGGTCATGACGGATGTGCTCATGTGGTAGAACTTGAATTTCTCCGTATCCTCTTTGAAAAACAGGTGCATCCAGTCCCATGTGAAGAACTCCATGCTCATAGAATGGATTTCAGCAGCCTCGGAGGTTGGGAACAAGTACTCTGGGACGGGTTGGTTGCGCGACTCGTAGACTTGGAACGCGTGTCCGGCCTCGTGCGTCAACACGGTGACATCGTGTGCGGTTCCGTTGAAGTTGGCGAAGATAAACGGCGATTTGTGATTCGGAATCACGGTGCAGTATCCGCCGACGCGTTTTCCGTCGCGGCTCAGCAGGTCGAGCAATTCGTTGTCCGACATGAACGAGAAAAACGTGTGTGTTTCAGGGGACAATTCTTCGTACATCTTGACGCCGTTCGCCATGATCCATTCGGGATCGCCCTTTGGCGCCGGGTTGCCGGAGGTGAAGTGGAATCCGAGATCGTAATAATGCATCTTGTCGAGCCCAATCCGCGTCCGTTGTCTGCTTCTCAACTCTTCGGAGAGCGGGACGATGTACTCTTCGACTTGCTTGCGGAACACAGCCGCTTCGGCTTGACCGTAGTCGGTGCGGCCCATGCGATCATAGCCCATCTGGACATAATTTTCGTATCCGAGTTTCTTCGCCATGCTGGTGCGGAGTTTTACCATGCGGTCGTACAAATCGTCGAATTCCTGTTCGTGTTCCGCGAAAAACGCGTACCGCGCCTCGTTTGCTTCCTTGCGGACGGTTCGATCCGGATCGTTCACATATTTGCCCAATTGCGACAGTGTGAGGACTTCGCCCCTGAATGGAATTTTCGCGGATGCGACAAGCGCGTTGTATTCGGTGACCAACCGGTTGTTTTGCTTCATCTCTTCGACGATCGCGTCCGAGAAAGAGCGGGAATAGACATCCGCCAAGCGAAAGACCTGCGAGCCGTAGGTCTGTTCGAGTTCGCTGCGGAATGGAGATTTCACAATCATTTCGCGCAGTTTGGTTTCGAGGGCCTGCATGTCCGGCGACACTTCATCAAAAAAATCCTGCTCCGCCTTGTAGAACTCGTCGCGGGTGTCAATCGAGTGGCGGATGGACGCGAGGCTTTCCATCGACATAAACTGAAAGCGCAAATCATTGATCTTTGCAAAGATGTCAATCTGTTGCTGTGCGTTGGACGCCGCTTCAAAATCGCGCAAAAGAGCTTGGAATTGCTGCGTGATGGCCGTCATGTCGGGACGTGTATACGTCATTTCTGAAAATTTCATGAGATACCTCCAGAGGTGTATGGTATGTAGCGCGAAATCCTGTCAACGGAGCCCCGTTGGCCTATGTAAACGAATTATACCCCAAGTTGCATCAAAGTGGACCGCATTCGTGGTACACTGGCTCTACGATATGAGGACGGGAATCGGTGAGGAGATAGGTATGAAAGCGTTGTCAACCCGGTCGATCAACTTCGCCCACAAAGCGATTTATTTATTGAATTGCACCATCCATACGAATTTTCGCGAAGTGTTGTCGCACGTGCCTGAGGACATGTTGATTTGCATCGACAACATGGTTCACCAGCGGTACGGATCGGTCTTGGAGAAGCGCGTGTGTGAGCGAATCACAGCGGAGAACCCCTGGACCTTTCGCCAGCTTATTGGCCAATTGAGAGCGGGGAAGCCGGTGCTTGTCGCCTTGGACACCAACCAAGCGACGTTTCAGGCGGTCTCGAGGCATGCGTTTGCGACGGGCATTCCCATCATTCCCATCTACGGGCATGAGCGGCCCATTCGAATCGCCGATCCGCTGCCGCTGACCGACGCGAGAACGACTTTGGACGAATTGCAGAGATTCCTCTTGATGAGCTACCTTGGCCGTCCGGACGATGGAGAAGTCAATCTATTTAACGAACTGTTGGACGCCGCTAGGTATTACGGCGAGGATCGAGTCATCTGCAAGGACATATCGGGAGAAGTCACCTACAAGCAATTGCTGCTGAACACCTACGTGCTCAGCCAACGTTTGAAGTCGCTGGCTTGCATCCGCAGCAGAGTTGGCGTCATGCTGCCCAATTCCATCGGCAACGCGGTCACCTTGTTCGCGTTGTTCCGAAACGGCTGCACGCCTGTCATGCTCAATTATTCAGCCGGCGTACAGACGATTCTCGACGCTTGCGAAACGGCGGATATCAAGACCATCCTCACTTCCAAGGAGTTTATCAAGAAGGGCCAGCTCGATCACGTCGAGCAAGCGCTCACCGCAAGGTATCGAGTCATCTACCTGGAGGATGTCCGCAAGACGATTTCGTTGGCGCAAAAAGCGAGTGGCTATCTCGCGTTCCGCAGGCGCGCGCGCGTGCGTTCCACCAACAACGAGGTGATTCTGTTCACCTCAGGCAGTGAATACAAGCCGCGCGGCGTCGTCCTGTCGCACGACAATATCTTTGCGAATGTGCAGCAGACGCGATCCGTGATCGATTTTGGAACGTCGGATCGCATGCTGAACGCCATGCCGATGTTCCACTCGTTCGGGTTGACCGCTGGCGCCTTGCTGCCGCTGGTCGCGGGGATTCAGACCTACTTATATCCGTCGCCGTTGCACTACAAGCGGATACCGGAACTGGTCGGGGAGCAGCAGTCGACCATCTTGTTTGGAACCTCTTCGTTCTTGGAGAAATATGGTCAGAATGCGTTGCCTGAGCATTTTGCGTCACTTCGTTACGCGGTGGTCGGCGCTGAACGGTTGAAGCCGGAGGTCGACTCGTTCTGGAGGAGCAAGTTCGGCATTCAGATCATGCAAGGCTACGGTGCGACGGAGACCTCGCCCATCATGTGCCTCGATACGCCCATCAACCACAAGGATGGAACGGTAGGCCGGTTCTTGCCGGGCATGTCCCATCGCCTGATCCCGGTCGAGGGCATCACGCAAGGGGGGAGGCTGCAAGTGCAGGGCCCGAACGTGATGAAGGGGTACCTGCAATATGGTACAGGCTATGTCGCGCAAGAAGGCTGGTACGACACAGGAGACGTCGTCTGGGTTGACGAGGATGGATTCGTCACCATCATCGGCCGTTTGAAACGGTTCGCAAAGATATCGGGGGAAATGGTGTCGCTGAATTTGGTGGAGCAACTTGCGGCCAAAGCCTATGGCAGCACGGAGTTCGCGGCCATCAATCTGCCGGACAAGGCGCGCGGCGAGCGAATTGTGCTTGTGACGACGCTCTCGGATATCGATCTCGGGCAAATACGGGAGTTGGTCGACTCGCTCGGTTACTCGAAGCTTCACGTTCCCAGCGAAGTTCGGCGAATCGACGAATTCCCGTTGCTCGGAAGCGGCAAGACCGACTACGTTGCGCTGAACGCGATGTACAGCAAGAACTGAGGCCGATGCTGTCGGACTGGACCAGCCGCTTAGCGGCCGACTAGGTCAACGTTTCTCTTTGGCGTTCTGCGCGTTCAGCGCTGCTTCGGCGTTGACCAATCCCATGATGTTGCCGATGTTCGCCGAGTCTGCGAGCGAACTTGGCACCACGATCATCGAGGCTTTCTCCTTGAGTCCCTCATAGAGGATGTTGAGTGCGCGCAATTGCATGGCCGCCGGATTGGAACGGTACATCTCCGCCGCGGCCAAGAAGGATTCGGCAATCTGTTTCTCGGATTCGCCCAAAATATTTCTCGCCTCTCGTTCGCGCTCCGCTTGAGCCGCCCTCGACATGGCGTCCTGCAGCGCGAGTGGGATGTTGATATCTCGAATTTGCACATTTTGAATGGTAATGCCCCAAGGTTCGGTCCGTTCGTCCATGATGCGCTTCAATTCCTGGTCGATCCGTTCCCGCCCGCTCAGCATCGATTCCAGCATGGTTCGGCCGATGATGTCCCGCAAGGCGGTTTGCGCGGCCCACGACACGCTGTTTTCGTAGTCGGCCACTTCGAGGGCCGCTTTTTCCGCGTCCCAGACCATCCAGAAGAGGACGGCATCGACCGAAACCGGAACGGTGTCCTTCGAGAGCGTGGATTCGGCAGTGAATTTCGTGGTCATGACGCGTTGATCCACCCAGCGCGGGACCGTATCGACAAAGGGAATGATGGTGAACAGGCCAGGGCCAGCCAGGCGGTGGAATTTGCCTAGACGGAGGACGACAGCCTTCTCCCATTGATCCGCGACGCGTATTGCCGCCGAGAGAAACCAGCCAGCCAAAATCACGACAATGCCGACGACGATCGCCGAAACGCGCGAATGTTGAAAGAGCAGTGCGGCGAGTCCAACGCCAATAATCAAACAGGCGACGAAGATGAACTGCTGAAGACCAGTCACTTTCCGATAAGCCAGATTTCCCATCTGACATCCCCCTTAGGTTTCCGCCTCCGGTGTGGCCTTTGAGTCCTTTGCCATGGCAATTTCCCGCAGTCCGGCGATGAGTTCTTGAATGGAAATGCCTTGCGCAAGGGCCATGTTGGTCACGATCTCAGCGAATTGTTGAATCGCTTGCTTCCGTTCCGCAGAATTATGTTCTGCTGAAAACGGTTTCTTCACAAACGTGCCCTTTCCTTGTTGCGTTGTGATAAAGCCTTCGCGTTCGACTTCCGCGTAAACCCGGCTCACCGTGTTGACGTTGACTCGAACGTCCACGGCGAGTTGCCGAACAGTGGGAAGTTGGTGCCCAGGTTGCCACTCCCCCAGCAGGATCTTCTGAATAATCTGCTGTTTTAACTGAACGTAAATGGGAACGCCGCTGCTCGTATCCAACTGCCATTCGGCCATCCACCCACTCCCTTAATTTTCATATTGTAATAATATATTAGTACAATTGTCCGACGCAAGCGTGTTGGGCAAACGATATCGTGACTCGGGACGAGGGGGATGCAAGGACGAGGAAAGATGAGGGATCGATCACGGCTGGACAGTGAACCGATGTGCCCACGATCCAGCCGTCATCGAGATTTAACCTGGTTGCGAAGCGGCGTCAGGCTTGCGGAAGAAATGGGTCTTCTGGCCGACGACGTACGACAAATAAGGAATTTTGCCGATCCAATAGGAGAAAAACATCGACGTAAAGTAGACGAACAAAATGCTCAGCGGCCACAGGCAATAATGCAGCCAGGTGGGAATGCCGAGCCGATCGATATGGTTCACGGAATACTCCATCCAGTAGAGCGGAAACGGCTGCAACAGGAAGATGCCAAACGACGTACTTGCGGCCAATTTCACAAAACTGGTAAACGGTTTCCAATTGGGCCAAGCCATTCGCCTTGACCACGATAGGCCGGCATACCAGTACACGACTGTTACCAAGAGGCTGTACGGGATCATGATGGGCTGCAGAACCAGCTCGGCCATGCCTTCGTATTCTCCTAGGACGAGGCGATCATAGAAGTAATGGGCCCAGACGATGAACACGCCGATCGTCAGGGTGACCAGGATCGCTTTGCCGTGTTTACGGACAAATTCGGCAACTTTATCATAGTGGCAAGCGAGAATGCCTCCTGCCACAAACCAGAACTGATACGTCAGGACGAATCGATCACGGTATTTATCGAGATCGACCAAGACGCGCGGCAGGCCGACCGGGTTGTAATAATCGAGAACGAATTTGTTGAACCACATCATGGCGAGTTGGAACAGGAAACTGCCAATCAGAATCCACACATGGTACTTCTCGAACTTGCGAAGTCCGTACAGGAGGACTGGGAAGACGAAGTACAGTTGGATGGACACGACGAGGAAGTACAGGAAGTATTCGCTTCCTGTCAGCAGCGCGTGTTGAATAATCGGCCAAAAGACCGCAAACGTCCACTCCGTGCCCTGGTTTAATGCGCCTTGAAAACATATGTACGCGATGGTCCAAAATATGTACGGAATGACGATGAGAAGGAATCGTTTGCGCCAAAATACCAGTGTTCGAAACGGCCGACGGTAATACGTAATGAACAGTACGAGGCCCGTGACGAAGAAGAACGTCTCTCGCGTGTAGTGCATGCTGGTGATCAACGCGCCGAGTGTCAAATAACCTGTCGTCATATCCTGATTGAGCGCATTGAAGAACGACGTCGTGTGAACCGCGAGCACGCCCAATATGACGAACGCGCGCATCAGGTCGATCTCGTGCAGATAGCGTTTCGCCAATGCCTGATTTCCCCCTTTGTCTATATACCCTCTTTTACCCTTCGTATCCGAGAGCAGCCAGTTTGGGTGTAGCTTACCGCTATTATGTTGAAACCGCGTTGAAATGTACAAGTTCCTCGCGAAAAGGGCTTGGCAAAACCTCTCCCTTCGGCACATCATTAGATCATAGATATTCGTGATGCCAATTGTATCGTCTCGAAAGGGTGAAGCGTCTTTGCGCCTTCGACACTGGGCCCGTCCCGCCATCGCTGCGGTCGTCACCATCGGCATCTTCATCGGTGCGATTCCGCTTGTAACCGCAAACATCACACCATTGTCGCCGCGGACTTGGACGGTCGACGTCGGCCTTCTGAATGCCGACAAGGTATTGGCGAGCGCGTTTTTTCCAAGCGTCATCACGATTGACGCCGGAGATACCATCGCTTTTACGGGCAGGCAGCAGGTTGTGAACTTTCCAGGCGAGGACGGGAAACTCCCTTCGTACGGGAGTCCGCAAGCGATGCAAGCGGTTGGTGTGGGTACGTATGACGGCAGTTCTTACACGGCGTCAGGCCCACTCTCCTCAAAGCCCTATCTGCTCACCTTTACGAAGCCAGGAGTCTACCCGTATTACGATCTTCTGCACCCCGGGATGATGGGCGTCGTCATCGTCCATCCGACTGGCACGGCGTATCCAGACAGTCAAGCTCAGTACAACGCACTATCCAAATCGGAGGAAACCAGCGATTTCGAATCGGGCGATGCTGCCCTGCAGACCATTCATTATCAATCACAGGTGAATAAAAACGGGACCGCTACGTATTTTGCACAGATCGGTTTGCCGAATGCAACCGAGGGCGCCCTTTCGTTTGCTGGAACGGGCCAAAGCGGCCCGCACGGCACTGGAACGTGGACCGCGATGGTCAATCGCGCAGGTCAAGTGTCAGGCTACAGCGTCCGGGCGTCCGTTGCGGGACTGCAGCCGAATCAACCGTACCAAATGACGCTGGTCGAAGGCACGGGCACAACTGGGGCTCGACTGACCAACGCCAAGTTTCCGCTGGCAACGGCCAGTTCCAAAGGAACCGCGAGTTTTGCCGGGACGATAAGGGCAAGCGAGATTCCGCAAGGGGTTTGGTATTTGGATATCGATGACAAAAACAGCAGACTCGTCGCTGTGAGCCCGCTTTCGTCACCATCCTTCACACTGGATCAATTTATTCCCGAGACGCTGCACATCCACGACGGCGATACGGTCGTCTGGAAGCAAGTGGGCAATTACGGCGTTCACACTGTGACGCCGGTATCGGCAGTGGCGTCCGGCTCGAGTGAAAGCCCGAACCAAGCGTCGAGCAGTCCAGTCGACCAGGAGGCGGACAATCCGTCCACGGTGGCGTCCACCTATGGACCCAGTTCAGGGAGTCACGCTTCGAGCGGGATCGAGCCAGGCGACAGCGCCGGTTCCGGGATTTTGCAAGCAGGTCAAACCTACCAGGAGACGTTTACGGAACCAGGTACGTACAGGTACGTAAGTCAATTGAACGATGGGGCGTCGATGTCGACGACGGTCGTCGTTGAGCCGAACCCCGACAAAATGACCGTGGTCACGGGCAAGACCGTTCAAAATTTGCCCATCCAGCACATTCGAAAAGCGGTGTATGTCCCAGTTGACGACGTCGTGTCACTGCTCAACAGCATGGGCGTCAAGGCGAATTGGGACGGACAGTCCTTGCGATTAACCGTGGCCGGTACAGTGTCACAATCAAATGTCATTTCCCTCGCAGGCATGATTCACTTTTTCGCGAATGGTTCTTTGGTGGGAAATGCGCCGAGTCACCTATGGACCAATCCACAAACGGGGAAGAGCGACATCTACGTCTGCGTCAGCGACATCCAGAATGTGCTGACGCCGCTTGGTATCCATTCGTCTTTTGACGGTAATACTTGGAGATTTTCGCCGCCCAGCTAAGGAGGGCAACGATGTATCCGAAGAAGTTTCAGGATGTGATTTTAACCGCCATCGACGTGCGTGACAGCGAAATTGAGCATGCGGTTCGCGTCGACGATGTGACGGATGAGACGATCCTGGTGACGGCTCCATTCGACGCGAATGGTTACGCGATTCTGCTGCCTGTCGGCTCGCGAGTGAACGTAGGCTACATGCTTGACGGCTACGTCAGCTTCGACACGGTCGTTCTGGAGCACAAAAAGGAAAGAGTTCCACTCGTGGAACTTGCGAAACCGGCGCGGGATCAAATTCGGAGGGTTCAGAGACGTCAAAACTTTCGCGTTCCGGTCACGCTGAGAACGACGGTTCAAGTGGGGGCAGATACATTTCGTCTCAATCTATTGGATTTAAGCGCCGGCGGGTTCCTGGCCTGCGCATCCAAGCAGCTGCTCGGCGAGGGAGACGTGATTCACGGATCGCTCACGTTGGATTTGGAGAAGGGCGAGTGCCCCATCCAGTACAGTGGCACCGTCTCTCGCGTGACGTATGAGCCGACCGAAGGCGATTGGCAATTCGGTGTCGAGTTCCAAGAGGTATCGCCGAATGCGGATCGCATCGTTCGCTATTGCATGGAACGACAGCGCCGCTTTTTGCGAACACTGCGAACGTTGGAGCAGTCCAATCAAATGTGAGTCGATACCAGAACCTCCGTATGATTGCGATACATTTGCACAGACTTCCAATGATGGAAGCGCTGATGGCCGCAGTGCGATGTTGGTAGTGCGCGAACGCGCGGTAGAGCGACAACGCATGCCGCGTCAGTCTGTTCATCGCAATATGATAAGGACGGGGATGGCATGAGCGACACAGAGATGACGCCAGTCCGCGGAACCCATGTTTCCGGAGTTGGCGATGCGGCGGATCATCGCTTGGGCAACGGTGAGAACGGAGATTCCTTGACGACGCGGCAAGGGCACCCGGTCGTCTACAATCAAAATGTGCGCACGGTCGGCAATCGTGGTCCGGCCACGCTGGAGAACTACCATTTTATCGAGAAGATCAGCCATTTCGATCGCGAACGCATCCCGGAACGCGTCGTGCACGCCCGCGGGGCCGGTGCGCACGGCTACTTTGAGTCGTACGGCAAAGTCGGCGACGAGCCCGTGTTCAAGTACACGCGGGCCAAGGTGTTTCAGGAGGCGGGAAAGCGGACGCCTGTGTTTGCTCGGTTCTCCACGGTGAACATGGGGGCGCATTCACCAGAGACTCTTCGCGATCCGCGCGGTTTTGCCGTCAAGTTTTACACGGAAGACGGCAATTGGGACCTGGTTGGCAACAACCTGAAGGTGTTTTTCATTCGCGACGCCATGAAATTTCCTGATCTTGTTCACGCGTTCAAGACCGATCCTGTGACAAATATCCAAAGCGGCGAGCGCATTTTCGACTTCATCTCGCAGACCCCGGAAGCGATGCACATGATTACATTTTTATTCTCTCCATGGGGGATTCCTGCGAATTATAGGCAAATGCAGGGATCGGGCGTGAATACATATAAGTGGGTGAACCAGAACGGGGAAGCCGTTCTCGTGAAATACCATTGGGAGCCAAAGCAAGGGATCAAAAATCTGACCCAAGCCGAGGCGGAAGCGATCCAAGCAAAGAATTGGAACCACGCGACGCAGGACCTGTACGAGGCTATTGAGGCAGGCAACTACCCAGAGTGGGAGCTGTGCGTTCAGATCATGAGCGACGACGAACACCCGGAGCTCGACTTTGACCCGCTCGATCCCACCAAACTGTGGCCTGAAGATCAGTTTCCGTTTTTGCCAGTTGGACGAATGGTGCTTAACAAAAATCCGGAGAACTACTTCGCCGAAGTGGAACAAGCCGCGTTTGGCACGGGCGTACTCGTCGATGGACTCGACTTTTCGGACGACAAGCTGTTGCAAGGGCGCACGTTTTCCTATTCGGACACGCAGCGGTATCGGGTCGGGCCGAATTACCTCCAACTCCCCATCAACTCGCCGAAGAAACGGGTCGCCACCAACCAGCGAGACGGCCAAATGACCTACTTCGTCGACTTGGCGCCGGGCCATAACCCGCATGTGAACTATGAGCCGTCGACGCTGCACGGACTCCAGGAGGCGGAGGCCGCCGGTCCGGATTACACGCCGCACGTGGAAGGCAAGCTGGTTCGCCAGCCGATTGATCGCACGGACAATTTCAAGCAGGCTGGCGAGAGGTATCGGGCGTTTGAGCAATGGGAACGCGATGAACTGATTGCCAATCTTGTCAATACACTGGCGCCTTGCGCAGAGCATATTCAGACCAAGATGATCGAGTTGTTTACACAATGCGATCCAGATTACGGGGCACGCGTTCGCGATGGTTTGGCCAAGCATCGCTCCGCGCGCGTTGGCGGCCCAATTGGCGCGGCAGGCGCGCATGAGGCTGTGGAGCAGGCCGAACAAATGGGGCACTCCGACAAGCCTTACTAAACGTAAACGATGCGACGTTCGCTGGCGCTGGCGGGTGGGGAAGGAGGATGGAGCGATGACCGGAATCGATTTTCAGCCTTACATCGAGATCGCGAGAGAACGCAGCCTTGCCGATCCCGCCCACGACTTTCTGCATGTGTTGCGGGTGGCGGAGAACGCCCGAACCATCCTCACGGAGGTCGCGGCGGACGTCGACATCGTCATGGCTTCCGTGTATCTGCATGAACTATTCAATTACCCAAAAGGGCATCCCAAATCGCGAGAATCAGGCGATGTTTGCGCAGAGCACGCGCTCGTCGTGATGGAGCAGTTGGATTTTCCGGAAGAAAAACGCGAAGCGGTGGCGTATGCTATCGCCAACCACTCGTTTTCGAAAGGCGTCGTGCCTTCCACGATGGAAGGGAAGGTGTTGCAGGATGCGGATCGACTGGACGCCATTGGCGCGATTGGCATGGCCCGCCTTTTCTCCACTTGCGCGTCGATGGAGCGGCCGTTCTACCATGAAGCCGATCCGTTTTGCGAGGCGCGGGAGCCAAACGACAAGGCATACGGGCTCGATCACGTGTATGTCAAGCTGCTCCGAATTCCCGATACGCTGCACACGGACATCGCGCGATTTCTGGCGTCCCGGCGCATGGAGTGGATTCGCGCCTATCTGCGCGAGATGGCTGTCGAATTGGGCAAGCCAGCGACCCATACGAATGCGTAAGGCGGTTTGTCTGGCATCGTGACGTAGATTCGGTGACGTAGACAGGTTTGATCCTGTTAGGAGGGTATTTGTGGGAAAAGAAATTCGATCCACCGCCACTCGAACCACGTTTTTTCGTGGATTGTTGTACGGAATCGTTCTTTCCCTGATTTTCTTTACGATTGCGCTCGTCCTGGGCATCACGCAAGGGGATGCCGTGCGCGCGCTGTCGTTGATAGGCACGTCGATTGTTCTGGAAGCGCAGCCGGCTGCCGCAGCCAGCATCCCGCTTGGGTTTCATCCGTTCATGGGCGCTACGATCTCGATTGTTGCCAACCTGATTTCCCTTCCCATCATGATGTTTGCGTTCAACGAGATCGTCACACGGTGGAAGTGGGCCCAGAAGCGGTTGCAGAAGGCGGAGAAGCTGTCCAAGAAGTACGGCCGCTACGGTGTCTGGGTGCTTGTGCCGCTCTGTCCGATTCTCGGGGCGTACGTTTGTATGGCGATAGGTTATCTTATGCGATGGAATCCCATACTGATGGTTACAAGCATTCTGGTAGGGATGATCAGCTCGACATTTATCATTGCGTACGGGGGCTACGCGATCGTCAATCTTTTTCACCATATTTAAACTGGCCGATCGTTTGCGATGGACCATCAAATTTTGGTACGCTAATTGAGATATATCATGCACTTTTCTTTTTATGGTTTTGCAGACTCCGAGCCGAGGAGGTGAGTTGGGACACCGGAAGGCCTACGCTGCCACAGGAAGCCGGCGCCGAGTTTGTCGGATGTACATTCTGGTGCAATCGAGGTGTTGAATACGTTACTTGATTCGATTCACGATCCAAAAGACTTAAAACGACTCTCGGAATCCCAGCTCCTGACACTTGCTCAGGAGATCAGGGAGTTTCTTGTCACATCGATTTCTCGCACTGGTGGACACTTTGGCGCCAACATGGGCGTTGTTGAACTGACTATCGCGCTTCACCGCGTTTTCAACAGCCCCCAGGACAAGATTATTTGGGACGTTGGCCACCAGGGTTATGTGCACAAGATTTTGACTGGTCGTCAAGATCAATTCTCGACGCTACGGAAGACCGGGGGGCTGGCTGGTTTTCTCAAACGAAACGAGAGCCAGCACGATCCGTTCGGCGCAGGCCACTCGAGTACAAGCATCTCCGCGGCGCTCGGAATGGCGGTCGCTCGCGATCTCAGGCATGAAAATCACCATGTCATCGCTGTCATTGGAGACGGTGCGCTCACAGGCGGCATGGCGATGGAAGCAATGAATCACGCCGGGGATCTTGGCACGAATTTGCTCGTCGTTCTGAACGATAACGAAATGTCCATCTCGACCAATGTGGGCGCTGTATCGAAGTATTTGACGCGGCTGCGCACAGATCCGAATTATGCCCGCGCCAAGTCGGATATCGACTACATTTTGCGGCAACTGAATGGTGTCGGCGCGAAGGTCACACGCATGTTGGACAGGGCTAAAGGTGCCGCACGGCACATGATCCTGCCGATCACGCCGTTTGAGGGGTTTGGATTCAAGTATATCGGCCCGGTCGATGGCCACGATTTGCAGCAGTTGATTACTGTATTTGAACGTGTCAAAGAGATTCGTGGTCCAGTTCTTATTCATACGCTTACTGAAAAAGGAAAAGGTTACCCTCAAGCGGAGAATTCCGCAGACAAATGGCATGCGTGGCCTTCGGCGGTCAAAGGGACGCCAAAGCCTTCCTACACCAATGTGTTTGCCGAAACGTTGGCAGAGTTGGCTCGACGCGACGAGCGGATCGTCGTCGTAACGCCGGCGATGCTGTCGGGCAGTGGATTGATCGGTTTTCAAAAGGAGTTTCCGACTCGCACGTTCGATGTCGGTATCGCGGAGCAGCATGCGGCGACTTTCTGCGCAGGTTTGGCGGCGGATGGAAAGAGACCGGTGTTTGCGGTGTATTCGACGTTTTTGCAACGAGCGTACGACCAAACCATTCACGATATTTGCATTCAGAATCTGCCAGTTTTGCTGGCGGTGGATCGCGCGGGCATCGTCGGGCCTGATGGTGAAACCCACCAGGGCGTGTTTGATGTGGCATATCTGAGATCCATTCCGAATATGACACTGATGATGCCAAAAGATGAAAACGAACTGCGCCACATGCTGTACACAGCCAGCCTTCACGACGGTCCAGTCGCGGTGCGGTATCCGCGGGCAGACGGCCTGGGTGTGCCGTTGAGCGAACCGTTGCAGACGCTTCCGTGGGGCAAGGCGGAAGTTTTGCGCACGGGGAAACACGTTTCGATTCTCGCGTTTGGTACGATGGTCGCCGAATCGATGAAAGCGGCAGAGATCCTTGCGGAGAAACACCAGATCGATGCGACGGTGGTCAACCTGAGGTTTGTCAAACCGTTGGACGAAGAGACCATCTTGTCGATCGCGCAAACTGGCGTTCCGATTCTTACCGTCGAGGAGACTGCGTTGGCTGGTGGCGTTGGCTCGGCCATTCTTGAATGTCTGACAGATGCGGGAATTTCTGTGCCGCTGCGCCGGAAGGGAATCGCCGACAAGTTCGTCGAACACGGCTCGCGTTCCGAGGTGCTCCATGCCTTGGGATTGGACGCCGAAGGCATTGTCGATGACGTGCTGCGTCTGCTTGGTCTTGAGGCGGATGGCACACAGATCTTGGACAAAGTAGGGACTTGAGATGCAGAACATAGTAGGGGACCTTCGCCAACAGCGCAAAGCTGAACATATTGCCGCTGTTCGCGAACTGGGCGACAACATCGTCGCTACGAACTGGTTGGAAGATGTCGATCTCGTCCCGTGCTGTGCGCCCGAATTGGCAGTGGCCGAAGTGTCCATGTCCACAACGTTGTGCGGTTACCGCTTGACTTCTCCTATCATCATCAACGCGATGACCGGAGGTGCCGAGATAGCCTATGACATCAATCGGAAATTGGCGAGGATCGCCAAGAAACACGGATTGGCCATGGCGCTTGGCAGCGGTACGGCTGGCGTACGTACACCGGAGGTCGCGTATACCTACGCGATTGTACGCGAGGAGAACCCGGACGGACTCGTGATCGCCAACGTCGGCATGGGTACGGACGCGGCGACTGCGAAAGCGGCTTTGGATTTGGTCGGCGCGCAACTGCTTCAGGTCCATTGGAACGTGGCGCAAGAGATGTTTATGCGAGAGGGAGATCGAGACTTTCGCGGCGCGCTGGACAGACTGCGCGAAGTCGTGGCGAGCATGGGCGTTCCTGTGATCGCGAAAGAGGTCGGCCAGGGGATCGCCGCGGAACAGGCGCGCGTCTTCGCGGACTGCGGTGTGCGGGCCATCGACGTCGGCGGCCGGGGCGGTACGAATTTTATCGCCGTCGAAGCCTGGCGAAAAGGTATCCAGTTGGCTGAGAACTGGCAGAGTTGGGGGATGTCGACGGCTGCCACGCTGGCCGAGGTCGTGTCGGAAGTGGGCAATCGGGTCGACGTGATTGCTTCTGGCGGTATTCGGACGGCGGAGGACATCGTCAAGTCGATGGCGTTGGGCGCGTCGGCGGTCGGGATCGCGGGACCGATTCTTCGCTTGTTGCACGAGCCGAACGGGGAAGACGCGGTGTCAAGTTACATTGAAGCCTTGCACGCGGATATGCATATGATGCTGGTGTTGACGGGCTCCAAATCTTGGGCGGATCTTCGAAAGCGGCCTGCCGTGGTCACGGGCCGGCTCCGCGCGTGGCTTGAGGCTCGCGGAAAGCAGTCGTTTCTCGACGCGTTGGCCAATCGTTCGAAGTAACCGACAAAAGTTGCACTTGTCATAGAAAAAGGGATATTGTTCCTTCAGGCAATCTTTCATACTTACTTCTCGTTTTGAAACACAGATATCATCGAGAAAGTATAGGAGGGGAACACGATGGCAAGACAATCACTGGCTTCAGCACTTGGAATGGCGAAGTATATCTCCACACAAAAGCTCAAGGGCGTCAAGCGCTACCCAATGGTTTTGATGCTCGAGCCAACGGAATTGTGCAATCTGACGTGCACCGGATGCGGGAAGATTCGGCAAAGCGAAGAAGTGCTCAAGATGCGTCTGACAGCGGAAGACTGCTTCGCGGCGATTGAAGAATGCGGGGCTCCGGCCGTGTCGATTGCAGGCGGAGAACCCTTGGTGCATCCGCAAATCGTCGAGATCGTCAAGGGAATGCTGGAACGGAAAAAGCTGGTGATGCTGTGCACCAACGGCATCTTGCTCCATCGGGTATTGGACAAGTTGGAGCCCAATCCGAACTTCACATTTGTATTTCATTTGGACGGCAAACGTGAACATCACGATCGCATGGTCGAACGCGCAGGCGTGTTCGATATCGTCATTAAAGGCATCAAAGCGGCCAAAGAGCGCGGCTTCCGCGTCGCGACCAACACGACGCTGTACAAAGGCGCGTCCGCCAAGGATACGGGAGAACTGTTGCGCGAACTGATGGATCTCGGCGTCGACAACTGCATTGTATCTCCCGCTTTCACATATGAAGAAGTCGACTCGGCAAACAGCAACATCTTCTTGCATCGCAAGGAAGTCAATGAACTCGTTGCCGATATCTTGAAATACGCGGGCAACAAGATTCGCTTCTACGACACGCCTATCTATTTCGATTTCCTTCTCGGCAAGCGGGACTTGAAGTGCACGCCCTGGGCGATGCCGAACCGGAACCCGAAAGGCTGGAAGGGTCCTTGCTATTTGCTGACGGATGAACACTATGACACGTTCGAAGACATGATGACCAAGACCAACTGGGATGAGTTTGGCTACGGTGAGAATCCGCGCTGCGCGAGTTGCATGATGCACAGCGGCTACGAGGCTTCGGCGGTGGGCGCGATGACGCCGGCCGATACGTGGAAACTTGTTCGTTGGTTCTTTGCTTCATAAGGGATGGCGACAGATTGCCTAGTTTTTGCGGCACTTCGATTTGAAGCAAGTGCGGTTGGCACGCTCGCGAACTTGCCAGGGTGGCAAGTTGCTCGAACCGGCGTCGGGCCGGCGAACGCAGAGCGGCGTGCAGAAGAATGGATCGACGTTGTGCGGCCGCGCAGGCTGATTGGCATTGGGCTGTGCGGCGGGCTTGCGCCGAGCGCGCGGCAAACCGATGTCGTGCTGCCGCGCGAGGTCGTGGACGGGCAAACGCGCGATGCCATCGTGTTGCAGCAGTGGCCGGTCGAATTCGTTCAGGCGCTGCAAAGGCGCCTGGGCGAAGCCACAGGGAAACCAGACCGTGCGAAGGCGGCGGTGATCCAAGGCGGGCGCATGCTCTCGGTCGCAACCGTCGCGGCCACTCCAGAGGTCAAAGCTTCACTGCACGCCGAATACGAGGCGTCGTGGGTGGACCAGGAGACGTACAGTTGGGCGAAGTGCGCCGAGCGCCGCGACATCCCGTTCTACGCTGTCCGCGTCGTTCTCGATAGGCAGACAGACGAATTGCCTTCCTGGAAACGGCCGGGCACGTGGCTGCCAGCGTTGACACTTCCGTGGAATGCGGTCAAGACGCGCCGCATTCTCAGCCACATTGGGAGGGAACTCGCGTGCGCGCGTTGGTGACAGGTGGCTCCGGGTTCGTCGGATATCACGTGGTGTCCGTCTTGTTGCAGAAAGGACATGCCGTTCGGGCGATGGTGCGAAACGAACAGTCGGCGGGTCGTTTGGCGGATTTGGGCGCCGAGATCCTGTATGGCGATCTCGCCGACGGAACCGGCCTCGACGACGCTGTCCGAGGCTGTGACGCCGTCTTTCACGTCGCGGCGCACTATTCGCTCGATCGCCGCGACGACGCGTTGATGTACGCGGCCAATGTCGAAGGCACGCGCCGGATCATCGACGCCGTTCGCCGGGCGGGAAACGTGCGGCTCGTCTACACCAGTTCCACCGCGGCTGTGAAACTGCGCGACGATGGCCGTCCTTCCGCCGAGACGGACGGTTTCAACGATCCGGATCGCGTCCACAGCACCTACAAACGGACCAAGGTGCTGGCCGAACGGTTGGCGATGGACGCCGCGAAGGACGGCGTGGATGTCGTGATCGTCAATCCGTCGACGCCGGTCGGACCGTTCGACGTCAAACCCACGCCGACGGGGAGAATCGTGCTCGATACCATGTTGGGAAAAATGCCGGCGTACGTCGAGACGGGGCTCAATCTCGTCGCTGTCGAGGATGTCGCGCTCGGCCATCTGCTTGCGTTCGAGCGCGGTGTTCGCGGAGAACGCTACATTCTCGGCAATCAAAATATGCATTTTGGCGATCTCGTCGCGACTGTGGCACGGCTGGCGGGGAGAAAACCACCGACGGTGAAATTGCCATTCTGGTTCGCGATGTCGGTAGCCGTGATCGACGATTGGATGCTTTCGCCTATCTTGCGGCGTCCGCCTCGGGCGCCCGTCGCAGGCGTACAACTGGCCAAGACACCGATGTATTTTGATGCGGCCAAAGCCGTTCGGGAACTTGGAATGCCTCAATCGCCGGTCGAGGACGCGTTGCGGCGCGCTGTGGAATGGTTCCGCGCAAATGCGGTGGAGCCTGCCCGATCACGATGAAACGATAGGGAAGGGTGTGAATCGCGTGTCGAAGCAGCTTTTGGATGTACCGGCTTATTTGACGACACTCGACGCGGGCGTCGAGTTTCTATTGAGCCAACAGCGCGACGAAGGCTATTGGTGGGCGCCGCTGTTGACGAATGTCACGATGGAAGCGGAATACGTCCTGCTCTGTCACTGCTTGGATAAGGTGGACCAGGCACGGATGGAAAAGGTCAAGACATACCTGCTTCACGAACAACGGGAAGACGGCACCTGGTCGATTTACCCGAACGGTCCGCAGGATTTGAATGCGACGGTCGAGGCCTACACCGCTTTGAAGCTGCTGGGGGTCTCTCCCGACGAGGAACGGATGAAGCGGGCGCGGGCATTCATCCAAAGCAAGGGCGGTGTGGAGTCCACCCGCGTCTTCACCAGGCTCTGGCTCGCCGTCGTCGGGCAATACGATTGGAACAAGCTTCCGATTGTACCGCCTGAAATCATGCTCTTGGGCAAGAACCAACCGTTGAATATCTACGATTTCGCGTCGTGGGCGCGGCCGACCATCGTCACGTTGACCATCGTCATGAGTCATCGTCCGGTCTTCCGCCTGCCAGAGTATGCTCAGGTGCCGGAACTGTTTGAGACGGACGTTCCACCGTCACCGCCTTCGGCCAAAGGCGGCAATTCGAAATTCTTCTTGATGTTGGACAAGGTTTTGAAACATTATCAATCCTGGTCCGTCCATCCATTCCGCAAGGCTGCGGAAGAGAATGCGCTTCGCTGGATCTTGGAGCACCAGGCCGGCGACGGATCGTGGGGCGGGATTCAGCCGCCGTGGTTCTACGCGCTGTTGGCGCTCAAAGTGCTGAACATGACCAACCATCCGGCGTTCATCAAAGGCTGGGAAGGCCTCGACACGTACGGGCTGGAAACGCCGTATGGCGGCTGGATGTTCCAAGCGTCCATTTCGCCTGTTTGGGACACGGGGCTTAGTATTCTGGCCTTGCGTGCAGGCGGCCTTGCACCAGACCATCCGGCGTTGGTTAAAGCCGGCGAGTGGCTGCTGGACAGGCAAATCCGGACGCCAGGCGACTGGTCTGTCCGTCGGAAGAAGACGAAACCAGGCGGCTGGGCGTTCCAGTTTGATAACGATCACTATCCCGACATCGACGACACGGCGATTGTGGTGTGGGCGCTCAATGGATTGAAGCTGCCGAACGAAGCCCGCCGCCGCGACGCGATGACTTCGGGATTCCGCTGGTTGACGGCCATGCAAAGTTCGAACGGCGGTTGGGGCGCCTATGATGTTGACAACAACAAGACCTTGCCAAACCGAATCCCGTTCTGCGACTTCGGCGAGGTGATCGATCCGCCCTCGGAGGACGTCACCGCGCACGTGCTCGAATGCTTCGGCAGCTTCGGCTACGACGAGGCGTGGAAAGTGGTTGCAAGAGGCGTCACCTACCTCAAGCAAGCGCAAAAACCGGACGGTTCCTGGTTCGGACGCTGGGGCGTCAATTATATCTATGGTATCGGCGCTGTTGTGCCGGCTCTCAAGGCCGTTGGCGTCGATATGAAAGAGCCGTTCGTTCAAAAATCGCTCGACTGGCTTGTGGAACACCAGAACGAGGACGGCGGCTGGGGCGAGGATTGCCGTTCGTACGACGACGAGCGCTTTGCCGGAGTCGGTATCAGTACACCATCGCAGACCGCGTGGGCATTGATGGCGTTGATTGCTGGCGGGCGTGTCGAATCAGAGGCTGTTACCAAAGGTGTGGCGTATTTGACGGAGACGCAGCGCCCTGACGGCAGTTGGGACGAAGAGGTCTTCACGGGAACGGGTTTTCCGAAAGACTTCTATCTGGGCTATACACTCTATCGTCAAATATTCCCAGTACTCGCTTTGGGGCGGTATCGCGATGCCCTCAACGCGCTGAAGGGGTAGTCGTCGCATGCGTGAGATTCCCGAACGCCTGAAGCCAGATTTCGAGGTGTGCAAGAGACTCACGATGTCGCATTACGAGAACTTTTCCGTCGTATCCGGATTCGTTCCACGCGCAATTCGACCGCACTTTTGTTCTATTTATGCTTTTTGCCGCGGCGTGGACGATCTCGGAGATGAACTGGATGGGGATCGTCTTGCTGCATTGGACGCGTTTGAGCAGGAACTCCGCCGTTGTTACGACGGCCAACCGGAAACGCCAGCCTTTCGCGCGCTTCAGTTTACCATTTCGCAATTTGAACTTCCGGATGAGCCGTTTTTGCGGCTCATCCAAGTCAATCGACGGGATCAAACGCAAAAGACCTACGCGACGTGGGAAGACCTGAGAGACTACTGCCGCTATTCCGCCGATCCCGTCGGCAGATTGGTGTTGGGGTTGTTTGGGTATCGCGACGAAGAACGCTATGCTCTCTCTGACTACACCTGCACAGCTTTACAGATTGCGAACCATCTGCAAGATATCCACCGCGATGCGAAGGCTGGCCGCATTTACGTGCCCGAAGCCGATCTGCTGCGTTTCGGATCTTCGCTGGACGACATCTGGAATGGCCGAATGACAGACGGATTGCGGGCTTGTATCCAGTTCGAAGTGGATCGGACTGCACAATGGTTTGCCAAAGGTGCCAAACTGGAACATATGGTACCTCGACGACTAAGCATGCAGCTCCGTCTTTACCGATTGGGCGGCCAAGCGATACTGGACGCGTTGCGGGCGCAAAACTACGATCCGTTCATTCGACGGCCCGTGGTTTCAAACAGGCAAAAGTTGTGGATTGCCTTCCGGACACTCATCGGGGCGGCCAACCAAGGAGATGACGTCGGATGAATGTAGAACAGGCGTATGCCTACTGCGCTAAGGCTACACGTCAAGCCGGGAGCTCGTTCTTTTACGGTATGCGGTTGCTGCCTTCTCCGAAACGGTTTGCGATGTACGCCATTTATGCGTGGAGCCGCATGTGCGACGACGCCGTGGACGACTATCAAGGTGAAGAGGCAGAACGGCAACTGGCGAAAGCCGAGCGGATGTACCAGGAGGCGTTTGGTCCAGATTACCTGACGAGCGAGGAGCCGATCGTGGTCGCCTTAGGCGATTCGATTCGCAAATTCTCCTTGCCGAAAGAACCGTTCGACGGCCTCGTTCGGGGCATGCGAATGGACATGCAGCAGGTCCAGTTTCACTGCAGCGAAGAATTGGAAGAGTATTGCGATTGCGTGGCTGGAACGATTGGCGTGCTCAGCGTGCACGTGTTTGGTTTCCGCGATCCCCTCGCGCTCACCCTTGCTCGGGACATGGGGAGGGCCCTGCAGTTGACCAACATTCTTCGCGATTTAAAGGAAGATCTTAACCGCGGCCGCATCTATCTGCCAGAGGAGGAGCTCGGACGACACGGCTATTCGGTTGACGATCTCGTCAGCCGCCGCCGCACGCCCGCGTTTTATCAACTGATGAAGGATCAGGTTGCCCGTGCAGAATCCTATTATCAAAACGCAAAGCGGTTGTTTCCGTTGATCGATCGCGATTCGTTACGGTGTCTTCGCGTCCTGTTTTTGATGTACCACGAACTGCTCGAAAAAATTCAGCAGCGTGGTTTCGACGTGTTTGACCAGAAAGTGAGCTTGTCATCGTCTCGTAAATTAAGGTTAGTCTGGGGTGCACTATGGAACGCGTCAGCGACGGTATAGCCGTAATCGGAGCAGGCTGGGCTGGCATTGCAGCCGTCGAGGCCTTGCTGGAACGTGGTGTCCGAGGAGATGCCATCACCGTGATCGAACGCACGCCTTATCCAGGAGGGCGCGCGTTTTCCTTTGTCGACCGCAAATCGGGTCTCGATCTGGACAATGGCCAACACGTGCTGTTGGGCTGTTGCGACGAATACGTGGGTCTTCTGGATCGGCTCGACGTGCGCGGGGGATTCCGGTTTCAGCCGCTGCTGGACATTCCGATCTATCATGGCGGGAAGTTGCAGCATGTGTCGAGTCGCCGCCTGAGCGGGCCGCTACACCTGTTGCCAGGACTGCTTCGCTATGGTCACCTTCCGTTTCGCGAACGCATTCGGGCCATGCGGGCCGCGCCTGGTTTTCTGCATCCGGACGCGATGGCCCTCGATGCGCAGAGCTTCGGTGACTGGCTGCGCCAAATGGGGCAGTCGGAAGACACCATCGGATTATTGTGGGACTTGGTTGGGACGGCTGTCCTGAACGGGCATGTCGATGAGATCAGCGCAGGCTTGGCGGCTGAATCGTTCCGCATCGGCGTCGTGGCGGGCTGGAAGCGGGCGCGTCTCGGTCTTTTCACTCGGCCGCTCGGCGATCTCGCCGCCGAAGCCATCGCCCGTCTCCAGGCACGAGGCGTTCGCGTTCACTACTCGTCGTCGGTCGCAAGGCTCGACGTTCGAGATGGACGGATCGTTGGCTTGCGCCTGCGCGACGGATCGAACGTGCCCACCTCGCGCGTCATTTCGACGGTCCCGCAGGACGCGTTCATCAATCTGCTCCCAGAGGATTGGCGCCTGCGCGAACCGTTCTCCGCGGTACAAGGACTGCGGTGGAGTCCGATCCTGAATGTCTTCCTCGAATACGAGGAACCAGTGACGGATCACGAGGTGTTCGCTTCAACCGAGATGGGCGGCATGTTTGTGTTCAATCGCGGCAGATTATTGCCAGAATCGCGTCGGGATGGGCGCTGGCTATCAGTGTCCGTGTCCGCCGCGGGCGCGTTTCGGTCGCTCGATCACGCCGAGATCGTCACGCGGGTCACCCGCGCCATCGCCGGGGCGTGTCCCCGAGCGCGTTCTGCCAAACTCCGCCACGCCTCGGTCGTGTGGCAGCCCCATGCCACCTTTTTGGCGGCGCCGAACACGTGGACTTCGCGTCTGGACGCAAAGACGCCCATCGCTGGCCTCTACGCGGCGGGCGACTGGACCAACACCGGCTGGCCCGCGAGTTTGGAAGGCGCGGTGCGGAGTGGGCGAACCGCGGCGCAACTTGTGGAAATCGCGGAAACTGCGGAACGAAACTGATTTCGAGCCTGTTTCAATATTCACGGTGCATACTACAGACATCGGTTGAGTCACTTGTCGACGAAAGGTGTGGAATATCCGATGGGATACTATCGTTCAAGGAGAGACAACGGCGTATTCCGCGAGTCTGCCAATTCCCTGAAATGGGTAGCGACAGTCGTTGTGTCAGCGTTGGTTGGGGCCGGCGCAACGCTAGCGGTCACACCGATCATCAAGAACGTCAACTCGCCAACCGCAACACCGACGACTTCGCTTTCACAATCGACAACCAATTCGAGTGCGCCGATGTCTGTCAACGTCAACGTGAATGACGATATTACACAGGTGTTTAAGAAAGTGGAGCCCGACGTGGTTGCCGTGGTCAATTACACGACCACCGACGATTTCTTTACGCAGCAGTCACAGACGCAGGAGTCGGACATCGGCTCGGGAGTCTATTTCCATAACGACGGAAAAAATGCTTATATCGTGACCAACAATCACGTGGTGCAAGGCGGCTCAAAAGTGGAAATCGTTCTCAGTACCAATAAGCAGGTACCTGCCACGGTCGTCGGAACTGACCCGTTCACCGATTTGGCCGTGCTGAAAGTGCCGATTTCCACATTCGCGCATGTGCAACCCGCACAGTTCGCGAACTCCGATGACATTCAGGTTGGGGAACCCGCCATCGCGATCGGGACGCCGATGGGCTTGGACTTCGCGGATACGGTTACCGCCGGTATCGTCAGCGGCAATCAGCGCATGATGCCTGTTGAAGAACCCGATAGCGACAGCACCTTGGATTATCAATCGGTCATTCAAACGGATGCAGCCATCAATCCAGGAAACAGCGGCGGTCCATTGTTGAATGCCAGCGGCCAAGTCATTGGCATCAACAGCAGTAAAATCGTCGAGCAGGATTTCGAAGGCATGGGCTTCGCCATTCCGTCGAACGAAGTGCTGAATGTGGCAGATCAGATCATGCAGACGGGTCACGCTGTTCATCCGGCGCTCGGGGTTGAAGGCATCGACTTGTCCACGGTACCGTCGCAGTATATTCCGTCGAATATCCCGGTTGATTACGGTTTTTACGTGCAGTCCGTAACATCTTCAGCAGCGAAAAAGGCAGGTCTGAAGGCCGGGGACGTGATCATCGCGATCAACGGAAAGACTGTGCAAACCATGGCAGATTTGCGGACCGACCTGTTCGCCATGAAGCCGGGGCAGGTAGTCAAGGTTACCGTGTATCGCGGACAAACGAAGCTGACGCTGAATGTTCCATTGGGATCGCAGGAATCGCCCAACACAACGGCTGCGGGCGGCGGTGACAATAATAGCGCGAGCAACAACTCCGACGGCGGCGGCTTCCAGACGCCGTTCGGATCAGGCAGTGGCAGCGGCGGTGGTTTTGACCCGTTCAATTCGACGACGCCCTTCGGCTATTGATGGCGTATTGACGGGAACAGCCGATACCATTTCGTATACGTTTCAGCAAATCAAGCGCTGTTCGGGGCCTGCGACAAGCAGTCCGCTCCCGGCAGCGCTTGATTTGTGAAGTTATTTGTGGATGCGGTGAAACAAAACTGCCGCTCCCTCTTGCCGCGTGAACGGCAGGGGAGCGACAGTCGATATATTGAACTGGTCAATCAGTACATCATGCGGGGATCTGGATAGTACTTAAATTCGAGCAGATTGTTCGAAGGATCTTGCAAGAAAAACATCTCGTGTTCCTCGATTTTGCCCTGGAAACGCTTCGATAAGTCTTGGAAAAATGGAATCTCGCGTTGTTTGGCGAGCTTGTACAGATTGTCAAACTCCTGCTTGTCCTTAAATGTCACACCAAAATGACGGGGATACATCTTCACTTGTTGATCATAGTCTTGAGACAGGTGGCACACTACTTGATCGCCAAAAAAATCGAGTGTGATTCGGTCAGCGTAACGACGGGCAAGTTTGCATCCGAGCTTGGTGACGTAGAATTCGAACGTCTCGTCCAAGTCTTTGGCTGGGATAGCCAAGTGAAATACGTTATTCGGGTCACGCATGGTGAAGGCCTCCTTCTTCAAACAGCATCAGTGTATCGGAGCGAAGTCCGAGTCGAAGTGTCTCCAATGGAATGATATGTGCAAACGGAACGTTCGCCAAGTTGACGCTCGGTCCGACCTTTTCAATAAAATAGGCTTGCAGCGTCTTGTTTGGGGCTTCAAAGATGAGCGAGTTCACATCGATGCCAGCGCCGAGGATTTCCTCAATCAACCCGAAACGCAATTCTCCGTCTTCTCGGCAAATGCCGCTCGTTCCAGATTCGCGGGCTTCCGTGATGACTCGGATGGCTCCCGCAGCGAGATCGGCCCGAATGTACTCAATCCAACGATTCGGCGGAAGCATCAGCGATTGGTTGACGTCCTTGAAACCGACCTCGCTCAACACCTGAAAGTGTTGTGCGTATCGATGAATCCATTCACACTTTTCTTCGTTCGACATGGGCACTGTTCCGTTGGAAATTTCGACATAGCGACATTCGTGTCGCAGGCAAAATTCCGTGTAGCGTTCGGTCTTTCCCTGAATGTAGTACTTTTCAAACAATGTGCCGCCAAAAAAATAATCAATGCCGTGATTCTTCAGGCACTGGATCTTTTCTTCGAGTTTTGGCGTCACAATCGAGGTACCCCAACCAAATTTCACAACGTCAACGTAGGTGCCGACGCTGTCCATCACATCTTCAAACTCGCGGAGTGGAACACCATTGTCAATAATAATGGTCCACCCGGATTGTCTTGGTTTCGCTTCTCGTTGTGGCAGCTCGAGGCCTAAGTTTGGCGCATCCAACATCGTCGTTCACTCTCCCTGAGAATAGCATTCGAGCATGGTAATTCCTTTCTGACTCTACCTGTCAATCGTTGAAAGTCGATTGAAAACCCAAGGATTAACGAGGCGTTTCAAGAGCCAGGCACTAGCTCACGATACCAATGGCCTTCTTTAAGATTGTCTCAAAAAAACCTCAAACGAACCGCTTACATTGTACACCGCCAGACATGAACTTGTACGATTCGCCAACGACCGTGTGCTGGAGATCATCGTTCCAATATGTGATTTCATTGGCAATCCCGCAAAATTCGCGAAATTCGAGTGTGCCGCCAGGGAGGAGATCGGCGCAATGTGTCGAATTTAAGCTTGTCGAATTTGCTAGAAACACAAGCAATTTTAGCGAACCATCGTCTAGAGGTGCAGGTTGTTTTTTCGGTAGGGATTCGTGAACCAGCCGTTCGCAGAGATAGAACGTTATCGAATTGTAAGAGGAGCTGCTATGTCGATTAAATCCAAAGTGACCATGGGGCTTTCTACTGTTGCCGTTGTCTCTATCGCACTCTATCCGGTATCCGTTTCAGCTGATTCCTTGGCGGATGAACAAGCGAAATTGTCACAACTGCAAAGTCAAAAATTGTCTATCGAAAAGCAGGTTCAGACCGACGCGTCGAAAGCGCTGATGTTGAAGAACGCCATCGCTACATATAACAATTCCATTCACGCGGTTGATGCGCAGATTCAATCGAGTTCTGTCAAGATGACGGCACTGAAGGCGCAGCAACAACAATTGGATGAGGACCTGGTGAAAAATCAGGCGGAGTTGACTCAGGAGCAAAACGAGCTCGCTGAAATTGTTCGCGGTGAATATGAGGATGGCAATGTTTCGTACCTCGAGGTGCTGTTTAACGCGACGAGTTTCAGCGATTTCCTGTCGAGGCTGTACGACTTGTCCGTTGTATCGAAAACCCAGAATCAGGTTGTCAACAACGTCAAGGCCCTGCAGCAGTCCATTATCCAAAAGCAGAACCAAGTGAAGGCGTCGGAGCAGCAACTGGCACAAGTTCAGTCGCAGTTGGAAGCGCTCGAGCAAACCGACGAGACGTTGAAGTCACATCGTGAAAGTGATTTGGAGAATGTCGAAAACGACATTCAGAACGGGCAGGCACAACAAGGGATGCTCGAAAGCCAAATTCAACTGACACAGTCCGACATTCAAGCGATTGAAGAGGCTACGAAAGAGGCGGAAGAGCAAGAGAGCAATACGCAATATGTCCAACAGCAGGCGGCCGGTTTGGTAACTGCGGATCCATCGGCAATCATCGCGTTTGCCGAATCGTTCATGGGGACGCCGTACGTTTGGGGCGGCACGTCGCCGAGCGGATTCGACTGTTCCGGCTTCACGCAGTACGTGATGGCTCATTTTGGCGTGTACATCAGCCGTACTTCGGAAGAGCAGTTTGCTGCTGGCGTACCCGTATCCGAGAACGATTTGCAGCCTGGAGATCTCGTGTTCTTCAGCACGTATGCTCCGGGTGCGACGCACGTGGGCATCTACATCGGAAACGGTTTAATGGTCGACTCGCAGGATATGGGCGTGTCCATCGACAGCGTATTCAATTCCTATTGGGGACCGAAGTATATCGGCGCGCGGCGGTATATCAAATCGTAATCGGTAACAGACAGGTGGACAGAGCCATTCGGGAACTTGCTCAAGCTTCCCGAATGGCTCTGTCCGCTTTCTGTGTTTGTGGGGAAGAATTCGCTTCAGCGTTTTACGTTTTACATCCCGCGGCGGAGTTCTCGCAGTGTATAGAAGGTATCGCGCCATACGAGTCCGCCGCGCTTCAGGGCCATGACTGCCGAACGGCTGAAGGAAAAAGCGTATAAGGCCATACCAAGCGGTAAAATCAGAAACTGGTGTTTCGGAAACCGGAGAAACACGGCGTTCAGTTCGTACAAAATACCCATCATCACCAGGGCACTCAGGTAGATAAGCCGCGTCCAGCCACTGCTGGCCAAGGCGCCGATGAAAGGTGTCGAGTAGAGTGCCATCATCACGATCATGCTGAGAAACAAGAGTCCCGCCGAATAGCGAAAGGCGGGCAGCGGCGCCTTTTCCATGCCGACGATCATCGCTCTCAGGTTGGGATACCACTCAATTTCAATGAATTGCCGAGCGATCACGAACCGTTGTCGAAATCCTTTGCGCTTGATCTGCTTGCCCAAGTGCAGGTCGTCGTCAGGACGCAGCGCGATGGCTTGGTGCGTGCCGCAGGCATGATAGGCGGATCGTTCGACGAGATTGAACGCGCCGATGCCTGCATGCGCTTTGGCGCGTGGCCGGTACGCGCTTTGCGGACGTTTGAACAGCACGTAATTGAAGATGTATGCCGCTGTCAACAGCCGGAGCCAATAGCCTTGGGCGATCAACGCCGGGGCAACCGTCAGGTGGTGCAGATTGTGGCGGTGCACGTAATCCATCGCTCGTTCAATGGCATCCGGATAAAACCAGACGTCCGCATCCGCGAACAGCAGCCATTGGCCTGAGGCCGCCGTCGCGCCCACGTACAGCGCGTGGTTTTTGCCAAGCCATCCGGGAGGCAGTTCACGGATGTGAATGGCCTTGATTTCACGGTGTTGCGCTGCCAGTTGATCGATCTCGGGCCCCGTCTCGTCGGTGGAGCGATCATTGACTAAAATAAGTTCGAGATTGCCGTACGTTTGCCGGAGCAGCGATTCGACCGTCTGACGGATCCGCGATGACTCGTCGCGCGCCGCCACGATCACGGAGACCTTGTCCTGCGCCCGACGGGCGTTCGCGGCTTGCGCGATGCGAGTGGCCGGTTGCTCAATTCGTGACAGTTGAGGCGTCCGCACGAGATCGGGTATCGTGCGAATGAAGATCACAGCCCAGATTGCGAATGTGATCCATGGAATGAGAATCTGCCAGTGCACAGATTCCACCCACGTCCGCCAAGGTAGCCATTGCACCCATTCCACCCAGGACATGTTGAATGCCTTCTTTCGAAAAGATGAAATCGCCGCGCGGGTACCGCGCGATTGGTTCACCGTTATTATACAAATCTGCGCTCCGAAATAGTTAGTCCTATGGCACATTCGCGACGGGAACAACATCATTTCAAGGTTGAACAGTGGCATGATGATTTTTCCAGCGTATGATCGGCGGACTTGAGAGAGTCTGAACAGAGTCACACGTTTCGCGATGGCAAAGGCCTATCTTCTTTTGACAAACTTTTGACAGTATAGAAATAGACGAAATAGATACGCTGATTGGGTCGTCAATGTATTCGTCAATGTATTAAGATGACATTAATCATATGATTCGAGGTCATGCAATGAAGAAGAAGGAACAGCTTTCGGATGAAGAAAAACGGCTGCGCAAACGGGTATTCAGGACGAATGTCGTCTATGGTATGGTCTTTCTCTCATTTACCTCTTTGATCTTGCGAGCCTCGTACATCCAAATCGTGAAAGGCAAAACGTATCGACAGCAAGAGCTGACGACGCAATTTACGAAGATTCCCGTGCTTCCTCAGCGCGGTTGGATCTATGACGCCAACGGGCAGGTTCTGGCGTGGGACAAGCCGACGATGAATATCGTCATGAACCGATACACGACGTTGTCCAAGGCTCAGTACCTGCAGGTTGCGAACACGCTCGCGCCCGTGTTGAACACGACGCCGAAAAAGCTGTACGCGACGATGCAAGGAAGCCCTGGGCAGATTCAGGTGGTACTTGCCTCGGGTGTGACAGACAAGCAGGTGGCGTTTGTCGTCGAGCATCAATCGCAGTTGCCGAGTGTGCAGGTGGTCCAGGACTATATACGCGAGTATCCGAACGGCGATCTCGCTGGCCAAGTGCTTGGCTATGTCGGGGCGTTGACGGCGGAACAAGCGAAACAGCCGCAGTTCAAAAACTATTTGTACAGCCAGCAAGTTGGACAAACGGGCATTGAAGCTGAATATGAACAGGAGTTGCAAGGGAAACCGGGATACGATTTGGTGACCATCAACTCTGCCGGCAACGCCGTGGGCAGCGTGGGTTCGGTGCCGCCCGTCGACGGAGACAACATTCAATTGACGCTTGACGGCCATGAACAGGCAGAGGCGCAGATGATCATGCAGAAGCAGATTGAGAGCCTGCAGAATACGTCCGTCGAGAACGCGGCGGCAGTCATGCTGAACGTCAAGACCGGCGGCGTCATTGCGATGGTGAGCTATCCGTACCTGGATCCAAACTGGTTCACCAACGGCACCATCGGCCAGCATGCCAACTACCTGAGCACGTCGGGCGCGCAGTTGAACAACGTGATCAACACGTTCAACTATCCGGGATCGACCGTCAAGCCGGCGAACATGTTGACCGCGTTGAAGGCCGGTGTGGTCACACCCAATACCTTAATCGAGGACGATGGTTACATCTACATCGGAACCTCCCGCAAAAACGAGGACGAAGGCTTTGTCTTCGGCGCTGTGAACCCAATCGAAGCGATTGTGGTGTCGAGTGACGTGTTCTTCTATCAGGTGGGATTGTGGCTCGGCAAGTGGTTCGGCAGCAGCACATCGAGCGGTGGCTATTTCCCTTCGAGTGACAAGACGTTCCAAAATTATTTGGATACAGATTTTGCGAAGGGCATCAATCAACTGTTTCAGGGAGAGGTCGACTTCGGCCTCGGGCAGAAGACCGGGATCGACTTGCCTTATGAAAGTTCTGGTTCGTTCTACATTGAGGACTCGCGGGAACAGAACGCGCAGGTGCCGTACGACCTGAAGGCGAGTGAAGAATCGATCAAGAAGACGGGGCGGTATGTCAACTATGGCTCTCCAGCCAGTCTGGCGGACGCGGCCATCGGTCAGTCGCAGATGTTTACGCCGATGGAGTTGGGACAGTACGTGATGACCCTGGCCGACCAGGGCAAACGGCTGCAGCCGCACTTGCTGGAACGCGTCTACAGCGCAAATACGACTCCGAATACGGGCGGCCGCCCCATCAAGACAGCGAAGACGGTTGTGCAGAGTACGGTTCACGCGACGGCCGCACAGTGGTCTTTGATTAAGCAGGGTATGTACGGCGTGACATCCAATCCTTCCGGTACGGCGTATTCGGCCTTCGCGGGGGCTCACTATCAGGCTGCGGGCAAGACAGGAACGGCACAGATTTACATTCACGGCAAGCCAACCGACAACTCCGTGTTCATCTGTTACGCGCCGCTCAACAACCCGATTGTCGCGGTCGCGGTGATGGCTCCCGGCGGCGGCTACGGTGCGCAGTTCTCGGCCGTGATCGCGCGCCAGATGATCGATGCCTATTTCAACGAGCATCACGAACCGTTCATGCCGAAATCGGGGTGGACGTCGACGGCGATTCCTTCAGATTGGAAGACGTCGTCCGCCTATCAAATTCCGGAACACAGCAAATGATGGAAGAGCATCGGCTGGCTGACAGTCGGTCAGGAAAAGTGGAGGAGAATCATGGCGAAGCGGATTGACTTGCGAAGCGATACGGTGACCAAACCGACGGAAGAGATGCGCCGCCTGATGGCCAAGGCGGAAGTTGGAGACGACGTCTACGGCGAAGACCCGACAGTCAATCGATTGGAGGAACTCGCCGCTCACATGTTCGGCAAAGAAGCGGCGTTGTTCGTCACCAGCGGCACACAGGGCAACCAAGTGGCGATTGCGTCGTTTGCCGGACGTGGAGACGAAGTGATCGCCGAAGCCGAATCTCACGTGTTTTTCTACGAAGCGGCTGGCATTTCCGCCATCGCCGGTGCGCAAACGCGGCAAATCCCGGGCGACAGGGGCGTGCTGCGTCCGGCGGACGTCCGCCAGGCGATTCGCAACAAGGACATCCATCAGCCGCGAACGGCACTCGTCTGTATCGAAAATACGCACAATCGAGCTGGCGGAACCATCACGCCCATCGCGACGTTGCAAGAGATCCACGAAATCGCCCACGCCGCGGGGGCGGCCGTGCACATGGATGGCGCGCGTTTGTTCAACGCCGTCGTTGCGACAGGCATCGGCGAACGGGAATGGGCGTCGCACGTCGACACCGTGCAATTTTGCCTGTCGAAAGGCCTGGGGGCGCCAGTCGGCTCGTTGGTGGTCGGGTCGCGGGAGGTCATCGATAGAGCGAGGGTTTGGCGGAAACGGCTTGGCGGCGGCATGCGGCAGGCCGGTGTCCTTGCTGCGCCAGGTCTTTGGGCGTTGACCAATATGGTCGAACGCCTCGCGGACGATCACGCCAATGCCCGTCACTTGGCTGAACAACTGGTTGCCATGTCTGGCGTTCGCGTCGATATGGAGACCGTGCAGACGAACATTGTCATCTGCGACGTGGAGGATACAGGGCGCACCGCCGACGAATTCGTCGGCGCGCTGAGGCGGGACGGCGTATTGGCGAGCGCGTTCGGACCCACGCAAATCCGATTCGTGACACACAAGGACGTTTCTCGTTCCGACATCGACACCGCAGTTTCCGTCATGGCGAAGCTTGTGGCGTCTCTCCGGCGTTGAGCATGGGCGTGTCGTCACCGCGCGGCGAAAACGCGTTGGCCAGATCCTCGCGAATCGGCAGCAGATACAGCAGTCCGCCCGCCGTCCCGAGGGATCCCATGGCAAACAGCGCGTCCCGCAGCGGGCTGTGCGTGATCACAAGTCCAAAGATGGCCATGCCAAGCGGTGTGGCCATCGAAAACAAGGCGCCAATGGTGCCGAACGCCCGACCTCGGGCCTCCGCAGGAATGTATCGACTTGCCAAGGCAGAGAATCCTCCGTTCAGCGTACCAATCATAAATCCCATCCACAGCGCGATTAGGCAGTCCACGACGGCGCTCACCCAAATCCCCATCAAACCCGTGGCCAATCCAGTCGAGATGAGCGACACGAAGAAGATCCAGCGAATCGTGCAGCGCTTCATGATCGCGTTGAGCGTCACGCCGCCGACGATGACCCCGAGAAAAAAGGAAGCGTTGACGAGGCCGAGATCGAACGCGGAACCATGCAGTGGGCCTTTGACCCACGCCGTCAGGACGAGATCGAACGGCGCAAACGCGAAATTGACGAACGAAGCCGCAATCAGCGTCAGCAGGAGAAATTTTGATCGCGCGAACATCTGGAGACCTTCGCGAAAGGACGACCAGAATGGATGCGACGTCTTCGGCGAAGCGGTCGCCTCCGAGGTGCGGCGGAACGGCATCAGCCACACGCTGATAGCGGACACGGCGAACGAGATGCCGTCGAACGCGAACAGCAGCGGCGCGCCAAGGACGGACAGCAGGCTACCGCCGGAGAGCATGCCAAGAAGCTGGACTGTGGCTGTGGTCGACTGTTCGAAACCGACCGCTTGCGAGATTTCGTCTTGGCTGACGATACTCGGAACAATGGCGCCTGCGGCCGGTCCAAAAAACGTACCGACGACTTGCAGCAGCAATGTTAAAATGACGATGGGCCAGAGCGCCGGCCGAAATGCCGCGATGGCTGCCATGCATCCACACAGAATCATGCGGATGACGTCCGCCAACATGAGGATGCGCAGCTTCGGCCAACGATCGACGAAAACGCCTGTGAAGAGGCCGAGCACTTGCGGCAGAGCGCCGGCCATGCTGACGATGGCGAGATCGGCCTTCGATCCCGTCGTCGCATACACGAACCAAGGCAGCGCGATGGCGTACAGGTTGTTCCCGAATGTCGATACAAGCTGTCCAATCATGAGTGTCAGATAATTGCGATTTTGCATTAGGCTGCGAACCAATGAGCATCCTCCTAGGCGTTGCAGATTGAATAAGACCATGTGTAGCAAGGGCTCTGAGGGCGAGAAACGGGACTCCATCCCCGCCGCGGGCGAACATGGGGGCGGCGTAAGGGACAAAAGTACCGTTACGGCGGCGCGCGCGGAGTGACAGGGTCACCGACCGGGGAGTGACCGGGTCACCCGTGGAGTGACAGGGTCACCGACCGGGGCAAATAGGCGGCCCTGGGCCGCTTATTTCGGTGAAATGGCCCGGTTGGCTGGCAAATAGGCGGCCTCAGGCCGCTTATTTGCTTCCATTCCCCCAGAATGGCGATGATTCAGTCACTTAAGCGTCTGTGA